>NZ_CP085193.1:10386443-11079664 GCF_024298965.1 Streptomyces rapamycinicus NRRL 5491 | reverse complement strand
TGCGGCCGGAGCCCACCGCCCTGGCCGAGGCGATCGCCGCCGCGGAGGCGCTGTTCGAGGCCACGGGCTGAGCGGTGGCCCGGGGACGGAAGACGCCTCCGCCCCCGGGCCCAGGCCATCCGAGGCGCCGGGCCGGCCCCGCTGGTCATTCAGCCGCGCCGGGTGAGGATGCTCAGCGCGTTGGCCGCGACGATGGCGCCCACGCTGATCCACTCCGTCCACCCCAGGCGCTGCTCCAGACCGACCCAGCCGACCAGCGCGGCGAGGACGGGGTTGACGCTCATGAAGAGCCCGAACGCCTGGGCGGGCACACGGCGCAAGGTGAACAGGTCCGCGAGGTACGGCACGGCCGAGGAGAGGACGCCCGCGACGATGGCGTACGCCGCGGCGCTCACGGTCGGCGGCTGGTGGACGGCGACGGCGATCCCGACCGGCAGGAACATCAGCGCGGAGATCCCCGCGGCCGCCGCCGACCCCTCGGCGCCGGGGACCCGCCGCCCCACGGTGCGGTTGAGCAGGATGTACGAGGCCCAGCACACGGCGGCCAGCAACCCCAGCCCCATGCCCAGATAGTCGGCCGAGGGGCGCGGACGCATGAGGCTCACCACGGCGGCCGCCGCGACGAGCGCACAGCAGGCGTCCACGCGGCGCCGTGACCCGGCGAGCGCGATGCAGAGCGGGCCGAGGAACTCCAGGGTCACCGCCAGGCCGAGGCCGATGCGGTCGATGGCGCTGTAGAGGGACAGATTCATGGTGCCGAACACCACGGCGAGCCCCACCACCGGCCGCCACTGCCACCCGGTGAAGCTCCGCAGCCGCGGCCTGCCGACAGCCAGCAGGACGATCGCGGCCACGTACTGGCGGACGGCGACGACCCCGACCGGGCCGATGACGGGGAACGCCTGGGATCCGATCGCGGCGCCGGTCTGGTTGGACAGCCCGCTGCCGATCATCGTGGCCACTCCGGCGAACCGCCGTCCGGCCGGCCGTTGATCCAGGTCAGGGGCCAGGTCCCGCTCCAGGCCCTGCTCCGGGTTCGGGCCCGCGCCCGGGCCCGCGCCCGGGCCCGGGTCCGGGTCCAGGCCCGGCCCCGGGCCGGAGTCGGCAGGGGTCGGCGCGGTCCGGTGCGCGGTTTCCGTCGCTCGTGGGGACGGGGTGCGTGACGCGGGGGCGAGTCGCATGCGTCGATCGTGCGCCCGGCCCATGCATGCGCAAAATGCGTTCCGCACTCCATCTATACGCTGGACGTATGGATGTGGAGCTGCGGCAACTTCGCTGCCTCGTCACGATCGTCGACGAGGGCACCTTCACCGACGCCGCCATCGCGCTCGGCGTCTCCCAGGCGGCCGTGTCCCGGGCCGTGGCCGCGCTCGAACGCGCCCTGGGCACACGGCTGTTGCGGCGCACCTCCCGCGAGGTGACCCCGACGGGCACCGGGCTGCGCGTGGTGGCACACGCCCGGCGGGTGCTGGCCGAGGTGGACGGCCTGATCCGGGAGGCCGTATCGGGCCACGCCCATCTGCGGATCGGCTACGCCTGGTCCGCGCTCGGCCGCCACACCCCCGCCTTCCAGCGCCGCTGGGCGCAGGCGTACCCCGAAACGGAGCTGCACCTCGTCCGCGTCAATTCCGCCACCGCGGGGCTGACGGAGGGCGCCTGCGACCTGGCCGTGGTGCGCAGACCGCTCGACGAGCGCCGCTTCGACTCCGCCATCGTCGGGCTGGAGCGGCGGCTGTGCGCCGTGGCCGCCGACGACCCGCTCGCCAGGCGCCGCTCGGTCCGGCTGGCCGACCTCAGCGGGCGTACCCTGCTGGTCGACCGCAGGACCGGCACGACCACCGCGGAGCTGTGGCCGCCCGACTCCCGGCCGGCCACGGAGGAGACCCACGACGTGGAGGACTGGCTCACCGTGATCTCCGCGGGCCGCTGCGTCGGGATGACGGCGGAGTCCACCGCCAACCAGTATCCGAGGCCCGGAATCGCCTACCGGCCGGTCCGCGACGCCGAGCCGATCGCGGTACGCCTCGCCTGGTGGCGGGACGATCCGCACCCCGCCACCCAGACCGCGGTCGAGCTGCTCACCACCCTCTACCGCAATGGCTGACCCGTGCCCGCGGTCCGCCTGGCCCCCTGACCTCCTGGACCTCCTGGACCTCCGACCCTCCAGATGGACTGTTCCGGATAATCCAGTACGGATCGAATTGTTACCCTGGGCCACATGACCGCCATGGCGCCCACCAAGACCGAACCCGACCTGTCGTTCCTCCTCGACCACACCAGCCACGTCCTCCGCACCCAGATGTCGGCCGCGCTCGCCGAGATCGGGCTGACGTCGCGGATGCACTGCGTACTGGTCCACGCCCTGGCGGAGGAGCGCACCCAGGCGCAGCTCGCCGAGATCGGCGACATGGACAAGACCACGATGGTGGTGACGGTGGATGCCCTGGAGAAGGCAGGGCTTGCGGAGCGACGCGCCGCTACCCATGATCGCCGGGCCCGGATCATCGCGGTCACCGAGGAGGGTGCGCGGATCGCCGAGCGGAGCCAGGAGATCGTGGACCGAGTCCACCGTGAGGCGCTGGCAGCGCTACCCGAGACCCAACGCGCCGCACTGGTAAGGGCGTTGACCCGGCTGTCCGAGGGGCATCTGGCCACGCCCGCCGAGAGCCCCCGCCCGGCCCGGAGGGCGCGGCAGCGCGAGAAGTAGAGCGGAGACACCCGCGCGGCCCGTCACACGACCGCCCAAGTAGAGCCGAAACAAATAGTCTGCAACAAAACCATCTGCTACGGTCACTCCTGTCGCGCCTACTGACAGGAGTGTCCGCATGTCCGCCACCTCTTCCGACCCGGCGTCTCCCCGCGTTCCCCCTTCACGCCAACTGGCCCTCGGGGTCATCGCCACCGGGATGCTGATGGTGATCCTCGACGGCAGCATCGTGACCGTGGCCATGCCCGCCATCCAGAGCGATCTGCGGTTCTCCCCCGCCGGGCTCAGCTGGGTCGTCAACGCCTACCTGATCGCGTTCGGCGGTCTGCTGCTGCTCGGCGGCCGCATCGGCGATCTCATCGGGCGCAAGCGCGTATTCCTGGCCGGCACCGCGGTGTTCACCGCGGCCTCGCTGCTCGCGGCCGTGGCCACCTCCCCCGCGACGCTGATCGCCGCACGTTTCCTCCAGGGGGTCGGCAGCGCGATGGCCTCGGCGGTCAGCCTGGGCATCCTCGTCACGCTCTTCAGCGAACCCGCCGAACGGTCAAAGGCGATCGCCGTGTTCAGCTTCACCGGCGCCGCCGGAGCGTCGATCGGCCAGGTGCTCGGCGGTCTCCTCACCGACGCGCTCAGCTGGCACTGGATCTTCCTGATCAATCTGCCGATCGGGCTGCTGACGCTCGCGGTCGCCATACCCGTCCTGCCCGCCGACCGCGGGCCGGGCCTCGCGGCGGGCGCCGATGTCCTCGGCGCCCTGCTCGTCACGGCCGGGCTGATGCTGGGCATCTACACTGTGGTCAAGGTGGCGGACTACGGCTGGACGGCGGCGCACACACTCGCCCTCGGCGCCGTCTCCATCGTCCTGATCGCCCTGTTCCTGGTCCGCCAGGCCACCGCCCGCACGCCGCTGATGCCCCTGCGGATCCTGCGGTCGCGCGGGGTGGCGGGGGCCAATCTGGTCCAGCTCCTGATGGTGGCCGCGCTCTTCTCGTTCCAGATCCTCGTCGCCCTCTATCTGCGCAATGTGCTGGGGTACGACGCCACCAGAACCGGTCTGGCCATGCTCCCGGCCGCCATCGCCATCGGCGCGGTGTCCCTCGGCGTCCCCGCGCGGCTCAGCGCCCGCTTCGGCGACCGCGCGGTACTGCTGACCGGGCTGGTCCTCCTGACCGGCGTTCTCGGCCTGCTCATCCGCGTCCCCACGCACGCCCGGTACGTCCCCGACCTCCTCCCGGTGATGCTGCTCGCCGCCGGTTTCGGGCTGGCCCTCCCGGCGCTGACCAGCCTTGGAATGTCCGGCGCGAAGGAGGACGACGCCGGGCTCGTCTCCGGGCTGTTCAACACCACCCAGCAGATCGGCATGGCGCTGGGCGTCGCGGTGCTGTCCACCCTGGCCGCCTCCCGCACGGACGCCCTGCTCGCCCGGGGCGAGGGCCGGGCCGAGGCGCTGACCGGCGGCTACCACCTGGCCTTCGCCGTCGGCACCGGACTCATCGTGACGGCCTTCGCGGTGGCGGTCACCGTACTGCGACGACCTGCCCGGAAGCCCCCTGCCATGCCGCGGAACGCCAATCCGCCCGCCACACCGGTCACCACCGCCTGATCCCCTCCTCCGCCATCACCACCTGCGAAAGGTTCACTCATATGATGACGACCGAGGACAAGAGCCCGGCGAGCGGCGCCGAGACGAAGCCCGGTGCCGGACCCGCGCCCCGGGTGCTCACCGAGGAGGAGCTGTCCCGGACACTGCGGGACCAGCGGTTCGGTGTGCTCGCCACCGTCAAGCGCAGCGGCCACCCCCATCTGTCGACCGTGATCCACCAGTGGAGCCCCGGGGAGCGCGTGCTGCGCGTCTCCTCGACCGCCGACCGGCTCAAGGTGCGTCAGCTGCGCCGCGACCCGCGCGCCGCCGTGCATGTGGGCGCCCCGGACGGCTGGTCGTTCGCTGTCGCCGAGGGCGAAGCGGAGGTGTCGGAGGTGACGGCCGTCGCCGGGGACGCGGTCGGGCGGGAACTGCTGTCCATGACGCCCGGTTTCGCCGATCCACACGACGAGACGGCCTTCCTGGAGCAGTTGGTGGCGGACCGGCGGGTCGTGATCAGGATCCGGGTGTCCCGGCTGTACGGAACGGCCCTCGACCTGCCCACCACCTGACCACCGGGCACATCACCGCACTGGGACACGGCTCCCGTGCCGTCCTGAACATCGCACCCGGGCCGTACGTACCGGAGAATGTGAACACACCTGGTGAGCGCGCCGGGTGACCGGTGCGGAGGGCTCGGGTGCCCGCCCCTCGGACGAGGAGAGATACCGTGAAAGCACATCGTCTGCCGTGCCGCCCGCGGCGGATCGGCGCCCTGGCCGTCGCCACCTCGGCGCTCGTCCTCGCCACGGCGGCCCCCGCCCTGGCTCACACCGAGGTGAGCGCCTCCGGCTCCCGCGCCCTGGCAAAGAATGTCACCCTGACGTTCGAGTCGGAGGCGTCTGACGGCGGATCCGCGTGGCCCGCCGTGGGCATCATCATCGGCGTCTGTCTGTTCGCCCTGGCCGGAGGGTTTGTGCTGTTCCAGCAGCGGCGCGGCTCGGGCGACTCGGGTGGCTCGGACACCGAATGATCCGAGGGCGCCAATGCCCCCGGGGGCGCGGGTTTGCTGTCGGGTCGAGTGGTAACGCGGTGAACATGACCGAGAAAAGGAACGCACACACTACCCGGAGCACCGACGTGAACACGAAGGCCACCGCCACCAAGGCCAAGGAGACCGCGGAAAAGGCCAAGGACACCGCGGGCAAGGCGGAGACCACGGCGAAGACCGCCGCGGCCGGCGCGGCGACGAGCGCGGCGCACACCGCGCATGTCGCCGCCGACAAGGCTCAAGTGGCCGCCGGGAAGGCCGTGACCACCGGTCGTACGGTGGCCGCTGAGGCGCCCAAGAAGGCGGCCGCGGCGGCGGGTTCGGCCTGGGTGGCGATCAAGGCACGGAAGGTCCTGGCAGCCGTCGCCGGTGCCGGTGCCGCCGCGGCGGGCGCCACCACCGCGGTCGTCCTGCGCAGGCGCGCGGCTCGCCGTCGCCGCCCGCTGGCCCGGCTGACCGGCGGCCGGCTCGGCTCTTGAGGTCCGCGGTCACGATGAGCCGGTGGCCGGGTATCCGGCGACCGTTCGCGCCGGACCCCGCGGCCACCGCCCGCACCGTGCCTTACGGCCCCGGTCGCGGCTATTCGGCCGCCCAGGTCACCGGCAGCTCGTGGACACCGTAGAACGAGGTGTTCTCCCGGTACCTGATCTCCTCCGGGGCCACCGCCAGCCGCAGCGCGGGGAACCTGACGAGCAGCCGCTGTAGGAGCACCTTCAATTCCACCCTCGCCAGCTGCTGGCCCAGACACTGGTGCACACCGTGCCCGAACGCGAGGTGCGAGGTGTGCGACCGGTCGAGGACAAGGTGGTCGGGGTCGGCGAACCGCTCGGGGTCCCGGTTGGCGGTGGACACCAGACCGGCCACGATCTCGCCCTTCGCGATGGGGTGACCGTTGATCACGGCATCCTCGGTGGCGGTACGCACGGTGCCGAAGTTGTTGACAGGGAAGTACCGAAGGAACTCCTCCACGGCGCTGTCAATGAGGTCGGGGTTTTCCCGCAGCCGGGTCAGCTGCTCATGGTCCTGGAACAGCGCCAGCATGCCGAGGCCGATCAGGTTCTCCACCGGTTCATGACCG
Organism: Streptomyces rapamycinicus NRRL 5491; assembly: GCF_024298965.1. Taxonomy (NCBI): domain Bacteria; kingdom Bacillati; phylum Actinomycetota; class Actinomycetes; order Kitasatosporales; family Streptomycetaceae; genus Streptomyces; species Streptomyces rapamycinicus. The sequence continues at coordinate 11,073,246 of NZ_CP085193.1, read as the reverse complement.
GCGAAAATGATGGTCATGGCGATGCCGACCACCTCCTCGTCGGTCAGCGCACCGCCCTCGACGTCATCGTGCAGCAGCCTGCTGATCATGTCGTCCCCGGGCTCTGCCCGCTTGGCACGCACGAATCCGCGCATCTCGTCCCACCACGCGGTCGCCATCGCGCCGACGGCCTGATCGTCGCCGCCGGTCTCCCGGAGCGTGCGTACCTCGTGGTCGAACTTCTGGTGGTAGGTGTACGGCACGCCGAGGATTTCGGAGATCACCATCGCGGGCACCGGGCTGGCATAGGCCGCCACGAGGTCCGCGCTCGTGCCCGCCGCCTCCATCGCATCGAGGTGCCGGTCGGCCAGCCGCTCGATCCGGCCGGTCAGTTCGCGTGCACCGCGCACCGAGAACTCGGCAGTGAGGGTGCGGCGGTAGCGGGTGTGGTCCGGCGGGTCCATGGAGAAGAAGAAGCCCGCGGGTATCTCCGGGCTCATCGCCGGGAACGGCACCCTCGCACCACTGAACCGGGAGTCGGCCAGCATGGTCCTGATGTCGTCGTGCTTGGTCAGGAACCACATCACCAGACCGCCGGGCAGCTCCAGTTTGCCCAGTTCGCCCGCGTCCCGCAGTCGGCGGTGTGCCTCCGGCGGGTCGTACGGACAACGCCGTTCGGCCTTCACGGTCCCCGGAAGGGACAAGGTCTCGCTCACTGTTGACTCCCTCGTATGCGTGTCAAGTGATGGTGTGTGGTCATGGACGATCCATCGGCTCGACCCACTTCGCGGCCAGGTCCTGGAGCAGGGTCGAGATCCGCACCCGTGCCGCGCCTGCCGGGTCGAGCACGAGGATCGAATCGTCGAGTTTGTTGAGCTCTTCGAGCACGAGAATGGCGGCCGCCGCGTCATCGGGCAGCATTTCGGCGCGCAGATGGCGGGCGAGGTCGACGGCCGTGGGGTGGTCGAAGGTGAGGCTGGCGGGCAGCTCGAGCCTGGTGGCTCCGGCCAGCTGGTTGCGGAGCTTCAGGGCCGCCACCGAGTCGAGGCCCAGGTCCACGAAGCCTCGGTCCGGGTCGATCATGGTGGCGTCGGGATGGCCGAGCACCATGGCGACCTGGCCACGGACCAGCTCCAGCAGGATCTCGTCCTGCTCGTCCTCCGTCCGCCCGGCCAGCCGCTCCAGCAGCGTGGTCGCGGAAGCCTCGGTCGCCGGGGGCTGTTCCACCGGCCGCCGGTCCGCTTCGGTGCGTGCGGGGACCGGCGTTTCGGTGGTGACCCGGACCGCCTCCCCGAGCCCGGCGCACGCCTCGTCGAACAGAGTGAGGCCCAGATCGGTGGAGACGGACACCGCGGGCAGTCCGCGAGCCCGCCGGTGTGCGGCCAGCGCGTCGGCGTACGCGGGGCCCAGCGTCCCGTCGGCGCAAGTGAACAGCACAAAACGGTCCAGTTCCAGGCCCCGAGTAGCCAGGTGCAGGTTCCAGGCCGCCTCCACCCTCGACCGCAGCTGTGGCCGCAGGGTTTCCGGGGAGAGCGCGCCGGCCCGGGTCGGATCCGGGGCGTCGGCCGCGGTGTGCACCACGCTCCGCAGTCCGGGAATCTCCGCCAGCAGCGCTGCCAGCGCCTCACCGTCCGCCGGGTCACACGGGGCGAGCCGAACCGTGGCTCCGAGGGCCGCCAGTTCGGCCGCGTCGCCGTCCCCGGCCAGGACCAGGTCCCGCACACCGTGTTCGGCGGCCAGGTGGCGGGAGACAGCCATGGCCGACCCACCGGTGACCAGCACCGTCCCCGGGCCCCAGGCGGGCGGATCCTGCCGGGTGGCCACCGGCGTGACCAGGTCCGGTACCAGCACCGCTCCCGCCCGGACCACGACCCGGTCCTCTCCCACGGCCACCGCGGCGGGCAGCATACGCAGATCGCACGCATCGGTGTCGACGAGTGTCAGCCGTCCCGCCACGGCCACTTGGCGGGGCTCGACCAGCGACCACACCCCGGCCGCGGCCAGGTCCTCGACGTCCTCACCGGCCGCCGTGGCGAGCGCACCCCGGGTCACCAGCACCAGACGCGAAGCGGCGAACCGCTCCCCGGCCAGCCACGTCCGCACGGCTTCGGCTACGCGGACGGCCACCTCGGACGCCGTCCCGCCCTCGGATACGCACGGCAGGAGGATGACGTCCGGCACGTCCTCGATGGCCGACAGGTCCGGATACACCGCGACCGGCGCGCCGAGCGTGTCCGGTTTCCAGGCATCCGGGTCGCCGATGAGCCCCCACCGGACGGTGCCGGTGTCCGGTTCGGCCCGCGTACGGCAAGCCGCCCACACCGGACGGAACAGTGCCGCGTTGGCCTGCCGCAGCCGATGTCCGGACACCGGGCGGAGCACCAGCGAGTTCACCGACAGTACGGGGGTTCCGGCGGCGTCGGCCACGTGGAGCGAGACCGTGTCCGGGCCGACGGGCGCGAGGGTGGCCCGCAGTCTCGTGGCACCCGTCGTGTGCAGGGTGATCCCCGCCCAGGAGAACGGCAGATGGGTCCCCTCGGCCGCGGTGACCAGCCCTGCCAGCGCCTCCCCGCGCAACGCCGGTTCGAGCAGGGCGGGATGCAGCGCCCAGCGTTCGGCCCCGGCCCCGGCCACCTCGGGCAGCTCGATGTCCAGGAAGACCTCGTCGTCACGGCGCCACGCCGGTGTCCCGCCGGACTCCAGCGGCCGGGCGCCGGTGGGCGGCCAGGGCTCGGGGCGCCGCTCCGGCGCGGGCGGCCGGTCCGCGCCGAGGACGGCCGTGGCATGCCGGACCCACCGCTGGTCGCGGCGACAGTACACGGTGACCGGGCGGCGGCCGGACTCGTCGGCGCCACGGACGGACACCTGCACCTCGACCCCGCCTCGCTCGGGGAGGACGAGTGGTTCATGGATGGTGAGTTCGTCCACCGTCCGGCAGTCGCACTGGAACCCCGCCTGGAGCACCAGTTCCAGGAAGCCGGTCGCCGGGAACAGGGGCACACCCAGCGTCCGCCGACCGGTCAGCCAGGAGTGGGCGTCGGCGGAGACCCGGCCGGTGAGCAGAACGCCGTCCGCGTCGGGCAGCGGAACGCTCGCGCCGACCAGCGGATGATCCAGCGCGCCGAGCCCGAAGTCGGCCGCGTCGCCGGGTGTACGGGAGGGCTCCAGCCAGAAGCGGGAGCGCTGGAAGGCGTAGGTCGGCAGCTCGGCCCGGCGGGCGCCGGGGAAGACCGCGGACCAGTCCGGCTCCACACCGTGGGTGTGCAACTGGGCGAGGGCGGTGGTGACCGTGACCGGCTCGGGCCGGTCGGCGCGCAGAGTGGGGATGAACTCGGCGTCCGCCCCGGCGACCTGGGCCTGGGCCAAGGCGGTGAGGGTGCCGTCCGGCCCGAGTTCGAGGAAGGTGCCCGTGCCGAGCTCCCGCAGACGCTCCAGCCCGGCGGCGAACCGCACCGTCTCCCGCACCTGCCGCACCCAGTAACCGGGGGAGCACAGTTCCTCCCCCGCCACCGCGCCGGAGAGGTTCGACACCACCGCTATCCGCGGGGTGTGGAAGTCCACCGTGCCGAGTACCTCGGCGAACGCGATGAGCATCTCGTCCATCAGCGGCGAGTGGAAGGCGTGGCCGACCCGCAGCCGCCGCGTCTTCACCCCGCGGTCGGCGAACGCCTCGGCCACACCGCACACCGCGTCCTCGTCCCCGGACACCACGACCGACGACGGCCCGTTCACGGCCGCGAGGGCGACCCGGTCGGCCAGGAACGGCCGTACCTGGTCCTCCGGCGCGGCCAGGGCCACCATCGCCCCGCCCGGCGGCAGCGCGCCCATGAGCCGGCCCCGGGCCGCCACCACCTTGGCGGCGTCCTCCAGCGACCACAGACCGGCCACATGCGCGGCCGCCAGCTCGCCGATGGAGTGGCCCAGCAGATAGTCCGGCCGCACCCCCCAGGAGGACATCAGCCGGAACAGCGACACTTCGAGGGCGAACAGGCCCGCCTGCGTGTACGTGGTGGCGTCCAGCGCGCCGGTGGCGTCGGTCACCACCTCGTCGAGCGGACGGTCCAGATGCGGGTCGAGCGCGGCGCACACCTCGTCCCACGCCGCCGCGAAAACCGGGAACACCTGGTACAACTCACGCCCCATACCGACCCGTTGGGTCCCCTGGCCCGCGAACAGCACGCCCACCCGGCCCGGGTCCGCGGTGCCCAGGACCACGCCCGGCGCGGGCTCGCCGGCCGCCAGCGCGGCCAGTCCGTCCAGCAGCTCCGCCCGGTCCGCCCCGACCACCGCGGCCCGGTGCGAGAGCGCCGAACGGGTGGCGGCCAGCGACCAGCCCACGTCGGCCGGGCCGGACTCGGGGCGCGCGGCCAGAAAGGACCGCAACCGGGCGGCCTGCGCCCGCAGTCCGCGCTCGCCCTGGCCGGAGAGCACCCATGGCATCACCGCCGGGGCGGGCCCGGACTCCGACTCCGGAGCGGGCCCGGACTCCGCCTCCGCGGGTGGCTGTTCGAGGATCACATGGGCGTTGGTCCCGCTCACCCCGAACGAGGACACCCCGGCCCGGCGGGGGCGGGAGGCCCCCGGCCACTCCGCGGGCTCGGTCAGCAGCTCCACCGCACCGGCCGACCAGTCCACATGGGTCGACGGCTCGTCCACGTGCAGGGTCCGGGGCAGCGCCCCGTGCCGCATCGCCAGCACCATCTTGATCACACCGGCCACTCCCGCGGCCGACTGGGTGTGCCCGATGTTCGACTTGATCGAGCCCAGCAGCAACGGCCGTTCGCGCTCCTGCCCGTAGGTGGCCAGCAGCGCCTGTGCCTCGATCGGGTCGCCCAGGCTGGTGCCGGTGCCGTGTGCCTCCACCGCGTCCACGTCCGACGCGGCCAGCCCGGCGTTCGCCAGCGCGGCCCGGATCACCCGCTGCTGCGAGGGCCCGTTCGGCGCCGTCAGGCCGTTCGAGGCGCCGTCCTGGTTGACGGCGGAGCCCCGTACGACCGCCAGGACCCGGTGGCCGTTGCGGCGGGCGTCGGACAGCCGCTCCAGCAGCAGCATGCCGACGCCCTCACCCCAGCCCGTGCCGTCCGCCGCGTCGGCGAACGCCTTGCAGCGGCCGTCGGCGGCCAGTCCGCGCTGACGGGAGAACTCCACGAAGATGCCCGGGGTGGCCATCACCGTCACCCCGCCCGCCAGTGCCAGCGAGCACTCGCCGGACCGTAGCGCCTGCGCCGCCAGGTGCAGCGCGACCAGCGACGACGAACAGGCGGTGTCCACGGTGACCGCCGACCCCTCCAGGCCGAAGGTGTACGAGAGCCGGCCGGAGACCACGCTGCCCGCGCCACCGGTCAGGAAGTAGCCCTCGGAGCCCTCCGCCGCCTGCCCGGCCCCCGTTCCGTAGCCCTGTGCGGCGGCACCGACGAACACCCCGGTCTGGCTCCCCTTCAGCGACGCGGCCGGAATACCGGCCCGCTCCACCGCCTCCCAGGCCACCTCCAGCAGCAGCCGCTGCTGCGGATCCATCGCGAGCGCCTCGCGCGGCGAGATCCCGAAGAATCCGGCGTCGAACTCGCCCGCGTCGTACACGAAGCCACCGGCGCGGACGTACGAGGTGCCCGAGCTGTCCGGATCGGCGCTGTACAGGCCGTCCAGGTCCCATCCCCGGTCGTCCGGCAGATCCGCGACCGCGTCGCGCCCGGTGGCGAGCAGCTCCCACAGCTCCTCGGGCGACGTCACTCCGCCCGGATAGCGGCAGGCCATTCCGACGATCACGATCGGGTCCCGGTCGGTGGCGGTGGCCGGGGCGGCGGGCCGTGTCACGGCCTCGCCGACGGTGCCGTCCAGCTCCCGGAGGAGATGACCGGCCAGGACCGCCGGTGTCGGATAGTCGAAGATCGCGGTGGCCGGCAGCCCGACCCCGGTGGCGGTGCGCAGCCGGTTGCGCAGCTCGACGGCCGTGAGCGAGTCGAAGCCGGTCTCCGCGAACGTACGCGCCGTATCGACCGCGGCGGGAGTGCCGTGCCCCAGCACGGTCGCCACCTGCGTACGGACCAGGTCCAGCACCAGCTGTTCGCGCTCGGCGACCGGCATCGCGGCCATCCTGCCCCGCAGCGACGACTCGTCCGCCACCGGGCCCGCGCCGGCCGCACGGCGGATCGGCGTGCGGACCAGACCGCGGAAGAGCGCGGGCAGCGCCCCGGCGTCGGCCTGTGCCCGCAGCGCCGTGGCGTCCAGCGGTGTGGCCAGCACGAGCGCCTCGGTGGCCGCCCTGGCGCTGTCCAGGAGCCGGAGCCCCTGATCGGTAGTGAGAGTCGTGGCGCCCGCCCTGGCCATCCGGGCGAGGTCCCGGTCCGACAGGTGGCCGGTCATCCCGCTGCGCTCGGCCCACAGCCCCCAGGCCACGGAGAGACCCGGCAGCCCGGCGGCCCGGCGATGCGCCATCAGCGCGTCCAGCCAGGCGTTCGCCGCCGCGTAGGCGCCCTGCCCGGGGCTTCCCAGAACACCCGCGGCCGAGGAGAACACCACGAATTCCGCCAGCTCACGACCGGCCGTCAGCTCGTGCAGATACCAGGCGGCGTCCACCTTCGGCCTCAGGACCTCGCGCACCCGCTCCGGGGTGAGCGACTCGATCACCCCGTCGTCGAGCACACCCGCGGTGTGCACCACCATCCGCAGGCCGGGGACGGTGTCCAGCAGCCGTGCCAGCTGGTCCCGGTCGGCCACGTCACAGGCCACCACCCGCACGCGGGCGCCGTATTCGCGCAGGGCGGCGGCGAGTTCGGCCGTGCCCGGGGCGTCCGGCCCCCGTCGGCCGGCCAGGACGAGATCCCGTACTCCGTGCCGTTCGACCAGGTGACGGGCGACCAGCCCACCCAGTGTGCCGGTGCCACCGGTGATGAGCACGGTGTCCCCCTCCCGCAGCGGCTGCGGAATGGACAGCACCAGCTTGCCGATGTGGCGTGCCTGGGAGAGGAAGCGCAGCGCGTCACCCGCCTGCCGGACGTCCCAGACGCGGGTCGGCAGTGCGGTGAAGATCCCTCGCTCGAAGAGCGACACCAGCAGCCGGAGCAGTTCCCCGACCCGGTCGGGCCCCGCGTCCATGAGATCGAACGCCTGATACCGCACCCCGTGCTCCGCGGCCACGCGCTCACCGTCGCGGATGTCGGTCTTGCCCATCTCCAGGAAACGGCCACCGTCGGCGAGCAGGCCGAGCGAGGCGTCCACGTACTCGCCCGCCAGCGAGTTCAGCACCACGTCCACCCGGCCGAAGCGGTCGGCGAACTCCAAGGAGCGGGACGAGGCGATCCGGTCGTCCGCCACTCCTCCGGCGCGCAACGCGTCCCACTTCCCGGGGCTCGCGGTGGCGTACACCTCGGCGTCGAGCCAGCGGGCCACCTGTGTCGCGGCCATGCCGACCCCGCCCGCGGCCGAGTGCACCAGCACCGACTCGCCAGGGCGCAGACCGGCCAGATCCATCAGCCCGTACATGGCGGTCAGGAACACCACCGGCGTGGCCGCGGCGTCGGCGAACGACCAGCCTTCCGGCAGCCGCGCCAACAGCCGGTGATCGGTCACCGCCACGGGACCGAACGCCCCGGAGAACAGACCCATCACTCGGTCACCGGGCGCCAGGCCGGACACATCGGGGCCGATGTCGAGCACCACTCCGGCACCCTCGCTGCCGATGACGTCCTGACCGGGGATCATGCCGAGGGCGACGACGACGTCCCGGAAGTTCACCCCGGCCGCGTGCATCGCCACCCGCACCTGTCCGGCGCCGAGGACACCGGCGGCCTCCGGGCAGGGGACGGCGGCCAGATTCTCCAGCGTGCCCTGACTGGTGACGTCCATTCGCCAGGGTGCCCCGGCCTCCGGGGCCGGGGTGGCGGCGGGCGGAGTGGCGGCGGGCGGAGTGGCGGCGGGCGGTGTGGTGGCGGGCGGTGTGGTGGTGGACAGGGCGGTCGCGGACGGGGTGAGCGGAGCGAGCTGAGGCGTCAGGACACGGCCACGGCGCAGCGCGAGATGCGCATGGCCACCGTCCGCCGCGGCGGCCAACGCGGCGGCAAGCACCGTACGGGAATCCTGGTGGCCGTCGTGGTCGACGAGGACGAAGCGGTCAGGATGCTCGGCCTGTGCGCTGCGGAGCAGGCCCCAGACCGCCGCCGCGCCGAGGTCTTCGACGCTCTCGCCGGGAGCGGTCGCCATCGCGCCGCGCGTCAGCACGGCCAGCCGCGACCGGGCACAGCGCTCGTCGGCGAGCCATCGCCGTACCGCCGCCAGCGCCCGGCACACGACGGTGGACACCGCGTCACCGGCCGACTCACACGGCAGCACCACCGCGTCGGGCACGGGAACGTCGGGAACGTCGGGAGCGTCGAGGGCGTCGAGGGCGTCGAGGGCGAGAGTGTCGTACTCGACCGGGGCGTCGAACGTCGGTGACGCGTCGTACTCGGCCGGGGCCGAACCTGCCGGGGCAGTCGGCAGCGGAATCTCGACCCAGTCCACGCGGTACAGCGAATCCTGGTCCACCCCTCGGGTGTCCGCGATCCGCTCGCTGGTCAGCGGACGCAACGAGAGCGACGCCACCGACAGCACAGGCGCTCCCGTCGGGTCCGTCACCTCCAGCGACACCGCGTCCGGACCGGCCGGGGAGAGCACCACGCGGATGGCGGAGGCGCCGACCGCGTGCAGCGCCACCCCGCTCCAGGAGAACGGCAGATACGCCTGGCCGGGGTCGGTGAGGAAGCGGCCGAGCCCCACTCCGTGCAACGCGGCGTCGAGCAGGGCCGGATGCGCACCGCACCGCGCCGCCACGTCCTGTGCCTCCGGCTCCAGAGCCACTTCGGCGTAGATCTCGTCGTCCCGTGTCCACGCGGCGCGCAGCCCTTGGAAGGTGGGACCGTACCCGTAACCGCGCTCCGCCATCGCCTCGTACATCCCCGAGACATCGAGGCTCCGCGCGCCCTCGGGCGGCCAGACCTGCAGGGGCCGGGCCACCTCGGCGGGGCGCGGCCCGGTGACGTCGGGGGCGCCGGGGGCGCCGGGGGCGCCGGGGGCGCCGGGGGCGCCGGGGGCGCCGGTGGCGCCGGGGGCTCCGGTGGCGCCGGGGGCTCCGGTGGCGCCGGGGGTGCCGAGGATGCCGAGGGTGCCCGAGGCGTGCAGCACCCACTCCCCGGCGCGGCACGAGTGCACCGTGACCGGCCTCCGGCCCCGTTCGTCCACCGCCGAGACGGCCACCTGTACCTGGACCCCGCCCTGGTCCGGCACCACCAGCGGGGTCTGCAGGGTCAGCTCCTCCACCACCGAGTGGCCGAAGTGCTGACCGGCCCGCAGGGCGAGTTCGACGAATCCCGTGCCGGGGAAGACCACCGTGTCCCGCACCATGTGGTGGGCCAGCCAGGGCTGTCCGTCCAGGGAGAGCAGTCCGGTCAGCACGCCGCCCTCGTCCCCGGGCAGGGGCAGTACCGCGCCCAGCAGGGGGTGCTCGATATCGCCGAGGCCCAGCCCGGACGCCTGGGTCACCGCCCGCGCGGGCTTCAGCCAGAAGCGTTCCCGTTGGAAGGCGTAGGTGGGAAGGTCCACCGTCCGGGCCCCGGTGAAGACCGGGCGCCAGTCCACGTCCACGCCCCGGGTGTGGAGGTCGCCGAGTACGGTGAGGAAGCGGGCGGGGCCACCGTCGTCGCGGCGCAGCGTTCCGGTGACGACGATGTCGGCGCCGGTGACGTCGGCGGTGCCGGAGACGTCAGCGGTGTCAGCGGCATCGGGGGCGCCGGTGGCGTCCGTGGTGTCGGGGGTGTCTGGGGTCTCGACGGTGTCCTGGATGCCGATGGTCAGCACGGGGTGCGGGCTCACCTCGACGAACACGGTGTGGCCCTGGTTCATCAGGGCTTCGACGGTGCTCTGGAATTCCACCGTGTGCCGGAGGTTGCGGTACCAGTAGTCGGCGTCGAGTTCGGAGGTGTCGGTGAGCCGTCCGGTCACCGTCGAGTGGAACGCGACGTGCCCACCGCGCGGCCGGACCGGCGCCAGCACGTCCGCCAGCTCCCGCTGGATCTCGGCCACCTGCGGGGAGTGCGAGGCGTAATCCACCGGAATGCGTTTGGCCTCCGGGAACTCCGCCAGCACCCCGTCCAGCACCTCAACCGCCCCGGACACCACCGTCGACGCCGGACCATTCACCGCCGCCACCGACAACCCCGGACGGTCACGGAGCCGATCGGCGGGCACCGGTACGGACACCATCCCGCCCCGGCCCGACAGGGCGAGCAGCGCCCTGCTCCGCAAGGCCACCACACGGGCACCGTCCTCCAGCGAAAGACCCCCGGCCACACACGCCGCCGCGATCTCACCCTGCGAATGACCCACCACCACCGACGGCACCACACCGTACGAACGCCACAGCTCGGCCAGCGACACCATCACCGCCCACAACACCGGCTGCACCACATCAACCCGGCCGAGCGCCACCTCGTCACCCAACACGTCCAACAGCGACCACTCGACGAACGGAGCCAGCGCATCGGCGCATTCACCCATCCGCCCCGCGAACACCGGCGAAGACTCCAGCAGTTCCAAGGCCATTCCGGCCCACTGCGACCCCTGGCCGGGGAAGACGAACACCACCTTGCGGCCGGACCGGGCGGCGCCACCGGTCGAGACGACGTCCAGTCCACGTCGTAGCTCCGCGAGGTCCGCACCCACCACTACGGCGCGGTGCGACTGACGCGAACGGCCGGCCACCAGCGTCCACCCGACATCGGCGGGATCCAGGCCCGGATGGGCGTCGATGAAGGACGCCAAACGCTCGACCTGGGCCCTCAGCCCGGCCTCTCCCGCACCTGACAACACCCACGGCACGGGCAGCTCCAGGTCGGATCCGCGCGCCCGATCGGGCCGGGCCACCACCGGCCCCTGCTCGACGATCACATGGGCGTTGGTGCCACTGACCCCGAACGAGGACACACCCGCCCGGCGAGGAGCGCCGGTCCGCGGCCACTCCCTCGCTTCGACGAGCAACTCGACCTGGCCCGCCGCCCAGTCCACATGGGGCGAGGGCGAGTCGACATGCAGTGTCGGCGGCAGTACACCGTGTCGCATGGCCATGACCATCTTGATCACACCGGCCACGCCGGCGGCCGCCTGGGTGTGCCCGATGTTGGACTTCACCGAGCCGAGCCAGAGTGGCGTGTTCTCAGCCCGGCCCTGACCGTACGTGGCAAGCAGTGCCTGCGCCTCGATCGGGTCGCCGAGGCTGGTGCCGGTGCCGTGCGCCTCCACCACGTCGATGTCCGTGGCGGACAGCCGGGCGTTCGCCAGGGCCTGACGGATCACTCGCTGCTGCGACGGGCCGTTCGGCGCCGTGAGCCCGTTGGACGCGCCGTCCTGATTGACGGCGGAGCCACGCATCACCGCCAGCACCCGGTGGCCGTTGCGCTCCGCGTCGGAGAGCCGCTCCACCAGGAGCATGCCGACGCCCTCACCCCATCCGGTGCCGTCCGCCGCCGCCGCGAACGCCTTGCAGCGCCCATCGGCCGCCAACGCACGCTGACGGGAGAATTCCAGGAAGGCCGCCGGAGTGGCCATGACGGTCGCGCCGCCGGCCAAGGCCAAGGAGCATTCGCCGGAGCGCAGGGCCTGTGCCGCGAGGTGCAGCGCGACCAGCGACGACGAACAGGCCGTGTCCACGGTGACCGCCGGGCCCTCGAGGCCGAAGGTGTACGCCAGCCGGCCCGAGGCGACACTGGCGGCGCTGCCCGTGCCCAGATACCCTTCCGCGCTCCGCGGGGCCCCGCTCGCCAGAGCGGCGTAGTCCTGGCCGTTGGTCCCGATGAACACGCCGGTCCGGCTGCCCTTGAGGGTGGCGGGGGACGTATGGGCGCGCTCGAACGCCTCCCAGGCGACCTCCAGCAGCAGCCGCTGCTGCGGGTCCATCGCGAGCGCCTCGCGTGGCGAAATGCCGAAGAAGCCGGGGTCGAACGCGGCCGCGTCATCGAGGAATCCGCCCGCCCGGACGTACGAGGAGCCAGGGTGGTCGGGATCCGGGTCGTACAGCTCGGCCAGGTTCCAGCCACGGTCCGCCGGGAACTCCGACACGGCGTCACGGCCCTCGGCCAGCAGCCCCCACAGGTCCTCCGGCGAGCTCACCCCGCCGGGGAAACGGCAGCTCATTCCGATGATGGCGATCGGTTCGCCGTCCACCGGGCGTACCACCACCGGGGCCGGTGTCCGTCCGCCCAGGCCCAGCGCCTCCCGGCACACATGCTCGGCGAGCGCGGCCGGGGTCGGGTAGTCGTAGATCACGGAAGCCGGGAACCGTACCCCGGTGGCCGCGGTGAGCCGGTTCCGCAGCTCCACCGCGGTGAGCGAGTCGAAGCCGATCTCCTGGAAGGGCCGGGCCGGGTCGATCGCCTCGGCTGCCGCGTGTCCCAGAACAGCGGCCACCTGCCTACGGACGAGGTCCAGCACGGTGGCCGCCCGCTCCCGCTCGGCCATGGCCTCCAGACGGGTGGCGAACGCGTCGGCCGGTTCGCCGTCGGCCGCCGCGGTCGGCACGGATCCGTCGCCGAGCAACTCGCTGAGCAGCGGGCTCGGCCGTGCGGCGGTGAACCGGGCCCCGAAGGCCGCCCAGTCGATGTCGGCCACCATCACCGTGGTCTCGTCAGCGGCCAGCACCTGCCCCAGAGCGGCGAGCGCCGACGTCGGATCCATTCCCTGCGACCGCGCCACCTCCGCGGCCATACCGGATTCGGCCCAGGCTCCCCAGGCCACCGACGTGGCCACCAGGCCCTCCGCCCGGCGCCGCCACGCCAGCCCGTCCAGGACAGCGTTGGCCGCCGCATAGCTCCCCTGACCCGCACTGCCCACAGTCCCGGCCGCCGAGGAGAACAACACGAAGGCATCGAGATCGGCGTCACGGGTCAACTCGTGAAGATGGCGCGCGCCATCAGCCTTGGCCCGCATCACCTCACGGACCCGCTCAGGGACCAGCGATTCAAGCACCCCGTCATCGAGAACACCCGCCGCATGCACGACGGTGCGCACATCAGGGACCGCCGCCAGAACAGCCGCGAGCGCCTCACGGTCACCGACATCACAAGCCACAATCCGCACACGCATCCCCAGCTCAGCCACCAACTCGGCAGCACCAGGCGCCTCGACCCCCCGACGACTCGTCACCACCACCCGCTCCACACCCCTGTCCACCAGCCAACGCGCCACCCGGCTACCCAGAGCACCCGTACCACCGGTGACCAACGCGGTACCACGCCCACACCACATCGCCGCAACCTCACCCGCGCCACCGACCGGCGTCGCCCGCGTCAGACGGGCACCCCATACGCCGGTGGCACGGACAGCCAGCTGATCCTCACCGCTGCCCCTCGCAAGGATGCCGACCAGCGCTTTCCCAGCGCCATCGTCCAGTTCACCAGGCAGGTCGACCAGCCCGCCCCAACGGTCCGGATGCTCCAAACCGATCACACGGCCCAGGCCCCAGACTCCGGCCTGGCCAGGATCCACCAGGTCTCCATCGACCACCGAGACCGCACCACGAGTGACACACCACAACGGCGCATCAACCCCGGCCGCCACAAGAACTTGCAGCAACGACACCGTCGCCTCGACCGACAACAACGACACCACACCCGCGACCGGCCCCGCGACCAGCTCGCCGATCGCTTCGCCCGTCACGACCTCGACACTGGCCCCGGCCCACCGCAACGCGGCAGCCACATCGGTACTGTCCGTACCCGCCTCGACCACGACCAGCCAGCTGCCGGTGAGGCCCACCTCCCCGGACACCGCCGGGATCGGCGTCCAGCCAAGCCGGTAACGCCAACCATCGATGACCGACTGCTCCTGCCGCGCCCTCCGCCACGACGAGAGGGCGGGCAGTACGGAACTCAACGGCTGTTCCTCGTCAATGCCCAGCGCCAGCGCGTCCCCGCGCTCGACCGCGTCCCAGAACGCCGCGTCAACGGCACTGGTCGCGGTCTGGTCCGAGGCCGACTCCAGCCAGAACCGCTCACGCTGGAACGCATAGGTGGGGAGATCGACCCGCCGAGCACCCAGGAACACCGTGCCCCAGTCCACCTCCACACCCCGGACGTACAGACCGCCCAGAGCAGCCATGACGGTCAGGGGCTCCGGACGATCCCGGCGCAAGACAGGCACACCATCGCCGTCGACCAGCGCGGTCAACGTGCCATCCGGCCCCAGCTCCAGGAACGAACCAACACCCAGCTCGCGGAGAGTACTCAGCCCATCGGCGAACCGAACCGTCTCCCGCACATGCCGCACCCAGTACTCCGGCGAACAGAACTCTTCACCACCCACCGCACCGGACACGTTCGACACGACGGGCACACTCGGGGCACAGAACTCAACACCGTTCAGCACCTCACCAAATTCCGCGAGCATCCCATCCATACGAGCCGAATGAAACGCATGACTCACCCGCAACCGCCGCGTCCGCACCCCACCCTCGGCGAACCTCTCCTCGATAGCGTGCACCGCACCCTCATCACCCGATACCACTACCGACTCGGGACCATTCACCGCCGCAACCACCACACCCTCGCTCAGCAGCGGCCGCACCTCACCCTCCGACGCCGCCACCGCAACCATCGCACCACCCAACGGCAACGCCTGCATCAAACGACCCCGCGCAGCCACCACCCGAGCCGCATCCTCCAACGACCACACACCCGCCACAAACACCGCAGCCAACTCACCAATCGAATGACCCAACAAATAATCCGGCCTCACACCCCACGACCTGATCAACCGATACAGCGCCACCTCCAGCGCGAACAACCCCGCCTGCGCATACGCCGTCTCCCCAATCAACCCGGCATCATCACCCCACACCACCTCACCCAACGGCCTATCCAAATACCGATCCAGCTCCCCACACACCTCATCCCACGCCGCAGCAAACACCGGATACCCCTCATACAACCCACGCCCCATCCCCAACCGCTGCGACCCCTGACCCGCAAACAACACACCCAACCCACCCACCACCGGAACACCCACAACCGGAACACCCTCCAAAGCCCCCAACAACTCACCACGATCCGCACCCACCACCACCGCACGATGCGACAACCCAGACCGAGTGGCCACCAAAGACCACCCAACATCCACCGGATCCAGATCAGGATTCCGGTCCGCGAAGGCCCGTAGCCGCTCCACCTGTGACCGCACCGCCGCCTCACCCGCACCCGACACCACCCACGGCACCGCAGGCAACACCACACCTTCAGCCTCAAGCCCCGCCACTTCAGGCGCTTGCTCCACAATCACATGCGCATTCGTCCCACTCACACCGAACGCCGACACACCCACCCGACGCGGCCGATCGACGTCCGGCCAAGCAGCCCTTTCCCTCAACAACTCAACGGCACCGGCCGACCAGTCCACATGCGGGGAGGGCTCATCCACGTGCAGCGTTTGCGGCAGCACCCCATGCCGCATTGCCATCACCATCTTGATCACACCAGCCACACCCGCAGCCGCCTGCGTATGACCGATATTCGACTTCACCGACCCCAACCACAACGGCCGATCCGCATCCCGGCCCTGACCGTACGTGGCCAACAACGCCTGCGCCTCGATCGGATCACCCAGCGTCGTACCCGTACCATGCGCCTCCACCGCGTCCACATCCACCGCCGACAACCCAGCGCTCGCCAACGCCTGCCGGATCACCCGCTGCTGCGACGGACCATTCGGCGCCGTCAAACCATTCGACGCACCATCCTGATTCACCGCGGAGCCGGAGACGACGGCCAGCACCGGATGCCCGTTCCGCTCGGCATCCGACAACCGCTCCACCAACAACAGCCCAACACCCTCCGACCAGCCCGTCCCATCCGCACCAGCGGCAAAGGACTTGCAGCGGCCATCGGCGGCCAGCCCACGCTGACGCGAGAACTCCACAAAGGTGGCGGGGGTCGCCATCACCGTCACTCCGCCGGCCACCGCGAGGGAGCACTCGCCCGACCGAAGAGCCCGCACCGCCCAGTGCAGCGCCACCAACGAGGACGAGCACGCCGTATCCACGGTGACCGCCGGGCCCTCCAGCCCAAACGTATAGGCCACGCGACCGGACACCACGCTGCTCGCGTTGCCGGTCAGGAGGTATCCTTCGGATCCTTCCGGGGCCTGCCCGTCCCCGCCGCCATAGCCCTGCGCGGACGCGCCCACGAAGACGCCGGTCTGGCTGCCCTTGAGCGTCGAGGCCGGGATTCCGGCCCGCTCGAACGCCTCCCAGGACGCCTCCAGCAGCAGCCGCTGTTGCGGATCCATCGCGGTCGCCTCGCGTGGCGAGATCCCGAAGAATCCGGCGTCGAACTCGGCCGCGTCATGGAGGAAGCCACCGGAGCGGACGTACGACCGGCCCGAGCGAGTGGCGTCGGCGTCGTACACACCGGCCAGGTCCCAGCCACGGTCGGACGGGAAGGACGATACGGCGTCGCCACCGGCGCTGACCAGCCGCCACAGCGCCTCCGGAGAGTCCACACCGCCCGGGAACCGGCAGCTCATGCCGATGATCGCGATCGGATCGTCGGCCACCGCGCTGGGCGTGTGCGGTATCTGTATCTCTTCGGCCAGTCCGAGCGCCGCTCCGCACACATGCTCAGCGAGTGCCGCCGGAGTCGGGTAGTCGAAGATCACGGACGCCGGGAATCGCAGCTGAGTAGCCGTGCCGAGCCGATCCCGCAATTCCACGGCGGTCAGCGAGTCAAAGCCCAGCTCCTGGAACGTCCGGTCGAGGCCGATCGCGGTCGGGTTCTGGTGGCCCAACACCTCGGCGGCATGCGTCCGTACGAGCTCCACGACCGCACGGTCCCGGTCCTCGCTCGGCAATCCGCGCAGCTCGACCGCGAACTCACCCAACGTCGAGGCGAGTGATTCGGACGTGTCGGGGATCAGCTCGCTCAGCAGTGGGCTCGGACGCAACGCGGTGAAGCTCGACCCGAACCGCTCCCAATCCACATCCGCCACCACAAGAGCCGTCTCACCATCACCCAACGCCCGCCCCAACGCAGCCACCGCCAACCCCGGAGCCATCCCCGACACACCACGCTCAACCAGGAACTCCTCACCCCCAACAGCCATACCACCCCCACCCCACATCCCCCACGCCACCGACGTCGCCACCAACCCAACACCACGACGCCGCCACGCCAACCCATCCAAAAACGCGTTCCCCGCCGCATACGCCGACTGACTACCACTCCCCCACACCCCCGCCACCGACGAGAACAACACAAAGGCATCCAGCTCGGCGTCCGCCAGGAGTGCGTCCAGGTTCGCCGCCCCGGCAACCTTCGACTGCGTACTCTCCTCGAACTCCTCGGGTGTCAGGCTGTCCACCGCACGCCAGCTCGGCACCCCTGCGGCGTGTACGACGACCCGGAGATCGGGGATGGTGGCCAGCAGCGTCGCGACCGCCTCCCGATCGGCGATATCGCACGCGACCACCGTCACCCGGACCCCGCACTCCTCCAACTCGGTCACCAGCTCGGCCGCACCCGGGGCCTCGATCCCCCGGCGGCTCGTCAGTACGATGCGCTCCACCCCGGTCCCCGCCAGCCAGCGCGCCACATGGCCGCCCAGCGCACCCGTACCCCCGGTGATCAAGGCAGCTCCCCGACCACGCCACCCGGCAGACGTGTCCGCCACCGGTGTCGCCCGGTTCAGCCGGGCACCCCACGCCCCGGCAGCCCGGATCGCCACCTGGTCCTCCCCGGTGCGCCCGGCGAGAACCCCGGCCAACGACGCGCCCACACGCGCATCCGCCTCCGTGGGCAGGTCGATCAGCCCGCCCCAACGGTCCGGATGCTCCAGCCCGATCACACGGCCCAGACCCCAGACGGCCGACGCGTACGGATCCACCACGTCCCCGTCCCCCACGGAAACCGCACCCCGCGTCACACACCACAACGGCGCATCGATCCCAGCCGCCCCGAGAGCCTGCACCAGCGCCACCGTCGCCTCGACCGACAACAACGACACCACACCCGCGACCGGCCCCGCGTCCAGCTCGCCGATCGCTTCGCCCGTCACGACCTCGACACTGGCCCCGGCCCACCGCAGCGCATCAGCCACATCGGTGCTGTCCACACCCGGTTCGACCGCGACCAGCCAAGTGCCGGTGAGGCCCGGCTCCCCCGGCAGCGCCGGGATCGGCGTCCAGCCGATCCGGTAACGCCACCCGTCGATGACCGACTGTTCCTGCCGCGCCCGTCGCCACGACGCCAACGCGGGCAACGCGACACTCAACGGCTGCTCAGCATCAACCCCAAGAGCCTCCGCATCGCCCCGCTCGACCGCGTCCCAGAACCCCGCGTCCACCGCGCTCGTCACAGGCCGCCCAGGGGATGACTCCAGCCAGAACCGCTCACGCTGAAAGGCATACGTTGGCAAATCAACCCGCCGAGCACCCGGGAACACCGCACCCCAGCCCACCTCCACACCCCGCACATACAGCCCACCCAGAGCAGCCATGACGGCCAGGGGCTCCGGACGATCCCGGCGCAAGACAGGCACACCATCGCCGTCGACCAGCGCGGTCAACGTGCCATCCGGCCCCAGCTCCAGGAACGAACCAACCCCCTGCTCGCGGAGAGTACTCAGCCCATCGGCGAACCGAACCGTCTCCCGCACATGCCGCACCCAGTACTCCGGCGAACAGAGCTCCTCACCGGCCACCGCACCGGACACGTTCGACACGACGGGCACACTCGGGGCACAGAACTCAACACCGTTCAGCACCTCACCAAATTCCGCGAGCATCCCATCCATACGAGCCGAATGAAACGCATGACTCACCCGCAACCGCCGCGTCCGCACCCCACCCTCGGCGAACCTCTCCTCGATAGCGTGCACCGCACCCTCATCACCCGATACCACTACCGACTCGGGACCATTCACCGCCGCAACCACCACACCCTCGCTCAGCAGCGGCCGCACCTCACCCTCCGACGCCGCCACCGCAACCATCGCACCACCCAACGGCAACGCCTGCATCAAACGACCCCGCGCAGCCACCACCCGAGCCGCATCCTCCAACGACCACACACCCGCCACAAACACCGCAGCCAACTCACCAATCGAATGACCCAACAAATAATCCGGCCTCACACCCCACGACCTGATCAACCGATACAGCGCCACCTCCAGCGCGAACAACCCCGCCTGCGCATACGCCGTCTCCCCAATCAGCTGGGCATCGTCACCCCACACCACCTCACCCAACGGCCTATCCAGATGCTGGTCCAGCTGGGCACATACCTCATCCCACGCCGCAGCGAACACCGGATACGCCTCATACAACCCACGCCCCATCCCCAACCGCTGCGACCCCTGACCCGCAAACAACACACCCAACCCACCCACCACCGGAACACCCACAACCGGAACACCCTCCAAAGCCCCCAACAACTCACCACGATCCGCACCCACCACCACCGCACGATGCGACAACCCAGCACGCCCAGTCGCCAACGACCACCCCACATCCACCGGATCCAACCCCGGATCACCCACCACAAACTCCCGCAACCGCTCCACCTGCGCCCGCACCGCAGCCTCACCCGCACCCGACACCACCCACGGCACCGCAGGCAGCGCAACGCCCTCGGCGCGGGACTCCTCCACCTCAGGCGCCTGCTCCACAATCACATGCGCATTCGTCCCACTCACACCGAACGCCGACACACCCACCCGACGGGGACGCCCGGCCTCCGGCCACGCCACCTGCCCCGTCAACAACTCCACCGCACCAGCAGACCAATCCACGTGCGGCGTCGGCTCATCGATGTGCAGGCTCTGCGGCAGCGCCCCATGCCGCATCGCCATCACCATCTTGATCACACCAGCCACACCCGCAGCCGCCTGCGTATGACCGATATTCGACTTCACCGACCCCAACCACAACGGCCGATCCACATCCCGGCCCTGACCGTACGTGGCCAACAACGCCTGCGCCTCGATCGGATCACCCAGCGCCGTACCCGTACCATGCGCCTCCACCGCATCCACATCCACCACGGACAAACGCGCATTGGCCAACGCCTGCCGGATCACCCGCTGCTGCGACGGACCATTCGGCGCCGTCAAACCATTCGACGCACCATCCTGATTCACCGCCGAACCACGCACCACCGCCAACACCCGATGCCCAAGCCGCTCAGCATCCGACAACCGCTCCACCACCAGCATCCCCACACCCTCGGAGAAACCGGTGCCATCGGCCGCCCCCGCGAACGCCTTGCACCGACCGTCGGCGGCCAAGCCGCGCTGGCGGGAGAACTCCACGAACAGACCCGGTGTCGCCATCACTGTGACACCGCCCGCGAGCGCCAGCGAGCACTCACCCAACCGCAACGCCTGCACCGCCAGGTGCAACGCCACCAACGACGACGAACACGCCGTATCCACCGTCAGTGCCGGACCCTCAAGCCCCAGGACGTAGGCAATCCGGCCGGACATCACCGATGCCGAATTGCCCGTTCCGACATGGCCCTCGAACTCCTGCGGCTGGTCTCCGCCCAAAAGGCTGGCGTAGTCCTGACCGTTGGTGCCTGCGAACACCCCGGTCTCGCTGCCCCGCAGCGACCGAGGGTCGATCCCCGCTCGCTCGAACGCCTCCCAGGACGCCTCCAGCAGCAGCCGCTGCTGCGGATCCATCGCGGTCGCTTCACGTGGCGAGATGCCGAAGAAGTCGGCGTCGAACGCGGTCGCGTCATGGAGGAAGCCACCTGTCCTGGTATACGAGGTACCCGGGTGGCCGGGGTCGCTGTGGAAGAGCCCGGTCAGGTCCCAGCCACGGTCCCCGGGGAACGCCGACATCGCGTCCCCACCCTCGGTGAGGAAGTCCCACAGATCCTCCGGCGAGCTCACCCCGCCGGGGAAACGGCAGCTCATTCCAACGATCACGATCGGATCGTCGTCCACTGGGGAGCCGCTCGGCTCGGCGCGAAGGGGCTCCCCGGCCGTCCCCAGCAGTTCCGACCGCGCGTACTCCGCCAGGGCCAGCGGGGTCGGATAGTCGAATACGGCAGTGGCCGGGAGCCGCAGCCCCGTCGCGGCACCCAGCCGGTTGCGGAACTCGACCGCCGTCACGGAGTCGAAACCGAGCTCTTGGAAGGCGCGGTGGGACGACACGGCTTCTGGATCGGTGTGCCCGAGCACCACCGCGACATTGCGGCGCACCAAATCGAGCAGCAGTCGGCGCTGTTCGGCCCCGTCGAGCCCTGCCAGGTGCCCGCTGAGTCCGGATCGGTCGAGGTCCGTCTCCTCGACGACCGAAGCGGCCCCCGCGTCGATGAGTCGCCGTACCTCTGGAAGGTCGGCTAGCAAGGGGCTGGGGCGCGTCGCGGTGAAGGCGGCGTAATGGCGTTCCCATTCGATGTCGGCGACCGTGACCACCGCGTCGCCCTGTTCGACGGCCGTACGCAGAGCGGCCACCGCCAGCTCCGGCGACAGTGCGGGAACACCATGCCGCCGGGCCACCTCGCCAGCTTCACCCTCTCCCATCCCGCCACCGGCCCACAAGCCCCAGGCCACTGATGTCGCCACCAGGCCCTGGGCCCTGCGGTACTCGGCCAGCGCATCGAGGAAGGCGTTGCCCGGCGCGTAGTTGCCCTGCCCCGGTGTGCCGACCGTCCCGGACAAGGAGGAGAAGAGCACGAACGCGGACAGTTCCATGTCACGGGTCAATTCGTGCAGATGCCTCGCACCGTCGACCTTGACGCGGAGCACCCGGTGCAGTTGCTCGGTGGTGAGGGACTCGACCGTCGCGTCGTCCAGCAGGGCGGCCGTGTGCACAACAGCCGTCAGCGGGCCGACACCCGCCACCAACTCGGCCAGTTGGGCGCGCTCGGCCACGTCGCACACGGCCACCGTCACCACCGCTCCGGCCGCTTCCAGGTCCGCCACGAGTGCGGACGCCCCGGGCGCGGACATACCGCGCCGACTGGTCAGCACGAGGTGCTCCGCACCCTCGCGCGCCAGCCACCGCGCGATATGACCGCCCAGCGCTCCGGTGCCTCCGGTGACCAGTACGGTCCCGCTCGGCTGCCAGGACGGCAGATCGGTCCGCAACACGGGGGCATGGACGAGCCTGCGCCCGAAGGCCCCCACCATCCGGATCGCGACCTGGTCCTCGCCCGAAACGCCTGACAGGACCCTTGCCAGCTGTTCCCGCGCCCTCGTGTTCACCTCGGTCGGCAGGTCGATGAGACCGCCCCAGCGCAGGGGCTGCTCGAGTGCGATCACTCGGCCGACGCCCCACACCAGTGCCTGCGCCGATGCGAATGCGGATGCGGATGCGGATGCGAGGAGGGGGTCGGCGGGCCCGGTGGACACGGCGCGTTGGGTCAGACTCCACAGCGGTGCCTCCACCCCCGTGTCACCCAACGCCTGAGTCAGCAGCACCGTCATCGCGAAACCGATGGGCACGGAGGCGTAGTCCGGGTGCGGCCGCTGGTCCAGCGCGACCAGCGACACCACGCCACTGACACTCGCCGCGCCCGTCGTGTTGCTCGTGCCGCTTGCGCTGGTCCTGCTGCTGCTCGCACCGGTCATGCTCGCCAGCCGGTCGGCCAGCAGGGCACGATCCAGGTGTCGCTCGTCCACCAGGCACACCACTGGCTCGGCCCCGTACTCGGCGAGCGTCTCGCTTACGCCGGAGACCCACTCATGGTCGGCATCGGCCTGGGAAACCACGACCAGCCAAGCGCCTGACAACGTCGCGGGTCGGTCGTCGACGAGCGGCTTCCAATTGACCTGGTACCGGACGGCCTCCAGCGCGGACCATTCGTGCCGCCGGCGGCGCCAGGCCGACAAGGCGGGCAGCAGATCGCCCAGTGTGGCGTCGTCGACCCGCAGGGTGGCTGCCAGTGATGCGGCGTCTTCGCGCTCGACGGCCGCCCAGAACTCACCGTCCGCAGTGGCGACGCCAGCGTCCCGGTCCATGTCCGGGGCGGTGGGCTCGACCCAGAAGCGTTCCCGCTGGAAGGGGTAGGTCGGCAAGTCGACGTACTGGGCGCCGGTCCCTTCGAACGCCTGGCGCCAGTCCGTCGCCACCCCTCGCACGGACAGCTCGGCCAGCGCGGTGAGGAAGCGCGCCGGACCGCCGTCGTCGCGGCGCAGCGATCCGCTTACGACGATGTCGGTGGCGGTGGCGTCGGCGGTGTCCTGGACGCCGACGGTCAGCACCGGATGCGGACTGGCCTCGACAAACACCGTATGGCCAAGCTCCAACAGCCCCTCGATCGCGGACCGGAACTCCACCGTCTCCCGCAGATTCCGATACCAGTACTCCGCATCCAACTCGACGGTGTCCATCAACCGCCCCGTCACCGTCGAAAAGAACGGCACCTCACCCACACGCGGCCGCACCGGCGCCAACGCCTCCGCCAGCCCCTCCCGAACCTCCTCCACCTGCACCGAATGCGACGCATAATCCACCGGAACCCGCTTGGCCTCCGGGAACTCCGCCAACACCCCATCCAGCACCCCAACAGACCCCGACACCACCGTCGACACCGGACCATTCACCGCCGCCACCGACAACCCCACACGATCCCGCAGCCGATCAGCAGCCACCGGAACCGACACCATCCCACCCCGACCCGCCAAAGCCAGCAACGCCTTGCTCCGCAACGCCACCACCCGCGCACCATCCTCCAACGACAGCCCCCCCGCCACACACGCCGCCGCAATCTCACCCTGCGAATGACCCACCACCACCGACGGCACCACACCAAACGAACGCCACAACTCCGCCAACGACACCATCACCGCCCACAACACCGGCTGCACCACATCAACACGCCCCAACGCCACCTCATCACCCAACACATCCCACAACGACCACTCCACAAACGGCGCCAACGCAACCGCACACTCACCCAACCGCCCCGCAAACACCGCCGACGACTCCACCAACTCCAACGCCATCCCCACCCACTGCGACCCCTGCCCCGGAAAGACAAACACCACCCCGGAACGCATGCGGGCCTCCCCGACCACGGCACTGCCACCGGCCACGGCCTCCAGCCCACGCAGCAGTTCATCGCGGTCCGCGCCCACGACCACCGCACGGTGTGACAACACCGAGCGAGCCGACGCCAGCGACCAGCCGACATCGACCGGACGCAGATCAGCATCGGCGCTCACGAAGGACCGAAGCCTGAGGGCATGCGCCCGTAGCCCCGCCTCGCTCCGTGCCGAGAGCACCCACGGAACAGCTGGCGGTTCGGGCGTTCGCGCCGTGTCGGTTTCCTCGGGTTCGGCCACCACGGATGCCTGTTCGAGGATCACATGCGCGTTGGTGCCGCTCACACCGAACGATGAGACCGCGGCGCGGCGCGGCGCTCCCGTCTGAGGCCAGGGGGACGGTTCTGTGAGCAGTGCGATCCGTCCGGCCGTCCAGTCCACGTGGGGAGTGGGCTCGTCGATGTGCAAGCTCTGCGGCAGCACCCCATGCCGCATCGCCATCACCATCTTGATCACACCAGCCACACCGGCCGCGGCCTGCGTATGGCCGATGTTGGACTTCACGGAGCCCAGCAGCAGCGGCCGATCCGGCTCCCGGTCCTGGCCGTAGGTGGCGAGCAGTGCCTGTGCCTCGATGGGGTCGCCCAGCGTCGTTCCCGTACCGTGCGCCTCCACCGCGTCCACGTCCTGGGAGGCGAGTCCGGCGTTCGCCAGCGCCTGCCGGATCACCCGCTGCTGCGCCGGACCATTCGGCGCCGTCAGCCCATTCGAGGCACCGTCCTGGTTGACGGCGGAGCCACGCATCACCGCCAGCACCCGGTGGCCGTTCCGCTCGGCGTCGGACAGCCGTTCCAACAGCAGAACGCCTACGCCTTCGCCCCAGCCGGTGCCATCCGCGCCCGCCGCGAACGCCTTGCACCGGCCATCAGCGGCCAGCGCGCCTTGCCGGGAGAACTCGGCGAACGCGGTGGGCGTGGCCATTACCGTGGCGCCGCCCGCAAGGGCCATACGGCATTCGCCCGAGCGCAGCGCCTGCGCGGCCAGGTGCATGGCCACCAACGACGACGAACACGCGGTGTCCACGGTGATGGCCGGGCCCTCGAGCCCGAAGGTGTAGGACAGTCGGCCGGATGCCACGCTCGCCGCGCTGCCGGTGGCCAGATGACCGTCCTCACGCTGTGGCGCGTTACCGACGAGGGCGGCGTAATCCTGGCCGTTGGTGCCGACGAACACTCCGGTGGGGCTGCCCCGCAACGCGTCCGCAGCGATCCCGGCCCGCTCAAAGACCTCCCACGAAGCCTCCAGCAGCAGCCGCTGCTGCGGATCCATCGCGATCGCCTCGCGCGGCGAGATTCCGAAGAACGCGGGGTCGAACTCGGCCGCTGTGTAGAGGAAGCCACCCGCCCGGACCGACGCGCCATCGGCCCCGCCGACGAGGTCCCAGCCGCGGTCCGGTGGAAAGGCGGAAATGGCGTCCGTCCCCGACTCCAGGAGCCGCCACAGCTCTTCGGGCGAGTTGACACCACCAGGGAATCGGCAGCTCATGCCGATGATGGCAATCGAGTCGTCATCCACCGGAGCCGTGGCGACCGTCGTCGAGAATGCTGCCGACCCTGCCCCGAGCAGTTGCTCCCGCAGGTGACCGGCGAGAAGTTCCGGAGTGGGGTAGTCGAAGACGACCGAGGCAGGTGTCTGCACTCCGGTGGCCGCCATGAGCCGATTGCGGAGTTCGATCGCGGTCAGGGAGTCGAAACCGGCTGACTGGAACGTCGCTGCGGTGTCGATCGCCGCCGGGGTGGCATGTCCCAGAACGACGGCCACCTGGCCACGTACGAGTTCAAGGACCGTCCGTTCCCGCTCGGCCGGAGGGAGGACGCGTAGCCGGTCGACCAACTCGCCCGCCGCGGGCGTGGAATGAGCGGCGCCACCCAGCAATTCACCGAGCAGCGGACTGGGCCGCACGGCGGTGAACCGGGACCCGAAGCGTTCCCAGTCGATGTCCGCGATCATCAGTGCGGTCTCGTCGTCCTCCAACGCTCGCTGAAGGGCGGCCAGCGCCAGCCGTGGTGCCATGGCCCGTGCGTGCCCGGCCCCCATGCCGGTGTCGGCCCAGGCGCCCCAGGCCACCGACGTGGCCGTCAACCCCTCCGCCCGCCGCCGCCAAGCCAACCCATCCAACACCGCATTCGCCGCCGCATAACCCCCCTGCCCCGCATTACCCACAGTCCCCGCAGCTGAAGAAAACAACACAAACGCATCCAAATCCCAACCCCGCGTCAACTCATCCAGATACCGCGCACCCTCCACCTTCACCCGCATCACCTCACGGACCCGCTCAGCCGTCAGCGACTCCAGCACACCGTCATCCAGCACACCCGCCGCATGCACCACCACACGCAAATCCCCAATCGGCCCCACCAACTCCGCCACCTGATCCCGATCCCCCACATCACACCTCACCACCCGCACCGCAACGCCCAACCCCTCCAACTCCGCCACCAGCTCCAACGCACCCGGCGCAGCCATCCCCCGACGACTGGCCAGCACAACACTCTCCACACCCGAACCCGCCAGCCAACGCGCCACATGACCACCCAACGCACCCGTACCACCCGTCACCAACGCCGTCCCCCGACCCCGCCACACAACCGACCCACCCAACCCCGACCCCAACACCGACCCCGACACCCGCACCAACCGAGCACCCCACGCCCCACCACCACGAACCGCCGCCTGATCCTCCCCCGTACCCCCGCCCAACACTCGACACAACCAAACCCCAGCCTCCTCACCCACCACCGCCGGCACATCGATCAGACCACCCCACCGGTCCGGATGCTCCAAACCGATCACCCGGCCAAGACCCCACACCCCCGACTGCCCCGGATCCACCACATCCCCATCAACCACCGACACCGCACCCCGAGTCACACACCACAACGGCGCATCGATCCCGGCCGTCCCCAGGGCCTGCACCAGTGACACCGTCTCCTCAACCGGCAACAACGACACCACACCCGCAGCCGCGACCTCGCCCAGCTCCGCCGTCGTCACCATTCGCGCATCGGCCCCCGCACCCCGCAGCACGGCGACCACGTCGTCTCCGGCGTCACCCACCACCAGCCACGTACCGCGCAGACTCGGCTGCTCGGAAACGGCCCCGATCGGAGACCAGTCGAGGCGGTACCGCCAGGACTCGACCAGTGACCTCTCCTGGCGGCGGCGGCGCCAGGACGAAAGGGCGGGCAGGGCGGAGTTGAGCGGCTGTTCGGTATCGATGCCGAACGAAGCGAGATCCCCACGCTCGACCGCGTCCCAGAACGCCGCGTCCACCGCGCTCGTCGCAGGCTGCCCAGGAGACGGCTCCAGCCAGAACCGCTCACGCTGGAACGCATACGTCGGCAAATCAACCCGCCGAGCACCCGGGAACACCGCATCCCAGTCGAGCTGGACACCCCGGACGTACAGCCCACCCAAAGCCGCCATAACGGTCAGGGGCTCCGGACGATCCCGGCGCAGCACGGGCAGTCCATCGCCATCGGCCAGCGCGGCCAACGTCCCGTCCGGTCCGAGCTCCAGGAACGAACCAACACCTAGCCCGCGCAACGTCTCCAAGCCATCGGCGAACCGGACCGTCTCCCGCACATGACGAACCCAGTACTCCGGCGAACACAACTCCTCGCCCGCCACCACACCCGAGACGTTCGATACGACGGGCACGCTCGGGGCACAGAACTCAACACCGTGCAGCACCTCACCAAATTCCGCGAGCATCCCATCCATACGAGCCGAATGAAACGCATGGCTCACCCGCAACCGCCGCGTCCGCACCCCACGCCCAGCCAACACATCCACAACCACCTGAACCGCACCCTCATCACCCGAGACCACCACCGACTCAGGACCATTCACCGCCGCAACCACCACACCCTCGGCCAGCAGCGGCCGCACCTCACCCTCCGACGCCGCCACCGCAACCATCGCACCACCCAACGGCAACGCCTGCATCAAACGACCCCGAGCCGCCACCACCCGAGCCGCATCCTCCAACGACCACACACCCGCCACAAACGCCGCAGCCAACTCACCAATCGAATGACCCAACAAATAATCCGGCCTCACACCCCACGACCTGATCAACCGATACAGCGCCACCTCCAGCGCGAACAACCCCGCCTGCGCATACGCCGTCTCCCCAATCAACCCGGCATCATCACCCCACACCACCTCACCCAACGGCCTATCCAAATACCGATCCAGCTCCCCACACACCTCATCCCACGCCAAAGCGAACACCGGATACCCCTCATACAACCCACGCCCCATCCCCAACCGCTGCGACCCCTGACCCGCAAACAACACACCCAACCCACCCACCACCGGAACACCCACCACCACCGAACCCAACCCACCCAACAACTCACCACGATCCGCACCCACCACCACCGCACGATGCGACAACCCAGACCGAGTAGCCACCAAAGACCACCCAACATCCACCGGATCCAACCCAGGATCACCCACCACAAACTCCCGCAACCGCTCCACCTGCGCCCGCACCGCAGCCTCACCCACACCCGACACCACCCACGGCACCGCAGGCAACGCAACGCCCTCGCCCCGGGACTTCTCCACCACCCCAGGCGCCTGCTCCAACACCACATGCGCGTTCGTCCCGCTCACTCCGAACGACGACACGCCCGCCCGACGCGGCCGATCGACGTCCGGCCAAGCAGCCCTTTCCTTCAACAACTCGACCGCTCCGGCCGACCAGTCCACATGCGGGGAGGGCTCATCCACGTGCAGCGTTTGCGGCAGCACCCCATACCGCATCGCCATCACCATCTTGATCACACCAGCCACACCCGCAGCCGCCTGCGTATGACCGATGTTCGACTTCACCGACCCCAACCACAACGGCCGATCCGCATCCCGGCCCTGACCGTACGTGGCCAACAGGGCCTGCGCCTCGATCGGATCACCCAGCGCCGTACCCGTACCATGCGCCTCCACCGCGTCCACATCCACCGCCGACAACCCAGCGCTCGCCAACGCCTGCCGGATCACCCGCTGCTGCGACGGACCATTCGGCGCCGTCAAACCATTCGACGCACCATCCTGATTCACCGCGGAGCCGGAGACGACGGCCAGCACCGGATGCCCGTTCCGCTCGGCATCCGACAACCGCTCCACCAACAACAGCCCAACACCCTCCGACCAGCCCGTCCCATCCGCACCAGCGGCAAAGGACTTGCAGCGGCCATCGGCGGCCAGCCCACGCTGACGCGAGAACTCCACGAAAGCGGTGGGTGTCGCCATCACGGTGACACCACCCGCAAGCGCCAACGAGCACTCACCCAACCGCAACGCCTGCACCGCCAGATGCAACGCCACCAACGACGACGAACACGCCGTATCCACCGTCACCGCCGGACCCTCAAGCCCCAGCGTGTACGACACCCGACCCGAAATGACGCTGCCCGAACTACCGGTGAGGAAATAGCCTTCGGATGCTTCGGCATGGCCATACCCCTGCGGCGAGGCTCCGACGAACACTCCCGTCCGACTGCCCCTGACCGAGGCAGCCGGGATACCGGCCCGCTCGAATGCCTCCCATGCCGCGTGCAGCAGCAGCCGCTGCTGCGGATCCATCGCGATCGCCTCACGCGGCGAGATGCCGAAGAAGCCCGGATCGAACTCGCCCGCGCCCTGGACGAACCCGCCGACACGCGCATACGACGTCCCCGACTCCCCCACAGCCGCGTCGAAGAGGCCGGTCAGGTCCCATCCACGGTCCGTCGGAAAGGCCGTTATGGCATCGCCGTCGGAGTCGACCAGCCGCCACAGGTCCTCGGGAGACTCGACATCCCCGGGGAAGCGGCAGCTCATGCCGACAATGACAATGGGATCACCGTCGTCCGGTGCGGTCGCCTGCAACGGCGCCACACTGTCCTGCGGCGAACCGAGCAATTCCACGCTCAGATATTCGGCGAGGGCCACAGGAGTCGGATAGTCGAAGATCATCGTGGCCGGCGGTCGGATACCGGTGGCCGTGGCGATCCGGTCGCGGAGTTCCACCGCCGTCAGCGAGTCGAAGCCGATCTCCTGGAACGTCCTGACGGGATCGATGGCCTCCGGCCCCTGGTGCCCCAGCACTGCCGCGGCCGAAACACGCACCAGCTCGACGGCCACGCGCATGCGCTCGCCCTCGGA
Source organism: Streptomyces rapamycinicus NRRL 5491 (assembly GCF_024298965.1). Taxonomy (NCBI): domain Bacteria; kingdom Bacillati; phylum Actinomycetota; class Actinomycetes; order Kitasatosporales; family Streptomycetaceae; genus Streptomyces; species Streptomyces rapamycinicus. Next base: position 11,043,045 of record NZ_CP085193.1, on the reverse strand, counting down.
CATGGTCTGGCAACGGGCCGCGAATTCACCCAGTGAAGCCCCAGACTCGGACGCGTCGGGGATCAGCTCGCTCAGCAGTGGGCTCGGACGCAACGCGGTGAACCTCGACCCGAACCGCTCCCAATCCACATCCGCCACCACAAGAGCCGTCTCACCATCACCCAACGCCCGCCCCAACGCAGCCACCGCCAACCCCGGAGCCATCCCCGACACACCACGCTCAACCAGGAACTCCTCACCCCCAACAGCCATACCACCCCCACCCCACATCCCCCACGCCACCGACGTCGCCACCAACCCAACACCACGACGCCGCCACGCCAACCCATCCAAAAACGCATTCCCCGCCGCATACGCCGACTGACTACCACTCCCCCACACCCCCGCCACCGACGAGAACAACACAAAGGCATCCAAGGGCATATCGCGAGTCAGCTCATCCAGGTGAATGGCTCCCGCGACCTTCGCCCGCATCCCGTCCTCAAGAGCCTGGGCGGTGAGGGCGCTCAACGGATCCCAGCTCGGTACTCCCGCGGCATGGACGACCACGCGCAGTTCCGGGATGGTGTCGAGCAGCTCCGCGACCGCGTCCCGGTCGGCCACATCACACGCCACGACGCGAGCCGATAGGCCAGTGGCCGACAGTTCGGCGACCAGTTCCCGTGCTCCGGGAGCGTCCGCGCCTCGCCGGCTCGTCAACACGATCTCGTCGACCCCGGTAGCCGCGAGCCATCGGGCGACATGGTTCCCCAGGGCACCCGTTCCACCGGTGATCAGCGCGGTCCCCGACGCCTCCCAAGCAGTGGACGGCCCCGGGCCCGACGTCGTCGCGCGGCTCAGGCGACAGCCCAACACCTCGTCGCCACGGATCGCCGTGTGGTCCTCACCCGTGGCGCCCGAAAGCACCGAGCACAACAAACCGGAGGTTCGCTCGCCCCATGCGGTGGGCAGATCGATCAGCCCACCCCAACGGTCCGGGTGTTCAAGCCCGATCACACGGCCCAGACCCCAGACGGCCGACGCATACGGATCCACCACATCCCCGTCCACAACGGAGACCGCACCCCGCGTCACACACCACAACGGTGCATCGCCCCCCGCTGCCACAAGGGCCTGGAGCAGTGACACCGTCGCCTCGACCGACAACAACGACACCACACCCGCGACCGGCCCCGCGTCCAGCTCATCGATCGTTACGACACGCACCTCGGCACCGGCGCCCCGCAGCGCGGCGACAACGTCCGCCTCCGCCTCATCCGGCTCGACCACCACCAACCACAGGCCGGAGAGCTGCGAAGAAGGGCCCGTGACCGGGGCCCAGGACAGCCGATACCGCCATGCGTCGATGACCGACTGTTCCTGCCGCGCCCGTCGCCACGACGCCAACGCGGGCAACGCGACACTCAACGGCTGCTCAGCATCAACCCCAAGAGCCTCCGCATCGCCCCGCTCGACCGCGTCCCAGAACCCCGCGTCCACCGCGCTCGTCACAGGCCGCCCAGGGGATGACTCCAGCCAGAACCGCTCACGCTGAAAGGCATACGTCGGCAAATCAACCCGCCGAGCACCCGGGAACACCGCATCCCACTCCACCTCCACACCCCGCACATACAGCCCACCCAGAGCAGCCATGACGGCCAGGGGCTCCGGACGATCCCGGCGCAAGACAGGCACACCATCGCCGTCGACCAGCGCGGTCAACGTGCCATCCGGCCCCAACTCCAGGAACGAACCAACCCCCTGCTCGCGGAGAGTACTCAGCCCATCGGCGAACCGAACCGTCTCCCGCACATGCCGCACCCAGTACTCCGGCGAACACAACTCCTCGCCCGCCACCGCACCGGACACGTTCGACACGACGGGCACACTCGGGGCACAGAACTCAACACCGTTCAGCACCTCACCAAATTCCGCGAGCATCCCATCCATACGAGCCGAATGAAACGCATGACTCACCCGCAACCGCCGCGTCCGCACCCCACCCTCGGCGAACCTCTCCTCGATAGCGTGCACCGCACCCTCATCACCGGAGATCACCACCGACTCGGGACCATTCACCGCCGCAACCACCACACCATCGGCCAGCAGCGGCCGCACCTGATCCTCCGACGCCGCCACCGCAACCATCGCACCACCCAACGGCAACGCCTGCATCAAACGACCCCGCGCAGCCACCACCCGAGCCGCATCCTCCAACGACCACACACCCGCCACAAACGCCGCAGCCAACTCACCAATCGAATGACCCAACAAATAATCCGGCCTCACACCCCACGACCTGATCAACCGATACAGCGCCACCTCCAGCGCGAACAACCCCGCCTGCGCATACGCCGTCTCCCCAATCAACCCGGCATCATCACCCCACACCACCTCACCCAACGGCCTATCCAAATACCGATCCAGCTCCCCACACACCTCATCCCACGCCGCAGCGAACACCGGATACGCCTCATACAACCCACGCCCCATCCCCAACCGCTGCGACCCCTGACCCGCAAACAACACACCCAACCCACCCACCACCGGAACACCCACAACCGGAACACCCTCCAAAGCCCCCAACAACTCACCACGATCCGCACCCACCACCACCGCACGATGCGACAACCCAGCACGCCCAGTCGCCAACGACCACCCCACATCCACCGGATCCAACCCCGGATCACCCACCACAAACTCCCGCAACCGCTCCACCTGCGCCCGCACCGCAGCCTCACCCGCACCCGACACCACCCACGGCACCGCAGGCAGCGCAACGCCCTCGGCGCGGGACTCCTCCACCTCAGGCGCCTGCTCCACAATCACATGCGCATTCGTCCCACTCACACCGAACGCCGACACACCCACCCGACGTGGCCGATCCACCTCCGGCCACGCCACCTGCCCCGTCAACAACTCCACCGCACCAGCAGACCAATCCACGTGCGGCGACGGCTCATCCACATGCAACGTCCGCGGCAGCACCCCATGCCGCATCGCCATCACCATCTTGATCACACCAGCCACACCCGCAGCCGCCTGCGTATGACCGATATTCGACTTCACCGACCCCAACCACAACGGCCGACCCGCATCCCGATCCTGACCGTACGTGGCCAACAGGGCCTGCGCCTCGATCGGATCACCCAGCGCCGTACCCGTACCATGCGCCTCCACCGCATCCACATCCACCACGGACAAACGCGCATTGGCCAACGCCTGCCGGATCACCCGCTGCTGCGACGGACCATTCGGCGCCGTCAAACCATTCGACGCACCATCCTGATTCACCGCCGAACCACGCACCACCGCCAACACCCGATGCCCAAGCCGCTCAGCATCCGACAACCGCTCCACCACCAGCATGCCGACGCCTTCGCCCCAGCCGGTGCCGTCCGCCCCGGCAGCGAACGCCTTGCAGCGCCCATCGGCGGCCAGGCCGCGTTGCCGGGAGAACTGGACGAAGGTGCCGGGTGTCGCCATCACCGTGACACCGCCCGCGAGCGCCAGCGAGCACTCGCCCGACCGCAACGCCTGCACCGCCAGATGCAACGCCACCAACGACGACGAACACGCCGTATCCACCGTCACCGCCGGCCCCTCAAGCCCCAGCGTGTACGACACGCGGCCGGAGGCGACGCTCGCCGCGCTTCCGATTCCGACGTACCCCTCGAGCTCGTCCGGGACCGCCGACAGCCGCGAGACGTAGTCGGAGGACATCAGTCCGGCGAACACCCCGGTCCGGCTGCCCTTCAGGGAATCGGTCGGGATACCCGCCCGCTCCAGGGCCTCCCACGATGCCTCCAGCAGCAGCCGCTGCTGCGGATCCATCGCCAGCGCCTCACGTGGCGAGATTCCGAAGAGGCCGGGGTCGAAGTGGCCGGCATCGGGGAGGAACGCGCCCTCACGGGCGTACGACCGGCCCGCGCGATCCGGGTCGGGGTCGTACAGTCCGTCCAGGTCCCAGCCTCGGTCGGTGGGGAAACCGGAGACCGCGTCCACCGCCGACTCCGTCAGCCGCCACAGGTCTTCCGGGGAGCTCACCCCACCCGGAAGACGGCAGCTCATACCGACGATCGCGATCGGCTCGCGGCTCTTGGCCTCGACGTCCTGGAGACGCTGACGCGTCTGGCGCAGATCGGCGGTGAGCTTCTTGAGGTACTCGAGTACCTTTTCGTCGTTCGACATCCCCGTGCCAGTCCCCTCGATTTCCGGTCGGACGTTCTCGCTGCTCATGACCCATCGAGTTCCTGGTCGATGATTCCGAACATGTCGTCGAGCGAGGCGGATTCGAGGTCCCGCTCAACCGTGCCCGGCCGTTCCGGACGGTGCAGGTCGGCCCACATCGCAACGATGGTCTCCATTCGCGAGGACAGCTGCTCGCGCAGGGTGTCGTCCTCGGCCATCGCGGAAATCATGGCGGCCACCTTGTCCAGCTCGCTGAGCCGGGCCGCGACCGGGTCAGCGGTCTCCGGCACGATCCCGACGAGCAGGTGCTCCGCCAGCGCGACAGGTGTCGGATAGTCGAAGATCGCGGTCGCCGCCAGCCTGATTCCGGTGGTAGCACCCAGCCGGTTGCGCAGCTCCACCGCGGTCAGCGAGTCGAAGCCGATCTCCTGGAAGGTCCGGGCCGTGTCGATCGCCGACGGGTCGGGGTGCCGCAGCACGGTGGCGACCTGCCCGCGTACCAGCCCCAGTACGGTCTGGCTCTGTTCCGCGCCCGACATCTCGGCAAGGCTCTGCCGTAGAGCCACCCCACCGTCACCGGCCTCGGCGGCCCGGCGTGGCGGGGCCGGTGCCAGCGCGCTGAGCACGGGCGGCACCGTACCGGTGGCCGCCACCGCACGCAGGTGCAACGGGGTGGCCACGAGTGTGGGTTCGCCACTCCGGCACGCGGCGTCGAACAGCTCGAGACCGCGCTCGTCGGAGAGGGGAACGGCGCCCGTACTGGTCATACGGGCCACGTCCTGCTCCGACAGATGTGCGGTCAGGCCACTGCGCTGCTCCCACAGGCCCCATGCCACCGACACCGCGGGGAGCCCCTGGGCCCGCCGGTGCACGGCCAGCGCGTCGAGGAAGGCGTTGGCCGCGGCGTAGTTGCCCTGCCCGGCGCTGCCCAGCACTCCGGTGGCGGAGGAGAACAGTACGAACGCGTCCAGGTCCAGTCGGCGGGTCAGCTCGTGCAGGTGCCACGCCGCGTTCGCCTTCGGCCGTAGGACGGTCTCCACTCGATCTGCGGTCATCGAGCCGATGACACCGTCGTCCACCACACCGGCGGTGTGGACGACGGAGCGCAGCGCCGGAATGGTGTCGAGCAGCGCGGTCAGCTGGGCACGATCGGCCACATCGCAGGCGGCGACGCGGATTCGGGCGCCGAGCGCCTCCAGTTCGGTGGCCAGTTCCACGGCGCCGCGCGCGGTGTCACCTCCGCGACTGGCCAGCACCAGGTCACGTGCGCCATGGGTGGTCACCAGATGGCGGGCGACCAGGCCGCCGAGTGTCCCCGTCCCGCCCGTGATCAGTACGGTGCCCGTGTCCCAGGCGGAAGTCTTCCCATCCGGTACGGCCGCCTTGACCAGCCTCGGCACCAGCACCGTACCGGCCCGGACGGCCGCTTCGGGTTCCCCTGTCGCGAGCATCGCGGGCAGTACCCCAAGGTCCGAGTCGTCATGGTCGATCACGACGAGCCGGTCGGGGTTCTCCTGTTGTGCGGTGCGCAGGAGTCCCCGTACGGCGGCCGCCGCCAGATCCTCCACGTCGTCACCGGTGGTTGTGGCCACCGCGCGGCGGGTGAGCACCATCAGGCGGGTGTCGGTGTACCGCGCGTCCCCGAGCCACTCCCGCACCACGCCCAGCACTCGGCGGAGGGCGGACGAGGTCGCTTCCGGGGCCGGGCCGCCATCCGCCCCGGGCGGGCACGACAGGACCAGCACATCCGGCACCTGGTCGATGGAGGCGAGGTCCCGATGGTGTTGTGGCGACACACCGTCCGCGGTCAGCGCCGCGGTCAGTCGAGGCTCGTCGTGGCCGCCCAGCAGGCCCCAGGACAGGGCCTGCGGGCCGGTGGCCGCCGTGGGGACGGGAAGCTCCTTCCACTCCAGCCGGAACAGCGCATCGCCGCGGCTGCCGCCCGCCTCGAGCAGTCGCTGCTCCGCGAGCGGACGCATCGCCAGCGCGTCGATGGACAGCACGGGCGTCCCGATGGTGTCCGCCATCCGGATGGCCACCGTGTCCGGTCCGGCCGGGCTGAGCGTCACCCGCACGGTGGTGGCGCCCACCGCGTGCAGGGTCACCCCGCTCCAGGAGAAGGGGAGATGGGCCTGGCCCGGTTCGCTGACGAAGGCGCCAAGGCCGATGCCTTGCAGGGCCGCGTCCAGCAACGCGGGATGCACTCCGCAGCGGGCGGCGTCGCCCCTCATCTGTTCGGGCAACGCGACGTCGAGGAACACTTCGCTGTCCCGGACCCATGCCTTCCGCAGGCCCTGGAAGGCGGGGCCGTACTGATAGCCCCGCTCGGCCATCGTCGTATGCAACTCGGCGACATCGACCGGCCGGGCATCGGCCGGTGGCCAGACCGACGGGTTCGCGGGCGGATCGCCACGCTCGCCCGCCCGCAGGGTGCCTCCGGCGTGGCGTGTCCAGTCACCCTCACAGCGGGAGAACACCGTGAAGGGACGACCTCCGAGGTCGTCCGGGCCGCCGACCGACACCTGGAGCTGCACGGTCTCCTGCTCGGGCAGGACGAGCGGCTCGTGCAACGTCAGCTCTTCCAGTGTGTCGCAGCCGAACCGTGCCCCCGCCTGCAACGCGAGCTCCACGAACGCGGTGCCCGGCAGCAGGACCATGCCGAGGACGGAGTGGTCGGCCAGCCATGGCTGCCCGGCCAGCGACAGCACACCCGTCAGCACACAGCCGTCCGCGTCCGGAAGCGGCACCGCCGCGCCCAGCAGCGGATGGTCGACGGTGCCCAGGCCCAGCCCGGACGCGTCGCCCGTGCCCGTCGACGGCGCCAGCCAGAACCGCTCACGCTGGAACGCATAGGTGGGCAAGTCGACTCGTCGAGCGCCGGTGCCGTCGAAGGCCGTCTGCCAGTTGACCTCGACACCGCGGACGGACACCTCGGTCAGTGACGTCAGGAACCGTCGTACGCCTCCCTCGTCCCGGCGGAGCGAACCGCTGGCCACGATTGGGGTGTCCATCACGTGGGCGGTGTCCTGGATGCCGACGGTCAGCACCGGATGCGGACTGGCCTCGACGAACACCGTATGGCCCTGGCCGATCAGAGCCTCAACGCTGCTCTGGAACTCCACCGTCTCCCGCAGATTCCGGTACCAGTACTCCGCATCCAACTCGACGGTGTCCATCAACCGCCCCGTCACCGTCGAAAAGAACGGCACCTCACCCACACGCGGCCGCACCGGCGCCAACGCCTCCGCCAGCCCCTCCCGAACCTCCTCCACCTGCACCGAATGCGACGCATAATCCACCGGAACCCACTTGGCCTCCGGGAACTCCGCCAACACCCCATCCAGCACCCCAACAGACCCCGACACCACCGTCGACACCGGACCATTCACCGCCGCCACCGACAACCCCACACGATCCCGCAGCCGATCAGCAGCCACCGGAACCGACACCATCCCACCCCGACCCGCCAAAGCCAGCAACGCCTTGCTCCGCAACGCCACCACCCGCGCACCATCCTCCAACGACAGACCCCCCGCCACACACGCCGCCGCAATCTCACCCTGCGAATGACCCACCACCACCGACGGCACCACACCAAACGAACGCCACAACTCCGCCAACGACACCATCACCGCCCACAACACCGGCTGCACCACATCAACACGCCCCAACGCCACCTCATCACCCAACACATCCCACAACGACCACTCCACAAACGGCGCCAACGCAACCGCACACTCACCCAACCGCCCCGCAAACACCGCCGACGACTCCACCAACTCCAACGCCATCCCCACCCACTGCGACCCCTGCCCCGGAAAGACAAACACCACTTCGCGCCCCGCCTCGGCGGCGCCCACGGATTCCACCGCGTCCAGCTCGCACAGCAGTTCCGTGCGGTCCGCGCCCACGACGACGGCTCGGTGCGACAGGGCAGCGCGGGTCGCGACCAGGGACCAGCCCACGTCCACGGGGTCGAGCTCGGGGTTCTCCCGTACGAAGGACGCCAGCCGCTGGGCCTGGGCCCGCAGCCCGGCCGCTCCCGCGCCCGACAGCACCCAGGGCACCGTGGGCAACCCCGACCGGCCGGTGTCCGGTCCGCCGTTCTCATCCGGCTCCGGGGCCTGTTCGAGGATCACATGGGCGTTGGTGCCGCTCACCCCGAACGCGGACACCCCGGCCCGGCGCAGGTGGTCCCGGTCGGGCCACGCGGTCTGCTCGGTCAGCAGCTCCATGGCCCCGGCGGACCAGTCGACGTGCGGGGAGGGCTCGTCGATGTGCAGGGTGCGCGGCAGTACGCCGTTGCGCAGCGCCAGAACCATCTTGATGAGTCCGGCGGCACCCGCGGCCGCCTGGGTGTGCCCGATGTTGGACTTTACCGAGCCCAGCAGCAGCGGCCGATCCGGATCCCGGTCCTGGCCATACGTGGCCAGCAACGCCTGCGCCTCGATCGGATCACCCAGCGTCGTACCCGTGCCGTGCGCCTCCACCGCGTCCACATCCTGGGAGGCGAGTCCGGCGTTCGCCAGCGCCTGCCGGATCACCCGCTGCTGCGAGGGGCCGTTCGGCGCGGTCAGGCCGTTGGACGCGCCGTCCTGGTTGACGGCGGAGCCACGGATCACCGCCAGCACCTGGTGGCCGTTCCGCGTGGCGTCGGAGAGCCGTTCCAGGACGAGCACCCCGGCGCCTTCGGCGAACCCGGTGCCATCAGCGGCGGCGGCGAACGACTTGCACCGCCCGTCCGGTGCGAGTCCGCGCTGGCGGGAGAATTCGACCAGCAGGTCCGGTGTCGTCATCACCGCCACGCCGCCCGCCAGCGCCAGTGTGCTTTCGCCCCGGCGCAGGGACTCACACGCCCAGTGCACGCTGACCAGCGAGGACGAGCACGCGGTGTCCACGGTGACGGCGGGGCCTTCGAGGCCGAGGGTGTAGGCCACGCGGCCGGAGATCACGGAGGTGGAGTTCCCGGTGAGCAGGTACCCCTCGGAGCCGTCCGGAGTGGCGGCCTGGCCCGCGCCGTACGTCGTCGAAGCGGCACCCGCGAACACCCCGGTTCGGGTGCCCTTCAGGGCGAGGGGATCGATACCGGCGCGTTCGAAGGCTTCCCAGCACGCCTCGAGCCACAGCCGTTGCTGGGGATCCGCGGCCAGCGCCTCTCGCGGGGAGATGGCGAAGAATCCCGCGTCGAAGTCCGCCGCGTTCTTCAGGAAGCCACCGGTCCTGGCGTATGTCGTACCGGACCGGCCCGGGTCCTGGTCGTAGAGCGTGTCGAGGTCCCAGCCTCGGTCGGCGGGCAGCTCCGAAATCGCGTCCGTGCCGCTCATCAGCAGCTTCCACAGCGCCTCCGGGGAGTCCACCCCGGAGGGGAGCCGACAGCTCATGCCGACGATGGCGATCGGTTCGTCGGCCGGGTGCGCGGCCGCCGGTGCCGGTACGGGCGCCGCCACATCCGTGGAGCCGAACAGCTCGGTGTCGAGGTGGCGTGCGAGCGCGGCCGGAGTGGGGTGGTCGAAGATCAGGGTGGCCTGCAGGCGTCGGCCGGTCGCCGTGCGCAGCCGGTTGCGCAGCTCCACGGCGGAGAGCGAGTCGAAGCCGAGTTCCTTGAACGGACGCTGGGGTGTCACCGATTCCGGACCGCCGTGGCCGAGCACGGCCGCCGCCTCCCGGCGGACCAGGTCGAGCAGGGCGCCGAGGCGTTCGTCCACCGACAGCCCGGTGAGGCCCTCAGCCACACCGTTGCCCGCACCATCGGCCGGGCCCGGAAGGGCGCGGGCGAGCGGAGCACGTACGAGGCCACGCAGCAGGGCGGGTACCGGCTCGGGGCCCGGCGACGACGGTTCATAACGCATCGGCACCAGCAGGGTGTCGCCGGTCGCGCGGGCGGCGTCGAAGAGGGCCAGCCCCTCGTCGGTGGACAGCGGCAGCACACCGGACCGGGCGAGCCGGTCGGTGGTCAGGTGTTCGGTCAGTCCACTGCGCTGCTCCCAGAAGCCCCAGGCCAGAGAGGTCGCGGGGAGTCCCTGTGCCCGGCGGCGCGCGGCCAGCGCGTCCAGGAAGGCGTTGGCCGCCGCGTAATTGCCCTGCCCCGGGCCGCCGAGCACACCGGCCGCCGAGGAGAACAACACGAACTCGGCCAGGTCGCGGTCCCGGGTCAGTTCATGCAGATGCCATGCGGCGTCCGCCTTGGGGCGCAGTACCGTCCGCAGCCGCTCCGCGGTGAGCGACCCGATCACGGCGTCGTCGAGGACACCGGCCGTGTGCACCACGCTCCGCAGGTCCGGCAGCGAGGCGAGGAGTGCGGCGGTGGCGTCCCGGTCCGACACATCGCATGTGACCACCCGCACTCGTGCCCCGGCGGCCTCCAGCTCGGCGACCAGCTCGGCCGCGCCCGGGGCGGCGTCACCGCGACGCCCGGCCAGCACCAGTTCCGTCGCTCCGTGCTCCCGCACCAGATGGCGAGCCACCAGACCGCCCAGTGTCCCGGTGCCCCCGGTGATCAGCACGGTGCCGCCGGAGACCGGTCGCGGAATGGTGAGGGCCAGCTTGCCGATGTGGCGCGCCTGAGAGAGGTGGCGGAAGGCATCGCTCGCCTGCCGTACGTCCTGGACGCGCAGTGGCAGCGGGGTGAACACGCCCTGCCGGAACAGGGAGAGCAGTTCGGTGAGCAGTTGGCCGATACGGTCCGGACCGGCGTCGAGCAGCTCGAAGGCCCGGTACGACACACCGTGGCGCGCCATGACCGCATCGGCGTCCCGGAGGTCGGTCCTGCCCAGCTCGATCAGCCGTCCACCGGGGCGCAGCAGTCCGAGCGACGCGTTGAGGAGTTCGCCGGTCAGCGAGTTGAGTACGATGTCCACACCGTCCGGTGTGTCGGAGCGGAAGCGGTCCGCGAACTCTGTCGTGCGGGAGGACGCGATCCGCCGCGGGGCGACCCCGCATGCGCGCACCGCAGCCCACTTGGCCGGGCTCGCGGTGGCGAACACCTCGGCGCCCAGCCAGCGCGCCACCTGCACCGCCGCCATCCCGACGCCACCGGCCGCCGCGTGCACCAGTACCGACTCGCCGCTCCGCACTTCGGCCAGATCGATCAAGGCGTACATCGCGGTGAGGAAGGCGATCGGGGTGGCGGCGGCCTGCGGGAAGGACCACCCCTCCGGGATCGGCGCCACCAGCCGGTGATCCGTGATCGCCACCGGTCCGAAGGCGCCGGAGAACAGGCCCATCACCCGATCTCCGGGTGCCACTCCCGCTACCCCGGAGCCGATCTCCAACACCGTTCCGGCGGCTTCGCTGCCCAGCAGACCGGCCTTGTCCGGGTACATCCCCAGGGCGAGCAGTACGTCGCGGAAGTTGACCCCGGCCGCGTGCACGGCCACCCGGATCTCGTCCGCGGCCAGCGGCCTGGACGCCTCCGCGCAGGGCGCGATGGCCAGGTTCTCCAGAGTCTCCTGAGCGCCGGTCCTCAACCGCCAGGTGTCCGTCTGCGCCGGTACCGGCAATGCCGACGGGGCGGCCCGTACCAGCCTGGGCACCAGCGCCCTCCCCGCCCGGATCGCCACCTGTGGCTCATCGGTGGCGAGCACCGCCGGCAACGCCGACGGATCCTCGTCCACCGTGTCCACGAGTACGAAACGGCCGGGGTTCTCGGTCTGCGCGGTCCGGATGAGACCCCAGACCGCGGCGGCGGCAAGGCTCCGCGGGTCTTCGCCGGGCGTGGTCGCGACCGCGCCCCGCGTCATCACGACGAGGCGGGCGTCCCCAAACCGGTCGTCCGCCAGCCACGCCTGCGCGACCTCGAGGACATGGCTGGTGAACGCGTAGACGTCCTCCGGGCCCTCCTCGGCGGTGCCTCCTGTGGTCTCCGTGGTGGAAAGCCCGAACACCACGGCCCCGTGCACAAGTTGGGGCGCCGCCAGCCCGGTCAGCTGGGCCGCGGACTCGACGGCGGGGAAGGCGACTTCGTCCGAGGTGTTCGAGGTGTTTGAGGAGTCCGAGGTGTCCAGGGTGAGTTCGGTCCAGTTCACTCGGAACAGTGAGTCGTCGTGGGCGCCACCGAGCCCGCCCTCGGACACCGGGCGCAGGACCAGAGAGTCCGCCGTCAGCACCGGCGCACCCGTGCCGTCCATGGCCAGCAGTGAGATGGCGTCCGGCCCGGCGGGCGACAGAACGACCCGCAGGGTCGTGGCACCGACGGCGTGCAGAGTGACACCGGTCCAGGCGAACGGAAGGTGCGGTCGGCCTGGTTCGGTCACGAACCTGCCCAGTCCGGCGCCGTGCAGGGCGGCGTCGAGCAGGGCGGGGTGGACGCCGCAACGGCCCGCGTCGCTCTCGGCCGTCTCGGGCAGGACCACCTCGGCGAACACCTCGTCGCCACGCCGCCATGCGGCGCGCAGCCCCTGGAAGACGGGTCCATACGCGTAGCCGCGTGTGCTCATCTCGGCGTAGACACCGGTGAGGTCGACCGGTGTGGCGTCCGCCGGGGGCCACACCGCCCGGTCCGCGGTGGCCGTTTCACCGCCGGGGCTGAGGGTGCCGGTGGCGTGCCGTGTCCAGGTCCGGTCCTGGCCCGGCCTGGAGTACACCGTGACCGGCCGCCGGCCGCTGTCGTCCGGTCCGCCGACCGCCACCTGGAGCTGTACGTCTCCGTGCGCGGGCAAGACGAGCGGCGCCTGTAGGGTCAGCTCATCCAGCGTCCGACAGCCCAGGTGCAGCCCGGCCTGAAGGGCCAGTTCCACGAACCCGGTGCCCGGCAGCAACACCTTGTCCAGCACAGCGTGGTCAAGCAGCCAAGGATGGGTGGCCGAGGAGAGCGCGCCGGTCAGCACACAGCCATCGGATTCGGGTAGGGGCAACACGGCGCTCGCCAAGGGGTGAGCGAGGCCGACGAGGCCCGCGCCGCCCACATCACTCGCACCGCGCACCGGATCCAGCCAGAACCACTCGTGCTGGAACGCATACGTCGGGAGATCGACCTGCCGCGCTCCGGTCGCGGCGAACAGCGGCTGCCACTCCACGGGCACACCCTCGGTGAACAGTCGGCCGACGGTGCTGAGGAAGCGCGCCGGACCGCCGTCGTCGCGGCGCAGCGATCCGCTTACGACGATGTCGGTGGCGGTGGCGTCGGCGGTGTCCTGGACGCCGACGGTCAGCACCGGATGCGGACTGGCCTCGACGAACACCGTATGGCCCTGGCCGATCAGAGCTTCAACGGTGCTCTGGAACTCCACCGTCTCACGCAGATTCCGGTACCAGTACTCCGCATCCAACTCGACGGTGTCCATCAACCGCCCCGTCACCGTCGAAAAGAACGGCACCTCACCCACACGCGGCCGCACCGGCGCCAACGCCTCCGCCAGCCCCTCCCGAACCTCCTCCACCTGCACCGAATGCGACGCATAATCCACCGGAACCCACTTGGCCTCCGGGAACTCCGCCAACACCCCATCCAGCACCCCAACAGACCCCGACACCACCGTCGACACCGGACCATTCACCGCCGCCACCGACAACCCCACACGATCCCGCAGCCGATCAGCAGCCACCGGAACCGACACCATCCCACCCCGACCCGCCAAAGCCAGCAACGCCTTGCTCCGCAACGCCACCACCCGCGCACCATCCTCCAACGACAGACCCCCCGCCACACACGCCGCCGCAATCTCACCCTGCGAATGACCCACCACCACCGACGGCACCACACCAAACGAACGCCACAACTCCGCCAACGACACCATCACCGCCCACAACACCGGCTGCACCACATCAACACGCCCCAACGCCACCTCATCACCCAACACATCCCACAACGACCACTCCACAAACGGCGCCAACGCAACCGCACACTCACCCAACCGCCCCGCAAACACCGCCGAGGACCCCACCAACTCCAACGCCATCCCCACCCACTGCGACCCCTGCCCCGGAAAGACAAACACCACCCCGGAACGCATGCGGGCCTCCCCGACCACGGCACTGCCACCGGCCACGGCCTCCAGCCCACGCAGCAGTTCATCGCGGTCCGCGCCCACGACCACCGCACGGTGTGACAACACCGAGCGGGTCGAGGCCAGTGACCGGCCGATGTCCACCGGGCGGAGTTCCGGCCGGTCGTCGACAAAGGCCTTGAGGCGCGCGGCCTGTGCGCGGACACCGGTCTCGCTCGCACCGGTCACCACCCACGGCACGGCCCTCGTTTCGTCGCGTTCCGGCGAGAGCTCGGGCTGGGCGGTCGGCTCAGGGGCCTGCTCCAGAATCACATGTGCGTTGGTGCCGCTCACCCCGAAGGCGGACACCCCGGCGCGGCGGGGCCGTGCGGTCGCAGGCCATGCCGTCCGCTCGCTGAGGAGCTCCACCGCGCCGGTGGACCAGTCCACGTGGGGAGTGGGCTCATCGATGTGCAGGCTCTGCGGCAGCACACCGTGGCGCATGGCCATCACCATCTTGATCACCCCGGCCACACCGGCGGCCGCCTGAGTGTGACCGATGTTCGACTTGATCGACCCCAGCAGCAACGGCCGGTCCGCATCACGGCCCTGACCATAGGTGGCCAGCAACGCCTGCGCCTCGATCGGATCACCCAACGTCGTACCCGTACCGTGCGCCTCCACCGCATCCACATCCGCCGCCGACAACCCAGCGCTCGCCAACGCCTGCCGGATCACCCGCTGCTGCGACGGACCATTCGGCGCCGTCAAACCATTCGACGCACCATCCTGATTCACCGCAGAGCCACGCACCACGGCGAGCACCCGGTGGCCATTGCGCTCCGCGTCGGACAGCCGCTCCACCACCAGCATTCCGGCGCCCTCGCCCCAGCCGGTGCCGTCCGCCGCCGCCGCGAACGCCTTGCAGCGCCCATCGGCCGCCAACGCGCGCTGACGGGAGAACTCCACGAAGATGCCGGCGGTCGTCATGACGCTCGCTCCGCCCGCCAGGGCCATTGAGCACTCGCCCGACCGCAGGGCCCGCACCGCCAGGTGCAATGCCACCAGCGATGACGAGCACGCCGTGTCCACGGTCAGCGCGGGGCCTTCAAGTCCCAGGACGTAGGAGATCCGGCCGGACATGACCGACGCCGAGTTGCCGGTACCCACCCGGCCCTCGAAGTCACCCGTCTCGTCCGCCTTCAGCAACGACGCGTAGTCCTGGCCGTTCGTCCCCGTGAACACGCCGGTCTCGCTGCCCCGCAGGGTCGTGGGGTCGATCCCGGCCCGCTCCAGCGCCTCCCATGACACTTCGAGCAGCAGCCGCTGTTGCGGGTCCATCGCCACCGCTTCCCGCGGGGAGATCGCGAAGAATCCGGCGTCGAACTCACCGGCCCCGTGGACGAACGCGGCCGCTCGGGTGGCGGAGGTGCCTCGGTGGTCGGGGTCCGGGTGGAAGAGGTGCGCGATGTCCCAGCCCCGGTTCTCGGGAAACTCGCCGATGGCGTCGGAGCCGTCGGCGAGCAGGCGCCACAGGTCCTCGGGGGACGCGACGTCCCCGGGGAAGCGGCAGCTCATTCCTACGATCGCGATGGGTTCGTCGTCCACGGCGCCGATCGCGCGGACCGGGAGGGCCGGGGCCGATCGGTCCTGGGCGTCCTGCAGCAGTTCGCCACGGAGGTACTGCGCCATCGCCAGCGGGGTGGGCTGGTCGAACGTCATGGTGGCGGGCAGTCGTAGGCCGGTGGCCCGGTTGAGCCGGTTGCGCAGTTCGACCGCGGTGACCGAGTCGAAGCCGATCTCGTGGAAGGCCCGGCCGGGGTCGATCGCGTCCGGGCCGGTGTGTCCGAGTACGGCCGCGACATGGCGCCGGACCAGATCCAGCAACGCGCGGTTCCGGTCGGCGTCGGCCATCCCGGCGAGCCGCTCCGCGAATTCCGAGCGCTCGTGGCCGGGCTCGGCGCTCTCCTGGCCGACTCCGGCGTCGACCAGCGTACGCACCTCGGGGAGGTCGGACAGCAGCGGGCTGGGGCGGGTCGCGGTGAACGCGACGTAGTGCCGGTCCCAGTCGATCTCGGCCACTGTGACGACGGTGTCGTCCTGCTCGACGGCGCGTGCCATGGCGGCGACCGCCATCTCCGGCGCCATCTCCGGTACGCCATGGCGGCGGGCCACTTCGCCCACACCGCCCTCGCCCATGCCGTCACCGGCCCACAGCCCCCAGGCGATGGAGGTGGCGACCAGACCCTCGGCCCGCCGCTGCTCGGCCAGCGTGTCCACGAAGACGTGGCCCGGCGCGTAGTTGCCCTGACCGGGTGCGCCCAGAGTGCCGGACAGCGAGGAGAAGAGCACGAACGCGGACAGCTCCATGTCCCGCGTCAGTTCGTGCAGATGCACCGCTCCATCGGTCTTGACGCGCAGCACGCGTTGCAGCTGGTCGGTGGTGAGTGAGTTCAGCGTGCCGTCGTCGAGCACCGCCGCGGTGTGCACCACAGCGGTCAGCGGCCCGACCTCGGCCAGCAACCCGGCCAGGGCGTCCCGGTCACCGACGTCGCACGCCGCCACCGTCACCCGGGCGCCGAGCGCCTCCAGCTCCCCGGCCAGCCGCTCGGCACCGGGCGCGGCCAGGCCCCGGCGACTGGTCAGCACGACGTGTTCAGCGCCCTGGCCGGCGAGCCACCGGGCGACATGGCCGCCCAGCGCTCCGGTGCCACCGGTGACCAGTACGGTGCCGCGGGGTTGCCAGCTCCCGCCACGCTCGCGGGCCGGTGCGTGGGCCAGCCTGCGGCCGAAGAGCCCCGTCGGGCGGATCGCCACCTGGTCCTCGTCCGAGGTGCCGGACAGCACACCGGCGAGGTAGTCCTGGGTTTGCGGGGCCACGTCCTCCGGCAGGTCGATCAAACCGCCCCAGCGCAGAGGCTGTTCCAGGGCGATCACCTTGCCGAGGCCCCAGGTCAGGGCCTGCTTCCGGCTGACGGCCACATCGCCCTTGCCCGTGCCGTCGCCGTCGCTACTACCACTGGCACTGGCACTGGCTCCGGCATCGACGAGCGAGACGCCGCGCTGGGTGAGGCACCACAGCGGAGCTTCCACCCCGGCGTCCCCGAGCGCCT
This sequence comes from Streptomyces rapamycinicus NRRL 5491, assembly GCF_024298965.1. Taxonomy (NCBI): domain Bacteria; kingdom Bacillati; phylum Actinomycetota; class Actinomycetes; order Kitasatosporales; family Streptomycetaceae; genus Streptomyces; species Streptomyces rapamycinicus. Next base: position 11,025,839 of record NZ_CP085193.1, on the reverse strand, counting down.
GTGAGAGCAGCAGCGTCATCGCGTATCCCTGAGGGACCGAGGGGTACGCGGGGTGCGGGTTTTCGTCCAACGCGGTCAGCGACACCACACCGCTGATCCTGGGGGTGCCGGCCAGTACCGCGCCCAGCCGGGCGGCCAGCGTGGCACGGTCCAGCTCGGGCTCGCCGAGCACGACCACGAGCGGCTCGGCACCGTGACGGGTCAGCGCATCGGTCACCCCCGCGACCCACTCGTGCCCGGCCTCGGCGTGGGAGACCACGACCATCCATGTGCCGGTGGCCGAAGTGGCGGGCGGGGTGAGCGGCTTCCACCGGATCGTGTAACGCCATGAGTCGATGGTGGAGCCGTCACGGCGTTCGCGTCGCCACTGGGACAGGGCGGGCAGCACTTCGCGCAGCGGCTGCCCGTCGACGCGCAGCGTCGCGGCGAGCGACTCGAGGTCCTCGCGCTCGACGGCGGCCCAGAATTCCGCGTCGATCGCGCTGGTGGGGGCCTCGGCAGAGGTGGCGTCCAGCCAGTAGCGCTCGCGCTGGAAGGCGTACGTCGGCAGATCCACCCGGCGGGCGCCCTGGAACAGCGGCAGCCAGTCGACCTCGACGCCGTGTGCGTAAGCCTCGGCCAAGGCGGTGCGGAAGCGGGTGGGGCCACCGTCGTCCCGGCGCAGTGAGCCCAGTACGAGGCCGCCGTGCGCGTCCGCGTCGTCGAGTGTTTCGCGCAGGCCCGTGGTCAGCACCGGGTGCGGGCTGATCTCGATGAAGGTGTGGTGGCCGTCCTCGACCGCCGCACGGGTGACCCGCTCGAGCTCCACGGTCTCGCGCAGATTGCGGTACCAGTAGTCCGCGTCCAGGCCGGCGGTGTCGATGGGCCGTCCGGTCACCGTGGAGTGGAAGGGGATCGCCGCGGTGCGCGGTTCGATCGGCGCCAGGGCCATGAGCAGTTCGTCCCGGATGTCGTCGATCTGGGGCGAGTGGGAGGCGTAGTCCACCGGGATGCGCTTGGCCGCCGGGAACTCCGCCAGTACCGCGTCCAGCACCTCGTCGCCGCCGGACACCACGGTCGAGGATGGGCCGTTCACCGCCGCGATGGAGACCCCGGGCCGGTCCCGCAGCCGGTCGGCGGGCACCGGAACGGACACCATTCCGCCCCGGCCCGACAGGGCGAGCAGCGCCTTGCCGCGCAGCACGACCACCCTTGCCCCGTCCGCCAGGGACAGGCCGCCCGCGACACACGCCGCCGCGATCTCACCCTGGGAATGACCCACCACCGCCGACGGCACCACTCCGTACGAACGCCACAGCTCGGCCAGCGACACCATCACCGCCCACAACACCGGCTGCACCACATCGACACGGTCCAGCGCTCGCTCATCCGCCAGCACATCCAGCAGCGACCACTCCACCAGCGAGGCCAGCGCATCGGAGCACTCGCCCATCCGCCGGGCGAACACCGGCGAGGACGCCAGCAGTTCCAGCGCCATCCCGGCCCACTGCGACCCCTGACCGGGGAAGACGAACACCACTTTGCGCCCCGGCTCGGCCACGTCCAGGGCCTCCACCACGCCCGGTGCGGGTTCGTCCCGTGCCAGGGCCGTCAGCCCGGCCAGCAGTTCGGCATGGTCACCGCCGAGTACCACCGCTCGGTGGGCCAGCACGGCGCGGCTGGTCAGCAGCGAGAAACCGACGTCCGCCACGCTCCGGTCAGGATGGCTCACCACGTATGCGCGCAGTCGTTCCGCCTGTGCGCGCAGGGCGTGCCGGTCGCGTCCCGAGACGATCCACGGGACCACCGCACCAGGCCCGGCCGCACCGGGCTCCGCGTCACCGGGCCGCTCCACTGCCGTCGGCAGCGGCGCCTGCTCAAGGATCAGGTGCGCGTTCGTTCCGCTGATGCCGAACGACGACACCCCGGCGCGGCGGGGCCGTGCGGTCTCCGGCCATGCCGTCCGCTCGCTGAGGAGCTCCACCGCGCCGGTGGACCAGTCCACGTGGGGAGTGGGCTCATCGATGTGCAGGCTCTGCGGCAGCACACCGTGGCGCATGGCCATCACCATCTTGATCACCCCGGCCACACCGGCGGCCGCCTGAGTGTGACCGATGTTCGACTTGATCGACCCCAGCAGCAACGGCCGGTCCGCATCACGGCCCTGACCATAGGTGGCCAGCAACGCCTGCGCCTCGATCGGATCACCCAACGTCGTACCCGTACCGTGCGCCTCCACCGCGTCCACATCCGCCGCCGACAACCCAGCGCTCGCCAACGCCTGCCGGATCACCCGCTGCTGCGACGGACCATTCGGCGCCGTCAAACCATTCGACGCACCATCCTGATTCACCGCCGAACCACGCACCACGGCCAGGACGGGGTGCCCGTTGCGCCGTGCGTCCGAGAGCCGTTCGACCAGCAGCATGCCGATGCCTTCGGCGAAGCCGGTGCCGTCCGCCGCTCCCGCGAACGCCTTACACCTGCCGTCCGGCGCGAGCCCGCGTTGACGGGAGAACTCCACGAAGACGGTGGGCGTGGACATCACCGTCACACCACCGGCCAGCGCGAGCGAGCACTCACCGAGGCGCAGCGCCTGTACGGCGAGGTGCAGGGCGACCAGCGACGACGAGCAGGCCGTGTCCACGGTGACCGCTGGGCCCTCGAGCCCGAAGGTGTACGCCACGCGGCCCGAGGCGACGCCCGCTGCCGCGCCCGTGCCCAGATAGCCCTCGACACCGTCCGGTGTGGTCGGCAGGCGGGTGAGGTAGTCGTGGTGCATCACCCCGGTGAACACGCCGATCCGCTCGCCCTTGACGGAGGTGGCGGGGATGCCCGCGCGCTCGAACGCCTCCCATGAGGTTTCCAGCAGCAGCCGCTGCTGCGGGTCCATCGCGGTGGCCTCGCGCGGCGAGATCCCGAAGAACGCGGCGTCGAACTCGGCCGCGTCGTAGACGAATCCACCGCTGCGGGCGTACGACGTACCGGCGCGGTCCGGATCCGGGTCGTAGAGACCGTCCAGGTCCCATCCGCGGTCGGCCGGCAGGACGGATATGGCATCGCCGTCCGAGCGCACCAGGTCCCACAGCGCTTCCGGCGAGGTGACCCCGCCGGGGTAGCGGCAGCTCATTCCGACGATGACGATGGGATCGTCGGCGACGAGGGCGGTTCCGGCGGATGTCGCGGCGGCGCCGCTGTCCTTCCCGAGGACTTCGGCGAGCAGGTACTCGGCGAGCGCTTGTGGTGTCGGATAGTCGAACACGGCCGTGGCGGGCATCCGTACGCCGGTGGCGGCGCTGATCCGGTTGCGCAGTTCCACCGCGGTCAGCGAGTCGAAGCCGATCTCCTGGAAGGTCCGCGAGGTGTCGACCGATTGCGCGGAGGCATGGCGCAGCACCGCCGCGATGTGGTTGCGCACGAGTTCGCGTACGACCTGGTCCCACTCGGAGCGGTCCACGGTGGCCAGCCGGTGTCCGAGCGCGGAGGCCGATTCAGGGGCGTCGGTTGCCTCGGTCGCGCGCCGGATCCGCGGCCGGACCAGGTCACGGAGGACGGGAGGCAGGTGGCCGGCGTCCGACCATGCCCGCGGGTTCAGGGGTGCGGCCAGCACCATCGGCTCGTCGGCGGCGAGCGCCGCGTCGAACAGATCCAGTGCCTGGGAGGTGGGCATCGGCACCGCGTGGGCACGCGCCAGGTCGTCGGGCGAGAGGTGCTGGGTCAGTTCGCTGCGTTCCTCCCAGAGGCCCCACGCGATCGACACCGCGGGCAGTCCTCGCGCCCGCCGCTGAGCCGCCAGCGCGTCCAGGAACCCGTTCGCCGCCGCATAGCTGCCCTGGCCCGCGTTGCCCAGCACACCCGCCGCCGACGAGAACAACACGAACGCCGACAGATCCATGCCCGAGGTCAGCTCATGCAGATTCCACGCCGCGTCCACCTTCGCCCGCAACACCAGTTCGACCCGCTCACGCGTCAACGACGTGAGCAACCCGTCGTCCAGCACACCCGCCGCATGCACCACACCGCTCAAGGCGAAGTCCGCCGACAGCCCCGACAACACCCCGGCCAGAGCCTCACGATTCGCGGCGTCACACGCCGCGATCACCACCTCGGCGCCCGCGGCCTCCAGCTCCGCCCGCAATTCCGCCGCGCCATCAGCGTCCGCACCACGACGCGACAGCAGCACCAGCCTGCTCACCCCATGCCGCGCCACCAGATGGCGCGACACCAAACCACCCAGCACACCAGTGCCGCCCGTCACCAACACCGCACCGGAGCCAAACCCATCCGACATCTCGCCCGGCACCGGCACCCGGCCCAGACGCGGCACCCGCACCGCACCCGACCGCACCAGCAGCTGCTCCTCGCCGAGAGCCGGCACCCCGGAAAGCAGACTGTCGACGCCGTCCAGGTCATCGGTGTCCACCAGCACCAGGCGCCCCGGGTTCTCCGACTGCGCGGACCGCACCAGGCCCCACACCGCGGCCCCCGCCACGTCCTCCACACCATCGCCCGCGTCGACAGCGCCCCGCGTCACCACCACCAACCGCTCATCCGCCGGATCCTCATCCGCCACCCACGCCCGCACCCGCTCCAGCACCTCAAGCACATGCCCGTACGTCTCACCCACCACATCCGGACCGTCGGAGACGACCCGCACCACCTCAGTCCTCGGCGCCACCTCACCCCCCGCCGCCACGGTTCCGGACGCGTCCACCCACTCCACCCGATGGAGGGCGTCAGCCCTGTTCCCCCGCGTGTCGTTCAGCCGCTGAGCGGAGACCGGGCGCAGGGCCAATGAGCGTGCCGACAGGACCGGCGCACCGGTGGTGTCCGTGGCCCGGAGGGCGATCGCGTCGCGTCCTGCCGGGGACAGCGTGACGCGCAGGACCGTCGCACCGACCGCGTGCAGCGTGACGCCGGTCCAGGAGAACGGCACATAAGCCTGGTCGTCGTCGGATACGAAGTCGCCGAATCGCACCCCGTGGAGCGCGGCGTCGAGCAGCGCGGGGTGGATCGCGCACCGCGCCGCGTCCGCGCGTGCCTCCTGCGCCACCGCCACCTCGACGAAGATTTCCTCTCCCCGGCGCCAGGCGTCCCGCAACCCCTGGAACACCGGCCCATACACATACCCCCGCTCCGCCAACACCTCATAAACCCCCTCCACCCCAACCCGCTCCGCACCCACCGGCGGCCACACCTCCACCCCCGGCACCACACCACCCCCCACCCCAAGCACACCCACCGCATGCCGAACCCACTCACCCCCACAACACGAAAACACCGACACCGACCGACACCCCACCTCATCCACACCACCCACCGAAACCTGAACCTCAACCTCACCCCGCTCCGGAAACACCAACGGCCCCTCCAAAGTCAACTCCTCAACCACCCCACACCCCAACCACAAACCCGCCTGCAACACCAACTCCACAAACCCCGTACCCGGCAGCAACACCACTCCGGAGAGGGCGTGATCGGCCAGCCAGGGGTGGCCGGCCAGGGACAGCCGACCGGTGAGCAGGCAACCGCCGGACTCGGGCAGCACGACCGTGGCCCCCAGCAGGGGGTGGTCAAGCGCGCCCAGCCCCAGGGCGGAGGCGTCACCCTGGCCGGGCCGGGGCGTCAGCCAGTAACGCTCCCGCTGGAATGGGTAGGTCGGCAGCTCCACCCGCCGCGCCGCCCCGAAGGCCGCGGACCAGTCCACCCGCACCCCGTGCACATGCAGCCGCGCCACGGCCGAGTGGAACTGGGCGAGCCCGCCCTCGCCACGCCGCAGCGAGCCGGTGACCTCCACGGACTCGCCGGAGGCGTCCGCGGTGTCCTGGATTCCCATGGTCAGCGCGGGGTGGGTGCTCGATTCCACGAAGACGCGGTGGCCGTCGGCGAACAGCGCCCGGAGCGCGCCGAGGAAGTCGATCGGCTTACGGGCGTTCCAGAACCAGTAGTCCGCGTCGAGTTCGGTGGTGTCCAGGAGTCCGCCGGTCACCGTGGAGTAGAACGGAACGGTGGACCGGCGTGGCGCCACGCCGGCCAGCAGGGCGAGCAGCCGTTCCCGCAGCGGTTCCACCTGCGGGCCGTGGGAGGCCACGGTGGCGGGCACGACGCGGGCGCGTACGCCGTCCGCCGCGCATGCGGCGACGAACTCTTCCAGGCTCCGGGGGTCGCCGGACACCGTGGCAGCCGCGGGCCCGTTCACCCCGGCCACCACCAAGCGCTCGCCCCACGGCTCGATCCGGGTGGCCAATTGTTCCGCCGGCAGGGCGACCGAGGCGATGGCGCCGTTGCCCACCAGCGTTTCGGCGAAGAGGCGGCTGCGCAACACCACCACCTTGGCCGCGTCCTCCAACGACAGCGCCCCGGCCACACAGGCCGCCGCGATCTCGCCCTGGGAGTGGCCGACCACGGCCGATGGAGTGATCCCGTAGGAGGCCCACAGCTCGGCGAGGGACACCATCATGGTGAACAGGACCGGCTGGACGACCTCGATGAGGTCGAGCGACGGCGCACCGGGCGCGGAGCGCACCACGTCCTCGATGGACCAGTCGAGGTGTGTCTCGAGGGCACGGGCGCATTCGGCGAACCGGCGGGCGAAGGCCGGGGAGGAGTCCAGCAGTTCCACGGCCATACCGGCCCACTGCGAGCCCTGTCCCGGGAAGACGAAGACCACGCCGGTGTCGGAACCGGCCACTCCCTCCACCGCGTTCGGGGCCGGCTCTCCGGCGGCCACCGCCGCGAGGCCGCTCCGCAGTTCCTCCGGTGTGGATCCGATCACCACCGCACGGTGCGACAGCGCCGAGCGGGTGGTGGCCAAGGTCCATCCGAGGTCCCCGGGGTGGGCTTCAGCGGCCACGTCGGCGAGCCGGGCCGCGAACGCCCGCAGACCGGCGTCGCCCTGGCCCGAGAGCACCCAGGGCACCGCCACCGGTTCGGTCCGGGGCGGCTCGACGGGCTCGGCCCCCGATGCCTGCTCCACGATCACATGGGCGTTGGTGCCGCTCACTCCGAAGGCGGAGACGCCCGCCCTGTGCGGCCGGTCGGTGTCCGGCCACGGGGTCCGCTCGGTGAGCAGCCGCACCGCCCCGGCGGACCAGTCCACATGCGGAGTCGGTTCGTCCACGTGCAGGGTGCGCGGCAGCACACCGTGGCGCATGGCGAGCACCATCTTGATGACCCCGGCGACACCCGCGGCGGCCTGGGTGTGTCCCAGGTTCGACTTGACCGATCCGAGCCACAGCGGCCGGTCCCGGTTCTGGCCGTAGGTGTCCAGCAGGGCCTGTGCCTCGATCGGGTCGCCGAGCCGGGTGCCGGTGCCGTGTGCCTCCACCACGTCGACATCGCCCGTGGACAGCTGGGCGTTGGACAACGCCGCGCGGATGACCCGGCGCTGGGAGGGCCCGTTGGGCGCGGTCAGCCCGTTCGACGCGCCGTCCTGGTTGGCGGCGGTGCCACGTACCACCGCCAGTACCGGGTGGCCGTGCCGTTCGGCGTCGGACAGCCGCTCCACCAGCAGCATCCCGGCGCCCTCACCCCAGCCGGTGCCGTCGGCCGCCGCCGCGAACGCCTTGGACCGGCCGTCCGGCGCCAGCCCGCCCTGCTTGGACAGCTCGACGAAGGTGTTCGTCGTCGTCATCACCGTGACGCCGCCCGCCAGTGCCAGCTCGCACTCCCCGTTGCGCAGTGCCTGGACGGCCAGATGCAGGGCGATCAGCGAGGACGAGCACGCGGTGTCCACGGTGACCGTCGGCCCTTCGAGACCGAAGGTGTAGGCGACCCGTCCCGAGAGCACGCTGGCCGCGCTGCCCGTGCCGAGGTGGCCCTGCACATCGTCCCGGGCGGCGCTGAGCAGTGTCGCGTAGTCCTGGCCATTGGTGCCGATGAACACCCCGGTCCGGCTGCCCCGCACCGCGTCACGGCTGACACCGGCCCGCTCGAACGCCTCCCAGGAGGTCTCCAGCATCAACCGCTGCTGCGGGTCCATCGCGATGGCCTCACGGGGAGAGATCCCGAAGAGCGCCGCGTCGAAATCGGCGACGCCGCGCAGGAATCCGCCGTAGCGAGTGACCGACTTCCCGGAGCCGCCGGCGGGGTCGTAGAGGCCGTCCGTGTCCCATCCACGGTCTGCCGGGAACTCCGACACCGCGTCGCCGCCCTCGCGCACCAGGTCCCACAGCGCTTCCGGTGTCGCGATACCACCGGGAAAACGGCAGCTCATGCCGACGATCGCGATGGGCTCGCGGCTCTTCGCCTCGACGTCCTGCAGCCGCTGGCGGGTCTGCCGCAGATCCTTCGTGACCTCTTTGAGGTAATGCCGAAGTTTCTCTTCATTCTCCACGGGACGGCCCTCTCAACGCGGTGCTGGACTCACTCGGAGACGAACTCGACGGCAGGTTCACGAGATCCCGAACTCCTTGCCGAGGAGGTCGAACATCTCCTCGTCCGTCGCGGAATCCATGTCGATGTCACTGTTGGTGGCCGCTCCCCAGTGGGACAGCAGGCTCTTGATCTTCGCGGCGACCTCGGCACCGGCCACGTCGCTCGGGGACAGGTCGGACAGCACGGCTTCCAGCCTGGTCAGTTCGTCGAGCACGGACGTCGCGGCGCTCTCGTCCTCGTCACCGTCCTTGTCCGGGACGAACCGGGCCCGGACGTGGTCGGCGAGCGCCGCGGGAGTCGGATAGTCGAAGATGACCGACGCGGGGAACGGTACGCCGGTGGAGGTGGCCAGCCGGTTCCGCAGCTCCACCGCGGTGAGCGAGTCGAAGCCGACTTCCTGGAAGGTCCGCGAGGGGTCGACCGAAGCGGGCTTCGCATGCCCCAGCACGGCCGCCACTTGGGCACGGACCAGCTCCAGCACCGCCCGCTCGCGCTCGATCCGCGACATGCCGCGCAACCGGGTGGCGAGTGCCTCGACCGGTTCCATCGGCGCGGTGGAGAGGGGCAGCAGTTCGCTCAGCAGCGGGCTCGGCCGTACGGCGGTGAACCGGGAGCCGAAGCTCGACCAATCCACGTCCGCGATCATGAGTGCGGTCTCGTCCTCGGTCAGTGCCCGCTGGAGGGCTGCCAGCGCCAGCTCCGGGGCCATGCCGGGGAGCTGCCGCTGGGCCGCCCCCATGCCGGTATCGGCCCAGGCTCCCCAGGCCACCGACGTGGCCACCAGGCCCTCCGCCCGGCGCCGCCACGCCAGCCCGTCCAGGACAGCGTTGGCCGCCGCATAGCTCCCCTGACCCGCACTGCCCACAGTCCCGGCCGCCGAGGAGAACAACACGAAGGCATCGAGATCGACGTCACGGGTCAACTCGTGAAGATGGCGCGCGCCATCAGCCTTGGCCCGCATCACCTCACGGACCCGCTCAGGAGCCAGCGATTCAAGCACCCCGTCATCGAGAACACCCGCCGCATGCACGACGGTGCGCACATCCGGGACCGCCGCCAGAACAGCCGCGAGCGCCTCACGGTCACCGACATCACAAGCCACAATCCGCACACGCCTCCCCAGCTCAGCCACCAACTCGGCAGCACCAGGCGCCTCGACCCCCCGACGACTCGTCACCACCACCCGCTCCACACCCCTGTCCACCAGCCAACGCGCCACCCGGCTACCCAGAGCACCCGTACCACCGGTGACCAACGCGGTACCACGCCCACACCACATCGCCGCAACCTCACCCGCGCCACCGACCGGCGTCGCCCGCGTCAGACGGGCACCCCATACGCCGGTGGCACGGACAGCCAGCTGATCCTCACCGCTGCCCCTCGCAAGGATGCCGACCAGCGCTTTCCCAGCGCCATCGTCCAGTTCACCAGGCAGGTCGACCAGCCCGCCCCAACGGTCCGGATGCTCCAAACCGATCACACGGCCCAGGCCCCAGACTCCGGCCTGGCCAGGATCCACCAGGTCTCCATCGACCACCGAGACCGCACCACGAGTGACACACCACAACGGCGCATCAACCCCGGCCGCCACAAGAACTTGCAGCAACGACACCGTCGCCTCGACCGACAACAACGACACCACACCCGCGACCGGCCCCGCGACCAGCTCGCCGATCGCTTCGCCCGTCACGACCTCGACACTGGCCCCGGCCCACCGCAACGCGGCAGCCACATCGGTACTGTCCGTACCCGCCTCGACCACGACCAGCCAGCTGCCGGTGAGGCCCACCTCCCCGGACACCGCCGGGATCGGCGTCCAGCCAAGCCGGTAACGCCAACCATCGATGACCGACTGCTCCTGCCGCGCCCTCCGCCACGACGAGAGGGCGGGCAGTACGGAACTCAACGGCTGTTCCTCGTCAATGCCCAGCGCCAGCGCGTCCCCGCGCTCGACCGCGTCCCAGAACGCCGCGTCAACGGCACTGGTCGCGGTCTGGTCCGAGGCCGACTCCAGCCAGAACCGCTCACGCTGGAACGCATAGGTGGGGAGATCGACCCGCCGACCACCTGGGAACACCGCATCCCAGTCGAGCTGGACACCCCGGACGTACAGCCCGCCCAAAGCCGCCATAACGGTGAGAGGCTCCGGACGATCCCGGCGCAGCACGGGCAGTCCATCGCCATCGGCCAGCGCGGCCAACGTCCCGTCCGGTCCGAGCTCCAGGAACGAACCAACACCCAGCTCGCGCAACGTCTCCAAGCCATCGGCGAACCGGACCGTCTCCCGCACATGCCGAACCCAGTACTCCGGCGAACAGAGCTCCTCACCGGCCACCGCACCGGACACGTCCGACACGACGGGCACGCTCGGGGCACAGAACTCAACACCGTTCAGCACCTCACCAAATTCCGCGAGCATCCCATCCATACGAGCCGAATGAAACGCATGGCTCACCCGCAACCGCCGCGTCCGCACCCCACGCCCAGCCAACACATCCACAACCACCTGAACCGCACCCTCATCACCCGAGACCACCACCGACTCAGGACCATTCACCGCCGCAACCACCACACCCTCGCTCAGCAGCGGCCGCACCTCACCCTCCGACGCCGCCACCGCAACCATCGCACCACCCAACGGCAACGCCTGCATCAAACGACCCCGAGCCGCCACCACCCGAGCCGCATCCTCCAACGACCACACACCCGCCACAAACGCCGCAGCCAACTCACCAATCGAATGACCCAACAAATAATCCGGCCTCACACCCCACGACCTGATCAACCGATACAGCGCCACCTCCAGCGCGAACAACCCCGCCTGCGCATACGCCGTCTCCCCAATCAACCCGGCATCATCACCCCACAGCACCTCACCCAACGGCCTATCCAAATACCGATCCAGCTCCCCACACACCTCATCCCACGCCGCAGCAAACACCGGATACCCCTCATACAACCCACGCCCCATCCCCAACCGCTGCGACCCCTGACCCGCAAACAACACACCCAACCCACCCACCACCGGAACACCAACCACCACCGAACCCAACCCACCCAACAACTCACCACGATCCGCACCCACCACCACCGCACGATGCGACAACCCAGACCGAGTAGCCACCAAAGACCACCCAACATCCACCGGATCCAGATCAGGATTCCGGTCCGCGAAGGCCCGCAGCCGTACGGCCTGCGCCCGCAAACCCGCCTCGTCGCCAGCGGACAACACCCAGGGAATCGCCGGTAGTTCGTGCCGATCCGGCCTTTGCTCAGGTTCACCCGCCATGTTGGGAGCCTGCTCAAGAATCACATGGGCGTTGGTACCGCTCGCCCCGAACGACGAGACACCCGCCCTTCGAGGCCGCCCGGCCTCCGGCCAGCCCGTGTGCTCCCCCAGGAGTTCCACCGCACCGGTGGACCAGTCCACGTGCGGTGTCGGCTGGTCGATGTGCAGACTCTGCGGCAGCACCCCATGCCGCATCGCCATCACCATCTTGATCACACCAGCCACACCCGCAGCCGCCTGCGTATGACCGATGTTCGACTTCACCGAGCCCAACCACAGTGGCCGATCCGGATCCCGGTCCTGACCGTACGTGGCCAGCAGCGCCTGCGCCTCGATCGGATCACCCAGCGTCGTACCCGTACCATGCGCCTCCACCGCATCGACATCCCGGGCGACGAGCCCGGCGTTCGCCAGCGCCTGCCGGATCACCCGCTGCTGCGACGGACCATTCGGCGCCGTCAAACCATTCGACGCACCATCCTGATTCACCGCCGAACCACGCACCACCGCCAACACCCGGTGCCCATTGCGCTCGGCGTCCGACAACCGCTCCACCAGCAGCAGCCCGACCCCCTCCGACCAGCCCGTCCCGTCCGCACCGGCGGCGAAGGGCTTGCAGCGGCCATCCGGTGCCAGTCCGCCCTGGCGTGTGAACTCCACGAAGACCTGCGGAGTCGCCAGTACGGTGACTCCACCCGCGAGTGCCAGCGAGCACTCCCCACGCCGTAGCGACTCGGTCGCCAGATGCAGCGCCACCAGTGATGAGGAGCAGGCCGTGTCCACCGTCAGGGCAGGCCCCTCCAGGCCGAACGTATAGGCGAGCCGACCCGACGCCACACTGCCCGCGATGCCTGTGCCCAGATAGCCCTCGACGTCCTCCGGGACATCGGTGAGCCACGAGCCGTAGTCGTGGTACATCACGCCTGTGAAGACGCCCGTCCGGCTGCCTTTGAGCGTGTCCGGGGCGATTCCGGCCCGCTCGAACACCTCCCAGGCCGCCTCCAGCAGCAGCCGCTGCTGCGGATCCATCGCGGTCGCCTCGCGCGGCGAGATCCCGAAGAATCCGGCGTCGAACTCAGCCGCGTCGTAAAGGAATCCGCCGTCCCGGGCGTTCGAGGCACCGGCACCGCCCTTGGCCCCGGAAAAGGTGGCCAGGTCCCAGCCCCGGTCCGTGGGCAGCGCGGAAACCGCGTCGGTGGCCGAGTGGACCAGGTGCCACAGGTCCTCGGGGGATTCGACGCCGCCGGGGAAGCGGCAGCTCATACCCACGATCACGATCGGCTCGTCGTCGACAGCCGACACCGGCGCGATCGGGGCGGCGGTCGGCAGGGAGCCCTGTACCTCGGCCAGTACCCGCTCGGCCAGCAGCCGGGGCGTGGGGTGGTCGAAGACCGCGGTGGCGGGCAGCCGTATGCCGGTGGCGGCGCTGATCCGGTTGCGCAGTTCCACCGCGGTCAGCGAGTCGAAGCCGATCTCCTGGAAGGTCCGCGAGGTGTCGACCGACTCCGCGGAGGCATGGCCCAGAACGCCGGCCGCATGTTCCTGCACCAGACGCATGACCCGGTGCTGCCTTTCGGCCTCTGTCACCCCGGCGAGTTGGTGCCGGAGCCCGGCCGGAGTGCGCCCGGTGCCGGCCGCCCTGCGGACGGGAGCGGTAACCAGTCCGCTCAGGATCGAGGGCAATGAACCCGCGGCGGCCTGGTCCCGCAAAGCGGGCAGGTTCAGGGGTGTGGCCAGCACCATCGGCTCGTCGGCGGCGAGCGCCGCGTCGAACAGATCCAGTCCTTGTGCGCTGCTGATGCTGGCCCCCACGGACCGGGCGATCCTCGACAGCTGCACCTCGGCCAGGTCGGCGGTCAGTTCGCTGCGTTCCTCCCAGAAGCCCCACGCGATCGACACCGCGGGCAGTCCCCGCCCACGACGGTGAACCGCCAGCGCGTCCAGGAACCCGTTCGCCGCCGCGTAACCGCCCTGACCCACGTTGCCCAACACACCCGCCGCCGACGAGAACAACACGAACGCCGACAGATCCAATCCACGCGTCAGCTCATGCAGATGCCAAGCACCCCATGCCTTCGCCCCCATCACCCCACGCAACCGCCCCGTGTCCAACGAACCGATCACCCCGTCATCCACCACACCCGCCGCATGCACCACCACCCGCAACCCTTCGATCGACCCCACCAACTCCGCCACCGCACCCCGATCCGCCACATCGCACGCCACCACCCGCACCCGCGCGCCCAACCCCTCCAACTCCCCCACCAGTTCCAACGCACCCGGCGCAGCCATCCCTCGACGACTCACCAACACCAACTCACCCACCCCATACGCCGACACCAGATGACGCGCCGCCAACCCACCCAACAACCCCGTGCCACCCGTTACCAACGCCACACCCGAGCCCAACCCCCCACGCACCACGCCCCCAGCCGCACCCACACCCACCAGACGCGGCACCCACACCCGACCCCCACGCACCGCAACCTGCCACTCCCCCAGCCCCACCACATCCGGAACCGCATCCATGTCCGCATCGGTATCCACCAGCACAAACCGCCCCGGATGCTCCGACTGCGCCGACCGCACCAACCCCCACACCGCGCCACCGCCCACATCCTCCACGCCCTCACCACTCACCGACACCGCACCCCTCGTCACCACCACCAACCGCGAACCCTCAAACCGCTTCTCCACCACCCACGCCCGCAAAACCTCCAACACACCCGCCACATCAGCTCCGGCCAACACCACACATTCCGGCACCACCCCACCAGCAGCCACCTCACCCCACTCCACGAACGACCCCACCGAACACGCCCCCGCATCCACCCACTCCACCCGATGAAGCACATCGCGGTTGCCGATCTCGGCTTCGGCAAGCTGTCCCTCGACAACCGGGCGGAGGACGAGGGAGTCCACCGTCAGCACCGCCTCGCCCGACTCATCGGTCACCCTCAGCGAGACCGCGTCCGGCCCGGCGGGCGTCAGCGTCATCCGGACAGCGGATGCGCCGACCGCGTGCAGCCTGACCCCGCTCCAGGAGAACGGCAGGTACGCCCGGCCGTCGTCGCTGATCAGGCCGCCCAATCCGACGCCGTGCAGGGCTGCGTCGAGCAGCGCGGGATGGATGGCGCAGCGAGCCGCATCGCCCCGCGCCTCCGCCGATATCACCGCCTCGACGAAGATTTCGTCTCCCCGGCGCCAGGCGTCCCGCAACCCCTGGAACACCGGCCCATACACATACCCCCGCTCCGCCAACACCTCATAAACCCCCTCCACCCCAACCCGCTCCGCACCCACCGGCGGCCACACCTCCACCCCCGGCACCACACCACCCCCCACCCCAAGCACACCCACCGCATGCCGAACCCACTCACCCCCACAACACGAAAACACCGACACCGACCGACACCCCACCTCATCCACACCACCCACCGAAACCTGAACCTCAACCTCACCCCGCTCCGGAAACACCAACGGCCCCTCCAAAGTCAACTCCTCAACCACCCCACACCCCAACCACAAACCCGCCTGCAACACCAACTCCACAAACCCCGTACCCGGGAACAAGACCACATCGGCCACCGAGTGTTCGGCCAGCCACGGCTGTCCGGCCAGCGTGAGCACGCCCGTGAGCAGACCGCCGCCGGACTCGGGCAAGGGCACCACCGCGCCCAGGAGGGGATGGTCAAACTCTGCCGCCCCGGGTGTCCGCCGCAGGGAGGCCGCCCAGAAGCGCCGACGCTGAAAGGCGTAGGTCGGCAAGTCCACGGCATGGGCGTCCAGCCCGGCGAACGCCTCCCGCCACTCCACCGCGACACCCCGGACATGTAGCCGGGCCAGCGCGGTGAGGAAACAGGCAGGACCGCCGTCGTCACGGCGCAGCGATCCGGTGACGAGGATGTCGGTGGCGGTGGCGTCGGCGGTGTCCTGGACGCCGACGGTCAGCACCGGATGCGGACTGGCCTCGACGAACACCGTATGGCCCTGGCCGATCAGAGCCTCAACGCTGCTCTGGAACTCCACCGTCTCCCGCAGATTCCGATACCAGTACTCCGCATCCAACTCCACGGTCTCCATCAACCGCCCCGTCACCGTCGAAAAGAACGGCACCTCACCCACACGCGGCCGCACCGGCGCCAACGCCTCCGCCAGCCCCTCCCGAACCTCCTCCACCTGCACCGAATGCGACGCATAATCCACCGGAACCCGCTTGGCCTCCGGGAACTCCGCCAACACCCCATCCAGCACCCCAACAGACCCCGACACCACCGTCGACACCGGACCATTCACCGCCGCCACCGACAACCCCACACGATCCCGCAGCCGATCAGCAGCCACCGGAACCGACACCATCCCACCCCGCCCCGCCAAAGCCAGCAACGCCTTGCTCCGCAACGCCACCACCCGCGCACCATCCTCCAACGACAGACCCCCCGCCACACACGCCGCCGCAATCTCACCCTGCGAATGACCCACCACCACCGACGGCACCACACCAAACGAACGCCACAACTCCGCCAACGACACCATCACCGCCCACAACACCGGCTGCACCACATCAACACGCCCCAACGCCACCTCATCACCCAACACATCCCACAACGACCACTCCACAAACGGCGCCAACGCAACCGCACACTCACCCAACCGCCCCGCAAACACCGCCGAGGACCCCACCAACTCCAACGCCATCCCCACCCACTGCGACCCCTGCCCCGGAAAGACAAACACGACGCCACGGTTGGGCTCGGCCGCGCCCACCACCTCCGCCGCGTCCAACCCACGCCGCAACTCATCGAGTTCGGTGCCCACGACGACGGTGCGATACGGCAGAAGCGCACGTGTGGATGCCAACGACCAGCCCACATCAACCGGATCGAGCGTGGGGTTGTCGTCAGCGAAGGCCCGCAGGCCTTCGATCTGCGCCCGCAGACCCGCCTCGCTCGCGCCCGACAGCGCCCACGGCACCGTCGGCGGCTCACCGTGCCCCTTCCTGCCCTCCGCCGCCACCCCCGGTGCCTGCTCCGGGGCCTGCTCCGGGGCCTGCTCCAGGATCACATGGGCGTTGGTGCCGCTCACCCCGAAAGCCGACACCCCGGCTCGGCGCGGTCGATCCTCCGGCCACTCGGCCGACTCGGCGAGCAGTTCCACCGCGCCGACCGACCAATCCACCTTCGGTGTCGGCTCATCGACGTGCAGCGTTCGCGGCAGCACCCCGTGCCGCATGGCCATCACCATCTTGATCACACCGGCCACACCCGCAGCCGCCTGCGTATGACCGATGTTCGACTTCACCGACCCCAACCACAACGGCCGATCCGCATCCCGGCCCTGACCGTACGTGGCCAGCAACGCCTGCGCCTCGATCGGATCACCCAGCGCCGTACCCGTACCATGCGCCTCCACCGCATCCACATCCACCGCGGACAACCCAGCGCTCGCCAACGCCTGCCGGATCACCCGCTGCTGCGACGGACCATTCGGCGCCGTCAAACCATTCGACGCACCATCCTGATTCACCGCGCTGCCCCGCACCACCGCCAACACCCGATGCCCAAGCCGCTCAGCATCCGACAACCGCTCCAGCAGCAGCATGCCCACGCCCTCGCCCCACCCCGTGCCGTCCGCCGCTCCGGCGAACGCCTTGCAGCGCCCGTCCGGGGCCAGCCCGCGCTGGCGCGAGAACTCCACGAAGGTGCTGGGTGTCGCCATCACCGTCACGCCGCCGGCGAGCGCCAGCGAGCACTCGCCGCGCCGTAGCGCCTCGCTCGCCAGATGCAGCGCCACCAGCGAGGACGAACATGCCGTGTCCACGGTGAGGGCCGGGCCCTCCAGCCCCAGCGCGTAGGCGATACGACCGGACATCACGCTGGTCGCGGCGCCGGTCAGGGCATACCCCTCGTCCGAGGCCGAGGGGTAGCCCTGGCCCCAGCCGCCGATGAAGACACCGGTCCTGCTGGATCGCAGGGAGGTCGGCGCCATCCTGGCGCGCTCCAGGACCTGCCACGCCGACTCCAGCAGCAGCCGCTGCTGCGGATCCATCGCCAGCGCCTCACGCGGGGAGATCCCGAAGAGCTCCGGGTCGAACTCCGCAGCGTCGTGGAGGAATCCGCCGGTACGCACATAACTGGTGCCGGGCCGGTCCGGGTCCGGGTCGTACAGCGAGTCCACGTCCCAGCCGCGGTCGTCGGGGAAGTCGGAGAGCACGTCCCGGCCCTCGCTGACCACCCGCCACAAGTCCTCGGGAGTTCCGATTCCTCCCGGGAAGCGGCAGCTCATCGCGACGATGGCGATCGGCTCGTCGGAGGCCACGCCGGTGGGCACAGCCTCCGTGGCGGACGACGCCGCGAGGGAGCCCGACCGGTCGCCGAGCAGTTCCGAACGCAGCAGATCGCCGACCGCCCGGCAGCTCGGGTGGTCGAACAGCAAGGTGGCCGGGAGGCGCAGTCCCGTGGCCGCGTTCAGCCGGGTCCGCAGCTCGACCGCCGTCAGCGAGTCGAAGCCCAGTTGCCGGAATGGCACTGTGGGATCGATCGCCGCCGGGCCGCGGTGCCCCAGGAGTTCGGCCGCGTGTTCACGTACCAGGTCCACCAGCGTCCGGGCCTGGTCGGCCGCGGACACCCCGGCCAGTCGCCTCCGCAACGCGGCGTGGTCGCCGGTCATCGCCATGGAACCGGAGGTGTTTCGCAGCTGCGGCAACTCGCCGAGCAGGGGGCTGGGCCGACCTGTTGTGAAGGCCGGGCCGAAGGTCTCCCAGTCGACGTCCGCGATGGCCGGGCAGGGCTCGGCCGATCCGACGACATGGCGCAGCTCGGTGACGGCCGCCTCCGGCCGCATCGGGCGCAGGCCGATGCGGCTCAGCCGCTCCTCGTCCTCGGGCGCGAGGCTGCCGCCCCAGGTGCCCCATCCGATCGAAGTGGCCGGTAGACCGCGTACGCGACGCCGCTGTGCCACCGCGTCGAGCATTGCGTTCGCCGCCGCGTAACCGGCCTGGCCGACACCGCCCCAGACGGCTGCCGCAGAGGAGAAGAGGACAAACGCCTCCAGTGAGGAGTGGTCGAGGAGCTCGTCCAGATGCAGGGCACCGGTGACCTTGGCGTCGAAGACGCCCGCGTACTCGTCGAGGTCCGCGTCGATGGCGTTGCCGAATCGCACGGTCCCCGCGAGATGGACCACGGCGGTGAGGTCCGGCACCGATGCCAGCACCCCGGCGAGAGCGGCCCGGTCGGTGACGTCGCAGGCCGTCACGGTCACTCGTACGCCGAGCGCGGTCAGTTCGTCGTCGAGCACGGCCGCCCCAGGGGCCTGCGGGCCACGGCGGCTGAGCAGCACCAGGTGCTCCGCGCCGGACCGCGCCAGCCACCGTGCCACATGTGCGCCCAGCACGCCGGTGCCACCGGTGATCAGCACCGTGCCGTGCGGGCGCCATGCGCCGGCCGGTCCGGTCCTCGGCGCCGACTCCAACCGTCGGCCCAAGGCCGCCGATGGCCGCACCGCCACCTGGTCCTCACCGGCTGCCCGCGCGAGTACGGCGACGAACCGCCGCAGCACGTGTGCGTCGCAGTGGACGGGCAGGTCGATCAGGCCGCCCCAACGCTCGGATCGCTCCAGCCCGGCCACCCGTCCGAATCCCCATACCGCCGCCTGGGCGGGACTCGGCGCCGGGTCAGCGGGCAGTGCCGTGACGGCCGCTCGGGTGACACACCACAGCGGGGCCCCGACATCGGCAGTGGTGAGCGAGCACACCAGCTCGACCGTGTGCGCCATCCCCCGGGACAGCGCGGGGTGGGCCGGATGCGGAACTTCGTCGGCGGCAAGGAACGAGACGACACCGGTGATGTCCTCGGATCCCGCCACATCCGTCAGCAGCCCGGCCAGGGTCCGGCGGTCCGCGTCGCAGGTCACCTGGACGGTACGGACGCTGGCCATGCCCGACTCGATCAGCGCCCGTGCACCCGCCATGGCCCACTCGTCCCCTTCGGGGACCACGGCAAGCCAGGTGCCGGAGAGGGCCGGGGTGTCCATGTCCGGCAGCGGCTTCCAGGAAATCTGGTAACGCCACGTGTCCACGGCGGACTCGGCGATGTCCGC
This sequence comes from Streptomyces rapamycinicus NRRL 5491, assembly GCF_024298965.1. Taxonomy (NCBI): domain Bacteria; kingdom Bacillati; phylum Actinomycetota; class Actinomycetes; order Kitasatosporales; family Streptomycetaceae; genus Streptomyces; species Streptomyces rapamycinicus. The sequence continues at coordinate 11,006,098 of NZ_CP085193.1, read as the reverse complement.
CCCAAGCCAGAACCGTTCCCGTTGGAAGGCGTACGTCGGCAGCTCAACGGGCGAGACACCGGCGAAGAGCGGGCCCCAGTCGATCCGGACACCGCCCACGTGGAGCTCGGCCAGGGAGGTCAGAAACCGCTGGACAGTGCCGTCATCGCGGCGCAGCGATCCGGTGACGAGGATGTCGGTGGCGGTGGCGTCGGCGGTGTCCTGGATGCCGACGGTCAGCACCGGATGCGGACTGGCCTCGACGAACACCGTATGGCCCTGGCCGATCAGAGCCTCAACGCTGCTCTGGAACTCCACCGTCTCCCGCAGATTCCGATACCAGTACTCCGCATCCAACTCCACGGTCTCCATCAACCGCCCCGTCACCGTCGAAAAGAACGGCACCTCACCCACACGCGGCCGCACCGGCGCCAACGCCTCCGCCAGCCCCTCCCGAACCTCCTCCACCTGCACCGAATGCGACGCATAATCCACCGGAACCCGCTTGGCCTCCGGGAACTCCGCCAACACCCCATCCAGCACCCCAACAGACCCCGACACCACCGTCGACACCGGACCATTCACCGCCGCCACCGACAACCCCACACGATCCCGCAGCCGATCAGCAGCCACCGGAACCGACACCATCCCACCCCGACCCGCCAAAGCCAGCAACGCCTTGCTCCGCAACGCCACCACCCGCGCACCATCCTCCAACGACAGCCCCCCCGCCACACACGCCGCCGCAATCTCACCCTGCGAATGACCCACCACCACCGACGGCACCACACCAAACGAACGCCACAACTCCGCCAACGACACCATCACCGCCCACAACACCGGCTGCACCACATCAACACGCCCCAACGCCACCTCATCACCCAACACATCCCACAACGACCACTCCACAAACGGCGCCAACGCAACCGCACACTCACCCAACCGCCCCGCAAACACCGCCGACGACTCCACCAACTCCAACGCCATCCCCACCCACTGCGACCCCTGCCCCGGAAAGACAAACACCACGTCTCCGGGGGCTCCGGTGCCCCGTACCACTCCCGGCGCGGGCATCCCGTTCGCCACCGCGTTCACACCACGCAGCAACTCGTCGCGTCCCGCGCCCACGACCACCGCGCGGTGCGACAACGTCGTACGCGTCGATGCCAGTGACCATCCCACTTCCGCCGGGGTGAGGCGGGGACCGGCCGCCATGAAGGCACGCAGCCGCTCGGCCTGGGCTCGCAGCGCAGCCTCGCCCTGTGCCGACAACACCCAGGCGACGGCCGCCGCTTCGCCATCGCCTTCCCCGCTGGGACCGGTCGGCGGGGCCGTCTCCGGGGCGTGCTCCAGGATGACGTGGGCGTTGGTGCCGCTCACTCCGAACGATGAGACGCCCGCTCGGCGAAGGCCACCGGTCGTGGGCCATGGCGTTGTCTCGGTGAGCAGCTCTACCCGGCCGCCGGACCAGTCGACGTGTGGCGACGGCTCATCCACGTGCAGCGTTCGCGGCAGCACCCCGTGGCGCATGGCCATCACCATCTTGATCACACCGGCCACACCCGCAGCCGCCTGCGTATGACCGATGTTCGACTTCACCGACCCCAACCACAAGGGCCGATCCGCATCCCGGCCCTGACCGTACGTGGCCAGCAGCGCCTGTGCCTCAATCGGATCACCGAGCGTCGTACCCGTACCGTGCGCCTCCACCGCGTCCACGTCCGACACCACAAGACCCGCACTCACCAGCGCCTGCCGGATGACACGCTGCTGCGACGGACCGTTCGGCGCCGTCAGACCATTCGACGCGCCATCCTGATTCACCGCGCTGCCCCGCACCACCGCCAACACCCGGTGCCCATTGCGCTCGGCGTCCGACAACCGCTCGACCACCAGCACCCCGGCGCCTTCGGCCCACCCCGTGCCGTCCGCCGCCGCCGCGAACGCCTTGCACCGACCGTCCGTGGCCAGCCCCCGCTGACGGGAGAACTCCACGAACATCGCCGGTGTGGCCATCACGGTCACACCGCCCGCCAACGCCAGTGAGCACTCGCCCGCCCTCAGCGACTGTACGGCCAGGTGCAATGCCACCAGCGAGGACGAGCACGCCGTGTCCACGGTGACCGCCGGGCCTTCGAGGCCCAGGGTGTAGGACACCCGGCCCGAGGCCACGCTCGCGGCGGTGCCGGTCAGCTGGTACCCCTCGGCCGCCTCTCCGGCGTCCGCCGCGTAGCCGACCGACGAGGCGCCGATGAACACGCCCGTGCTGCTGCCCTTGATGTGCTCCGCGGGGATCCCCGCCCGTTCCAACGCCTCCCACGATGTCTCCAGCAGCAGCCGCTGCTGCGGATCCATCGCCTCGGCCTCACGCGGTGAGATCCCGAAGAACTCCGCGTCGAACTCGGCCGCGTCGTACAGGAATCCGCCGTCGCGTGCGTATGACGTGCCGGGGCGGTCGGGGTCGGGGTGGTAGAGACCGTCGAGGTCCCAGCCCCGGTCGGACGGAAAGCCGGAGATGGCGTCCTCGCCGTCGGCCACGATCCGCCATAGGTCCTCCGGCGAGTGGACCCGGCCGGGGAACCGGCAGCCCATCCCCACGATCACCACCGGATCGCCGCCGTCAGGTGTTGGCACGGTCGCGGGCGCGGTCCGCTCATCCGTCCGGCCGTGGAGCCTGCGGTGCAGATGCTCGGCGAGCGCGGCGGGCGTCGGATAGTCGAACAGCAATGTGCCGCGCAGCGGAAGGGCGGTCGCCGCACCGAGCCGTTCGCACAGTTCGACGGCGGTGATCGAGTCGAACCCGAGTTGCTTGAAGGTGTGCTCGGCACCGATGGCGGTTGCCGATGGGTATCCGAGCACGACGGCCGCGTGCGTCCGGACCATGCCGAGCATCTCGCCGCCGCTCAGGCCGGGGTCGGGCACCTCGCCGGGCGCCTCGTCGCGGCTCGGGCCGGTGTCCGTGCGCTCGGGCCCGGGTGTGACCCCATGGCCAGGCGTGGCTCCGCTCTCGGTCCCGGGGGCGGAGAACCAGTAGCGCTGCCGCTGGAAGGCGTACGTGGGCAGTGGAATCCGCCGCCCACCGGACACCAGCGGGCTCCATGCCACCTCGACACCCGAGACATACAGCTCGGCCAGCGCGGTGACCAGGGCCGATGGCTCGGGTCGGTCGCGACGGAGGGTGCCCACCAGCGTCCCGGGCCCGGTCAGGCAGTCGCGGGCCAGGGTGGTGAGCGCTTTGTCCGGGCCCAATTCCACGAGGGTGGTGACGCCCTCGTCCTCCAGACAGCGGACGCCGTCCAGGAACCGTACGGTCCGGCGGACATGCCGGACCCAGTACCCCGGAGAACACAGCTCTTCCGCCGTGGCACGTCGGCCGGTCACATTCGACACCAGCGGGATCCGAGGTGCCCGGTACTTGAGGCTCTCGGCGATGTGCCGAAGCTCGTCGAGTACGGGGTCCAGATGGGGCGAGTGGAAGGCGTGGCTCGTCCGGAGCCGCTTCGTCCTGCGTCCGCGGCGGGTCCACTCCGCCGCCAGATCGAGTACGGCGTGCTCGTCCCCCGAGATCACCGTGGCGGTGGGGCCGTTGACCGCCGCCACGCAGACCCGGGCACCGTCGTCCGGGGCGCCGCCCGCCATGAGCGTCCGGGTGACCTCGTCCTCGGTGGCTTCGAGCGACACCATGGCGCCCGGCTCCGTCACGGCTTGCATCAGCCGCCCACGGGCGGCGACGAAGGCGGCGGCGTCCGCCAAGGACAGCACACCGGCGACATGGGCGGCGCTCACCTCACCGAGGGAGTGACCGATCAGCAGGTCCGGCACGAGGCCGAAGTCCTCGAGCAGCCGGAACAGCGCCACCTCCACCGCGAAGAGTCCGGCCTGGGCGTACACCGTCCGGTTGAGCAGTTCGGCGTCCTCACCGTGGATCACGTCCCGAAGCGGCCGGTCCAGGTGTGCGTCCAACGCCGTGCACACTTCGTCGAGAGCGTGGGCGAACACGGGGAAGGCGGCGCTGAGTTCACGTCCCATGCCGAGACGCTGCGAGCCCTGGCCGGCGAAGGCGAAGGCGAGCTTTCCCGCAGTCCCCGCCGTCCCCGCCGTGCCCGCCGTGCCCGTCACCAAACCTGCCACCGTGCCGCCTTCGGCGAGCGCGTCCAGGCCGTGTGCCGCGTCGGTCGCCTGCCCGGTGATCAGTACCGCGCGGTGGTCGAAGGAGGTTCGTGTGGTGGCGAGGGAGAAGGAGAGGTCGGTGAGGTTCGGCGATCGCTCCAGATACGGCCGTAGCCGCATCGCCTGGCCGCGAAGCGCGGCAGCGGACGCCCCGGACAACGGGACCGGGACCGGGATCGGGACCGGGGCCAAGGTCGGGGCCGGGGCCGGGATCGGGCCCGGGGGCGAGCTGGGGAGGGACTCGGGCTCGGGGTGATGCGCGGAGTCGTGGGAGGGGACGCCGACAAGTGGTTCGGCGAGTAGGACATGACAGTTGGTGCCGCCCATCCCGAACGAGCTGACACCGGCGACCAGGCGGTCGTCCGGCTTCGGCCACTCCCCCGGTGCGAGGCGCATCTCCAGGTTGAGCTCACCCATGGGGATACGGGGATTCGGCGTGCGGTAATTGAGGCTGGCCGGCAGCTGCCGGTGGTGGATGGCCAGTGCGGTCTTCAGGAGTCCGGCGATACCGGCGGCGGCCTCGAGGTGGCCGATGTTGGTCTTCACCGACCCCAGCTGCACCGGCCTCGCTCCGCTCCGGCCGAAGACGGCGCCCAGGGCCGCCGCTTCCGCCGGGTCGCCGAGTGCCGTTCCGGTGCCGTGCAGCTCCACGTACTGAACGGCCTCGGGGGAGATCGCGGCCCGCCGCTGGGCGAGCCGGAGCACCTGTCGCTGGCCGTTCGGGTCCGGTGCGGTGAGCGACGCACCGCCGCCGTCGTTGTTGACCGCGCTGCCCTCGATCACGCAGTAGACGGTGTCGCCGTCGGCGAGAGCGTCGGATAGCGGCTTCAGGACGACGAGTCCGCCGCCCTCGCCCCGCACATAGCCATTGGCGCGTGCGTCGAAGGTGAAGCAGCGGCCGTCCGGGGAGAGAGCGCCGAACGCGGCGATATCGGCGGCGGTCTCCGCGGAGAGGTTCAGGTTGACCCCGCCCGCGACCGCGAGCCGTGACTCGCCACGGCGCACGCTCTCCACGGCCATGTGTACCGCGACCAGGGAGGACGCCTGGGCGGCGTCCACGGTCACGCTCGGGCCGCTCAGACCGAACACATGGGAGAGCCGGTTCGCGATCATGCCCCGCTGGGTGCCGGTCAGCGTGTGGTGTGAACGGTCGCGGGCGCGGATCAGCGAGGCGTAGTCGTCGGACCCGGCGCCGATGAACGCTCCGACGGTGGCGCCCCGCAGGGTGGCGGGCACGATGCCCGCGTCCTCCAGCCCTTCCCAGGCCAGCTCGAGTATCAGCCGCTGCTGGGGGTCGATCGCCGCGGCTTCCCGTGGTGAGATGCCGAAGAACGCGGGGTCGAAGCGGTCGACGTCGTCGATGAAGCCGCCGCGGCGGATGACGGGCGGCGTGGACCGGTCGTCGGTCCCGGACGGCGTGGACCGGTCGTCGGTCCACCGCCCCGCGGGCACCTCACCGATGGCCGAGATGCCCTCGCTCAGCAGCCGCCAGAACGCCTCGGGATCGGGTGCCTGCGGAAAGCGGCAGGACATTCCGACAACGGCGATGGCCTCATCCGGTTCCATGCATTTCCTCGGGGCGGGATCGTTCACTGGTCGCGGCCTCGGCCCTGCCACACCTGTGAGACCGGCCGTCCGGGATCCGTGGCGGCCGCGGAGACGACCGCCGCCACGTCGTCGCAGAACCGCTCGATCGTGGCGCGGTCGAAGAGGGACTTGCTGAACAGCACGGTGCCGGCGAGGCCGCCGTCCTCCACGCTCTCGTACAGGTCGATCTCCATGTCCACGTTGACGGTCACCGGCGGGTGAGTCATCAGGAACGGCTCGGCCGTCAGTCCGGTGAGCCGGAGTGGCCGCGGCGGAGTGTTGACGATCTGAAAGATCACCTTCACCGGCGGATCGTCCGACAGCCGCGTCCCGGTCCGGCCGCCGACGGTGTCACCGGCGGGGTCACCGGCGGGGTCAGCGGCGGGCTCAGCGGCGGGCTCAGCGATGTGGTCACCGATGTGCTTGAGAACGGAAACGAAGGGCACGTCCTGGTGTGCATGGGCGTCGGACATCGCATCGCGCACCCTGGTCAGCAGCGTGCCGAACTCCGTGGCGCCGGACACTTCGGTGCGCAGCGCGAGCATCTTGGAGACGAGGCCCACCGTGTTCTCCAGTTCGTCCCGGCCACGGTTGGCAGTGGGCACACCGACGATGACGTCCTGGTTGTCCGAGCGGGCGGACATGACCACCTTCAGGGCGGTCAGCAGCGTCATGTACAAGGTGGCGTTGGACGATTCGCCCAGCCGCCGGGCGGTCTCGACGGCGTCCTTCGGCAGTCGCCAGTGGAAGATGTCGCTCTCGTAGCGGGCCGACCCGGCGCGGGGCCGGTCGGTGGGCAGTTCGGCGGGGGCCATGCCCTCGAAATGCCGCTTCCAGAAGTCGAGTTGGCGTTGCAGCTGCGGACCGCGCAACCACTTCCGCTCCCAGCTCGCGAGATCGGCGTACTGGACGGGCACGGGTGGCAGCTCGGGTTCGGTGCCATGTAGCAGTGCCGCGTACACGATGGACAGATCGCGAACCAGCACTCCCTGGGACCAGCCGTCGGTGACCAGGTGGTGAAGGGTGAGCACCAGCACATGGTCGGACTCGGACAGCCGCAGAACGCGCAGTCTCGCCAGCGGGCCGCGGGTGAGGTCGAAGGGGCGGGCCGCCTCCTGGCCGGCCAGGACCGAGGCTTCGGTCTCGTCGTGCGCCTCGGCCACCTCCAGCTGGACCGGCGCGCTCGGCCGGATCACCTGGACGTATCCGTCGGCTTCCCGCACGAAGGTGGTGCGCAGGGCCTCGTGGCGGTCGATCAGCAGGTCCATCGACCGTCGCAGACAGTCGAGGTCCAGTTCGCCCGACACCCGCACCGCCATGGGGATGTTCCAGTGCCCGGCGTTCAGGACATCGTCGAAGAAGAGGTCCGTCTGCTGCTGTGCGAAGGTGAGGGGGACGGGCTGGTCGCGCCGTGTGGGTACCAGTGGCGGCAGCTCGGCTTCGGGGCCGGAGCGGGCCGCGGCGGTGAGCGTGGCCGCCAGCTCTCGGGGGGTGCGCTGCTGGAAGACGGTCTTCAGCGGTACGGCGATACCGAGGGCGGACCGGAGCCTGGCGACCACCCTGGTGGCGATGAGGGAATGGCCGCCCAGTGCGAAGAAGTCGTCGTCGATGCCGACCTTGGTGGCGCCGAGCAGATCCGAGTAAACCCGGCAGACGGCCTCTTCCTCGGGGGTGCGGGGGGCGACGTAGCCGACCTCGAGAACGGTGCGCAGATCAGGGGCGGGCAGCGCCTTCCGGTCGATCTTGCCGCCGGAGGTGAGGGGCATGGTGTCCAGCAGGACGAACGCGGAGGGCACCATGTATTCGGGCACCGCGGACTCGACGTGCCGGCGGAGGCTCTCGGTCAGCCGGCCGTGCCGGTCCGCGGCGGTGGCATCGGCCACCAGATAGGCCACCAGCCTCTTGTCGCCGGGGGTGTCCTCGCGCACCATCACGGCCGTGTGCAGAACGTCCTGGTGCCGGGCGAGGAGCGCCTCGATCTCGCCCGGTTCGATCCGGAAGCCGCGTATTTTCACCTGGTCATCGATCCGGCCGAGGAATTCCAGGTTGCCGTCGGGCAGCCAGCGCACGAGGTCGCCGGAGCGGTACATACGCGATCCGTCGCCGCGGAACGGGTCCGCCACGAACCGGGAAGCGGTCAGGTCCGGGCGGCCGAGATAGCCTCTGGCCAGCCCCGCTCCGGCCACGCACAGCTCACCTGGCACCCCCACCGGGACGGGCCGGAGCCGCCGGTCGACCACATACACCCGGGTGTTGCCGATCGGGCGGCCGATGGGTGCGGTGAGCGGCCATTCGGCCACCTCGGCGGGGAGCGAGTACGACGTCACCACGTGGGCTTCGCTGGGACCGTAGTGGTTGTGCAGCCGCAGCTCGGGGCGGCGGGCGCACAGCTCGCGCAGATCGTGGTGGAGGGAGAGGGGTTCGCCGGCCTGTGAGAGGTGGCGCAGTGCGGCCAGCTCGGTGCCGTGCGGATCCACCTCCTCGGAGATCGCCCGCAGCATCACGTTCGGGACGAAGAGCTGGTCGATCTCGTGGGCGTGGACCCAGTCGGCGAACTCGACGGGGTCCATGCGCAGTTCCTCGCCGGGGACGACGATCGTCTCGCCGTACAGCAGCGCGGAGAAGATCTCCTGCAATGAGATGTCGAAGGTCAGCGTGGCGAACTGTGCGGTCTTGGCGTCGGGACCGATCGGCAGGGCCCGCTTCTGCCAGGCCACCAGGTTGAGCACACAGGTGGCGGGCATGAGGATGCCCTTGGGGACTCCGGTGGAACCGGAGGTGTAAATGACGTAGGCGAGGTTCTGGGCGCTGGGCCGTGCCATGGGCGGGGTCCGGGGCTGCCCGGCGAGCGGTTCACGCTCGGCGTCGAGCAGGATGAGCCGGATCCCGGCCGTACCGGACGCGTCGGGCGTCCTGGTTGCCTCCGGGGTTTCGAGCAGGCTGGTGAAGCGCTGCTGGGTGACGGCGACGGTCACTCCGGAGTCGGCCAGGACGAACTGGACGCGGTCTCGGGGGTGGTTGGGATCGATCGGCACATAGGCCGCTCCGAGCTTGAGGATCGCGAGGATCCCCACGATCATCTCGATGCCGCGATCGACGCAGAGCCCGACCAGGGTCTCGGGGCCGACCCCCCGGCCCTCCAGCAGATGGGCGAGCTGGTTCGCCCGCTGATCCAGCTCGGCGTAGGTCGCCCGGTCCTCACCGCTGATCACGGCCACCGCGTCGGGGCGGCGCTCGGCCTGGGCGGTGAAGAGCCCGGGCAGGGATCCGGCGGGTACGGGGCCCGCGGTCGTGTTGAACTCCTCCAGGACCTTCGTCCGCTCCGCCTCGTCGAGCAGCGAGATCTCGGAGAGGCGCCGGTCCGGCTCGGCGAGGACGCCCCGAAGGACGACGGTGACGTGGTGCAGCAGCCGTTCGATGGTGCTCGCGTTGAACAGGGCCTTGCTGAAGACGATGTGTCCCAGAACCCCGTCCCCGGTCTCGACGAGATGGACCTCCAGATCCATTCGCGTGAGGATGCCGCCGTGGTCGTAGGGCTCGGTCCGCGCGCCGGGCAGCTCGAGCCGCTCCGCCGGTACGTTGATCATCTGGAAGAGCACCTGGACCAGCGGGTTCCGCGACAGGTCCCGCTCGGGGTGCACCTGCTCCACCAGATACTCGAAGGGCAGGTCGCCATGGGCGAAGGCACCGGCCGCCATGTCGCGGACCCGGCCCAGCAGTTGGCGGAAGGTGGGGTCGCCGGACAGGTCGGTCCGCAGCACCACGGTGTTGACGAAGAACCCGATGAGCCCTTCGACCTCGGCGCGGCCCCGGTTGGCCACGGGGGTGCCCACCGTGATGTCGTCGCTGTCCACGTACCGGCCCAGTACCAGCTGGAACGCGGCCAGCAGGGTCATATAGAGGGTCGCGTTCTCACCGGCGCCCAGCCGGCGGGCCGACCGGATCAGTTCGGGCGGCAGCTCCCAGCGCACCGCGTCGCCCTCCTGGCGGGCGATCGAGGGCCTGGGCCGGTCGGTGGGCAGCTCCAGCGCGGGCGCCATGCCGTCGAGCCGCTTCGTCCAGTAGTCCACCTGGCGGCGCAGGGTCGGGCCGGACAGCCAGTCGCGCTCCCACTCCGCGTAGTCCGCGTACTGCACGGGCAGCGGGGGCAGTACGGGCTCGCGCCCGGCGTCGAGCGCCGCGTACGCGACGGACAGCTCACGCACCACAATGCCCTGTGACCAGGCGTCCGTCGCCACATGGTGCACCGTCAGCAGCAGGACGTGGTCCTGTTCGTCCAGTCGCAGCGCCTTGGCTCGCAGCAGGGGCCCGGTGCTCAGGTCGAAGGGCTCGGTGATCTCGGCCCCGGCCAGCCGCCGGACCTCTGCCAGCCGCTCCTCCTCCGAGCCGCCGGGCACCGGTTCGAGGCGCACCGGGACGGGGGCGGGAGGCTCGATCCGCTGCACCGGCTGACCGCCGGTCTCGCCGAAGGTGGTGCGCAGCGCCTCGTGCCGGGCGACCACGAGCGAAAGGGCCCGGGAGAGATGAGAGATGTCCAAGCGGCCGCGCACCCGCACGGCGAAGGGGAGGTTGTACGAAGCGTTGCCGGGTTCCAACTGGTCCAGAAACCACAGCCGTTGCTGGGCGAACGACGCCCTCAGCTCCCGGCCCCGGTCGACCGGCACAATGCCGGTGGATTCGTTTCTCCTGGTCCGCTCGAAGAGATTGCTCATGGCCGCGCTGAGACCACGGGATTTGGATGCGCCTGAATTCCCCACAACACAGCCTTCCCCGACGACTGATGGAAATTGCTTTTCGCGGTTATTACGCTGGTGCTGTCGCTTGCCAAACGATGGCGCAAACGCTTCTCAGACGGCAGTACGGCCGGGATTACATTCGGCGGCAAACCCGAGAATAGGGATCGGAAGCGAAGTGTTCTTGGAGCGTGGATCCCGCAGCGCCGAGGGAGCCGGGGGCGTCGAGGGGCTCGAATACGGTGCACTCCGCCGACTGCCGGCGCCCACCCTCGGCGCGGGTCGTAGGACCGGCATCGACTGTGTGGTCGGCGTCGATATTGCCGATGAATCCGCCACGCAGCGCCGAGTGGTCGTATTCCGCGCAGCCCAAGGCGGCAATCCCGGAGGTTTGCAACTCCGAAACACTCACTGCAGTCCCCGTCCCCCGTCCAACGAGCCCCCTCGAAGGGAACCTAGATCGTTCGCTGATCCGCTGTCAACCCATACTTTTGGGGCGGCAAATAGGGCGAATTGCCGACCTCTGCGAACTCACCCGCCCGCCCGATCCGCGGGTCGGCGGCGGCGCGGCGATTTGCACTCCGAGCCGGGAGCCGCCGCCGGCGCCACAGGTTCTGCACCCCTTTTACGCAAGCCACTTGCAGTGCTTGCGCTACGCTTGCGTGCATGACGCGACGACTTGCTGAAGTGGCGAAGAAGGTCGGAGTCAGCGAGGCCACGGTCAGCCGGGTCCTCAACGGCAAGCCCGGGGTCTCCGAAGCCACCCGGCAGGCGGTGCTGTCCGCGCTGGACGTCCTCGGCTATGAGCGGCCCACGCAGCTGCGGGGCGACCGGGCCCGGCTGGTGGGGTTGGTGCTGCCCGAGCTGCAGAACCCCATCTTCCCGGCGTTCGCCGAGGTCATCGGCGGGGCACTGGCCCAGCTTGGACTGACTCCGGTGCTGTGCACACAGACCAAGGGCGGGGTCTCCGAGGCCGATTACGTGGCCCTGCTGCTCCAACAGCAGGTCTCCGGAGTGGTGTTCGCGGGCGGGCTGTACGCGCAGGCCGACGCGGAGCATGACCACTACCGGCAGCTCGCCGAGCGCAACATCCCGGTGGTGCTGGTCAACGCGGCCATCGAACACCTCGGCTTCCCGGCTGTCTCCTGCGACGACGCCGTGGCCGTGGAGCAGGCGTGGCGGCATCTGGCCTCCCTCGGCCACGAGCGGATCGGGCTGGTGCTCGGGCCCGCCGACCACATGCCGTCGGCGCGCAAGCTGGCCGCCGCGCGGGCGATCGCCGGTCACCTTCCGGATGAGTTCGTGGCTCGGGCGATCTTCTCGATCGAGGGCGGCCACGCCGCGGCCTCCCGGCTGATCGACCGGGGTGTCACGGGCATCATCTGCGCCAGCGACCCGCTGGCCCTGGGCGCGATACGAGCCGCGCGCCGCAAGGGGTTCGGCGTGCCGTCGCGGGTGTCCGTGGTCGGCTACGACGACTCCGCGTTCATGAACTGCACCGAGCCGCCGCTGACCACCGTCCGCCAGCCCATCGAGGCCATGGGCAGGGCGGCGGTGGAGGTGCTGAACGCGCGGATCGGCGGGGTGGCCGTACCCGCCGAGGAGCTGTTGTTCGAGCCGGAGCTGGTGGTGCGCGGCTCCACCGCACAGGCGCCACGGGAGTGAGCGGGCGGAGGGCCGTCGAGGGGTGATCAAAAGGGCGGCCGAGAGGCGGTAGGCAGGCTCAATCCACCCCATTCGCAGTGCAGTTGAATAATTACAGAATCTACGCGACATCTTGCGGGCCGATGTCGTCGGTGCTTGAGTGTGCGGCGCACTCACGGTTGTGTGCGCCCCGCTCGCGGCCGTGGGGCTTCCCTGCTCCTGTACAGAGGGGTCCACCCATGAGAAGCACCGGGTTCCGTCGTACTCTCATCGCGCTCAGCACGTTCTCCCTCGCCCTCACCGCCTGCGGCGGGTCGGGCGACGGCTCGGCGGGCGGAAAGACGCGTATCACGGTCAACTGCATGCCGCCCAAGAGCGCCGAGGTCGACCGCAGGTTCTTCGAGGAGGACATCGCCTCCTTCGAGAAGCAGAACCCGGACATCGACGTCGTCGCGCATGACGCGTTCCCGTGCCAGGACCCGAAGACGTTCGACGCCAAGCTGGCCGGGGGCCAGATGGAGAACGTCTTCTACACGTACTTCACCGACGCCGGACATGTGGTCGACATCAACCAGGCGGCGGATCTCACCCCGTACGTCAAGGAGTTGAAGAGCTACTCCACCCTCCAGAAGCAGCTGCGCGACATCTACACGGTCGACGGCAAGATCTACGGCATCCCGCGCACCGGCTACTCGATGGGTCTGATCTACAACCGCAAGCTCTTCGAGAAGGCCGGACTCGACCCCGACAAACCGCCGATGACCTGGGAGGAGGTCCGCGCCGACGCCAAGAGGATCGCCGAGCTGGGCGGTGGCACGGTCGGCTACGCGGACTACAGCGCCCAGAACCAGGGCGGCTGGCACTTCACGGCCGAGCTGTACTCACAGGGCGGCGACGTCGTCAGCGCGGACGGCGAGAAGGCCACCATCGACACCCCCGAGGCGCGGACCGTCCTGCGGAACCTGCACGACATGCGCTGGGTGGACGACTCGATGGGCAGCAAACAGCTCCTGGTCATCAACGACGCCCAGCAGCTGATGGGCTCCGGCAAGCTGGGCATGTACCTGGCCGCGCCCGACAACCTCCCGATCCTGGTGAAGGAGAAGGGCGGCAACTACAAGGACCTCGCCATCGCCCCCATGCCCGGCGGCAAGGGCACGCTCATCGGCGGCGACGGCTATATGTTCCAGAAGAAGGACACGCCCGCCCAGATCCGGGCCGGTCTCAAGTGGCTGGACCACATGTTCCTCACCCCGGGCAAGGGCTTCCTCGGCGACTACGTGCGCGCCAAGAAGCAAAACGCCCCGGTGGGCCTGCCCGAGCCGCGGCTGTTCACCGGCGCCGCCGACGCCAGGGACCAGCGGATCAAGAAGGCCAACGCCAATGTTCCCGTGGGCAACTACCAGACCTTCCTCGACGGCAACCAGAAGCTGCGGATGAAGATCGAGCCGCCGCACGCCCAGCAGATCTACTCCGTGCTCGACGGGGCCGTCTCCGCCGTCCTCACCAAGAAGGACGCCGATGTCGACCAGCTCCTGAAGGAAGCCTCCGGCAAGATCGACAGCATTCTGGCCCGGGGCTGACCCGATGACCAAGACCGCTGCGCGGCCGCCCGCCGAGGCGATCGCCGTCCACCCCGTGCAGGCGCCGCCCCCGGCGGGGGGTCGGGGGCGGCGCCGTCTCACCGATCAGGTCCGGGCCTATGGCTTCCTCCTCGGCGGCCTGATCTGCTTCGCGCTGTTCTCCTGGTATCCGGCGGTCCGTGCGGTCGTGATCGCCTTCCAGAAGTACACGCCAGGGTCGTCCCCCGAATGGGTCGGCACCGCCAACTTCACCCGCGTACTGCACGATCCGGAGTTCACCGCGGCCTGGCGGAACACCCTCACCTTCACCCTGCTGGCGCTGCTCATCGGCTTCGCGATCCCGTTCCTGCTCGCCCTCGTGCTCAATGAACTCCGGCACGCCAAGGCGTTCTTCAGGGTCGTGGTCTATCTGCCGGTGATGATCCCGCCGGTGGTCAGCGCCCTGCTGTGGAAGTGGTTCTACGACCCGGGCGCCGGGCTGGCCAACGAGGCGCTGCGCTTCCTGCACCTGCCCACCTCGAACTGGTCCAACGGCGCCGACACCGCCCTGATCTCCCTCGTCGCCGTGGCCACCTGGGCCAATATGGGCGGCACCGTCCTGATTTACCTGGCGGCGCTGCAGTCCATCCCCGGTGAGCTGTACGAGGCGGCCGAACTGGACGGTGCGAGCCTGCTGCAGCGCATCCGCCACGTCACGATCCCCCAGACACGGTTCGTGATCCTCATGCTGATGCTGCTGCAGATCATCGCGACGATGCAGGTCTTCACCGAGCCGTTCGTGATCACCGGTGGTGGCCCGGAGGACGCCACGGTCACCGTTCTCTACCTGATCTACAAGTACGCCTTCCTCTACAACGACTTCGGTGGCGCCTGCGCGCTGAGCGTGATGCTGCTGGTGCTGCTCGGCGCCTTCTCCGCCCTCTATCTGCGGCTCACCCGCTCCGGGGAGGACGACGCATGAGCACCCGGACCCTCGTCTCCCCCGCCACCCTGACCCGTCCCCGTGGCCGGGCCGTCTACTGGACGGTCTTCACCGCCGTGGTGGTGCTGTTCGCCATCGCCTTCCTCTTCCCCGTCTACTGGATGGTGACCGGTGCGATGAAGTCGCCGGACGAGGTGGCGCGGACCCCGCCCACCCTCGCTCCGAAGGAGTGGCACCTCAGCGGCTACGGCGACGCCTGGGACCTGATGCAGCTTCCGCAGCACCTGTGGAACACGGTGGTCCAGGCGGCCGGGGCCTGGCTGTTCCAGCTGGTCTTCTGCACGGCCGCCGCCTACGCCCTGTCCAGGCTGAAGCCCGCCTTCGGCAAGGTGATCCTCGGTGGCATCCTGGCCACGCTGATGGTCCCGGCCCAGGCGCTGGTCGTGCCGAAGTACCTGACCGTCGCCGACCTGCCGCTGATCCACACCAGCCTGCTCAACGACCCGCTCGCGATCTGGCTGCCGGCCGTCGCCAACGCCTTCAACCTCTATCTCCTCAAGCGGTTCTTCGACCAGATCCCGCGCGATGTCCTGGAGGCCGCCGAGATCGACGGCGCCGGAAAGCTGCGCACCCTGTGGTCGATCGTGCTGCCCATGTCGCGTCCGGTGCTCGGCGTTGTGTCGATCTTCGCGCTGGTGGCGGTGTGGCAGGACTTCCTGTGGCCGCTGATGGTCTTCTCCGACACCGGCAAGCAGCCGATCAGCGTGGCACTCGTCCAGCTGTCGCAGAACATCCAGCTGACGGTGCTGATCGCCGCGATGGTCATCGCCAGCATCCCGATGGTCGCGCTGTTCCTCGTCTTCCAGCGGCACATCATCGCCGGGATCAGCGCGGGCAGCACGAAGGGCTGACACCGCCCCCTTCTCGACAGAAAGGCTCCCACCGTGGCCCAGCCCACCCCTGCCCGGACACCGAACGACTGGTGGCGCTCCGCCGTCATCTACCAGGTGTACGTACGCAGCTTCGCCGACGGGGACGGCGATGGCACCGGCGACCTCTCGGGCGTCCGCGCCAGGCTGCCGTACCTCGCCGAACTCGGCGTCGACGCGCTGTGGTTCAGCCCCTGGTACCAGTCGCCCATGAAGGACGGCGGCTACGACGTCGCCGACTACCGCGCCATCGACCCGGCCTTCGGCACCCTGGCCGAGGCGGAGAAGCTCATTGCCGAGGCCCGCGAGCTGGGCATCCGCACCATCGTCGACATCGTGCCGAACCACGTCTCCGACCAGCACCCCTGGTGGCGTGGAGCCCTCGCGGGCGGCGCCGAACGCGAGCTCTTCCACGTCCGCCCGGGCCGCGGCGACCACGGTGAACTGCCGCCCAACGACTGGACGTCGGAGTTCGGCGGGCCGGCGTGGACCCGGCTGCCGGGCGGCCACTGGTATCTGCATCTGTTCGCCCCCGAGCAGCCGGACCTCAACTGGGCCCACCCGGCCGTACGCCAGGAACACGAGGACATCCTGCGCTTCTGGTTCGAGCGGGGTGTCGCGGGGGTGCGCATCGACTCGGCCGCCCTGCTGGCCAAGGATCCCCGGCTGCCCGACTTCGTCGAGGGCCGCGATCCCCATCCGTACGTCGACCTCGATGAGCTCCATGACATCTACCGCTCCTGGCGCGGTGTGGCCGACGAGTACGGCGGTGTGTTCGTCGGCGAGGTGTGGCTGCCCGACAGCGAGCGCTTCGCCCGCTATCTGCGCCCCGACGAGCTGCACACCGCCTTCAACTTCTCCTTTCTGGCCTGCCCCTGGGACGCCCGGCGGCTGCGGACGTCGATCGACGAGACGCTCGCCGAACACGCTCCGGTGGGCGCTCCGGCCACCTGGGTGCTGTGCAACCACGATGTGACCCGCACGGTCACCCGCTACGGGCGCGAGGACACCGGTTTCGACTTCGCCACCAAGGTCTTCGGCACCCCCACCGACCTCGCCCTCGGCACCCGGCGGGCGCGGGCCGCCGCCCTGCTGTCGCTGGCCCTGCCCGGCGCGGTCTACGTCTACCAGGGCGAGGAACTGGGCCTGCCCGAGGCCGACATCCCCCGCGACCGCATCCAGGACCCGATGCACTTCCGCTCCGGTGGCACCGACCCGGGCCGGGACGGCTGCCGGGTGCCGCTGCCGTGGGCGGCGGAGCGGCCGTACGCCGGTTTCGGCTCGCGCGAGGAGCCGTGGCTGCCGCAGCCCGCACACTGGGCGGCGTACGCGGCCGATCTGCAGACGGAGGACCCGGGCTCGATGCTCGGCCTCTACCGCGCGGCGATCCGCGTCCGCCGCGCCACCCCCGGTTTCGGCGACGGGCCGCTGACCTGGCTCCCCTCGGCCGACGGTGTGCTGGCCTTCGCCCGTACGGACGGTCTGGTCTGCGTGGTCAATCTCGCGGACACCCCCGCCGAACTGGACGGCACCTCCCGGCTGCTGCTCAGCAGCGGCCCGCTGGACGACCGGGGCCGCCTTCCGCGGGACACGGCGGCCTGGCTGCTCCGCTGAACCGCCACCCCCGCACCGCGCTATCCCACCACCCCCACCATGAAGGGATCAGCACATGCACCGCAGCAGTACCGCATCGGCATCCACCAAACGCCTGTCGGCGATCGGCGTGGCCGTCGCCCTCGCGGCCGGCACGCTCGTGACCCTGACCCCCACGGCGGCACACGCGGCCGCGGGCGCCTCCCTGCCGTTCACCTCGGCCGAGGCCGAGTCGGCCACCACCACGGGGACGAAGATCGGTCCCGACTTCACCCAGGGCACGCTCGCCTCCGAGGCGTCCGGGCGCCAGGCCGTCCGCCTCGCCTCCGGGCAGCGCGTGGAGTTCACCGCACCACGCGCGGCCAACGCGGTGAACGTGGCCTACAGCGTGCCCGACGGCCAGTCGGGCACGCTGAACGTCTATGTCAACGGCACCAAGCTGGCCAAGACCATCGCGGTCACCTCCAAGTACTCGTACGTGGACACCGGCTGGATCGCGGGGTCGAAGACCCACCACCTCTACGACAACGCCCGGGTGCTGCTCGGCCGACACGTCCAGGCAGGTGACAAGATCGCCTTTGAGGCGGCGAACACCCAGGTCACCGTGGACGTGGCCGACTTCGAGCAGGTCGCGTCGGCCGCCTCCCAGCCCGCCGGTTCGGTGTCCGTCACCGCCAAGGGCGCCGACCCCAGCGGGCAGGGCGACTCCACCCAGGCGTTCCGGGACGCCATCGCCGCCGCCCAGGGCGGAGTGGTCTGGATCCCGCCGGGTGACTACAAGCTCACCTCCTCGCTGAACGGCGTCCACAACGTCACCCTCCAGGGCGCCGGCGGCTGGCACTCGGTGGTGCACACCTCGCGGTTCATCGACCAGTCCAGCTCCTCCGGCAACGTGCACATCAAGGACTTCGCGGTCATCGGCGAGGTCACCGAGCGCGTCGACTCCAACCCCGACAACTTCGTCAACGGCTCGCTCGGCCCGGGCTCCAGCGTGTCCGGGATGTGGCTGCAGCACCTGAAGGTCGGTCTGTGGCTGATGGGCAACAACGACAACCTGGTGGTCGAGAACAACCGCTTCCTGGACATGACGGCCGACGGCCTCAACCTCAACGGCACCGCGAAGAACGTACGCGTGCGGAACAACTTCCTGCGCAACCAGGGCGATGACGCGCTCGCCATGTGGTCACTGAACTCGCCGGACACCAACAGCAGCTTCGAGAGCAACACCATCTCGCAGCCGAACCTCGCCAATGGCATCGCGATCTACGGCGGTACGGACATCACGGTCAAGAACAACCTGATCTCCGACACCAACGCCCTGGGCAGCGGTATCGCCATCTCCAACCAGAAGTTCATGGACCCGTTCCACCCGCTGGCGGGCACGATCACGGTCGACGGCAACACGCTGGTCCGCGCGGGCGCCATGAACCCCAACTGGAACCACCCGATGGGGGCCCTGCGCGTCGACTCCTACGACAGCGCGATCGAGGCCACCGTCAACATCACCAACACGACCATCACCGACAGCCCGTACAGCGCCTTCGAGTTCGTCTCCGGCGGCGGCAGGGGCTACGCGGTCAAGAACGTCAATGTGTCCGGCGCGACCGTCAACAACCCCGGAACGGTCGTCGTCCAGGCCGAGGCGCAGGGCGCGGCGAAGTTCAGCGACGTCACGGCGTCCAGCGTCGGCGCGGCGGGCGTCTACAACTGCCCGTACCCCGCCGGTTCGGGCACCTTCAGCCTCACCGACGGCGGCGGCAACTCCGGCTGGAGCAGCAGCTGGTCGGACTGTGCCAGCTGGCCCCAGCCCGGCCAGGGCAACCCGGATCCCGAGCCGGGCCGCAACCTCGCCAAGGGCCGCCCGGCCACCGCGACCGGCTCCCAAGACGTCTACACCCCCGGCAAGGCGGTCGACGGCGACGCGAACACCTACTGGGAGTCGGTCAACAACGCCTTTCCGCAGGCCCTGACCGTGGACCTCGGCTCCGGCCAGGCGGTCCGCCGGCTGGTGCTGAAGCTGCCGCCCTCGTCGGTGTGGGGCGCCCGCTGGGCAGCGCCGACGGCTCCGCGTACTCGACGGTGGTGGGCTCGCAGGGCTACCGCTTCGACCCGGCGTCCGGCAACAAGGTCACCGTCGCCCTGCCCGACAGCACCAATGTGCGGTACCTGAGGCTCAACGTCACCGGCAACACCGGCTGGCCGGCGGCCCAGGTCAGTGAGGTGGAGGCGTATCTGACCTCCTCGTGACCCCCATCTTCGCGCCGGGGAGCGAGGTGTGGATCAAGGTCATCACCAGCGACGCTTGCATGATCATGCGGAAGACTGCATACTCCTGCTGTGTCCAAAGTACTCACCTCCCTCCCTGTCGGCGAACGCGTCGGGATCGCCTTCTCCGGCGGCCTCGACACCTCGGTAGCGGTCGCGTGGATGCGCGACAAGGGCGCGGTGCCCTGCACCTACACCGCCGACATCGGCCAGTACGACGAGCCCGACATCGCCTCGGTCCCCGGGCGCGCCACGACGTACGGCGCGGAGGTCGCCCGTCTGGTGGACTGCCGGGCGGCCCTGGTGGAGGAGGGGCTCGCGGCCCTCGCCTGCGGGGCGTTCCACATCCGCTCCGGCGGCCGCAGCTACTTCAACACCACCCCGCTCGGGCGGGCGGTCACCGGCACCCTGCTGGTGCGCGCCATGCTCGAGGACAATGTGCAGATCTGGGGCGACGGCTCCACCTTCAAGGGCAACGACATCGAGCGGTTCTACCGCTACGGCCTGCTGGCCAACCCCTCCCTGCGGATCTACAAGCCGTGGCTGGACGCCGACTTCGTCAGCGAGCTCGGCGGCCGCAAGGAGATGTCGGAGTGGCTGCTCGCCCATGACCTGCCCTACCGGGACAGCACGGAGAAGGCGTACTCCACCGACGCCAACATCTGGGGCGCCACCCATGAGGCCAAGTCGCTCGAGCACCTCGACACCGGTATCGAGATCGTCCAGCCGATCATGGGCGTCCGGTTCTGGGACCCGTCGGTCGAGATAGCGGCCGAGGACGTCACGATCGGGTTCGAGCAGGGCCGCCCGGTGACGATCAACGGCAAGGAGTTCGCCTCCGCCGTCGATCTGGTGCTGGAGGCCAACGCCATCGGCGGCCGCCACGGCATGGGCATGTCCGACCAGATCGAGAACCGCGTGATCGAGGCCAAGAGCCGGGGCATCTACGAGGCACCGGGCATGGCGCTGCTGCACGCGGCCTACGAGCGCCTGGTCAACGCGATCCACAACGAGGACACCGTCGCCACCTACCACACCGAGGGGCGCCGCCTCGGTCGGCTCATGTACGAGGGCCGCTGGCTGGACCCGCAGGCGCTGATGGTGCGCGAGTCGCTGCAGCGCTGGGTCGGCGCGGCGATCACCGGCGAGGTGACCCTGCGGCTGCGGCGCGGTGAGGACTACTCCATCCTGGACACCTCCGGACCGGCGTTCAGCTACCACCCGGAGAAGCTCTCCATGGAGCGGACCGAGGATTCCGCCTTCGGTCCCGTGGACCGGATCGGCCAGCTGACCATGCGCAACCTCGACATCGCCGACTCGCGCGCCAAGCTGGAGCAGTACGCCGGTCTCGGCATGGTCGGCAGCTCGCATCCGGCGCTGATCGGCGCCGCGCAGGCGGCCTCCACCGGGCTGATCGGCGCGATGCCGCAGGGCGCCTCCGAGGCGATCGCCTCGGACGGGCAGGTGTCCGGGCAGGACAAGCTGCTCGACCGCGCCGCGATGGAGTTCGGCGCCGACTGACCTCCCCGCTCCCCTGGTCCGCCGCTCACCCGCGCCCGAGCGCGGGTGAGCGGCGGCGTGTTCCGGCCGGGCCGGGTCAGCGCACGGAGTGCTCCGCCGCGCCGCCGCCCAGACCGTCGACGTACGACGCGATCCAGGCCAGCGGGGCGTTCCAGTTGATGGTGATCTCGTTGGTGGAGAACGCCATCAGGCTGTCGGTGTAGCACATCGCCGGGGCGCAGCCCTTCAGCTTCTTCTTGGCCACCGGGTCCTGGAGCCCGGAGTTCGGGCCGCCCGCCAGCGAGCCGGGCGCCGGATGCGGCAGCCGGTGGTCGCGCTGGTGGGCCCAGAAGCGGTGGTGCTGGTTGTGCGAGTCCCGTTCGCCGTGGCCGGTGACATAGGACTGGTTCAGCGGGTTGCCGCCCAGCAGGTAGTCCATGCCGCGGAGCACCGCGTCGAGGTAGCGGTCCTTGCCCGTCAGGTCGTGCGCGGTGGCGAGCACGATCATGTTGTTGAGCACCTGGCTGTTGGAGCCCCACTCGTACTTGCCGTCCTTCGGCGCGTACGGCACGCCGTAGGCCGACTTGGCGGAGTCCGCGGCGTAGCGGTCGGCGGCCTTCGTCACCATCGCGCGCGCCTCGGCGCGCTGCTTCGGGGTGAGCTTGCTGGGGACGGTGGCCAGGTCCAGCGCTCCGAGGCCCGCGGTCGAGGCCCACGACATGCCGCCGCCGCGCGGGAAGAGCGCGCCCGCGTCGCGGTGCAGCGGTGAGTCGAGCACCGCCTTGGCGTAGCCGTGGTCGCCGGTGGTGATGAACAGCTCGGCGGCCGCCCAGTAGAACTCGTCGCCGACGTACCGGTCGCCGTAGGCACCGCCGCCCGTGGAGTCCTTGTCGCTGGCGTAGATCTTCGGGTGTGCCTTGGCCGCGTCCCAGGCGGCCCGGGCCGCGTGCAGACAGCGGGCGGCGAACTCCGGGTCGTAGGACTTGAACAGCCGGGCGCTCTGCGCGGCGGACGCCGCCAGGTTGAGCGTGGCCGCGGTGGACGGCTTGTGCAGCTCACGCTGTTGCCGGTCCTGGTCCGGCCGGGTCGGGAACCCGGTCCACTGCTTGTCGTGCACCTTGTGGAACGCCATACCCGCGAGCGGCTTGCCCTTCGGCACCTGCATGCGCAGGAGGAATTCCATCTCCCAGCGGGCCTCGTCCAGGATGTCCGGGACGCCGTTGCCACGCTCGGGCACCCGGAGCCGGCCGTCGCCCAGCGACGCGGCGTCGACGCCCTTGGTGGTGCGGGTGCGCTCGTACGCGGACATCAGCTGGGCCACCGAGATACCGCCGTTGACGACGTACTTGCCCTGGTCACCGGCGTCGTACCAGCCACCGGCGACATTCCGGCGGTAGTCGCACTCGCCGTTGACGCACGGGACGTCGGTGTCGCCCCGGTGCGGGGCCGCCTTGTCATGGCCGGCGGGACGGGCGTACTTGGAGCCCACGAGATCCGCGTCGATCTTGATGCCGCTGCGGTTGTGGTAGAAGTACGCGAGCGCGTCGCTCCGCAGCGAGTCGTAGAGGTGGTCACCGATGCCGAACGGCTCGCTCTTCTTCCCGCCGACGGTGACGGTGTACCCCTGGCCCGCGTCCGTGACCTTGCTGAAGTCGAAGGTCTGGACGCGTTGCCGGGAGCTGGGGTCGACGCCCGCGGGGGTGGTGGTGCCGCTCGCCCGCTCGGTGCCGTCGGCGGCCCGGAGCGTCCAGGTCAGCGGCTTGGTGGCGGGGGTGACGACGGTGCCCTTCTTGGGGCCGTTGGTCAGATAGCCGACCTGGTTCACCCGCACCGGCGAGCCGGTGTCGGCCTTGGGAGCGGCCGTCCCGGCGCCGTGCCGCGCGTGGTGGTCCACGGCGCCCGCCGCGGGTGCGGCCAGGGCGCCCAGGGTCAGTCCGGCCGCGACCGCCGCGCCCACCATGCGCCGGCGGCGGCGGTCGGTCCGGTCAGGGGTGATCCGTACGCGAGGAGCAGTAGCAGACAAGACTCAGCACTTCCGGGGGTTCGGCGTCTCTTTTCGTCCCTCAGAGGCTATGAAGAGGCCCTGGCCTGCAGCTTCGTACGCTTAGCCGAAATCCGGATACACCAGGTGACCGAGTGCGGCCTCCTTCGATCGAGGTATCGCGGGAGGTGAGCCGCGGTGGCGGCGGGCTACCAGCGGGCGAGGTCCGCCTGGAAGGACGGGTCGAAGCGCCGCATGTACCCGGTGTCATCGCGGTTGCGCAGTCCGCACCGGACGTATTGCTCATGCAGGCGCGCCAGGGCGTCGGGGTCCAGCTCCACACCGAGACCGGGGGCGTCCGGCACGGGCACCGCGCCGTCCACGAAGGTCAGCGCGCCGTCCACGATCACGTCCTCGGTCTTCCACGGCCAGTGGGTGTCGCAGGCGTAGGTGAGGTTCGGGGTGGCCGCGGCCAGGTGGGTCATCGCGGCCAGGCTGATGCCCAGGTGCGAGTTCGAGTGCATGGACAGGCCCATGCCGAAGGTGTCGCAGATGCCGGAGAGCAGTTTGGAGCGGCGCAGCCCGCCCCAGTAGTGGTGGTCGGAGAGGACGACCTGGACGGCGTCGGCGGCCACCGCGGGGGCCAGCTCGTCGAAGGCGACCACGCACATGTTGGTGGCCAGCGGCATGGGGACCTCGCGGGCGACCGCGGCCATGCCGTCGATCCCGGGGGTGGGGTCCTCCAGGTACTCCAGTACGCCCTCGAGCGCGCGCCCGACCTTCACCGAGGTCTCCGTCGTCCAGACGGCATTGGGGTCCAGGCGCAGCGGATGGCCGGGGAAGGCGCGGCGCAGCGCCCGGATCGCCTCGATCTCCTCCTCGGGGGGCCGGACGCCGCCCTTGAGCTTGATCGCGGTGAAGCCGTAGTCGTCCACCATCCGGCGGGCCTGCGCCACGATTCCGTCGGGGTCGAGGGCCTCGCCCCACTCGTCCGGCTCCTGGCCCGGGTGGGCGGCCCACTTGTAGAAGAGGTAGGCGCTGAACGGGACGGCGGACCGCACGGCGCCGCCGAGCAGGTCGCTGACCGGGCGGCCGATGGCCTTGCCCTGGATGTCCAGGAGCGCCACCTCGAACGGGGAGACGACGCGGTCGACGGTGCTGCTGGTGGTGATCATGCCGGTGAGCCCGGAGCCGCCGGAGCCGCCCACGCGGTCGATGACCCGCTGGACGCGCTGATGCAGCTCCTCGGTGGCGAAGGCGTCCAGGCCGACGATCTCCTGTCCGACGGCCGTGAGGCGCTCCAGGTGGAGCTCGTCCGCGTAGGTCTCGCCGAGCCCGGTCAGGCCCGCGTCGGTGTGGATCTGCACGATCGAGCGGAGCGCGAAGGGCTCGTGGACGCCGACGGAGTTGAGCAGGGCCGGGTCGCGGAAGGCGACGGGGGTGATGGTGACATCGGTGATGCGCAGGGGTGCTCCGTCAGACATCGACGTCCATTCATATGGTTGAACAGATGGTAGGTGTGTGAACCCTACCAAGGGGCTGCCCCACCGACGAGCAGCCAAAACACCCAGCACAACCCATGCGATTCCGCGCGGAATTGTTGCTTCCGGAACCATTGACCGGGGCAACGGGTGATCGTAAGGTCTGCACCCCACTCCCAGTGGGTTCATGTACATGAACCAAGCGAGGAGCGCCGCCATGGTGAATCCCCCCGCCCCCGACCGCGACGCGGCCGCCTCCTCGGAGCTCGTCCAACGGTCCGTGACCAAGTTTCTGCGACGTGTGATGCCCATCCTGGTCATCATGCTCGTGGTCAACCAGATGGACCGCACCAACGTCGGCTTCGTCCAGGACGACCTCAAGGCCGACATCGGCATCGGAAGCGCGGCCTACGGGCTCGGCGCCGGGCTGTTCTTCATCGGCTACGCCCTGCTCGAAGTCCCCAGCAACATGCTCATGGAACGCTTCGGCGCCCGCGTCTGGCTCACCCGGATCATGATCAGCTGGGGCGCGGTGACCGTCCTCATGTGCTTCATGACGGGGGCCACCTCCTTCTACGCCCTGCGGTTCCTGCTGGGCATCGCGGAGGCGGGGTTCTTCCCCGGCGTGATGTACTACCTCACCACCTGGCTGCCGGACTCCGCGCGCGGCCGGGCCAGCGCCATCTTCCTCGGCGGTTCGGCCACCGCCTACATCGTCACCGGTCCCATCAGCGGCGCGCTGCTGGAAATGCACGGCCTGGGCGGATTCGCCGGCTGGCGCTGGATGTTCGCGCTGGAAGGCGGCCTCTCCATCACCGTGGGCCTCGTCGCCGCCTTCTTCCTCGTCTCGCGGATCCAGGACGCCCGCTGGCTGAGCGGCGAGGAGAAGGCCGCCCTCAGCGCGGCGGTCGAGCGGGACCGCGAGGCGCGCAGCCGCGAGCCTCAGGTGTCCAGGCTGCGACTGGTGGTCCACCCTCAGGTGGCGCTGCTGACCGGCGTGTTCTTCGCCATGGCGCTCACCGGATACGCGATCACCTTCTGGCTGCCGAGTCTGGTGGACGACATCGGCGGGCTCTCGTCCTTCCAGATCGGGCTGCTCACGGCCGTTCCGTGGATCTGCGCGGTCATCGCGATGTACACGATGAGCCGCTACACCGACCGGGTGCCGGACCGTCGGCCCTACCTCGCCATCGTGCTGGTGCTGTCCGCCATCGGCACCTTCCTCGCCACCCTGGGCTCCCCGTGGTTCGGGCTCGCGGCCGTCACCCTGGCCGCCGTCGGCAGCAAATGCGCCGCCAACCTCTTCTGGCCGCTGGCCCAGTCGACGCTCGACCTCAAGGTCACGGCCGCGGGGCTCGCCGTCGTCAACTCCCTCGGCAACCTGGGCGGCTTCGTCTCCCCCACCCTCTTCGGCTATCTGGAGGAGACGACGGGCAGCACCAACGGCGGCCTCTACGCGCTCTCCGCGGCCTCGCTGCTCGCCACCGCCGGCGTCTACTTCATCCGCCGGGGCGGCGGCCGTGGCGGAGCGGAGGCCGCCGCGCCCGCCCCCGCCCGGACCGCCTCCGGGTGACCCCGGCGCGGTCAGCGAAGCCCGGACGCGGGTGTGGGCACGGCCCGCGTGACCTGGATCTTCTCCCGGAACAGCAGTTCGTCGACCCGGGGGCCGAGCTCCTGCCGCCACCGCTCGCTCTGGTAGACGGCCTCGTAGAGCCGCCCGCGCTCCGCCTCGTCGGCGAAGCGCCGCATCCACACATAGCCGTCGGGGTCCTCCTCGTCGATGAACGAGGCGATGACGTTCATCCCCTGCGACGTCTGGAAGGGGATCACCACCTCCTCCATGAAGCTGACCCATTCCTCCCGGCGGCCGGGCCTGGTCTGGTAGCGGCGGATCTCATAGAACATGCGCGTCTCCTCGGGCTGGTGTGACGGGTGGTGCGAAGTGGCCCCGGGCGTCCGGCGTCTGGCGTCGGCCGGGGGCCGGGGGCGGTCAGACGCCGGTGCGGAGCACCAGCTTGCCGCGGGTGTGGCCGTCCTCCCCCTGGCGGTGGGCGCGGGCGGCCTCCTCCAGCGGGAAGACGTCCTCGACCGCGACCTCGACCGCGCCCTGGTCGATCAGCCCGGCGATGGTGGTCAGGGCGGCGCCGTCCGGCTCGACGAGGAAGGGGCTGGTGCGCACGGCGCGGGCGTCCGCGGCCTCCCGCAGCTCGGGGCTGACGCCACCGGGGACGGCGACCAGCAGTCCCCCCTTCTTGAGCACCTCCAGGGAACGGGTGCTGGTGGCGCCGTGCTCCTCTCCCAGCAGGTCGATCACCACATCGACGTCCTCGACCGCGTCCTCGAAGCGCTGCTCGGTGTAGTCGATCAGCTCCGCCGCTCCGAGCCGGCCGAGCCACTCGTGGCGGCTCTTCCGGGCGGTCCCCACGACGGTCGCCCCCAGATGCCGTGCGAACTGGACGGCGAAGTGCCCGACGCCACCGGCGGCGGCGTGCACCAGAACCCGCTGACCGGCCTCCACCTTGGCCGTGTCCACCAGGATCTGCCAGGCCGTCAGCGCCGCCAGCGGCACGGCGGCCGCCGCCTCATGGCTCAACGTGGCGGGCTTACTGGCGAATTGACGGGAGGGGGCCGTCACGAACTCCGCGTAGCCACCCGCCTGACGGGGGAACCACGGCATCCCGTACACCTCGTCGCCGGGGGCCAGCGTGGTCACCCCGAACCCGACTTCCTCGACCACACCCGAGACGTCCCAGCCCAGGGTGAACGGCGGCTCGCCCAGCACGCCCGCCATACCGGCGCCCTGACGGGTCTTCCAGTCGACCGGGTTGACTCCGGCGGCGTGCACCCGCACCAGCACCTCGGTGGGCAGCGGTTCCGGCCGCGCGACCTCCGCGACGCGCAGCACCTCCGGGCCGCCGGGCGCGTCCTGTACCACCGCACGCATCATGGACCTGGCCACGTGTGCCTCCTGAGCTCATCCGTATCCTCACGCCCGCTCTCCGGACGCGCTCGCACGCTAACCTCGGGGACCTGGTTACCCACAAGGGACACTGCTACCTTTTAGGTAGTACGAAGCGGCCCGGAAGGTTTCCTCCATGAGTACGCGATGCCACACGGGCCAGCACGCCCATCATGATGTGTACGAGGCGCAGTGCCCGTGCCGCGCCATGCTGGACCTGCTGGCGAACAAATGGTCGGCGCTGGCCATCGGCGCCCTGGAGGACGGCCCCCTCCGGTTCGGCGCGCTGCAGCGCCGGCTTCAGGGGGTCAGCCCCAAGGTGCTCACCCAGACACTGCGGCGTCTCGAGGACGCCGGGCTGGTGGAGCGGACCGTCTACCCGGCAGTTCCGCTCCATGTGGAGTACGAGCTCTCCTCCCTGGGCCACAGCGCGTCCGTCCCGCTCAGGAATCTGCGTCTGTGGGTGGAGGACAATCTGGATCTCACCACCACGGCCGCGGCCGCGAAGCCGACGTGACGGCGCCGGTTCCCCTGCCGGTCGCCGCCCGGCCCCCCCTCGGCACCCTCCTCGCAGAACGAGAGGGCGCCCCGGGCCGGGCCCTGTCAGGCGGTGGGGACGGTGCGGATGGCGGCGATGTCGAACTGGAGGCGGACCTTCTCACTCACCAGGGCGCCGCCCTCGGCCAGCCTGGCGTTGTAGGTCAGCCCCCATTCGGAGCGGTTGATGGTGGTCGTGCCGTCGAAGCCCGCCCGCTGGTAGCCGAAGGGGTCCGTGACATGTCCGATGTAGGTGAGCTCCAGGACGACGGGGCGGGTGACATCTCTGATCGTGAGGTCCCCGGCCATGCGGTAGACGTCCGGGCCCGCGACCTCAACGGCGGTGCTGATGAACCGGATGTGCGGGAAATTCCGGGCGTCCAGGAAGTCCCGGCCCATCAAGTGGTCGTCGCGCTGCTCGACACCGGTCTGGACACTTGCGGTGGACAGCAGGACCTCGGCCCGGGAACGGCGCGGGTCGCGGCCGTCGAAGTAGAGTCGGCTCTCGAACTCGGTGAAGGCGCCACGCACCGTGCTCACCATGGCGTGCCGGACGGAGAAACCGATCCGGCTGTGCGCCGGGTCGACGATCCACTCTCCGGTGAGAGCCGCGAGGCCGGGGTCCGGCAGAGCGACGGCGCCGGACGTCGCCCGCGTAGTGGGGGCCGCCGGTGCGGCGCTGGTGATCGCGCGGCGGGCGGTACTGCGGCTGAACAGGTTCATGCCACCTGTTGTTATTTCAACTTAGGGGATGACGCAACCCTTGATCAAGAGCAGATACTCAAGGATCTTGAGTAAGTGTCTGCGATGTTCCCCCCGAGGAGAAGCCCCCGTTGACGACCGATAGTTACTACGAGCCGATCGACGAGCACCGCTACAAGCCCACCGCCCACGTCAGCGGCGCCTGGAGCACCGACGAACAGCATTTCAGCCCGCTCGGCGGGCTCATCGTCCACGCCGTCGAGCGCCACCTCGCCACCCGTCCGCACACCGGGCTGCTGCTCAGCCGGATCAGCTTCGACATCCTGGGACGCCTCGCCCTCGACGAGTGCGAGATCCGGGTGGAGACCATCCGGCCCGGCCGCACCATCGAACTCCTCGAGGCCGTGGTGCTCATCGCCGACCGTCCCGTGGTCCGGGCGCGCGCCTGGCTCCTCGCCGAAGTGGACACCGCGTCCGTGGCCGGTGGCGCCGGGGACCGGCTCACCCCTCCCGAGAAGCTCGACCCCTGGGCGATGGGCTCGCTGTGGCCCGGCGGATACATCGCCTCCCTGGACTCCCGGCCGCTCGCGCCGCGCGAGCCGGGCCGCGCGAGCGTCTGGGTCTCCACCCCGCTCGCCCTGGTGGCCGGGCAGACCAGCACCCCGCTGGCCTCGTACATCACGCTCGTGGACACCGCCAACGGCATCGCCGTACGGCAGTCGCCCACGGCCTGGATGTTCCCCAACGTCGACCTGACCATCCACCTCCACCGGCAGCCCGAGGGCCGCTGGACCGGGCTGGACACCACGGTCACCTTCGGCAGTACCGGCCAGGGCATCACCAGCACCGTGCTGCACGATCTGCGCGGTCCGGTCGGCCACGCCCAGCAGATCCTCACCGTCCGGCCCCTGCCCGGCACCTGAGCGCGCACGTGACAGGCCGCCACCGGCGAGGTGGCGGCTCCCCCTGTACGATGAGCCGGCAAGCAACGAACCACTCTGCCTGACGCAGAGCTGGCGCGACCGCTCGGCGGCCGCGGTCCTTCAAGCCCTCCGATCGGCGCGGACCCGGTATCTACCCCGGTCCAGCGCGAGAGGACAGCTCTCGGCGCACTCCGCCACGCCGGCCCGGGTGCGCTACCAGGCGGCGGAAAGGCGTCGGCCGTGGCATCCGCGGTCTCCAGCGACACCCCTCCCCCCGTACCGCGCGTCGGCTACCGGCAACTGCTGCGCACCCCGGGCGCATGGACCTTCCTGCTGCCCGGGTTCGCCGCCCGGCAGCCGTTCGCGATGCTGACGATCAGCATCGTGCTCCTGCTGCGCCACACCACCGGGTCGTACGGTGTCGCCGGTTCGGTCGCGGCCGTCACCGGCGTCTCCATGGCGCTGTTCGCGCCCCGGAGCGGCAAACTGGCCGACCGCCACGGGCAGCGCGCGGTCCTGGTGCCGGGCGTACTGCTCCACGCGGCGGCCGCGGCCCTGCTGACGGCGCTCGCACTGGCCCACGCGCCGCTGTGGGCGCTGATCGCCACCGCGGTGCCCACGGGCGCCTCCGTCCCACAGGTGGGGCCCATGGTGCGGGCCCGCTGGGCGACCGCCCTCGGGGACGGCGCGCCGGGCGGATCCGGGCCGCGCCCGGGACGCCATCCGCTGCTGGCGACCGCGGCCGCGTTCGAGTCCGTGACGGACGAGCTCACCTTCGTCATCGGCCCGGTGCTCGCCACCGCCTTGAGCACCGCCGTGCACCCGGCCTCCGGCCTGATCGCGGAGGCCGCGCTGACGCTGGTGGGCGGGCTGCTCTTCGCGGCCCGGCGCCGTACCGAGCCACCGCCGAGCCCGGCGCGGGCGGACACGCGGGAGCAGCACGCCTCGGCCCTGTCCGTGCCGGGCGTACGGGTACTGGCGGTGGCCTTCCTGGGCATCGGCTCCGTCTTCGGCGGGATGCAGGTCGCCCTGACCGCCTTCACCCAGGAGCAGGGTCAACCGGGCCTGAACGGTGTGCTGTACGGCGTGTTCGCGGCGGGCAACATGCTCGCGGGCGTGGCCTGCGGCGCCATCGCCTGGCGCACCTCCCCCCGACGGCGGCTGCTGACCGCCTACGCCGCGCTGACGCTGATCTGCTCGACGCTGTGGGCGGTGTCCGCGCCGCTGCCGCTGGGCGGGCTGGGGCTGCTGGCGGGCCTGTGCATCGCACCGGCGCTGATCACCGGGTACACCCTGGTGGACGCGCTGGTCCCGGCCGCCTCCCGGACGGAGGCGTTCACCTGGCTGACCGGCGCGGTCGCGCTGGGGCAGGCGGCTGCGGTGACGGCGGGCGGACAGCTGGCGGACGGCTTCGGCGCGAGCGCCGCCTTCACGGTGCCGCTCGTGGGCACGGCCCTGGCCCTGCTGACGGTGGTGTCCCTGCGCGCCCACATCGCACCCCGCGGCACCACCACGGCGATACGCCAGGACGAGCGCACCGCCGACCCCCACCCACGAAGGCCTGTCAGTCGGTGAGGAACGACGACACGATCGCCCCCGCTTCCGGGCGGCACTCCTCGAAGTAGCCGTGCCGGGCACCCTCGAAAATATGCGTCCGCGCCCGGGGGACGCGGGAGGCGAGCAGCGGTGCGTTGGCCGCCGGGGTGAGCCGGTCGTCCGCTCCGTGCAGGATCAGCGTGGGCGCGGCGATCAGCGGGAGGACGTCCCAGGCGTCGTGTTCATTGCTGGCCACCAGATGGCGCCGCCGGGCGTGCGGGGGCATGCCGGGATCGCCGAGGGTCGTATACGGCCCCGGGTGCCCGGACCGCCAGGCCGGGGTGTACATGAGGTCGATCAGCGCCTCCCTCGCCGCCCGCGCGTCGGTCTGGGCCAGGGAGCGCCGTACCGCCATGTCGCGCTCCGTCGCCCGTGGCCCGCCGGGTGAGGTGCAGCCGAGGACGAGCCGCCGGATCCGGTCCGGGTGGCGGGCGGCGGCCCACTGGGCGACCCGTCCGCCCATGGAGGTCCCGTACAGATCGGCCGACTCGATGCCCAGATGGTCGAGGACGGCGATCACATCGTCGGCGAAGTCCCGCGTCGCGTAGGGGTGGTCGGGCTTTCCGCTCTCCCCCGTGCCGCGCCAGTCCATGGTGAGGGTGGAGTGCGTGGCGTGGAAGTCCGCCCGTATGCCGTCCCACCAGTGGTGGTTGTTGGCCTGGCCCGCCAGGAGCACCAGCGGCGTTCCCGTGCCCTGGCGCTGGTAGGCGAGGAGGGTGCCGTCCAGTGCGCGGGCGTGGCCGCTGACCTGCTGGGGGACGTCGGTGTGTGGCATGGGTGTCTCTTGCCTCTCGGGGTTTTCAGGTGTCGCCCGGTGTGCGTGGTCCGCGACGTCCCTCGCCACGCGCTCAGCCACGGGCGATGACCTTGCCCGGGTTGAGGATGCCGTGCGGGTCGAGGGCCGTCTTGACCGCTCGGTGCATGTCCAGAACGGCCGGGGTGAGCTCCCGCTCCAAGCCGTCCCGTTTCAGCAGGCCCACACCGTGTTCACCGGTGACCGTGCCGCCGAGGTCGATGGCGTCCGCGATGATCTCGTGGAACGCGGCCTGGGCCCGCTCCCGGGCCGCCGTGTCGCCGGGCTGGGTGATCAGCAGCGGATGGAGGTTGCCGTCTCCGGCGTGGGCGATGTTGGCGATGAGCGTGTCATGGCGGGTGGCGGCGCGCTCGATGCGCGCCAGCATCTCCGGTACGGCCGCCTTGGGCACGCACACGTCCTCGGTGAGCACCGGGCCCAGCCGCTCCAGCGCCGGGTAGGCGAGCCGCCTGGCCGCGAACAGCGCGTCGGCCTCCTCCTGGTCCGTGGACTGCGCGGCCCAGGTCGCCCCCGCCTCCTCGAAACAGGCGAGCATGCGCTCGGCCTCCTGCGCGCCCGCCGGGCCCGGGGCGTCCGTACGCCCGAGGAGCACCACGTCCGCGTCGACGGACAGGCCCATGTTCTTCCACTTGTCGACGGCCGCCAGGCAGTGCCGGTCGATGAGTTCCAGCGCGGACGGGGTGAGCCCCGCGGCCCCGATCGCGGCGACCGCGCGTCCAGCCGCCACGACGGAGGAGAAGTATCCGGCGACCGTGCGCTCCGCCTCGCGCCGCGGCCGCAGCCGCACCGTGACCTCGGTGATCACTCCCAGGGTGCCCTCGGAACCGACCATCAGCCCCGCCAGGTCGTACCCGGCGACGCCCTTGGCGGTCCTGCGGCCGAGCCGCACCAGCTCACCGGTGCCGGTCACCACCTCCAGGCCGAGCACATAGTCGCGGGTGACGCCGTACTTCACACAGCACAGCCCGCCCGCGTTGGTCGCCACATTGCCACCGATGGTGGACCAGGGCGCGCTCGCCGGGTCCGGCGGGTACCACAGCCCCCGCTCGGCGCAGGCGGCCCGCAGCTGGTCGTTGACCACCCCGGGTCCGACGACCGCGAGGCGCTCCACGGGGTCGATCTCGTGGATGGTGTCCATGGCCTCGGTGGAGAGCACCACACAGCCCTCGACGGCGTTGGCACCGCCGGAGAGACCGGTGCCGGCCCCCCGGGTGACCAGCGGAACGCCGTGCCGTACGCAGGCCCGCACCACGGAGCGCACCTCCGGCGCCGTACGTGGCCGCACCACCACGCGGGGCGTGCCGTACGGCGCCCACTCCGCCTCGTCGTGGACGAACCCGGCGGCGACACCGGGGTCCTCGACCATCCGGCCGTCCGGCAGCTCCTGCCGCAGATCGTCGATCAACACGCCGGTCCCCTGCCTTGTCGTCCAGCACGGTGCTTCCCGCTCGCACGGTACCCACCGGCGTCGGAGAGCGTGATCACCACCCCCTGTCACCGGACCGGCGGCGGGTCGGCACTTGCGTGAGAACCAGCGTTCTCCTAGGGTCGTGACCGAGAAGGGAGAATGCTCGTTCTCCCCTCCCCCCGCCACGACTCGAGGAGTCGACATGACCGACGCCGCACGTCCTCCGTTCCCCCCGTTCACCCGCGAGACCGCCATCGAGAAGGTCCGGCTGGCGGAGGACGGCTGGAACTCCCGTGACCCGGAGAAGGTCGCCCTGGCCTACACCGTCGACTCGCGCTGGCGGAACCGCGCGGAGTTCGCCACCGGGCGCGAGGAGATCGTCGCCTTCCTCACCCGCAAGTGGGCGAGGGAGCTGGACTACCGGCTCATCAAGGAGCTGTGGGCCTTCGACGGCAACCGCATCGCCGTACGCTTCGCCTACGAATCCCACGACGACTCCGGCAACTGGTTCCGCTCCTACGGCAACGAGAACTGGGAGTTCGACGACAACGGTCTGATGCGCCTGCGCCACGCCTGCATCAACGACCTCCCCATCGAGGAGTCGGAGCGGCTGTACCACTGGCCGCTCGGGCGCCGCCCCGACGACCACCCCGGGCTGAGCGACCTCGGCCTCTGAGACCCCGGCCGCTGACCG
This sequence comes from Streptomyces rapamycinicus NRRL 5491, assembly GCF_024298965.1. Classification (NCBI taxonomy): domain Bacteria; kingdom Bacillati; phylum Actinomycetota; class Actinomycetes; order Kitasatosporales; family Streptomycetaceae; genus Streptomyces; species Streptomyces rapamycinicus. The sequence continues at coordinate 10,972,098 of NZ_CP085193.1, read as the reverse complement.
GCCGGACACCAGGAGAGCGATGACATGATCAGTCCCGAGACCGCGGAGCTCCGGATCCTCGACGCGGCCGAGACCCTGTTCTACGGACGGGGCCTCCAGACGGTGGGCATGGACGAGATCCGCTCCGCGTCAGGCGTCTCCCTCAAGCGGCTCTACCAGCTCTTCCCGTCCAAGGGGGAGCTCATACAGGCGTATCTGCGGCGGCGCGACGTCCGCTGGCGCCAGAAGCTCGCCACGTACGCCGACTCTCGGGCCACCCCCGAGGAGAGCATCCTGGCGGTCTTCGACTGGCTCCACGAGTGGTTCGGCGAGCCGGACTTCCGCGGCTGCGCCTTCAGCAACTCCTTCGGGGAACTCGGCGCCACCTCCTCGGCCGTCGCCGAGACGGCCCGGGCGCACAAGGAGGAGTTCTTCCGCTACCTCGCCGGGCTGACGGCGGCCGCGGGCAAACCGGCCTCGCTGGGCGACCACTTGGCCCTGCTGGCCGAGGGCGCCATCACCACCGCGGCGATCACCGGCAGCGCCGAACCCGCGCATCAGGCGAAAGCGGCCGCACGCGTCCTGCTGGAGGCGGCATAGCCGTCGCCATCAAGGACGCAGCCGTCACGATCAAGGGCCCAGCCGTTACCATCCAGTCTCATGCGGGGGTGGTGGGAGCGGGGCCGGGTGCTGGGAGCAGCCCACCCCCAGGCCGTGGACATCGGGATCGCGCTCCTGGTCCAGGCGGCCATGACGATGCCGTTCGTGGTGCCACGCCCACCCGATCTGGAACCGGCGACCTGGCCCGCCTACGGGCTGACCACGCTCACCGTCATCCCCCTGCTCTGGCGGCGGCGCGCTCCCCTCGCCGTGCTGACCGCGATCATCGTGACCAGCGCGCTGTACAAGCTGGCGGTTGAGGGGCCCGGCCAGCCGCTGCCGTACACCGGGCTCGTCATCATCTACACGATCGCCGCCGTTTCACCGCCGTGGAAGCGGCTGGTCGCCGGGGGGCTGCTGACGGTCGCCGTGCCGGTGTCGGTGTGGCTGAACACCCGGACGGCGCGTGAGCTGACCTTCTCCCTCTTCGTGTTCGCGGCGGCCTACGTCTTCGGGCGGCTGACCGATGCCCGGCAGCGGGAGCACCGGATCGAGGCGGAGCGGGCCGCCGCGCGTGAACGGGCCCGGATCGCACGGGAGATGCACGACATCCTCTCCCATGCGGTGAGCCTGATGATCGTGCAGGCGGAGGCCGGTCCGGTGGCGGTGCGGACGGCCCCGGAGCGGGCCGAGGCCGCCTTCGACGCCATCTCCGCCACGGGCCGGGACGCCATGGCCCAGCTGCGCCGGATGCTGGGTGTGCTGCGCGAGGGCGATGAGCCGGGCCGCGCCCCGCGTGAGCCGCAGCCGGGCCTGGCCGGTCTGCCCGAGCTGCTCGACCGGATACGGGCGAGTGGCATCGAGGTGGCGTACGAGTCGACGGGGGCCGTGCGGCCGCTGCCGGAGGCCACCGGGGCGAGCGTCTTCCGGATCGTCCAGGAGGCCCTGACCAACGTGGTGAGGCACGCGGCGGCCCGCGGTGCTTCCGTCCAACTCGCCTATGGCGAAGGCGCGGTGGACATCCGGGTGCTGGACGACGGGCGCGGACCGCGGCCCGGTTCCGGTGGCGGCCACGGTCTGATCGGGGTCCGCGAGCGGGCGGCGGCGCACGGCGGTACGGCGGTCACCGGGCCGGGCCCGGACGGCCGGGGCTTCGAGGTACGGGTCCGTCTCCCCGTACCCTCCGCGGCGGAGGTGGCGGGTTGACGATCCGGGTGGTGGTGGCCGACGACCAGGAGCTGGTGCGCAGCGGCTTCGCCATGATCCTCGACGCCCAGCCGGACATCGAGGTGGTCGCGGAGGCGGGCGACGGGGCCGAGGCCGTCGAGGCGGTGCGGCGGCACACGCCCGACGTGGCCCTGCTGGACATCCGGATGCCACGTGTGGACGGCATCGAGGCATGCCGTGAGATCGCCGCGTCCGGTGCCTGCCGGACGGTGATGCTGACGACCTTCGACTCCGACGAGTATGTCTACGAGGCGCTGCACGCGGGCGCGAGCGGCTTCCTGCTGAAGGATGTGCGCAGGGACGATCTGGTGCACGCGGTACGGGTGGTGGCACGGGGCGACTCGCTGCTCGCGCCGTCGGTGGCCCGGCGCCTGGTGGAGCAGTACACCCGGGCCACCGCCCGGCCACGGCGGCCCGACCCCCGGCTGGACGCGCTGACCGGACGGGAGCGGGAGACACTGCTGCTGCTCGCGCGGGGCCTGTCGAACGCCGAGATCGCCGCGGAGCTGGTCGTCAGCGATCACACGGTCAAGACCCATGTCGGCAATGTGCTCGCCAAGCTGGGGCTGCGGGACCGGATCCAGGCGGTGATCTGCGCCTACGAGACGGGCCTGATCACGGCCGGGGATCCCCCGCCCGGGGGAGCGCCCCGGCCCGGCTCCTCCCCCGCGTCGGCGAGGAACTGACCCCCCGGACACCGCTCGCGCGGGCGATCCGCGCGAGACCGCCGGTCACCAGGATGGAGCCACCGAGAACAACGGCTCATTTCACTGGAGTTGACCATGAAGAGCACCAGCCGCACCCTGCTGGCCGCGGCGCTCGTCCTGGGCGTCGTGGCGGGCCCGGCGGTGCCGCCGGCCCTCGCGGCCGCCTCGTCGCCCGCGGACACCTCGTCGCCCACGGCCTCCGCGCGGACCGGGATTCCCGAGCTGGAGGCCGCCATCGCGGAGCTGCCGACGAGCGATGCCACGGCCGCGCTGGTACGGGTCGGGGGCACCGAGGGCGTCTGGAGAGGCAGTTCGGGCGTGCACGACCTGACGACCAACCGGCCGGCCGACCCGGCCGGCCGCTTCCGCGCCGGTTCGGTGACCAAGGTCTTCACGGCCGCGGTCGCCCTCCAGCTGGCCGCCGAGGGCACACTCGACCTGGACCGCACCGCTCGCTCGTATCTGCCGGAGCTGATCCCGGCGTCGTACGGGAAGGTCACCGTGCGGCAGTTGCTCAATCACACGCACGGCATCCCGGCCGCCGACGTGCCCGGGGACACGGTCGAGGAGTGGTACGCCGACCGCTTCCGGATCCATGACCCCGAGGAGATGGTCCGCTCGGCGACCGCGAAGGAGCGCGAGTTCGCGCCCGGCGAGAAGCAGCACTATCTGAACATCGGCTACACCATCGCCGCTCTGGTCATCGAGCGGATCACGGGCGACACATACGAAGACCAGGTGACCCACCGGATCCTGAAGCCCCTGGGGCTGCGCGACACCTACCTGCCGGGGACGGATCCGCACATCGCCGGGGAGCACAACCACGGCTACCAGACGATGCGGCTGGACGACGGCACGACCGGACTGCGCGATGTGTCGGTGTGGGGGCCGACGGACGGCTGGGCGGCCGGGGACATCATCTCGACCACGGCGGACCTGGAGCGGTTCACCAAGGCCCTGTTCCAGGGGCGGGTGGTGGGCGGCCCGCTGCTGCGGGAGATGTTCACGCTGCCGAAGGTGGCGGACTTCGCCACCGGCGACCCGGCCGCGTACTCGGTCGGCCTCTCGATGAAGAAGCTGGGCGGCCGTGAGGTGTGGGGGAAGTCGGGCAGCCGCTGGGGCTACAACACCGGCATCGTCTCCACCCGCGACGGTTCGCGCACCCTCGTCTACAGCGTCAACTCCACCAACGCCAAGGGCCAGGAGATGAGCAGGGTGGTGCGGGACATCATGGTGGCGGCCTACGGCAGCCCCTGAGCCGTGCCTCACGGCGACGCGTCGCGTAAGGGCCGCGACGCGCCTCAGTCCGCCCTGAGGGCCGTGAGGATGTTCAGCCGGGCCGCCCGGCGGGCGGGCCAGAGTCCGGCGACCACTCCGACCAGCGCGGCGCCCGCGAGCGCCACGGCGATACGGCCCCAGGGGACGACCATCTCGTACCCCTGGATGCTGTCGGAGGCGAGCTTGCCCGCGGCCCAGCCGAGGAAGATGCCCGCGCCGATGCCCAGAAGGGCGCCGAACAGCGAGATGAGCACGGACTCCAGACGGATCATCCGCTTCGTCTGCTCGGGCTGGAGCCCCACCGCGCGCAGCATCCCGATCTCACGGGTGCGCTCGAACACGGACATCGCGAGGGTGTTGACGACTCCCAGGACCGCGATCACCACCGCCATGGCCAGCAGCCCGTAGAGGACGTTGAGGAGCAGTGTGATGGCCTCGCCACCGGCCGCCTCGGCCAGGTCGTCGGTGTTCCGCACCTGGATGACGGGGTTCTGGTCGAGGGTGCGCTGGAGGGCACGCCGTGCCGCGTCGCCGTCACCGGCCTTGGTGCGCACCAGGACCGAGGCGTCCTCGATCTCCTTCAGATGGGGCCGCAGCGTGGCCAGCGGCATCATGGTGGACGGGAGGTATTCGTCGTCGTGGTAGACGCCGCCGATCTCCAGTGAGCCCCGGCTGCCGTCGTCGTAGACCACCGGAACCCGCTGTCCCGTCGTCCATCCGTAGCTGTCGGCGATGGAGGTGTCGATCAGCAGGCTCTTGCCTCCGCCCGAGCCCAGGGCCGCGAACGAGCCCGAGACGAAGCTCGGGTCGAGGAGGTCGCCGATGGTCCGGGGGTCCACACCGGTCAGGGTCACCTCGTCTCCGCCGATCCGCACGGCGCCCTGGCGCCGCGGGCTGGAGGAGGTCACGGCCGAGGACTTCGCCAGGGTGTCGTGGACCGACACGGGCAGGTGGCCGCTGTTCTTCGACGAGATCTCGAAGTCGGCCGTGACGGAGTGCTCGGCCCGCTCCCGCAGCGATGTCGTGGCGGACACCGCGACCACCGTGAGCCCGGTGACCAGGGACAGCCCGATCATCAGCGCCGAGGCCGTGGAGGCGGTCCGCCGGGGGTTGCGCCGGGCGTTGCGCGGCGCCAGCGTGCCCGGGACGCCGAAGCGGCGCAGCAGGGGCCCGGCCAGGTCGACGGCCGGGCCGGAGAACGCCGGTGTCACCACGATGATGCCGATGAGCAGCAGGGCGGCCGGGAGGAGCACGATGGTCCTGCCCTGTTCGCCACTGGACGCCGTGTACACCACGCCGAGCACACCGATCGCGATCAGGGCGACGCCGATCGCGTTGCGCCTGCGGAGGCCGCGGACGGGCGGGGGCGTGTGCATCGCGGACATGGCGGCCACGGGAGGCACGGCGGCGGCGCGGCGGGCGGGCACATAGGCGGCGAGCATGGTGACGACGACGCCCACCAGGAACGAGATCAGTACGGTGCTGGGCGACACGACCAGCGGCCCGTCCGGGAGGCCGGACCCGGTGGACGCGAACAGCTGCCGGATGCCCATGGCCACGCCGATGCCGAGGAGGAACCCCGCGGCGCCCGCGCACAGCCCCAGCAGGCCGGCCTCGATGAGCACGGAGCGGGTCACCTGGCGGCGCTCGGCGCCGACGGCCCGCATCAGGGCCATCTCCCGCGAACGCTGGGTGACGAGCATGGTGAAGGTGTTGCCGATGACGAAGATGCCGACGAACAGGGCGATGGCCGCGAAGACGAGCAACACCTGGCTGAGCCCCTTCGTCCCATCGGCGGCCTCGGACCGCTGCCGCTCGCGCAGCTGCGCCCCGGTGCTGATGTCGGAGTCCGCGGGCAGCAGATGGCGCGCCTCGGCCGCGAGCTTCGCCTCGGAGGTGCCGCGGTCGGCCTCGAGGGTGATTCCGTCGTACCGGCCGGACTTCAGGAACAGCTTCTGCGCGGTGGCGTCGTCGAAGAGTGCCAGGGTGCCGCCGGAGCCGTGGGTGTCGTCGGTGCGGACGATGCCGACGAGCTTCTTGTGCAGCACCGGTCCGTCGACGGCCAGCCGGACCGTGTCGCCGACCCGGTAGCCGCCCTGGTCGGCGGTGGCGGTGTCCAGCAGCACCTCCCCGGGCCCGGTGGGGGCGCGCCCGGCGGTCAGCGGGTGGCGGGTGTCCTCGCCGTCGGCCTGGGGGAAGTAGTTGCCCCCCGCGGTCACATGGTCCTCGCCGAGGGGGTGGCCGTCCTTCGCGGCCACGGCGGCGAACCCCTCGACGGAACCGGTGACGGACGCCACGCCGGGCAGCCGCTGGAGGCGCCGCAGTGTGTCCTCCTCCACCGTTCCGCGCTCGCCGGCCTTCTCGTCGTAGGGCGGTGTGGCCTGGACCGAGACATCGCGCAGGGTGGTGAGGAACCGCTCCTTGTAGGCGTTGCCGACGGTGTCGGTGAAGACGAGGGTGCCCACGACGAACGCCACGCCGAGCAGGACGGCGAGCATGGTCATCAGCAGGCGGGCTTTGTGCGCGAGGACGTTGCGCAGGGCGGTACGGAACACGGGGCGGCCTTCCGGGAGGGTGCCGGGTGTGAGGTGCTCGGGGAGCGGGGCGGGCGTCGGGCGTACGTGGCGCGCGTCGGGCGTACGCGTGTCGGGCGTACGTGGCGCGGGCGTCAGGCGTACGCGGGCGTCAGGCGTGTGCCGGGGTCAGGCGGCCCATGCGCGCCAGGACGGCCTCGGCCGTCGGCGCGTGGAGTTCGTCGACGATGCGGCCGTCGGCGAGGAACACCACGCGGTCCGCGTAGGAGGCGGCCACGGGGTCATGAGTGACCATCACGACGGTCTGGCCCAGCGCGCTCGCTGAGCCGCGCAGGAACTCGAGGATCTCGGCGCCGCTGCGGGAGTCGAGGTTGCCGGTGGGCTCGTCGGCGAAGACGATGTCGGGCCGCCCGGCCAGCGCGCGGGCGACGGCGACGCGCTGCTGCTGGCCACCGGAGAGCTGGGCGGGCCGGTGGCCGAGCCGGTCGGCCAGGCCGACGGTCTGGATGATGCTCTCCAGCCAGGCCCGCTCCGGTTTGCGGCCCGCGATGTCCATGGGGAGGGTGATGTTCTCCAGGGCGCTCAGGGTGGGCAGCAGGTTGAACGCCTGGAAGACGAAGCCGACGCGGTCGCGGCGCAGCCGGGTGAGCTGACGGTTGTTCAGGGAGGCGATCTCCGTGTCACCGATGCGGACCGAGCCGAAGGACGGCGAGTCGAGCCCGGCCACGCAGTGCATCAGGGTGGACTTCCCCGATCCCGACGGACCCATGATCGCGGTGAACCGTCCCTTGCCGAAGCCGACCGTGACCGCGTCGAGGGCCACCACACGGGTGTCCCCCGTGCCGTACACCTTCGTCAGATCGGTCGCGTGGGCCGCGTAGGACTCCGGGGCGGAAGGGGGCTGGTGTGCGTGCATGCCGATCCTCGGTGAGCGCTCGGTGGATGGCCCTCGTGGCGGAGGGCGTCGCCGCCCGATGGCGACGCCCATGAGCCTCCCGCCCGGCCACCCCCGCGCGGATCCCCCGACCATCCGGAGTCGCATCCCCCGATCGGGGGAGATCGCCGCGGGACCGCTACTCCGCGCGCCCCGTGCGGAAGGCCCAGGCCGCGATCTCGACCCTGTTGCGCAGGCCCAGCTTCGCCTGGGCCGAGCCCAGATGCGTCTTGACCGTGCTGGGCGCGATGTACAGCTCGGCGGCGATCTCCGGGTTGGTCAGTCCGCGGGCGATGCCCTGGATGACCTCCTCCTCCCGGTCGGTCAGCGGCTCGGCCGGCTCATGTGCGGCGCGCCGCCGGCTCTTGGTGAAGTGCTGGAGCAGCCGGAGGGTGATCTGCGGGGCGACCATCGCGTCCCCGCGGACGGCCGCCCGTACGGCCTCGGTCAGCAGCGCCGGACCGGCGTCCTTCAGGAGGAACCCCGACGCTCCGTTCGACAGCGCCGTGTACACGTACTCATCGAGGTCGAAGGTGGTGACCACGACCACCTTCGGGGCTCCGGGCCGACCGCCGCCGGCCAGCCGGCGGGTGACCTCCAGACCGTCGGGCGGGGGCATCCGGATGTCCACGAGGCACACGTCCGGCTGGGTCTCGCGGGCCAGGGACAGGGCCGAGGCCCCGTCGGCGGCCTCGGCCACCACCTCCATGTCGGACTCGGCCGACAGCACCATGCGGAACCCGGCCCGCACCAGATGCTGATCGTCCGCGACCAGGATGCGTATGGTCATGCCGTCCTGCCCTCCCGTAGCCGCAACCCGGTTCGTACGGCGTGCCGCCCGCGGGTCCGCGGGGTGCGCGCGGCCTCGTCGGGGCGCAGCGGTACGGAGGCGCGGACCCGCCATCCGCCTTCGGCGCGGTGGCCCGCCTCGAAGGCGCCGCCGAGCAGCTCGATCCGCTCCCGCATGCCCATGATGCCGAAGCCGCCGCCGAGCCGGCCGAGGCTGCCGCGGTGTCCGGACGGGGAGCCGTGTCCGTCGTCCTCCACGACCAGTTCGGCATGGCGTGCCGCCACCCGGGCGGAGACATCCACCGACCGCACTCCGCGCGCATAGCGTTGGGCGTTGGTCAGGGCCTCCTGAAGGACGCGGCTCAGCCCTCCGGTGACCTCCGCCGGTACGTCCTCCGGCAGATCCCGCCCGAGGTCCAGCCGGACCGGCAGCCCCGTCCCCCGTGCCTCGTCCACGATGCGGGTCAGGACCTCACCCAGGTTCTCCGGATGCCGCGGGGTGTCGTCACCGCGCATCGAACCCACCAGGCGCCGCATCGATGTCAGCGCCTCGCCGCCGGCGTTCTCGACGGCCTCGAGCATCTCGTTCAGCGCCTGCGGATCGGGGGTGCCCCGCCCGGTGACATGGCGCACGGCCTGCAACTGCACCACGATCGCGGTCACCTGGTGGGCCACGGTGTCATGCAGGTCCCGGGCCAGCGCGAGCCGTTCCTCCTGCCGCACCAGCTGTCCGGTGCGCTCCTGCTGGACGTCGTAGAGCCGCAGCACCAGCCCGCAGACGAAGGCCAGCGCCAGCAACAGCGCGGTGTTGTCGGAGAAGTCACCGGGGTCGGAGTCCCGCAGGAGCGGGATGGAGAACACGCTGACGCTCATCGCCGCCACGGACAGCAGGGCCCACCAGGGGGTGCAGCGGCGCACCGCCACGGCGAGGAGGAACAGCAGGCCCATGAGTTCGGTGCCGCTGGACTCGCTGGTCACCATGTTCACCGGCATCAGGTGGTAGGCCACCGTGGCCGCGAAGGTTCCGGCACAGGCCACCAGCGCGGCCCGCGGGACCCATCGGACATCGCGTACGACGGCCAGCACGGCCATCGCCCCGGCCAGGGCTCCGGAACCGATCGGCACCCAGTCCCCGGCGAACGCCTCCGTGTCGAGGTCCGGGTCGAGGACGAGCCGTTCCCGCACGTCCTGGTAGACGGAGAAGAGGAACCACAGCGCCAGCGCGGCGATCACGATCCGCCCCGGCCAACGTCGATAACCGGCGCGCCGGCCGGAGGACACAGCTATTCGCACCCGCGCCACCCTACGCACCTACGGCGGCGATTGCCGCCCGCCTCCCGCGCCCGGGCCCTCACCCGGCCCCGCGTCCGGCCCCACGTCCGGTCCCGCGCCCCGGCCCTGGCCCGGGTCGGTGGGCATGGGCGCGGGCCGTGCGTCGCGCAGCCGCTCCGGTGTCCAGTACGAGGGGTCCGGCGGATCCGCGCGATGGGTCCGTGGGGTGTCCGGGGCGGGGGGACCGCCGGAGTCGTCGCCCCGGGCGGTGACGGCCAGGACGGCGACGATGCCGGTTCCCACGACCGCCGCGGTGATGAGGACTGCGGTGAGCGGGCGCATGGCGTTCTCTCTCCCGGTGGTGGGGCGCCTTCTCCCGAGGACGGGGCGCTGCGGATGCCGGAGGCCGGGGCCCCTGAGCGCGGGGACCCCGGCCGACCGCCGTGTGTGTGGTGCTCAGCCGTTGGCGGTGTTGTCGTAGATCGTCTGAATCTTGTTGTCGAAGTAGGGGCTGTCGATATAGGCGGGCGGATCGGTCCGGGTGCTGGTGACGCCGATCTCGGTCCCCAGGCCCGTGGTCTCGTTGTAGTCCCGGAGCCAGGGGCCACCGCTCGCGCCCTCGACCATGGTGCACCCGTTCTGCACCCGGGAGCCGTCCTGCCACGTGGGGATGTTCTGGCACACGTAGGGCACCTCGCCGTCGTAGCCGAAGGCGGCCGGATAGCCCCAGACGGTCACGGTGTTGGAGTACCCGTAGTTGTAGCCGAGCCCCATGCCGCCGACGGTGTCGACCAGTTTGCCGGCGCCGTTGTCCCACACGTTGACCACGCCGATGTCGTAGTTCAGGTCGCTGTTGTTGATCCAGCCGTTGAACGTGGTCAGCGTTTTGGCGGACCAGGTTCCGTACGGCCGCGAGCCGTTGTAGTACGCGGGCACGAACACCCAGTTGGTGGCCCAGGTGCCACCCGCGCCACCGTGGACGCAGTGCCCCGCGGTGAACACCATGTTCTTCGTGGGATTGTTGACCGCCGCGGCGGAGCAGGCGTAGTCGCCGCCGTTGGTCGGGTTGTGGAAGAAGACCTTGCCCTGCACGATCGAGGTGGCGATCCGCACCCCGCGGGCCTTCTTCGCGGTGGCCTTCCGCGGATTCGCGAGCTGAGCGGGTTCGGCCGCCGCGTCGGCGGCCGCCTTCCGCGACGCCTTGGCGTCGGAGGGCGTGTCGGCCTCGACGGCTCTGCGCATACGCTGCGGGGTCCAGTATTTCTCGGCGGACTCCGTGGATGAGCGGGACGCGGCACTCTTGTGCGTGGACACCGCTGTGTCCGCACCGCGTGTGACGGTGCTGTGCGAATCGGCGGACGCGGCCGCCGGAATCGTCAGGGCGAACGCGAAAACCGCTCCGCTCGCCGCTAAAACGACCTTGCGTATCTGCACCAGTCCCCCCAATTTCTGATCGGGACAGGGAGCGGATGCCCCCGGTGAAATCCCGGGCGCACCGTATCGCGTGATGAAGTGCGCACGCCAAGATCCCGCAGGTGGTCAGAACGGTATCCGGCCAGGCATGCCGCCCCCGGCCCGGTACGGAAAATCGCCTCGCGACTGCTGGACTGCCCTTTTCGGCAAAAGCGGAACGGGTCGCGCGCGGCATTGAACGAGGAATTCCGACGCGTCAACGCGCGTCAACGACCGCCCTCTCCCGCACGGCGACGGCCACCCGATCCCCGACAGTGTCCGGAACCCGCAATCGCATTTCTCTCGGCGAATTCACGGAAGTATTCACGCATTCACGGCAGCCCCGCGCTGCGCGATGGGCCCGCCTGCCGCAGCGGATGCTGTTAGCCTCCCGGCAACCCCGTAGGCCCGCCGCTCCGAGGAAGACCATTGGTGACGAACCTCCAGGACGACCAGGACAGCCAGGACACACCGGCCCCGCAGCACGCGCCGGACCTGCCTGACGCGCCGGACACGCCTGACGCGCCGCCCCCGGGCTGCCCCGCCCACGCCGCGCGGCTGTACGGGCCGGACTTCCGGCGCCGCCCGGACGAGACGTACCAGCGGATACGTCAGGACAGCGGACCGGTCGCCCCGGTCCTCCTCGAAGGCGACATCGACGCCTGGTTCGTACTCGGCTACCGCGAGACCCGTCAGGTGCTGTCCGACACCGAGACGTTCGGCCGGGACCCGCGCCGCTGGAACGGCTGGGACAACGTGCCGCCGGACTGGCCGCTGATGCCGTGGGTGGCCTACAGCCCGATGATGACCTTCACCGAGGGCGAGGAGCACCAGCGGCGCGCGACGGCGGCAACCGAGGCCCTCGCCACGATCGACCCCTTCGTGCTGCGCGGCCACTGCGAGCGGTTCGCCGATCAGCTGATCGACAAGTTCGTCGCGAGCGGCAGGGCGGATCTGGTGTACGACTACATCTACTCGGTGCCCACCCTCGCCACGGCCGAGCTGTTCGGCCTGTCCCAGGACGAGGCCGGGCTGGAGGCCCTGGCGGCGGGGCTGACCGTGTCGTTCCTCTCCAACGAGGAGGCCATCGCCGGTCAGCGGCGGGTCGCCGGGTACGTGACGGAGCTGGTGCGGGCCAAGCGCGAGGAACCGGGCCCCGACCTCACCTCGCAGTTCATCCTGAACACCCCGGACCTCACCGAGGAGCAGCACACCGCTGACGTCATGGTGCTGATGGCGGCGGCACTGCCGCTGACCTCGTACTGGATCGGCAACACGCTGCGGCTGATGCTCACCGACGAGCGCTTCGCCATGACCCTCTCGGGCAACCGCCGCAGCATCGGCGAGGCCATGAACGAGGTGCTGTGGGCGGACTCCCCGCTGCAGAACCTCATCGGGCGGTACGCCACCCGCGACACCGACCTCGGCGGCCGGCGCATCCACGCCGGCGACCTCGTCGTCCTCGGCCTGGCCGCCGCCAACGCCGATCCGCTGCTGTGGCCCGACACCCCCGTCGGCCACGCCGGGAACCACTCCCATGTCGCGTTCAGCGGCGGCGACTACGGCTGCCCGGCGGGCGGTCCCGAGACGGCCAGGATCATCGCGGAGACGGCGATCGAGGTGCTGCTGGACCGGGTTCCGGACCTGACGCTGGCGGTCGCGCCCGACGAGCTGAGATGGGTGGACTCGTTCTGGTACCGCTGCCTGGACTCGCTGCCCGTCACGTTCAGCCCGGCCCCGGTCACGGCGGGCTAGCGCCCGAAGCGCCGGAATAGACAAGGGAGCCCCTCCGTTGACATAGTTCAACAATCAACTACTTCGGAGGAGGGTGAGTCCGGTGCAGTTCGGGATCTTCACGGTCGGGGATGTGACGGAGGACCCGACCAGGGGCACGGCGCCGAGCGAGCACGAGCGGATCAAGGCCATGGTCAGGATCGCGCTGAAGGCGGAGGAGGTGGGCCTCGACGTCTTCGCGACCGGCGAGCACCACAACCCGCCGTTCGTGCCGTCCTCCCCCACCACCATGCTCGGGTACGTCGCGGCGCGCACCGAGCGGCTGATCCTCTCGACCTCCACCACGCTGATCACCACCAACGACCCGGTGAAGATCGCCGAGGACTTCGCCATGCTCCAGCACCTGGCGGACGGCCGGGTCGATCTGATGATGGGGCGCGGAAACACCGGTCCGGTCTATCCGTGGTTCGGGCAGGACATCCGCCAGGGCATTCCGCTCGCCATCGAGAACTACGCCCTGCTGCACCGGCTGTGGCGCGAGGACGTGGTGGACTGGGAGGGGCGGTTCCGCACCCCGCTGCGGGGTTTCACCGCAACCCCGCGACCCCTGGACGGGGTGCCGCCGTTCGTCTGGCACGGCTCGATCCGCTCGCCGGAGATCGCCGAGCAGGCCGCCTACTACGGCGACGGCTTCTTCGCCAACAACATCTTCTGGCCCAAGGAGCACTTCCAGCAGCTGATCGACCTCTACCGGCGCCGCTACGCCCACTACGGCCACGGCACGCCCGAGCAGGCGATCGTCGGGCTCGGCGGCCAGGTGTTCATCCGGCCCAACTCCCAGGACGCCGTGCGTGAGTTCCGCCCGTACTTCGACAACGCGCCGGTCTACGGCCACGGCCCGTCCCTGGAGGAGTTCACCCGCGACACCCCGCTGACCGTGGGCAGCCCGCAGGAGGCCATCGAGAAGACCCTGGCCTTCCGTGACTCCTTCGGCGACTACCAGCGCCAGCTGTTCCTCATGGACCACGCCGGGCTGCCGCTGAAGACCGTCCTGGAACAGCTGGACCACCTCGGCGAGGTGGTGCGGGTGCTGCGCGCCGAGTTCGCCGAGGACCGCCCCGCCACCGTGCCCGGCGCCCCGACCCATGCCTCGCTCGTCGCCCGGCGCGACGCCGAGGCCGCGCGGGTCGGCGCCGGTCTCCAGGAGGTCCGGCCCGAGTAGCCCGGCATCCCCCCCGGGGGAGGGAGAGATCCTCCTCCCGGGGGAGCGCCCCGGCGTCCCCGGGGGAGATGGGGACGCCGGGGCGCTGGGGTCCGGTGGTGTCAGTTGCCGGGTGGCTGCTGGAGCATGGCAAGGGTCAGGACATTGCCGCCTATGCCCCAGCCGCCGTCGGTGACCTCCTCGACCAGGACCAGGGTGGTGGCGCGGGCGCGCTCACCGTAGATCTCGACGTACAGCTCGGTGGCACGGGTGACGATCTCCTCCTTCTGCTTCTCGTCGAGGGATCCGGCAGGGACCTTGAAGTTCGCGAAGGGCATGGCCGTTCTCTTTCGTAGGTGGGATTTCGGTGTGTTCGAGGGTGCGATTCGGGTGTGGTTACAGTGAGCTGCCCGTGGTGAGCAGATCGTCCAGCCCGGCCCGGCGGAAGAACTCGGCGCGGACGCGGTCGGCGACCGCGGAGACGACTTCGCTGCCGTCGCGGCTGGGGTCTATGTGGGTGCGCAGCGGGCGGGCGCCGGCCGGCCGGGCCACCAGGCGTACGACGGCGTCCGCGACGTGCGCGGCGTCCGCGTCCGGCGGAATCAGCGCGGCCAGCCGCTGGTCGAGTTCGGCCAGCAGGGTGCCATAGCGCTCGTCGTAGGCGGCGGCGCGGTCGGGGTCGGCGGGCGCGCCCGCGTGGCGGAAGTGGTTGGTGCCCGAGGTGAAGGCGCCGGGGACGACGATCGCGGTGTCGATGCCGAAGCGGACCACCTCGGCGGCGTAGCTGACGGCCAGGGCGTCCATGGCGGCCTTCGCGGCGAAGTAGGGCCCGATGAAGGGCGGGCAGCCGCCGCGGGTGCTGGAGCTGCCGATCCACACCAGCAGCCCCTCGCCCCGGGCCCGCAGATGCGGCAGCGCGGCACGGTTGACGCGCTGGGTGCCCAGGACGTTGACGTCGTACAGATGGGCCAGCTGCTCGGGGGTGAAGGCCTCCGCCGGGCCGGTGGCCATGTGTCCGGCGTTGTGGACGATCACGTCCAGCCGGTTCCGGTCGGCCAGGATGCGGGCGATGGCGGCGTCGGCGGAGTCCTGTGAGGTGACGTCGAGCTCCACGGCTCGCAGGTCGACGTCGTGGTCGGTGGCGTAGCGGTTCAGCTCGGCCACCGCGGAGGCGTTGCGGGTCTCCGGCTGCCGGATCCCGGCGTAGACCGTGTGGCCGGCGCGGGCCAGGGCGCGTGCGGTCAGCGCCCCGAAGCCACTGGAGGCCCCGGTGACCAGGATGGTCGTGGGTGTGTCGGAGGGCATGGGGTCCTTACGGGCGAGAGATGGGGGGGAAGCGGGTTGTGCGGCGGTGGTCAGACGATGCCGCCGTTGGCGCGGACCCGCTGACCGTTGACCCAGTGCCCGGCCGGGGAGGCGAGGAAGGCCACGACCTCGGCGATGTCGGCGGGGGTGCCCAGGCGCTCCAGCGGGGGCTGGGCCGCCATCCGGGCGATGGTCTCCTCGTCCTTGCCGTCGAGGAACAGGTCGGTGGCGGTGGGGCCGGGGGCCACGGTGTTGACGGTGACGTCCCGCCCGCGCAGCTCGCGCGCCAGGATCAGGGTGAGCGCCTCGACCGCTCCCTTGCTGGCGCTGTAGGCGCCGTAGGCGGGGAGGGCCAGGCCCACGATGGACGTGGAGAAGGTGATGAGCGCCCCGCCGCCGCGGATCCTGCGGGCGGCCTGCTGGGCGACGACGAAGGTGCCGCGGATGTTGGTGCGGTGCAGCGTGTCCAGCTCGGCGAGGTCCAGCTCGGCGATGGGCGCCAGATACATCCGGCCGGCCGCGTGGACGACGACGTCGACACCGCCGAACTCGGACTCCGCGGTGTCGAAGAGCGCGGCCACCTGCTGTTCGTCGGCGACGTCGGCCTGGACGGCGACGGCCCGGCCACCGGCGGCGGTGATGTCCTCGGCGGCTGCCTCGGCCGGTTCGCGGTGGCCCGCGTAGCCGATCACGACGGCGTATCCGTCGGCGGCCAGCCGCTTCACCGCCTCGTGGCCGATGCCGCGGGAGCCTCCGGTGACGATGGCGACGCGGGGCCGGTCGGCGGGGTGCTGGGGCGCGGTTTCCTGGGGCGACATGGAGACTCCTGGGGCATGTGCTGGTGGGTGGATGCCACGGCGTAAGGGCCGTGGCCCCCGGGGCGCCGGCGTCGTTCGCCGCCGTGCCCCTTCGGTGTTCCCAGCTTGGGCGGGGATCGCCGGGCCAGCCACGGCTCTCTCCACCCAGGGGTTGTCAGCCCCTGGCTCAGCTCACCGGTACAAGCGACCATGGGAGGCGTGAACCACTCCGAATTCGCCGCGTTCCTGAAGTCCCGGCGCGACCGCATCCGCCCGGCCGACGTCGGGCTGCCCGCCGGTCCGCGGCGCCGGGTGCCCGGCCTGCGGCGCGAGGAGGTCGCCCAGCTGGCCGGGTTGTCCGCGGACTACTACACCGAGCTGGAGCGCGGTCGCGGCGTCCAGCCCTCCGCCCAGGTGCTGACCGCGCTCGCCCGCGCGCTGCGGCTGAACGGCGACGAGCGCGACCATCTGTTCCACCTCACCGGCCGGCCCGTCCCCCCGGCGGCGCACGGCCCGGCCGCGCAGGTCCAGCCGGCCCTGCTCGGCCTGCTTGACCGGCTCACCACCACCCCCGCCCAGGTCATCACCGATCTGCACCAGACGCTGGTGCAGAACGAGCTGGCCGCGGCGCTGATCGGCCGTCCCCCGGCGGTGCGCGGCCCCGCGGCGAGCTTCGTCTACCGCTGGTTCACCGATCCGGACGCCCGTGGGGTCTACCCGCCCGAGGACCACTCCCACCACTCCCGGGTCTTCGTGGCCGACCTCCAGGCCGTCGCCGCCCGGCGCGGCGGCGACTCCGAGGTACGGCGGATGGTGGCCGCGCTCCGCCGCCGCAGCGAGGAGTTCGCCGCCCTCTGGGACACCCATGACGTGGCCCTCCGGCGGACCGACCACAAGCGCATCGTCCACCCCTCGCTGGGCGTCATCGAGCTGGACTGCCACTCCCTGTTCAGCGAGGACGGCCACCAGCGGCTGCTGTGGTTCAGCGCCCCGCCGGGCACCGAGGGCGCCGCGCAGCTGGAGCTTCTCTCGGTGATCGGCACGCAGGACATGACGGCCGGCGAGCACAGCTCGTCACCGTGATCCCCCGCCCTACGAGGGTGGAGCGGCGGCCTCGGAGGCCGGGCACGGCTCCCTGAGCACGCCAACGTGGTGACGTTCGGGGTGCGGAGCGAGCGAGCGGCCCGTCTTTGGGAACCCCTGTCGCAGTACGAGCGGGCTCTGCCCGGTGCCGGGGCCACGGCACCGGCGCCGGACCCGCCGGTCTCCGACTCACCCAAGGATCCCGTATGAATGGACCAGCCCCGCTTCTGACCCTGAACAACGGCGTGCGGATGCCCGCCCTCGGCCTCGGTGTCTACCAGAGCCCGCCCGACGAGACCGTCCCCGCCGTGACGACGGCCATCGACAACGGCTACCGCCTGATCGACACCGCGGCCGCCTACGGCAATGAGAAGGAGGTCGGTGAGGGCATCGCCCGATCGGGCATCGGCCGCGAGGAGATCTTCGTCATCACCAAGCTGTGGCTGACCGACTACGGCTACGACTCCACCCTCCGGGCCTTCGACACCAGCCTCACCAAGCTGGGCCTGGACCACCTCGACCTGTATCTGCTGCACTGGCCGGTCCCGTCCGCGTACGACACCACGGTGGCCTCGTACAAGGCGGCCGAGAAGCTGCTGGCGGACGGCCGGGTGCGGGCCATCGGCGTATGCAACCACACCCCCGAACACCTGACCGCCCTCATGGCGCGCACCGAGGTCGTGCCCGCCGTGAACCAGGTCGAGCTGCACCCGAACTTCAGCCAGCCGGAGCTGCGCGCGTTCGACGTCCGCCATGGCATCCTCACCCAGTCCTGGTCGCCCATCGGCGGGGTGAACCGCTACGGGGGCGAGGGCGCGGACAAGGTCAGGGATCCGCTCCAGGAGCCCACCATCACCGGCCTCGCCGAGAAGTACGGCAAGAGCCCGGCCCAGATCATCCTGCGCTGGCAGGTCGAGCACGACCTGTCCGCGATCCCGAAGTCGGTCAAACCCCACCGCATCGCGGAGAACATCGGGATCTTCGACTTCTCCCTGACCCCCCACGAAGTGGCCGCCATCGACGCGCTCGACACCGGGACGCGCGGTGGACCCGACCCCGACCGGGTCGAGCTCGGCACATTCTCCTGAGACACCGGTTCTCCTGAGACACCGGTTCTCCTGAGGCACCGGTTCTCCTGAGGCACGGCGCGGGGCGGCCAACTGCCGCCCCGCATACGGCCGTCCGGGCTGGAGACTATCGAGCTTCGTCGTGGAATGATGACGCGTGCTTTTGTCGGTTCCGGACCTCTGTCAGTGGGAGAGAGGCATGAGGGGACTTCAGGGCAAGAGGATCGTCATCGCGGGTGGCGCCACCGGTATCGGTGCCGCCACGGCCGAACGGCTCGCCGGGGAAGGCGCCTCGGTCGTCGTCGGCGACATCGACCTCGCGGGCGCGAAGGCCACCGCCCAGCGCGTCGCCGAGGCCGGCGGCACCGCGGTCGCCGTCCGGTTCGACCTCGCCGACGAGGAGTCGATCGGCGCGCTGATCGACCGGGCCGCCGCCGAACTCGGCGGGGTCGACGGGCTCTACAACGTCGGCGCCGACCTCTCGGACGAGCACCTGGGCCGGGACACCGATCTGCTGGAGATGGACCCGGCCGTGTGGCGGCGCACCCACGAGGTGAATCTGCTGGGCTACGCCCTCACCTGCCGGGCGGTCATCCCGCGGCTGCTGGCCCAGGGCGGCGGCGTGATCGTGAACACCTCCTCCGGCGCGGCCTGGGGAGGGGAGCCCCGGCGTCCCGCGTATGCCGCCTCCAAGGCCGGGATCAACGCGCTGACCCGCCATATCGCCTCCCGCTGGGGCAAGGAGGGCATCCGCTGCAACGCCGTGGCACCCGGGCTGGTCATGGGCGACACCCAGAAGCAGCGGGACGACCAGCGGCTGCAGGCCATGGCGCTGAAGATCGCCCGCAGTCCGCGGCTGGGCGAGCCCGCGGACGTGGCGGGCACCGTGGCGTTTCTCCTCTCGGACGACGCCGAGTGGGTCAACGGCCAGGTGTGGTCGGTCTGTGGCGGCATGAGCCTGCGCGACTGAGGGCTCCCCACGCCGTCCCGCGGCGGCAGGTCGTCCTACGGCGGGCCAGGTCGTCCTACGGAGTCCAGGGGGTGGAGACCCGCCAACTCACGTCGTCGGCCCATGACGTGGCGCTGTCGAAGGGGTTGGACCCTCCGTTGGAGGCGATGTAGACCTTGTTCTCGTAGTGGCGGATGAACCGGTCGGGGTAGTTGTAGGACGCGAACGAGGTGCCCTGGCCGTTCTTGCCGGTCCGGGGGCAGAAGGTGGCGTCGGCCCGGAAGACGGCGGTGCCGTCCATCGGCTGCCGGAGCAGTTGGTAGTCGTAGTGGCGCAGGAAGTCGCCGGGGTAGTTGCGCGACTCGAACGACACGCAGGAGGCGTTGGCGAGGCCACGGCGCACGATCCAGGACGCGTCGCCCTTGTCGAGTGCGGAGCTCCCGGAGGACACCACGGAGGTGACGGCGCTGTTGGCCTGGTGGCGGGCGTAGCGGTCGGTGTAGCCGGGGGTGGTGGCGCGCAGGGACGTCGTCGAGCCCGCGTCGAGGGTGCCGCCCGCCACGGGGCTGGGCGCGCCGTAGCCCACCGACACGACGTTGGCCTGCACCGCGTCGTCGGCCGCGTCGGTCGGCAGACCGCTGGTCATCACGCCCTCGAAGAACGAGCCGATGGACCCGTTACTGTTGTCGCCGCCGGTGCCGAGGACGATGGAGCCCTCCTGGTGCATCGGCGAGTAGCCCGGCCTGGACGGCTCAGGACCCGCGTACTGGGTGGTGAGCCTGCCGGACTGGGCGTTGCCGTCCTTGAGGGCGAAGTGGTTCTGTCCGTTGTTCTTCAGCAGGGCGGTGACGAAGGGCGCGGAGTTGCCGGTGTTCGAGGGGTTCTCGCTGTAGCCGCTGTCCGACTGGAACAGGCCGTTCTCCAGGTCCGCCTGCACCCAGGGCCCGGATCCGCTGCACGGCGGGAACCAGCACTCCGTGCCGAAGTTGATGGCGTCCATGTGGCCGTTGCCGGTGTCGGCGATCCGCACCTCGGCGTTGCCGTAGTCGAAACAGCACAGGCCATTGACATGGGTGCCGGAGGTGACCATGTACATCCCCTCGGGCTGGCCGTTGACGGCGACCCCGGAGGCCGCGGTGTGACGGTAGCCCATGCGCCCGGAGAAGGACGCGCCGTAGACCTGGTGGCCGCCCGCGGTCACGGGTAACGCGTCGGCGGGCACACCGGAGTTGGCGGGGCCCGCGGTGCCGGCCGGTTCGATGGGCATGTGGTTGTGGCGCGGTGACTGGTCGTAGATGACGTTGATCACGCATGTGGTTCCGGCGCAGAAGGAGTCCTGCCGGGCGGCGTCGGCGTAGCCGCCCGCCGTCAGCGTTCCCACGTCGGTCACGGCGCTGTCGGAGGCGCGTTTCAGCTGGTAGAGCGGGCCGTTGAAGGAGGCGTAGAGGGCCCGGGTGGTGCTGTGCGCGGCCACGCAGGGCGTACCGGCCGCGGCATAGATGTCGCACGGCAGGGAGGCCGCGGCCTGGGAGGTGCCCGTACCGCCGGCCAGGAGTCCGAGGACGAGGGCCGCTGTCGCACCCACCGACAGCAGCGCTCTTCTCACCCTCGTGAGACCCGAAGGAACCTTCATGGTGGTGCCCTTCCTCGTGGATGTCAGGGCCATGCCATTACTTGTTCGATATTTCGTACGTTGACCGTGAAATCGAACCTGACGGTAGGACTGGCGACCGTCGGCGTCAATGGCCGAGCACGGAGGAGTAGCCTCCTGCGCGGCGACTCGTACGGTTCATTCGCCCGCACCGCATATCGAGGAGAGACCGTTTGTCGACGTTTGTCGTGTTCGACCTTGAGTTCACCACCTGGTCGGGAGCGCTCGAGCAGGACTGGTCGGAACCGGGCCAGCTTCGCGAAATCGTTCAGATCGGCGCGCTGCGCATCAGCACCGACTCCTCCGCTGACGCCTACTCCGTCGTCGAGGAATACGAGGCGCTGGTCAGACCGGTGGTCAATCCCCGGCTGTCCCCGTTCTTCACCGGCCTCACCGGTATCGACCAGCAGACCCTGGACCGCGAGGGAGTCGCACCCGCCGAGGCGATCGGCGACTTCCTGGCCTTCTGCCGGGGGCAGTCCGTCCTCTCCTACGGCAATGACATGGTCGTCCTCGGGGAGAACGTGGGATGGGCCCGGGCCCGCGGCGAGCAGGTCAAGAACGGCTTTCTCACCACCCCCTTCCTGAACATCCGGCCATGGCTGAACACCATCGCGCCGGTGACTGCCCCGGCCAATTCCGGTCGGCTGTGGGAAGCGCTCGGCCTGCCCAAACCCGCGGCCGGCAAGGAGCATTCGGCGCTCTTCGACTGCTATTCGATCGCCGCGGCGATCGGACACGTCCGCGCCGGTGGGGCCGCCCTGCCCGAGGGTTACGTCTAGGGGCCGACCGGCGGATCTTGACGCCTGCGGCGGGCTGTTCCCCGCCCCTTCCCTCAACTGGGGCTCCGCCCCAGACCCCGGGGTCCGGGGGCGAAGCCCCCGGTAGCGGGGAGGGGCGGGGAGGGGAAAGCATCACCATGCGGCTCCGCCGCGTGGTCCGCCGGACCCCCCTAGGACCCGCTCTGCCCGAGTGGCGCCTCCAGGGAGGGAGCGAATCGGCCATCGGCGAACGTGGCGTCCGACGCGCCGACGGCGAGTGGCACAATCCGCCGGAGAGGCTGGAGATCTTGCTCGGCGGTGCTCGCGCGCCGTCCGGTACGCATCGAGGAAAGGAACCCCCACATGGCCGCAGTGCGCGGATCAGCCGTGGACATCCCCACCCAGGACGGCATCGCCGATGCCTATCTGGCCCACCCCGACGACACCGGCAGCCACCCGGCCGTTCTGTTCTACATGGACGCGTTCGGCCTCCGGCCCCATCTGCGCGGGATGGCCGACCGTCTGGCCGCGGCCGGTTACACCGTGCTGGTGCCCAACGTGTTCTACCGCCACGGGCGCGCTCCGGTGGTGGAGCTGCCCGACTTCCTCGACCCGGCGGCGCGTCCGGCGATCTTCGAGCACATCGCCCCGATCGCGCGGGAGCTCACTCCCGAGCGTGCCATGAGCGACGCCGGTGCCTATCTCGACTGGCTGGCGTCCTGCCCGCGGGCCGCCGACGGGCCCGTGGGCCTCACCGGCTACTGCTTGGGCGCCGGGCTGGTCCTGCGGACCGCCGGAGCGCACCCCGATCGCGTCGCCGCGGCAGCCGGTTTCCACGGTGCCCAGTTGGCCACGGAGGAGCCGGACAGCCCGCACACGGTGGCCGGGCAGATCACCGCCGAGCTGTACTTCGGACACGCGGACCAGGATCGCTCCCTGCCCCCCGAGCAGATCGAGCGCCTGGACAAGGCCCTCAACGAGGCCGGTGTCCGCCACCGCACCGAGGTCTACACGGGCGCCCAGCACGGCTTCACCCAGGCCGACACCTCCGCCTACGACACCGAGGCCGCCGAACGCCACTGGGAGGCCCTGCTCGACCTCTTCGGCCGCACTCTCTGACCATGGCCCAGGGTCCTTCTTCCACGGAGATCTGCCAGAAGGGCCCTAGAGCTGCCGGAGGTGGTCGCGCAGGGTGCGGGCCACCTGCGCCATCAGGGCCTCGGCGCCGGGCTGGACATTGGCCGGCACCAGCGACTCGGTGAGCGCGGCGACGGCGAACACCTGGCCGTCGGAGTGCTCGACGATCCCGATCTCATGGCGGAGGTTGAGCAGGGTGCCGGTCTTGGAGGACCAGGTGGTGGCGTCGGAGCTGAAGTCCGGGGCGAGCCGGTGCCGCAGCACGTTGTGGGCCATGAGGTCGCGTACGCGCAGCGCCACTTCGGGGTGGATTTTCGACGGTGTCCACAGTGCTTGGAGCAGTTCCACCCAGGCGCGTGCGCTGCCGGTGTTGGCTCGGGTGGTGTCGAGTTGCGGCACCCGGTGGCCGCGGCCGCTGGTGCCGGCGTCGATGGCGAGGGCGTGGGCGAGATGCACCTGTGCGGCGTCGAAGCGCTCAACGGGGGTTTCGCTCAGTTCGCGCATACCGTGCCGGACGGTGATGCCGCGCAGCCCGAGCTCATGGAGGATCTCGGCCACCTGGGCGGGCGGGGTGAGGCCGAACAGCGCGTCGGCCGCCGTTCCGTCGCTCACACAGGTGCTCAGGTAGAGCAGATCGTCGACCGCGATCCGGACGGGGTGGCGGAACCGGCTCAGCCCGGTGGGACCGGGCGTGGTGATCCGCCCGGGTGGCACATCGAGCATCGTGGCTCCGTCGAGCTCGCCGCGCCGGACGCGCTCCATGGTGGCCAGCGCGAGCGGGACCTTGACCAGGGAGGCGGAGGGCAGCTGGGTGTCCGGGTCGATCCCCACCTCGTCCCCCGTGTGGAGGTCCCGTACGAGCAGACAGCCGTGCAGGCCGCCGTCGCGCAACTGCGCGCGCAGATCGCTCAGCAGTGCCTCGGTGCTCATGCTCCGGCTCCTTCCGCGGTGTCCGCCCGTGTACGCCATTCCCCGGTGCCCGCGCCGAGGCAGCGGGCGATGGCGCCGCCCAGACGCCCTTCGAGGTGCTGGGGGTTGCCGTCCGCGGCGGCGGCGAGGGCGAATCCCCGGCTGAGCGCGATCTCACCGATGGGCCGCCACTCCAGGGCGAGTTCCTCGGCCTGCGCGGGAGAGCACAGCAACAGGTCGCGGGTGCAGAGGACTTCGGCGGCGGCGGTCGTCAGATCGGTGGCGGCCACGAGTTGCGCGGGCCGCAGACCGACCGCGTCGCGCAGCCGGGTGAGCGGGTCGCGGATGTGCGGCACATCGTCCTCCGGCTGGATCCATATCCGGCGGGCCGGGCCCCGAGCGGACCGGCCGACCCGCAACGTCTCGAGATAGACCCGCCGCACACCGGGATCCCGCACTCCGGCCAGTCCGAGCGGCACCGACCACGTGGCCTCGTCCGCGGGCACCGCGAGCAGGGCGGCCCGCACCTGCTGTGCGTGGATGAGCTCCAGGCGCCGCGCGGGCGTCGCCACGCGGAGATCCAGGGTGACCCCGTGCCCCCGCGCCTGGGCGACGAGGTGGGCGAGACCGGCCGTGGAGCAGATACCGGGCACCGCGAGCCGCCACGGCTTGCGCTTGGCCGCCTCCGCCTCGTGCAGCAGCACATCGGCCGCCTGTACGAGCTGTCTGGCCACCGGCAGCATCTCCCGCCCGAACGGGGTGAGGACGGCCCGCCGCGAGGTGCGCTCGAAGAGCTGCTCCCCGAAGCGCTCCTCCAGCGCGGCCACGCGACGGCTGGCCACCGACTGCGACATCCGGGCGGCGGCCGCCCCGACGGTGAAACTCCCCCGCTCGCTCACGCTGACGAACGCCCGGCACACTCCCACCAGATCCACCCCCGCACTCTATGCCAGATCAGCATGGAGAAGCGCATGAGCGTATTGGACCGCATAGCCACCCGACGGCGAGGGTGATCCCCACGCCATGACCACGCCCCGGAAGCGGGGCCCGGTCATCCCATCCCGTGTGCGCCCCGCGTGACGGGAACCCAACCGGAGGTTCGGACCATGCGATTCACCCGTACCCGGCACACCGCTGTCAGCGCGCTCGCCACGCTCGCGCTGCTCGTCCCGCTGACGGCCTGCAGCGAAGGGGATTCCCCGGACGCGTCGGGGCCGTCGAGCTCCTCGTCCACCTCCGCCGAGAGGGCCGGTACGGCGAGTACGGGCGCGGACGCGAAGGCGGTCACCGGCGAGTTCAAGAAGCTGGAGCGCTCCTACGACGCGCACCTGGGGGTCTACGCGATCGACACCGGCACCGGACACGAGGTGGCGTACCGCGACGGCGAACGGTTCGCCTTCGCCTCCACGTTCAAGGCGCTGGCCGCCGGTGCCGTACTGCGGAAGTACAAGCTGAGCGGGCTGGACCGGGTGATCCGGTACTCCAAGGACGATCTGGTCGACAACTCCCCCGTGACCGAGAAGCACGTGGACACCGGGATGAGCCTGGGCGCGCTGTGCGACGCCGCCGTCCGCTACAGCGACAACACCGCGGCCAATCTGCTCTTCGACCAGCTCGGCGGGGTCAAGGGCCTCGACGCCACCCTCGAGAAGCTGGGCGACGACGTCATCCAAATGGAGCGCATCGAGCCGGAGTTGAGCCGATGGGTGCCGGGCGAGACACATGACACCACCACCCCGCGGGCGATGGCCAAGGACCTGCGCGCGTTCGTCCTCGGCGATGTCCTCGACAAGGGAGAGCGCGCCCAGCTCACGAAGTGGCTGCGGACCAACACCACGGGGGACGAGCTCATCAGGGCCGGAATGCCCAAGGGCTGGCAGGTCGGCGACAAGACCGGCAGCGGCAGCTACTACGGCGCCCGCAACGACATCGCCGTGGTGTGGCGGCCCGACGCCGCTCCCCTGGTCATGGCGATCATGTCGTACCGCGGTGACAAGGACACCCCGTTCGACAACAAGCTGATCGCGGACGCGGCGTCCGTGGTGGCCGACACGATGTCGTAACGGGCGGCGGACACGCTGTCGTAACGGGCCGCGTCCTCAGCCGCGCAGGAAATACAGGACGGTCATGGTCACGGCGGTGGTCAGGATGACACCCCGCAGCAGCCACGCGGGCAGACGGCGGGCGATCCACGCCCCGGCCACACCACCGGCCACCGCCCCGGCCAGCATGGCGGCGAGCAGCCGCGGTGCGCCCAGCGCGTCCGAGGCGATGAGGAACAGCCCGGTCGCGCTGAGGTAGATGGCCGTGATCTGGGCGACCCGCATCGGGTTGCCGGTCGAGGTGTCGAGGCCGAGGCCGATGCTCCACACGGCCAGCATCATGATGCCTACGGCACCGCCGAAGTATCCGCCGTACACGGCGAGGAGGAACTGACCGGCCAGGACGGCCCGGGGGCTCATGCCGACCGCACGCCCCCTCGCCTCGCTCACCGCGCGGGAGACGCGGCGCCCGAAGGCGAGGACCACCGTGGCGAACGCGAGCAGCCAGGGCACCGCGGCGTCGAACGACACCGCGGGCAGCACCAGCAGCAGACCGGCACCGAGCCCGCCACCGATCACACTGACCGCCGTCAGGGCCCACGTGGACGTGTCCCCGACCGGGGCCAGATCGCGCCGGTACACCCACGCGCTCGCCACACTCCCGGGGACGAGGGCCACGGTCGAGGACGCGTTGGCCGTCACGGGGGACAGACCGGCCGCCACCAGGGCGGGGAGCGCCACGAACGTGCCCCCGCCCCCGATGGCGTTCAACGCCCCGGCGGCCACACCCGCCAGCAGAACAAGCACCGTCTCGGACACCCGCCGAGCATCGCCCCATGGGCCGTGGGGCCACAATGCGTGATCCGCGTAGCCGGCCCAAGGCTCTGCCTTAGGCTCATCAGGGTGCGGTATGACCTGGACGACCTGCGGCTCTTCCTTCACATCGTGGCGGAGGGCTCGATCACGGCGGGCGCCGGCCGGATGCATCTGAGCCTCCCGTCGGCCAGCGCGCGGGTGCGCTCGCTCGAGCACCACGCGGGCGTGGACCTGCTGATCAGAGGCCGGCGGGGCGTGCGCCCCACCCCGGCGGGGACGGCGCTGGCCCGCCACGCACGGGACGTGCTCGATCGGACGGCGCGGCTGGAAAGCGCCGTGGCGAGCTACGCCCGGCCGCCGACCGCCCCGCTGATCCTGCTGGGCGGCGGCTCCGCGATGCACCGCCTGGTGCCACGGGCCCTGGTCTCGTTCCTCCGCGCGCACCCGGACGTCGACGTCGAGGTGTCCGAGAGCCGCACCCCGCGCACCGTGCGGATGCTCGCCGACGGCGAGGCGGACCTGGGCGTGGTCCTCGACCGCGAGGCCCGCGACTGCGGTCTCACCACGGAGCCCCTCGGCGACGACTCGCTGGTGGTGATCGGGCAGTGCGGCGGGATCCTCGCGGGGCGTACCGAGGTGACCTACAGCGAGGTGGCCGAGCATCCG
Source organism: Streptomyces rapamycinicus NRRL 5491 (assembly GCF_024298965.1). Lineage (NCBI taxonomy): Bacteria > Bacillati > Actinomycetota > Actinomycetes > Kitasatosporales > Streptomycetaceae > Streptomyces > Streptomyces rapamycinicus. The sequence goes on along the minus strand of NZ_CP085193.1, from coordinate 10,945,208 downwards.
CTCGTGGGGCTCGACGCCGGTTCCTCACTGCGACGCTCGATCGAGAAGAACCTCGGTCCGCACGCTCCGGCGGTGCGCTACCGCACCACCGTCGCCCACCTCAACACCCTGGTCTCCCTCGCGGCCGCCGGTGTCGGTCTCGCCGTGGTGCCGCGCCGTGCCATCGCGCCCCACCATCCGCTCGACGTATGCGACCTCCGCGATCCCTGGGCACGCCGCCACCATCTGCTGGCCTGGGGCACAAAGGCCCGGACGTCGTCCACCGCCGCCGCGGCGCTCGCCGAACATCTGCGCCGCGCGGCCATGTCCGAGCCGGACGGGGGCGATGGCCTTCCGGCCCAGTAGGGTGCCGTCCCCGGGAGCGGCAGCCGATGAGGAGCCGGCACGGCCACGTCGGTCCGGATCGGATCAGCCCTGCCGGGCGTGGCCCGTGGAGAGGCGGCGCAGTTCACCCACGCCGTCCGCGAGGGTGCGGTCGCCCAGCGATTCGAGGACCGCTTCCTCGGCCTCGGCGGTGAGCGTGGCGAAGTACTCACCGGCGTGCGCGGTCACCGGGCACACGGGCTCCCCGCCCGGCGAGGGGGCGAACAGGGGCTTGTCGCCGACGGCACAGCGGTAGATCTCGGCCAGGGTGATCCGGTCGGTCGGCCGCCCCAGCCGCGCCCCGCCGGTACGGCCCTTGACGCAGACGACCAGCCCCTCGTCCGTCAGCGGGACGAGGAGTTTCCGGACCAGGCTCGGGTTGGCGTTGAGTTTGTGGGCCAGCTCGGCGGAGCTCAGCGGCCCGGACCCGTTCTCGGCGGCCACGGCGAGGAACAGCATCACCTGGAGCGCACGCGAGAACCGGATGTCCAACACCTTCGCCACCTCCGCCCGCGGATCGGGGCACAGCCTACTCGACGGTGCCGTTCCGCCCTCGCCAAAAAAGCAATCGATATAGTTGCAGTTTACCCCGTGAAAACTGTATCTTTTAGACTCACAGTTTCGGAGGCTCCGGGGGAAGCCTCCCCGGCACGACACGTCTGGAGAGCGACACCGTGAACACCCGCCTGGCCACGGCACTGTCCCGCCCGTTCACACTGGGTTCGGCCAAGCTGCCGAACCGTATCGCCATGGCGCCCATGACCCGTGGGCACTCCCCCGACGGCACCCCCGGTGAGGATGTCGCCGCGTACTACGCGCGACGGGCGGCGGCGGGGACCGGCCTGATCATCACCGAGGGCACCACCGTCGACCACCGGTCCGCCGGCTACCTCGACGGCGTCCCCCGCTTCCACGGCGAGGAGCAGCTGGCCGGATGGCAGAAGGTCGTTGACGCCGTGCACACCCACGGTGGCGCGATCATGCCCCAGCTCTGGCACGTGGGCATACGGCGCACCGCGGGAGCGCCGCCGTTCCCCGACGCCCCGTCCATGGGCCCGTCCGGGATCGAGCTGGACGGCACGCCCGGAGCGGGCGAGACGATGACCCTCGCCGACATCGACGACGTCATCGGCGCCTTCGCGAAGGCCGCGCGGGCGGCCGAGGAGATCGGCTTCGACGGCGTGGAACTGCACGGCGCGCACGGCTATCTCATCGACCAGTTCCTCTGGGAGCGCACCAACCGGCGGACCGACACCTACGGCGGCGATCCGGCCTCCCGGACCACGTTCGCCGCCGACCTCGTGGCCGCCATCCGCGAGCGGGTCGCGCCCGACTTCCCCGTCGTCCTCCGGTTCTCCCAGTGGAAGTCCGACAACTACGGTGCCCGGCTCGCCGAGAACCCCAAGGAGCTGGAAACCGTGCTCACGCCGCTGGCGGAGGCCGGGGTCGACGCGTTCCACGCCTCCGGGCGGCGCTACTGGCAGCCGGAGTTCCCCGACACGGGATCGGATCTGAACATCGCCGGATGGGCGAAGAAGGTCACCGGCAAGCCGGTCATCACCGTCGGCTCGGTCGGCCTGGACAGCGTCTTCCACCCCGGCTCCCTCTCCGGCGACAGCGCGGCCGTGGACTCCATCGACCGGCTCCTGGAACCTCTGGAGCGGGACGAATTCGACCTCGTCGCGGTGGGCCGCGCACTGCTCGCCGACCCCGAGTGGGCCGACAAGGTCCTGAACGGCCGGGTGAGCGAGCTCACCCCGTTCAGCCGGGACGCGGTGGAGTCCCTGCACTGAGCCCTCGCACCGGCGGGAACGGCGCCGGCCAGCACGGGGGGAACCGGCCGGCGCCGGGCACGGGGTGCGCTAGTTAGTTTAACATTTCACGATCGCCCCCGAATTCCCGGTGCTGCTCCCGGCGCTGGCCAGTGGCGCAGGCGCCGCCGTCGAGGGTGAAGGCGGTCGGCGCGGCGTTGGTGGCGCCCTTGCCCGCCGTGAAGCCGAGGGTGACCGAGCCGCGGGCGGGGATGGTGGCGGTGTACGAGGCGGGGGTGACGGTCACCGCGGCACCACTCTGCCGCGGCGTGCCGCCCCACATGTTGGTGACGGTCTGGCCGTTGGCGAAGCTGAATCCCAGGGTCCAGCCGGTGCGGGCGGCGGTGCCGGTGTTACGGATGGTGATCTCGCCCTGGAAGCCACCGCCCCATTCGCCGGCCACCCGGTAGTCGACCGAGCAGCCGGTGCCGGAGCCGCCGCCGTAGACGGTGGCCTCTCGGGAGGTCTCGGCGATGCCGTCGGGGCCGCTGAAGACGCGCTTGCCCCAGTCGGTGAGCCTGGCCGGGTCGAAGTCGGTGGCCAGGTCCAGGATGGGATCGGTGTTGCCGCTCCAGGACCAGGCCAGATAGCCCAGCTTCAGCCGCTGGGCGGTGGCCATCATGGTGTTCTCGTCCGGATCGCCCCACTGGTCGGCGGGGCCGCCGAACTCACCGATGAGGATGGGCAGCCCGGCGCTCACGAAGGCGTTCAGATAGTCGGTGATCTCCTGCGCCGTGTCATAGACGCTGTACATGTGGATCGAGAAGATCAGGTTGCCGGTGGAGTCGGCGTCGTAGACGGTCCGCGCGTTGGTGCGCATCACGTTCTGCAGGTCCTGCCCCCAGTTGGGGGCGTCCACCATGATGGTGTGCTGGAACCCGGCGTTGCGCAGCTTCTGGACGGCGGCGACGGTGGGGGCGGTCCAGCCGGCCGGGTCGGTGTTGCCCCACGGTTCGTTGCCGATGTTGATGATGACGTAGTCCTCCTGGCCGGTGAGCACGCTCTTGAGCCCGATCCAGTAGTCGGCCGCCTGATCGAGCGTGGCGGCCGCGGCGTCCTCGCCGTAGCCGGTGGTGTCGTGCACCTCCAGCACGCAGATGAGCCGGTTGGCCTTGCACTGGGCGATGATGGCGGCCACGTCCTCGGGGCTGTTCCTGGTCCAGCGGTGCCCGTTGGACAGGACGACCCGGACGGTGTTGGCACCCAGGGCCTTGATGTCGGCCAGCGACCGCGTCTCGCCCGGATACCAGGTGTGGGCGTGGTTGACACCGCGCATGACGAAGTCGTTGCCGTTGCCCTCCAGCAGGCGGCCGTCGCCGATGTGCAGGCCCGCGGCCACGGGGGCCCGCTGGCGGGCCGGGTCGGCGTGGGCGGTCCGGCCGAGACCCGCGATCCCGAAGAGGCTGACCAATAAGGCCAGTAAGGCGGCTAAGGATCTCTTCCGTCTCATCGTGACTCCAAGGAGTGAGCGCGTGATGGCGTCCGTACGGTGGACGCACGGTCGATTTGGGAGCGCTCCCATCCATTGCATCGGGCCCGGGAGACGTCAAGACCTCCGGGGAAGGGCGGCAACCGGAATGCGGACCGGGCCCGCCGGGGTTGTGCCGGGCATGAGCGATTCATCCGGTGGTGCCGCTTTCCCTCCGGCCGAGCGCGAAGCCATCCACGAACGGCTGGCGGCCGAGCACGCCGAAACCAGCAAGCGGATCGCCGCCCTGAACCGTGAATTCGACGCGATCGTCGCGTCGAACGCCCTGGTGGCGGTCGACGACGAGCACGACCCGGAGGGGTCGAGCACCGCCTTCGAGCGAGCCCACGTCGCCGCCTTGCTGGCCCAGGCCCGCGATCAGCTGACCACCCTGGACGAGGCGCTGGAACGGCTGGGCCGCGGCGACTACGGGCGGTGCGAGGTGTGCGGCGAGCCGATCCCGGCGGAGCGCCTGGAGGCGCGCCCCTCGGCGACCACCTGCGTACGCTGCGCGATCGCCCACCCCCGCTGAGCGGCCGGGCGCGCCCCGTACTCGACCGTTTCAGGTCGCGGACCAGCTGTCGGGCTGCGAGCCGTCGGTGTCGGTGAACCCGTACTCCCGGGCGAGCTCGGCGGAGCTCACCGACCGCTGGTTCCACCTCGCCCGGCCGGAGTCCGCCGCCAGGGCCGCGACGGCACGGCCGACGTAGCGCGGCGACTCGGAGGACGCGAAGGCTTCGGGGGCGGTCGGGCGGCCCTCGCCACGGTCCGGGAGCAACGCGTCACGCCAGTTGCCCTCGCCGACCCCGTACGCCTCCAGCATCATCTCCGAGCGCAGCCAGCCCGGTGTGACGGCGACCGCCGTCGCCCCGTGCGGCGCCAGCTCATGGCCCTGGGAGAAGGCCAGCCGGTTCACCGCGGTCTTCACCAGGTCGTAGAAGACCGAGATGCGGTACCGGTCGGCGTTGTACGCGGCGGTGCCGTCGGTCATCTCCACGAGCAGCCCGCCCGGCTCGCCGATCAGCAGTGGCAGCAGGTGGTGCGAGGTGATCAGGTGGGTGTCCAGCCCGAGCCGGAGGATGCGCAGTCCGTCCTCGAGGCCGTGCTCCCAGATCGGGGTGTTCCAGTCGGCGGGCCCGCCCTTGAGCCGCTCGGCGCCCCAGATGTCGTTGACGAGCACATCGATGCCGCCGTGATCGTGGCGGATGCGCTCGGCCAGCCGCCCGACCTGCCCGGGGTCGAGGTGGTCGGTCCGTACGGCGATACCGGTACCACCGAGCCGTGTGACGAGCTCGGCCGTCTCCTCGATCGTCTCGGGCCGGTCGTAGTCCGACCCGCCCCGGCCCGACACACTGCTGCGTCCGGTGCAGATGACGGTCGCCCCGGCCTCGCCCAGCGCGGCCGCGATACCGCGCCCGGCGCCACGGGTCGCCCCGGCCACCACGGCGACACGTCCGCGCAGCGCATCGTGATCGAGTGTCCGGTTCACACCATGAGTGTGGCAGATCGCGGTTCAGCGGGCGCTCGCTCGGGGCCGCGCGTGACTGGTCCCGAATCCGCCACCGGGTCAACTGCGGTGGTCCGGAAACTAGTTGTTTCCCCAAAGACACCGCGTGTCCGCCACCCCGGAGCATGGCCGATTTTCGCCTGGTGAGACGATGCGGTCGCCCGAAACACACCTCAACAAGCGAAACGGAGGGCGAATGCATAAACGTCGTGGAACCGTGACCCGCCGCTGGAGAGTCGCGGCGGTCGCGTCCACGGTGGCCGTAGCGATCGCGGTCCCGGTGGCGATGGCCCAGGCTTCGGCCGAACCGCCACCGGAGGTCAGCGCCAAGGGCGCCTACCTGCTCGACACCGGTTCCAACAAGGAGCTGATGGCCAAGGACGCCGACACCAAGCGTCCGATGGCGAGTACCACGAAGATCATGACTGCCCTCGTGGTGCTCGAGTCCCGAGGCCTGGACCTCAACAAGCAGGTCACCGTCAAGCAGGAGTACCGCGACTATGTGACCAAGTCCGGTGCCAGCACGGCGGACCTGCAGACCGGTGACAAGCTCACCGTCAACCAGCTGCTGTACGGATTGATGCTGCCGTCGGGCTGCGACGCGGCGATGGCGCTGGCCGACACGTTCGGCACCGGCGACACCACCGCCGAGCGGACCGAGTCGTTCATCTCCAAGATGAACGCGAAGGCGCAGGACTTGGGGCTGACCAACACCAAGTACGACTCCTTCGACGGTGTCTCGGCCGACGCCGACAACTACTCGACGCCCCATGACCTGGCGCAGCTGACCCGGCGCGCCATGGAGAACGCGACGTTCGACACGGTTGTCAAGTCGGTGTCCACCAAGCAGGAGGCACCGGCGGCCAACGGCCACACCCGGTACTACTCCTGGGACAACACCAACACGTTGCTGGGTTCGTACCAGGGCGCGATCGGCGTCAAGACCGGGACCACCACCCCCGCCGGTCCCTGCCTGGTGTTCGCCGCCAAGCGCGGCGACAAGACGGTCGTGGGAGTCATCCTCAACGACGCGGACCGCTACCCGGACGCGAAGAAGATGCTCGACTGGACGTACGACACCACCACCGAGGTGAAGTGGCGCCAGCTTCCCAAGGACGCTCAGCGGGACTGATCCACAAGCCCCGTGAGGCGACAGCGCGGTGCCCCGGCCGGACTCGTTCCGGCCGGGGCACCGGTGCATGGGGCCAGGCCCCTTGAGCCCCGGCCCCCTTGAGCCCCGGCCCCCTTGAACCTCGGCTCCGCACCCGCGAACGATGCACCCCGATCGGGTGATATAGCGGGTACACAAATCATAGGAGCCCGGCGCGGCCGAAGAATGACCTCGGGTGCGGCGGACGGGCGCCGTGCGGAGGCCTTGGCCGCGGCCGAGCAGGCAGTGGCGCTGTACGAGGAACTCGGCGCGGCCGGGCCCGGCAAGTACATCGCCGAGACCGAGGCGGCCAGGAAGCTGAGGGACTCGCTGCGGCCCGGATGAGGCGGACGCCTGCGGTGTGCTGCTCCCCTCCCCGCCCCTTCCCGATACCAAGGGCTTCGCCGCCCCTGGACCCCGGAGTCCGGAGGCGGAGCGCCGCACACGGCGGGAGCCACATATCGGAGCCGCATACCGATGCCGCGGGGAGGGGCGGGGAGGGGCAAGATCCGCCGGAAACACCCCGTAGCAGCCGTCAGGCCGCCGCCAGCCTCTGTACCGGGCCTCGAGCGCAACTCGGCAGTCTATGAGGACAGTTGGGGCAGCGGCCCCGCCGTCCTCGAACGGAGTCGACCATGGCCTTCACCCTCGACCCTGAGCTCGCCGCGGTTCTCCAGGCCCTCGCGGAACAGAGCGACCCCACTCCCCCGCCCGAGCGCGACGACTGGCGGACGCTGCGCGCCAGGGGCACGGCCTCGCTGCGGTGGATGGCCTCACTGCTCCCGGCGTACCCGTCCGGCTATCCGCTGGTGAAGGCGTCCTCGCACAAGGTGCGGTCCGCGGACGGGGCGGAGATCCTCGTCCGCTGGTACGAGAAGGCCGAGTCCGCGCCGGGCTCCGCGGTCGTCTACGCCCATGGCGGCGGGATGATCGCCGGGAGTGTCGATCTCCATGACTCCGTGGTCGCCGGGTACGTCCAGGCCACCGGGGTGCCGTTCCTGTCCGTGGACTACCGTCTGGCCCCCGACGCGGCCACCGGCACCGGCCCCGTGGAGGATGTGTTCGCCGCGCTGATCTGGCTGGGCGAGCAGGCGCCCGAGCTGAGGGTCGATCCCCGCCGCATCGCCGTCATGGGTGACAGCGCCGGGGGCGGGCTCGCCGCGGGCGTGGCGATCCTCGCCCGTGACCGGGGCGTCCCGCTCGCCCGCCAGGCCCTGCTGTATCCCATGCTGGACGACCGCACTCTCACCCCGGATCCCCGGCTGACCCCCTATGTGGCCTGGACCTGGGACGACAACTGGACCGGCTGGCATGCCCTGCTGGGCGCGGCGTTCGGCACCGACGACGTCCCGCCACAGGTGGCGCCCGCGCGCGTCGCCACCGTCGAGGGCCTGGCACCGGCCTATGTCGAGGTCGGAGAGCTCGACATCTTCCGTGCGGAGGCCGTCACCTACGCCCAGCGGCTCGCCGACGCCGACATCCCCACCGAACTGCATCTGCACAGCGGGGCCATCCATGAGTACGACCGCCTCGCCCCCGCCTCCCGGCTCGCCCGCCGGGCCGTGGAGGACCGCAGGCGGGTGATCTCCTCGCTGTGAGAGCCCGTCATGAGCCGGAGCGCGGATCCGGCACCACCGCCCGTCCGCCCGCGTCCAGCGCGTCGGTCCGCCGGGCCGCGGCGCTCTCCCGCAGCGAGCCGAGGAACGCCCCGGCGGCGGGGGTGAGGGCGTGGTCGGCCATGCGCACGAGCAGGATCCGGCGCACCGGCGCGGGCGGCCGCAGCGGCAGCACGCTGACGCCGGGGCGGATGCCCTCCAGGGCCAGGGTCGGGGCCAGCGCCACGCCCAGACCGGCGGCCACCAGGCCTTGCGCCTCCTGGTAGTCGTGTGCCTCATAGGCGATCTGCGGTTCGAAGCCGACCGCCCGGCAGCTGCGCACCAGGGCCTCGGCCACCGGATGGCGGTCGGCACGGGTGATCCACGAATCGTCGGCGAGATCGGCGAGGGTGGCGTCGGTACGGGTGGCCAGCGGGTGGCGGTCACCGACCAGGAGGGCGGGCGGATCGTCGAGGAGCGGGGTGATGTCCACGTCCTCGCGGTCGATGCGGCACCAGTCGTAGTCCCACATCAGCGACATCTCGATCTCCCGGCTCTCCAGCATCGACCACAGGCCCGCGATACGGGCGCTGCGCACGGTCAGCCGTACGTCCGGGTGGGTGTCGCGGAAGGCGATGACGGCGGGCGGCAGCAGCGAGGCGCCGACGGTGGGGAAGGTGCCGATGCGCAGAGTGCCCGCGCGGAGCCCCGCGAAGTCGGCGAGCTCACTCTCCGCGGCCTTCAGCTCACGGGCGATCCGCTCCCCCCGGTCGGCGAGGGCGCGCCCGGCGTCGGTGAGGGTGACACCCCGTGCGTGGCGGTCCAGCAGCGGCTGGCCGGCCTCCGTCTCCAGTCGGCTGACCTGCTGCGACACCGCTGATGGTGTGTAGTTCAGGGCGCGGGCGGTGGCCGTCACGGAGCCGCGCCGGGCCACCTCGGCGAAGAGCAGAATGCGCCGGACGTCCAGCACGACATCACCTCAAGCCTTCAGTTCTGCTTAATACCCATGCAGATTTCCGAGATTGTACTTCACGCTGCGGTAACACACCGTAGATGCCACCGCCCACGGAGGAGCCGTCGGCGGGGTGTCGATTCCACGGCCATGGGGAGTCCGTTGTGTTGCGTCTGCAGGGCGAGATGATCCGCGGGGGTACCAGCAAGTGCTGGATCTTCGACCACCACGATGTGGTGGCCACCGGAGTGGATGCCGACACCCTGCTGCTCGCCGCCTTCAACGCGGCCGACCCCCGGCAGATCGACGGCGTCGGCGGCGCCTCGTCCACCACCTCCAAGGCCGCGATCGTCCAGCTGTCGGAAGTGGCGGGCGTCGATGTCTCCTACGCCTTCGCGCAGGTGGGCATCGGCGACGAGCGGGTGGAGTGGACCAGCAACTGCGGCAACTGCGCCACCGCGGTCGCGCTGTACGCCGTCCACCGCGGTCTGGTGCCGATCACCTCGGACACCACCACCGTCCGCATGCTCAATGTGAACACCGGGGCCCGCCTCACCGGCACCATCCCCACCCCCGGCCTGACCGCGCCCGACGAGGGCACCGCCGTGGTGCCCGGCACCGACGCGCTCGGGGTGCCGGTCCTGCTGGGGTTCCAGGACCCGGCGGGTTCGACCACCGGCCGTGCCCTGCCCACCGGCCGCCCCCTGGACACCCTGACCGGGCCGGACGGCCCCGTCGAAGCCTCGCTCGTGGACGCGGGCGCGCCTGCCGCGCTCTTCGACGCCAAGGCGTTCGGCCTCGACGGTTCCGAATCCCTGGCCGCGTTCGCCACCGTGGTGCCCGCGCTCACCGTGCTGCGCCGCAAGGCGGCGCTCGCGATGGGGCTGGTCCGCGAGGACGCCCCGGTCAGCCACGCGGTGCCGAAGGTCGGCGTCGTCGGCGGCCCCGTAACATATCGCACCACCCACGGTCACCCGGTCACTCAGGACCAGTACGACGTGGCCGTACGCATGGTCTCCATGCACGCCCCGCATCCGGCGATCGGCCTCACCTCCGCCGTCGCCCTGGCGACGGCCGCCGCGACCCCCGGCACCCTCGCCCACCGCGTCACGCGGCAGACCGCCGACGGCACGCTGCGGCTGGGCACCCCCGCGGGCGTCATCACCGCCCGAGCCGTCCCCACACCGGACGGCGCGTCCCCCACGGTGCTGCTGCACCGCGCCGCCCGGCGCATCGCCCGAGCCGAACTTCTCGTTCCCGTCCCGGAAGGACGCCCCGTATGAGCCGCAACGCCGCAGCGCCGGGCACCGTCGCCGCCCCCGACCGGCCCGGCCGCATCCGCCTGCTGCTGTCCCGCCTCTATGTCCAGTGCCTGCTCGCGGTCCTCGCCGGGGTCGTCGTCGGTTCGCTGTGGCCCTCCTTCGGGGCGGAGCTGAAACCGCTGGGAGACGGTTTCGTCGCGCTGGTGAGGATGATGATCGCGCCGATCATCTTCTGTACGGTCGTCCACGGCATCGCCGCCATGAGCGACCGCAGAGCGGTCGGCCGGGTGAGCCTCAAGGCCCTGGTCTACTTCGAGATCCTGACCACCATCGCCCTGGTCATCGGGCTGGTCGTGGTCAACGTCGTACGGCCCGGCAGCGGACTGCACGTCGATGTCTCCACCCTCAGCACCGACAGCCTCCCGGCCGAGGCGACCCAGGCCCATGAGAGCTTCGCGGACTTCATCCTGAGCACCATTCCGGACACCCTCGTCTCCGCGCTGACCGGCGAGGAGATCCTGCCGGTGCTGTTGGTGGCGGTCCTGTTCGGCTTCGGTCTGCAGGCCAGTGGCGAGGCCGGGGCGAGCATCGCCGCGGGCGTCGAGAAGCTCTCCACGGTGCTGTTCCGGCTCATCCGCTGGATCATGCGGCTGGCCCCGATCGGCGCCTTCGGCTCGATGGCGTTCACCATCGGCAACTACGGTCTGGGCACCCTGCGCCATCTGGCGCTGCTGGTCGGCTCGTTCTGGCTGACCGCGCTCTTCTTCGTGCTGGTGGTCCTCGGCGGGGTGATGCGCATGGGCGGACTGCGCCTGCTGCCGTTCCTCCGCTACATCAAGGAGGAGCTGCTGATCGTGCTCGGCACCTCGTCCACCGAACCGGTGCTGCCGCGCATGATGGCCAAGCTGGAGCACGCGGGCGCCTCGAAGCCGGTCGTGGGCATCACGCTGCCCGCCGGGTACTCCTTCAACCTCGACGGAACCGCCATCTACCTCACCATGGGTTCGGTGTTCCTCGCCCAGGCCGTGGGGGTCGACCTCAGCCTCACCCAGCAGCTGACCATGCTCGCCGTCATGCTGCTCACCTCCAAGGGCGCGGCGGGGGTGACCGGTTCGGGCTTCGTCGCCCTGGCCGCCACGCTCAGCGCCGTCCCCCATGTCCCGGTGGCGGCCCTCGCGCTGATCTTCGGCATCGACCGGTTCATGTCCGAGGCGCGGGCCCTGACCAGCCTGGTGGGCAATGGTGTCGCCACGTTGGCCGTGGCCCGCTGGGAGGGGCAGCTGGACGAGGCGCGGACCCGGGCGGTGCTCCGGGGCGACCTGCCCTTCAACCCCGATGACACGGCCGCCGACGACCTCGTTCCCGAGGAACCGGCGGGATCGCCCCGCGAACCCGTCCCCGCCGTCGGCTGACCACGCCGCCACCCGGCGAACCGCCCGGGCCGAAGCGAACGCTTCGGCCCGGGCGGTTTCGCTTGTCGGCCCGCCGTCCTCGATTGCACGCGGGTAAACCCAGCCGTGCCATATGTGCAATTGCCGTCATCGGTGAGGGGTGCCTACGGTCGAGACACAGACGGCGAAGCGCGCGCCAAGCCTCCCCTTCTCTCTCACCATTCGCGGGAGCACTCATGTCCACGTCCACCGGCACCACCACCTCCGAAACCGGCCTCGACGCCACCTTGCTCACCCGGGTCACCGAGGCCGTCCGCACCGCGGGGGACCTGCTGCGGGAGCGCCACACCCGACACGTCCGCGGGGTGGCGCTGGACGAGATCGTCGCGGAGATCCACGCCAACGACGACGCGGTGCTGGACGTCCTGAAGGAGCCGCTGATGGCCGCCAGGCCCGGTGCGCGCTGGGCCGAGGACGAGCTGGAGGGCGGTGCGCTGCCGCCGGGCGAGTGGTGGATCGTCGACCCGGCCGAGGGCAACATCAACCATGTGCACGGCATGTCCGACTGGGCCGTGACCGCCACCCTCGTCCGCGACAACCACCCGGTGCTCACCGTCGTCCACCTTCCGCTGACCGGCGACTGGTACACCGCGGTGGCCGGTCACGGCGCCCGGCTGAACGGAGCTCCCCTGCGGGTGTCGGCCAAGACGGACCTGGGCGCGGCCCTGGTCGGCACGGGCCAGGCCCGGCCGGGCGAGGACGAGCACACCTTCCACCGGATCGGCACGTCGGTCACCCGGATGCTGATCCACGGCCTCGTCGTCCGGGTCTCCGTGCCCGCCACCCTCCAGCTGATCCATGTGGCCGCCGGGCGCATGGACGCGTTCTGGCAGTTCTCCGATGTGCGCTCGGGTCTGGTGGCCGGCGCGCTGCTGGTCGCCGAGGCCGGTGGCACCGTCACCGACACCCGGGGCAATCCCTGGGACCTGGCCGCCGGTGACTTCCTGGCCACCGCCCCCGGCATCCACGCCGAGGCCGTCTCCGTCCTGTCGCCCATCGCCTGACCACCCGCCCCCGGCAAGGAGTTCACTCGTATGACCAGCATCGGCATCCTCGGCACCGGACGCGTCGGCAGCGGCCTCGCCCGCACACTCGCCACCGCCGGCCACCAGATCACCCTCGGCCACCGGCAGCCGCCCCAGGAGACCCCGGCCGACGGGACCGGCGCCGTTCCGGAGCTGCGCCACGCCGACCAGCGCACCACCGCCGCCACCACCGACATCGTCATCAACGCCACCCCGGGCGACACCGCCCTGGAACGCCTCTCCGCCCTCAGCACCGAGCTGGCGGGCAAGATCCTCATCGATGTCTCCAACGCTGCCCGCCACACGCCCGACGGGCTCCCCTCGGACCTGTGCTACCCCGGCAGCAGCCTGGCCGAGCGGCTCCAGCGGGCCCTGCCCGCGACCCGGGTGGTCAAGACCCTCAACACCATGCTCTTCCCGGTCATGACCGCCCCCGCCGAGCTGTCCACGCCGCCCACCGTCTATCTCTCGGGCGACGACGCGGACGCCAAGGCCATCACCGCGGGCCTCCTCGCCGACCTCGGCTGGAAGCCCGAGTGGACCGAGGACCTCGGCGACATCACCACCGCCCGTGCCACCGAAGCCCTCGTACTGCTGGTTCCCCATGTGCTGCGCCGCCATGGATTCCGGCCGTTCGCCGTCTCCCTGGCCCGCTGACCGCCCCGCCCCTCCGGCACCGCGGGGACGTGTCGTACCACACGCTGTAAAACATGCCCTTGCGTATCGATAGAACCTCAGGCCAGCATCGATCGTCTTCTCTTCCGAACAGCCGCCGGACGAAGGACGCGCATGACAGGCAGAGACGGGGAGACTACGGGGAGCGGCACCGCGGAACGGACGGACGCGAGGCGGCAGCGCAAGGGGCGCCGCCCGCTGCGGATCGCCCTGGTGATCGTGGTGTCGTTCCTCGTGCTGCTGGGCGGCGGAGTGGGCTGGCTCTACTTCAAGCTGAACGGGAACATCACCACCTTCGGGTCGGACGGCCTCTCCGACAACCGGCCGGAGGGAAACGCCGCCGGTCAGAACGTGCTGGTCATCGGCTCGGACACCCGGTCGGGCGACAACAGCAAGCTGGGCGGCGGCACCGGAGACGTGGGTCGCTCGGACACCGCCTTGCTGCTGCACGTCTACGCCGATGGCAAGCACGCGGTCGGGGTGTCGATACCCCGCGACACCCTGGTCGACATCCCGCCGTGCCGGTTGCCGGACGGCTCATGGACCAGGACGCAGCGGAACGCCATGTTCAACTCGGCGTTCTCCGTGGGCGAGACCGCCCAGGGCAATCCGGCCTGCACCCAGAACACCGTCGAGAAGCTGACCGGGCTGCGCATGGACCACACCGTCGTCATCGACTTCGAGGGCTTCTCCCGGATGACCTCCGCGGTCGGCGGCGTCCAGGTGTGCGTGCCCCAGGACGTCTACGAACGCGATCTGAGCCCCAGCCGGTCCACCCGCGGCAAGCGCATCTTCAGCAAGGGGGTCCAGACGGTCTCCGGGCAGAAGGCGCTGGACTACGTGCGCATCCGCCACGGGATCGGCGACGGCTCCGACATCGGGCGCATACGGCGGCAGCAGGCGTTCATCTCCGCCCTGCTCAAGAAGGTGAAGAGCCGGGGAATCGACCCGACCACGCTGTATCCGCTGGCGGACGCGGCCACCAAGTCCATGACCGTGGACCCGGGGCTCGGCTCCGCGAAGAAGCTGATGTCCTTCGCCATGTCGATGAAGGACATCGATCTGCACAACACCAAGTTCGTCACCATCCCCTGGCGCTACCAGGGCGAACGGGTCGCCATCGTCCACCCCGACGCCGACGGGCTCTGGGCGGACATCAGGGCCGACCGCACCATCGACGGGAAGTCGGCCGGCGGGAAGAAGGACGAACCCCGGGACCCCGCCACGCCGAGTGCCACGTCCACCGTGTCGGGCGCGGGCATCAGCGTGACCGTCTACAACGGCACCACCGCCCCGGGCCTCGCCGCACGCGCCGCGGACACGCTCAGGACGCATGGCTTCACCGTGACCGGTGCCACGAACGCCGACACTCAGGACCACGCCACCACCGCGGTCGGCTACGGCCCCGGTGAGCGGGACCGGGCGCAGACCGTGGCCCGGCTCTTCCCCGGCGCCGGACTGCGCCCCGCCACCACCCCGGGCATCAGCCTCACCCTGGGACGCACGTACCTCACCGCGCCCTCCCCCGACGCCTCCACGCCCGCCGCGCCCTCCGCGCCGTCCACGCCGTCCTCCCACGTGGCCGACGACGCCCGCTCCGCCGACGACGACCCCTGCTCCAACCTGTCCTATGGCTGACCGAATCCCCTCACGGCCCTCACATCCGGTCCAGGCATGGCGCACCGCTCCCCGGGCATCAGGAAGATCAAGCCGCTCGCAACCACCGCCGAGCGGGCAGCGTCTTCGTTGACGCCCGTACACCCGCACAACCGACTGAACACGTCATCGACCGGGCTCACTCACCCCGGCACGAGAGCACAACAGCACGACAGCACGACGAAGGGGACGAACAACGTGGGTATCGTGAGCTGGATCATCCTCGGCCTGCTGGCCGGAGTCATCGCCAAGATCCTCCTTCCCGGGCGCGACCCGGGCGGGCTGGTCGGCACCACGGCCATCGGCGTCGCGGGGGCGTTCGTGGGCGGCTGGATCTCCGCGAAGTTCTTCGACCGCCCGGTCCAGAAGGAGTTCTTCGACCCCGCCACCTGGGGCGCGGCGATCGGTGGCGCCTTCGTCCTCCTGGTCGTGTACCGCCTGTTGTTCGGCAATTCACGGAACTGACGCATCCATCGCGCTCGTCCTGTCCGCCACCGCGACCGCGAGCCCGCGGATCGTACGGGCGGAGGGGGACCCGGGGTCGGCCGTGATCAGGACCACCTCCTGGTCGTCCTCGGGGACGAGCAGGACGTCGCAGTTGAGCCGGAGCGTTCCGGCCGTGGGGTGGTCGACGGTCTTGGTCCGGTGTCCGGGGGCGTGGACCGGCCGTTCCTCCCAGATCTGCCGGAACTCCTCGCTGCCGGTGCGCAGTTCGCCCAGCAGCTCGGTGAGCGCCGCGTCCCGGGGGTAGCGGTCGGCGGCCCGGCGCAGCCGCGCGACCACGATGTGCCCGAACTCCTCGGCGCTGGAGCTCTCGTACGCGTGGCCCCGGCCGAGGAAGCGGCGGCGGGCGAGGTTTCCGTCCCGGCCGAGGTCGTCGCCGAGCAGGGCCTGGGCCAGCGGGTTCCAGGCGATCACGTCGTAGGCGGCGTCGGTGACGATCGCCGCGGTGTCGGGCAGCCGCCGGAGCATCTGGGCCACATGCGGGCGGACCCGCCGGACCGCCCGCGCGCCCGGGGGCGCGCTCGTCCCCGCGAGCCGGAACAGATGGCTGCGCTCGGCGGGCGCGAGCCGCAGCGCCCCCGCCAGCCCGTCCAGGATGCGCGGCGAGGGCCGGGGGCCACGGGCCTGCTCGAGGCGGGTGTAGTAGTCGACCGACATATGGGCCAGCTCCGCCACCTCCTCCCGCCGCAGCCCGGGCGTACGGCGGTGGGGGTCGGCGGGCAGGCCGATGTCCTGGGGACGCAGCCCCTCGCGGCGGTCCCGCAGGAAGCGGGCCAGCTCATGCCTCGCCATGCTGCCTCCTTGGGCTGACGGGTACTGCCTGGGACAGGTTGTCCCTGGCAGGGTGGACGTGGCCGGGGAACCCTTGGTGCCATGAACGATCGCACAGCACTGGTCACCGGTGCCAACAAGGGCATCGGCAAGGAAATCGCACGCCAGCTCGGTGCCGAGGGACTCACCGTGTACGTGGGCTCGCGCGACGCCGAGCGGGGGCGGCGGGCCGTCGAGGAGATCGGCGGCGACGCCCGGCTGATGGTGCTCGACGTGACCGACGCGGACAGCGTCGCCACGGCCGCGGCCCAGCTGGAACGGCTGGACATCCTGGTCAACAACGCGGGGATCATGGCGGGCGGCTCCACGGCCCCCGAGGCCGGTCTCGAGGACTTCCGCCGGACCTATGAGACCAACGTCTTCGGCGTCCTCGCCGTCACCAACGCATTCCTCCCGGCCCTGCGCCGCTCGGACGCGCCCCGGATCGTCAATGTCTCCAGCGGCACCGGCTCGCTGACCTGGAGCGCGGACCCGGAGCACCCGTTCGCCGTGTCCGCCGGGTCGGGCGCGGCCTATCGCTCCTCCAAGACGGCCCTGAACGCTCTCACCCTCTACACGGCGCAGGCCCTGGCCTCCGAAGGCTTCAAGGTCAACGCACTGGCCCCCGGACTGCGCAGGACCGATCTGAACGCCCGCGCCGCCGGGAGCGACGGGGATCCGGCCGAGGGCGCGGCGGGCGCGGTCCGGCTCGCCCTCCTCCCGGACACCGGGCCCACCGGCGGATTCTTCTCCTGGGACGGCACTCCGGCGCCCTGGTAGCTCCCGGCCCCACCCGGTCCGTGCGGTGGTCCGCTCGCCGTCGCCTCGCCGTCGCCTCGGTGTGGCCGCCCGCTCCCGCCGACCGCGTCAGTCGGCGGAGAGCTGGGTGTTCGGCACCCGCCAGGCGGCGATCACGAAGGCGATCAGGCCCACCGCGGCCCCGGTGAGGAAGACCACGCGCAGGGCGCTCACATAGCCCTCCAGGAACGGCTGCGCCACGGCCGGATCGAGGTGGTGGAGGAAGGCGGAGTCCTCCAGGTTCACCCCGCCGTCGGGCCGTACGACGCCCTTCAGCGCCTCCGCGTTCGCCGGTTCCCCGGCCAGCCTGCGGAACGACGCGTCCTGGGAGGCCACCGCCAGGCGGTCGCTGATCCGCGTACCGGCCAGGGAGAAGAGGATGGACAGGAAGGCGGCGGCGCCCACCGTGCCGCCGTTGGACCGGAAGAAGTTCACCGACGCGGTGGCCGCCCCCATGTCCCGCCCGGGCACCTCGGACTGGGCGAGCGTGGTGATCGTCTGCATCGCCGCGCCGAGGCCCGCGCCCATGAACACCATGCCGATGGCCACGTACCACAGCGGGCTGTCGTCCCTCAGCGTGGCGAACACCAGCATGGCGACAGTGAGGGAGCCGACCCCCGCCGCCAGCTGGACCTTGAACCGGCCCGTCCGTGACATCAGCCGGCCCACCACCAGGGTCACCGTGACATTCGCCGCCATGGTGGGCAGCGTGGCCAGGCCCGCCCCCATCGGGCTCATGCCCTTGGCCAGCTGGAGATAGAGCGGAAGGGTCGTCATGGCGCCGAACATGGTGATGCCCACGGTGAAGTGCAGCACGGTGCCCAGCCGGAACGCGCGGATGCGGAACAGCCTGACCGGCAGCAGCGCGGCATCCGCCATCCGCCGCTCCAGCAGTACGAAGGCGATCAGCCCGACCACGCCCACCGCGTACATCACCAGCGCAAGGGGCGAGGCCCAGCCCCAGCTCCGCCCCTGTTCGGCCACGACGAGCAGGGGCACGATGCCGACCGCCAGCGTGAGCGCCCCGCCGTAGTCCAGCCGGTGCCGTACGGGCTGGTGGGGTACGTGCAGCACGCGCAGGATCACCACGATGGCGAGGGCCGCCAGCGGCACGTTGACCAGGAAGATCCAGCGCCATCCGTCGATTCCCAGCAGAGTGGCGCGCCCGGCGAACACCCCGCCCACCAGGGGGCCGATGACACTGGACCCGGCGAACACCGCCGTGATGTAGCCCTGGTAGCGGCCGCGCTCCCGTGGCGAGGTGATGTCGGCGATGATCGTCATGGCGAGGGACATCAGCCCGCCACCGCCGAGGCCCTGGACCGCCCGGAAGGCCGCGAGCTGGTGGATGGACGTGGCGAATCCGCACAGCAGCGACCCGAAGGTGAACAGCACGATCGCGGACAGATAGACGGGGCGGCGGCCGTAGATGTCGGAGAGCTTTCCGTACAGCGGGGTGACGATGGTGCCGGTGACGAGATAGGCGGTGGTCACCCAGGCCTGGGCGGTGAGTCCGTGCAGATCGTCGGCGATGGTGCGCAGCGCCGAGGAGACCACGGTCTGGTCCAGCGCGGCAAGGAACATGCCGAGCATCAGCCCGGACAGCACGGTGACGACCTGGCGGTGGGTCAGCCGGGCGGGGGTCCGGGGCTCGGTGGGCTCGGTGGTGGTGGATGAGGAGGACATACGTACCTGCGAACCTTCTCTGCCGCGCGTGGGGGACGTAGCGGGGGCGCGGAGCCCGGGCGCGGGGCCCGGGCTCCGCGCGGGGTGTTATCCGGCGAGCTTCTCCAGGTCGAGGACGGCGCTGTCGATCTCCGGGAGCGCCAGCATCTCCAGCCGCGCCCGGCGGGCCACGGCGCGGCAGCCTTCGTCGGCCAGCACCTCACGGCAGCCGGCGAGGATACCGTCCGCCGTGGTGTCGGTGATGTGCCTGCCGAGCCGGAGTTCCTCGACCCGCCGTGCGTTGCCGGGCTGGTCGCCGAACTGGGGCAGCACCGCCATCGGTGTCGCCGTGCGCAGCGATTCGCGGATGCTGTTGAAGCCGCCGTGGGTGAGGAAGATGTCCACGGATTCCAGCAGCAGTGGCTGGGGCAGCCGCTCGGTGATGTGCACATGGGGCGGCACCCCGTCGGTGTCCACGGGGATGCCCCCGGTGGCGAGGATGGCGGTGCACTCCTCCAGCCGCGACACCGCTTGGATCATGGTCTGCAGCGTCTGCACCGGGTCCGGCGTCGGCATGGCCGGCGCGGAGTCGTCCGCCTCGCGCGCCTTGTCGCGGAGCATGGGGATCGCAGTGCCGATGGCGGCGAACACCAGCGGGCGGTCGGTGGGCAGTTCGGCGACCCAGCGCGGCAGCACGGCACCGCGGTCCACGTCCACCGTCTGCCGGTAGGCCCAGGACGTCGGCAGGTGCTGGGCGAAGGAGAAGGCCGGTGGTACGTAGTCGATCCGCCCGTGCGGGACCACCGACAGCGGGTCTTCGGAGATGGACAGCCCGTGCTGCTGCCGCAGGGCGTTGAGGTGCGGCAGCACCTTGTCCGGGTTGAAGGTGTTGCTGCTCCCGGAAGGGGTGGGCAGCTGCGGTATGCCGAGGGTTTCGGCGATGAGGCAGGAGCCGAGGTCCATGCCGTCGCGCAGGATGAGGTCGGGCCGGAAGTCGCGGGCCACGGGGAGCAGGGCGTCCAGGAGCGTTGTGGCCATCGGGCCGGACAGGACCTTGGCGACGACGCGCAGCAGGAAGGCCTGCCGCTCCGCATCGTCCATCCGGGCCATGTCCGGCGGACCGGCCGGGCCGGCCTCCTCGGCCATCGCGGGGCCGAGGAAGGTCGCCGGGGAGAGGTCGTCGAGGCACGTGGTCACCCGCACATCGTCCGATGCGAAGACGGGGGCGAGGACCGGGGTGGTGGCCACCAGCACCTCATGACCGGCCGCCGCGAGGGCCCGGGCCAGGGGAAGCTGGGCGCGGCCGTGGGAGGGGCTGCCGAGCGTAGTGAACAGTACCCGCAACGCAGGGGCCTTTCTGTGGGAAGGGTCTCGTACGGGAGGGATACGGCGAGGAAGGGGCGGGCGGGGCGGTCAGCGCGCCATCGCGGGCGTGCGGCCGATGCCCTCGCAGGTGAGTCCGGCGCGGCGCAGCCGGTCCGGGTCCAGGAGGTTGCGGAAGTCGTAGACCACCGGGGACCCGAGCAGTCCGGCGACGCGCTCCCAGTCCAGGGCGCGGAACTCCGGCCACTCGGTCAGGACGAGACAGGCACGCGCTCCCCGGAGGGCCTCCTCGGGGGTGTCCGCGAGGGTGAGCAGATCGCTGAGGTCGGGGCGGGTCTCGCTGAGCGCGGGGTCGTAGGCGTGGAGTTCGGCCCCCCGCTCCTTGAGCAGCCGGGCGATGGCCAGGGCCGGTGAGTCGCGCAGATCGGAGGTGCCCGCCTTGAACGCCAGGCCGAGCACGCCCAGCCGTACGCCGCGCAGCGAGCCGTCGCCCCGGGTGCATCCGGCCACCACGCGCTCGACGAGCCGCCGCTGGTGTTCGACGTTGGTCTCGATGGTGGCGCCCAGCAGCGGGAAGTCCACGCCCGACTCCTGGCAGACCGTCAGCAGGGCGTGGGTGTCCTTGGGCAGGCAGGAGCCGCCCCAGCCGGGGCCCGGTTTGACGAAGGCCGAGCCGATGCGGGGGTCGTGGCCGATACCCGTGAGCACATCGTCCACATCGGCGCCGAAGTGCTCGCACAGCGTGGCGAGGTTGTTGGCGAAGGAGAGCTTCATGGCCAGGAAGAAGTTGGCCGCGTACTTGACGAGTTCGGCGCCCGCGGCGTCGGTGAGCACCAGCGGGGCGTCCAGTCCGGCGTACAGGTCCGCCACCCGTCGCGCCGCGTCCCGGTCCGCGGCGCCGACCACGATGCGGTCGGGGTGGAGGAAGTCGCGCACCGCGTAACCCTCGCGGAGGAACTCGGGGTTGGACACCACGGCCACGTCGGGGCGGTCCAGCAGCGCGGCGACGCGCTCGGCGGTGCCCACGGGCACGGTGGACTTGTTGACCACCACGCTGCCGCGCGGCAGCGCGTCGCGGATCTGGTCCGCCACGGCCTCGACGGCGGCCAGGTCGGCGGCGCCACCGACGCCCATCGGGGTGGGCAGGCACAGGAACACCACGTCGGCGTCGGCGACCGCGGCCCGGGTGTCGCGGACGAACGCGAGCCGCCCGGAGTCCAGTCCCTCCCGGACGAGTTCGGGCAGCCGGGGCTCGAGGATGTCGACCTGTCCGCGCCGGAGCCGTTCGACCTTCCGGTGGTCGGTGTCCGCGCACACCACTCGATGGCCGAGGGTGGCCAGACAGGCGCCGGTGGTCAGCCCGACATAGCCGGTGCCCACCACCGCGACGCGTCGTATCTGCACAGGGGATCACCACTTCTGCTGGGGGTCAGATGCGGGTGCGTGGCGAGGGCGGCGCGGGGCCGCCCGGTCGGGATACGAGCAGGTTGGACACCGTCGTCCGGCCTGGACCGTGCGTTGCGGCGACCAAAGTCACCACGCGTTGACAAAACATAACGCGCCGACCCACAGCTTGGTCAACAAGTGATGACAACAGTGGGTGACTTCTGGACATGCGAGGCTGAACCGGCAGCATGTACGGCACGGTCCAGGCGGAGGTACGACAGGTGAACCGGGCAAGCGACACAGGAGGGTGCGACGACCACCCGCGCCGCGCCCGCAGATACGACGCGGCGGGCACGCGCAGCGCCCTGCTGGGCGCCGCCGCGCTGCGGTTCGCCAGATACGGCTACGACGGCTGCAGCGTGCGCGACATCGCCAAGGACGCGGGGGTGGACGCCGCCCTGGTCTACCGCTATTTCGGCTCAAAGGAGGCGCTGTTCGACGCGGTGTCGACCAGCACCGGCATGTTCGAGCCACTGCGCCATCTGCCGCTGGACGAGGTGTCGGCGTGGATCTGCGACGTGGTCTCCAGGGGGCCCACCGAGGAGGAGGCCCCGCATCCGCTGCTGACCAAGCTGCGCTCCTCCAGCCGGGAGGAGACCGTCGGGCGGTTCCGCGAGGAGATCACCGAGGTGTTCTCGGAGGGGTTCGCGCGGCGTCTGGAGGGCGAGGACGCCGAACTGCGGGCCGAGTTGATGGCGGCGTGGCTGATGGGCATCACCCTGCTGCGCCTGGCCATCCGCACACCGGCGCTGGCCGCCACGCCGGACGACACCCTGCTGCGCTTCCTGCGGGCGGGTATCGACCCGCTGCTGGACGCGGGCTGCCCCGGGGACGGGAGCGAGGACGGCTGACCGCTCCTCGCTCCGCCCCCGGCGCGGGGAAGCCGCCGTAGCGGCCTGAGGGAAACCGGTGTGACGCTAGACGTTCGGCACGCGCAGCTTGTCCCAGCTGGTCTTGCCGGGGACGCCGTCCGCGTCATCGCCGGAGTAGCCCAGCTTGCGCTGCCAGGCCGCGTAGGACTTGCGGTCCGCCTCGGTCCACTCCGGGCTCGGGCCCTCCTCGTAGCGTCCGCAGCCCTCGGCCACCAGCCGCTTGCCCATCGCTGTGATGATCTTGCTCTCGCGGCCGTTCCGGAAGAAGTCGGCGCCCGGGAACGGCTCGTAGGTCGCCGGTGGTTTGGGGGCCGGGCCGTCCGGTTTGGCGCCGAGCCGCTTGGCGACGCGGCTGCGCATGCTGTCCATGGTGAAGCCACGCGGGTCGACCTTGCCCGGCTGCCACTCCAGATGGCCGATCACCGAGCGCTGGGTCCAGCCGTGCGCCCGGCAGATGGCCGCGGACACCTTCTCGATCGCCAGCTTCTGCGCCTCCGGCCAGGGGTCCTCGCCGTCGCCGAGGTTGACGCACTCGAAGCCGTAGAAGTGGCGGTTGCCGTCGGTGTCGGCCTCGTTGTCGGCGGGCAGCGCCGATTCGTTGACGACGGCTCTGAGCACGTCGCTGTCGCCCAGGCCCGCGTGGTTGGCGCGGCCGTTGCCGACCAGGTGGACCGCGCCGGACTTGTCGATGACGCCGTGGCACAGCGGCCCCGGCAGCGAGGAGTGCCCCTCGTAACACAGCTCCACGGAGGAGTCCGTGCCCTTGGTGACGGTGTGATGGATCATCACACCGTTGACCGGCCCCCAGGGGCCCTTGCTGTTGCGGTTGTGAGTCCGCCAGTCGCGGTACTCATGGACTTCCAGTCCCTCGTCGCGAAGCGCCTTGAGCAGACGGTCGGCGGTGAGCGGCGTGGCCATGGTGATGTGCTCCTTAGGGATGAGGCATGGTGATGTACGGATGCCACGGGCACGGAACTCAATCGGCTCCGGACCGGGCCTAGGCTTCCGGTTCGGCGTCCTCCCTGGCCCTGGTCCCGGCCGCCGCTTCGGCCTCCGCCGCGAGCGCCGACGCGTCCGCGGCCGGGGCGGGCACGGACAGCGGCCCGAACACCATCCGCAGATCGAGCTCCGCCTGCTCGGCGGTCACCCACGCCAGCGGCGCGTAGTGCGCCTGGATACCGGCCGGGGCCTGGAGGAGCGGTTTGCGGGCCGTGTTCAGCGGCCACTCCACGCTGCCCGTGGCGGTGCGGGCCGGGATCAGCCAGTGGTCCCCGGAACGGTAGGCGCCGTCGGGGGCGAAGTACACCTCGACTCCGTCCTCCAGGGGCAGCCAGCGGCCCTCCTCCACCTTGAGCGCACCGCGCCTCAGCCGCGCCGCCGCGCCCTTGCGAGGGCGCCGGGTGGTCTCCCGGTGGTCCCAGCGGCGCAGGAACGGCCGCAGCTCGGGGCGGCGGCCGACACCCGGCTCGGGCTCACCGGACAGCCGCACCCGCCGCCCCGGCAGGTCGGCCTCCTCCACCCGCAGCAGCGGCAGCGGTTCGCCCCGGCTGGTGTAGGCGGTGTCCACGAACTCCACCAGGTCCCCGACGTTGAGATCCAGCTTGTCGTCGCTGCCCAGCGACGCCAACTCGACCCAGGTACCGTCGAGTTCGTCGACCGGGAGGACCACCGAGCCGTTCTCCCTGGACCATTTGAAGGTGGCCTCCTTCGCCGTGCCGCCCTCGTGGATCTCCACCCGGTACAGCTGGTTCTCCGGCCCCCGGTAGCGGGCGTACGGGCGGACCAGGCAGGGGTCCTGGTCCGCGTGTTCCGGCCGCTCGGCGCGCGCCGCCAGCCGGGACCCGGGCGCCGTGGCCTTCCGCGCCCACGCCTCGAACGCCTTGCCGACCTGCTCCTTGCTCGCCCCTCCCGGGTTCTCCAGCTCCAGGGCCGCGCTCTCCACCGGCAGCACCTGCCAGACCACCTTGACCCGCGCCGCCGTGTCCGGCATCGCCGAGCCGAGGGCCACCTCGCGCAGCGCCGGGTCCTCGGCGGCGGCCACCGACCGCTCCCACACCTTCAGGGCGACCAGGAACGGGCGCTGCTCCGGCAGCCGGTCGCCCGGCCGCTCCGGGTCCCGGTAGGCGTCGGGCTGATCCCAGTAGGTCCAGGTGGCGGGCGGCTCGTCCGGCTCGGGCGCGTCGGCCTCGCCCTCCGCGCCGGAGGCCCCGTCCGCCGCCTCGTCCTCGACCGCCGCACCGGGCAGCGGCCGGGTCGCGTCGCACAGGATGCCGTCCACGTAGTAGCGGCCGCCCTCGATGATCAGGTCGTCCAGATCGCGGCTGCCGCCCTTGAACCGGATGTGGAATCCGGCGTCCGCGGACGGGCCGCCGTGCTGCCCGATCAGGTCGGCGGCGAGCGTACGGGCCTGGTGGAGCTGAATCGCGGTCTGCTCGTTGGCGTCGGCGTCGAGCTGTACGCGGCCCTGCTGGGCGACGACGGCGGAGTAGCGCCGGTCGGGCCGGAAGGTGAGTCGGGAGAGATCGGCGTGCATGGAAGGGGTCCCCCTCGGAAGGTTCGGAAGTCTGGCGGGCGCGGCTCGGACGGGCGGGCGGGCGGGCTGACTGGCTGGCCGGCCGGTGCGTCGGTGTCGGTGTCACATCGGCTCACGTCACGGCGATGACTCCCGCGTCCGTGCCCGCCGGCGCGTACTCCGCGAGCCGCGCCCGCAGGCTGTCCTCGCGCTGCGGCTGGTACAGGTCGTGGAACGCGCCCATCTCGGCGCCGTCCTCGGCGCCCCGGCGGATCTCCTCCGCGCAACCGGCCGCCAACCGCCCGTACACCGGAGTGCCGTAGCGCTCGCCGCCGAACAGCGGCCGCACCCGCGACGCCTCCTCGGCCCCCACCAGATCCGGCTGGCAGCGGTGGCGGCGCGGGGTGCGCGAGCCCGGCGGCACATAGCTGAACCGCAGACATCCGACACCGCGCCGGGCCACGTGCATCCGCCCGGTGAAGAGGCTGTTCTCGCCGATCCGCACGGCGTGGGTGTGCACTTCGCCGATGACGGTGGTGCGGTGGGCGTGCAGTACGGCGTGGGCGTGGCGGCAGTCCGGGGCGGACAGCGCCGGGCGGTCGTGTCCGGTGGCGTCCAGGATGGAGTCGCGGATATGGAGGGCGAGCGGGTCGGTGTGCACCTCCTCGCCGATCACCTCGATGGTGCCGAGGACGCTGCGCTCGATCTGGACGCAGGCGGTGGTGCGCTCCAGGACCAGGCTGGGCTCGTCGGGCGAGCGCGGCTCGCACTCCGGCTCCAGGGACCAGCCCGGGACGAGGGTGCAGTGGCGCAGCACCACGGCGCCGACCGGCCCGGTGACGTTGAGGCCGCGCCCCGCGATCAGCAGCCCGTCCAGCACGATGCGCGGCGCCTCGCCACCGGTGTTCCCGTGCTCCTCCCGCGCCCGGATGTTGAGCGCGTCGGGGCGGTTGCTGTACCAGTCCAGCAGCCGGATCACCGGCCGGGTGCCCTCGGCGGCGCGCAGTTCGAGCCGGTCGCCCGGGTCCAGGTCGAAGTCCAGCTGCTCCTGGTAGGCACCGCTGTGGGTGATCTCGATGATGCCCTCGGGGCCGCATCGCCCGCCCCGCCGGTCATGCCGCCACTGCCGGTACGCGTCCATGATCCGCTGGTACGGGCACCCCGGCCCGACCCGGTAGACCTCGGCGGCCGGGGAGGTCTCGCGGTCGTCCCGGTCGTACTCCCCGCCGCCCATGTCGTCGGGGGACGCGTAGTGGTAGGTGACCCAGACGCCGTGGCGGGGCGCGGTGCGCGAGCCGAAGGCGATCCGGCCGAGTTCGGGGTCGATGACCACCTGGCCGCGCTTGGCGCGGTAGCGCCAGTCCGTCAGATCGGCCACCACGATGTCCGACGGCGGCACGGGCTCGTCGTGGCCGTCCCGCCAGATGGTGAGGCTCTTGCCCGGTCCGTAAGTGTCGAGGAGATGGCCGGCGAGCTGCCGTCGGCGGAGGTACGCGGGCACGTTGTCGATGGCGGCGATACTCGTGGCGGACGGCTCGGGTTCGGGCCGGGTCACCAGCGGCGTGTCATTGCCGAGGATCGAGAAGGTGTAGAGGTTGCGGGCCCGGTCGACGCAGTACGCGGGCGCCCTGGTCACGTGGTACGGCTTCAGCCGCCATACGAACAGCCCGACCCCGGCCGGGGTGTGGCCGCCCTGTCCGCGCCGGGAGCCCGCGCGCCGTACGTCCACCGAGCGCGCCACCGTGCCGAACGGCCCGCCCGCCAGGTCCAGCGCCGCCCCGTCCCGCAGATCGGCCAGCCGGCCCCGGGAGAGTCTGCGCAGGTCCGCCGCAGCGCCGCCGGTCCCGCCGTAGAGCTTGACCGGCTGGTGGTGCGCGGTGAGCCGGGAGAGCTCGACGGCGCGGGCTGGCCATCCGGCCACCGACGCGGAGAGCTCCTCCAGCAGCGCGAGCGTGCCCTTGCGCCGCCGGTAGGCCACGGTGGCGGCCACGTCCCGGCGTGGCGCCAGCGCCTCGGCCAGCCGCGCCAGGGACGCGTCCGGCGGCCCGCCGTCGCGCAGTCCGGTGGCCGGCACCCGCTCGTAACCGGGCAGCGGGCGGTAGCCCACCAGATCGCCGAGGTACGGCAGCACCCATGCGGTGGCGGTCTCCACGAACCAGTCGTCGTACTGGTGCTCCACCCCCTCGCGTACCCGATCGACCTGCTCGGCGATCACGGCGAGCAGGGCGCGCAGGGGCTCGCCCGCCTCGGCGTCCCTGAGGCGGTGCCACTGCGGAAGCAGCTCGGCGAGCCCGTCCGGCTCCCTGCTCATGAGGTGACCTCCGTGAGGATCAGCGTGTCCGGGACATCGGGTGAGAACATCGCGAGCCGCGCCGGGCGGATGCCGCGGAAGACGGACACCGAGCGGCCCTCGGCGAGGCGGCGGGTGTCGGTGATGTCGGGGTTGAGGCGCAGCAGTTCGGCGAGCGGGATGCCGTGGCGTCCGGCGATGCCGGTGAGTGTCTCGCCGTCCGTTGCGGTGACCCGGTAGGTGTCCTCGGCGTACTCGGCGGGCCGGGCGGGGACCACCGCGCCGGGCTCGGTGAGCCGGGCGGCCAGGTCGGCCAGTTCCCCCGGGGTGCTGGCGGCCGGGACTCCGGTGAAGGCGTCCACGTCCACGTAGTCGACACCGGGCACCGACTGGGCGGTGGCCAGCACCTCGGAGAGCGCGGCCGGTTGCCCCAACTCGCGCCCCGGATAGCCCAGTTCGCGCAGCAGGGCCTGGCGCAGCCGGGGTTCGACCAGCTCCCAGGAGTGGTCCGGCGCCACCTTCACCCGTGCCACCAGCACCAGCAGCACCAGCTCCCGCACGTCCACCCGGACCGGCAGCCGGGTGTCCCCGTAGGCGGTCAGCGAGGTGCGCAGGGCGCGCAGCACCTCCGCGTCGGCGCCGATCGGCGCGTCGTCCACCCCGGCCACGGTCACATGGAGCACCCTGCGCCGCCCGTCGAAGAGTTCGCGGGCGGCGGCCCGGCCGATGCCCGCGCGGGACCGGGCGAAGTCCTCGTAGTCCTGGAGGGAGACCAGCCGGTCGAGCGCGGAGACCGCGAGCGGGATGGTACGGCGGGTCAGGCCCGGACCGTCGCCGTCCGCGCCCCCGGTGGCGGGCTGCGGATTGGTGACGGCGGTGACACCGAGGGGCCGGGTGAGGGCCTGGGTGATCCGGTCCGCGGGCACGTTGGCGGCCTCGCCGGTGCCGAAGCGGTAGCGGGCCCGTACGTTCTCGTGGCCGCGGGGCAGCCGGGCCCCGTGCACCCCGTCGCCGAAGGTCACCGTGGTCCGTCCGTCGGCGGTGGTCCCGGTGACGTAGACGCGCTCGCGCGGCCCGCGTCCGGCGAGGCTGTCCACCCGGTGCCACAGCAGCCCGTCGACGCGGATCTCGAGGGCGGGGACGGCGCCCAGGGGGTTGTCCGCGGGGAGCCAGGTCAGCGGCGACTGCCACAGCGTGAAGGTCTGGCCGGCCACGGCCGGGTCGCCGCTGCCGATGGGCTCGTCCCGGCTCTCGCCGTGCGTGGCGGGCACGACATTGCCCTGGACGCGGACCGTCTCGCGGCGGTAGCGATAGGCCAGATCGGCGGTGAGGGTGAGCGTGGTGTGCACATGGTCGCCGGGCAGGTCGGGGTCGACGCGCTGGTCCACGGCGGCGATCACCGCGAGCTCCGTGCCCCGGACCCCGGGCGGGCCGCCCGGCCCGCCCGGACCCGGGATGTCGGTGCGCTCGCCGGAGACGATGATCCGGCGGCCGGGCCGCAGCCCGTCGTACAGCTCGGCGAGCTCGATCTCGTTGCCGTGCACATCCTCGCCCAGCGGCTCGTCCGCCGGGCGCAGCGGTTCACCGCCCGCGTACACGGTGGTGTCGCGGATCGCGGAGAGCAGCACATCGTGCTCGTCGAGCCATGGGTCGGCGAGGGTCAGCTGGGTGCCGCGGCCGGTGATGCCGTAGTTGGTGTACGCGGCGGTGCGCACGGTGACGACGCGGGTGGTGACGGAGGCGAGCTTCTTGTCGCCCGGGACGCCGTCCGGCTCACCGGACCCCTTGCGGGGGCGCTCGATGGCCACCCAGCTGCCCACCGTGATGGAGTTCTGCACCGAATCCAGCGGCAGCACATAGCGGTTGGTGGGCTCGGGCACGGTGGCGATGCCGATCTCGACGGCCGGGGGCTCACTGCCGGGGGTGAAGCGCAGCGTCAGTTCATAGGCGCCGTAGCCGATCTGTTTCGGTGGTTCGCCACGGCTGAGCATCCACTGCTTGGTGTCCCCGTTGTCCACGACCACGTGCACCCGCCCGTCCTCGGCGGGCCGGGACACGAACAGGGTGAGCGCGGGCAGTCCGGGCAGCAGGGTGGCGGTGACACCGGGCTCCTGCGAATCGGTGGGGCGGCCCCGGAGCCAGCCCAGGTCGTGGTCCTGGCCGACGCGGGTGGACAGCTGGACTTTCCCGGGGCCGAGCTCGAACTCGGCGGTCTGCGGCAGGTTCTCGCTGCGCTGCCATGACGTCCCGGTCTCGATGTGCTGGAACTCCGCCTTCACCGGCGCCTTGACCGCCGTGTCGTACACGATCCGTACGGCGGTCAGCTCACCGCCGGTCAGCGGCCAGTCGGTCTGCCGGATGACCCGGCCCCGGTCGTCCTGCACCGGCTTGAGCGGCGCCATCGCTCCGAAGGGCGCGGCCGTCACCCGCATCGCCAGCAGCTCGCGCAGCAGCGGGACGGTACCCGGCGGGGTGGTGGCG
The DNA here is from genome assembly GCF_024298965.1 of Streptomyces rapamycinicus NRRL 5491. NCBI lineage: Bacteria > Bacillati > Actinomycetota > Actinomycetes > Kitasatosporales > Streptomycetaceae > Streptomyces > Streptomyces rapamycinicus. The sequence continues at coordinate 10,915,592 of NZ_CP085193.1, read as the reverse complement.
GCCGGGGCGGCGCGGCGCCACGCCGTGTACATCCCGCTCCGCACCCTCGGATCGAGGGCCGACAGCAGCCCGGCGGCCAGGTCGGAACCCGGCCCGAAGAGCCGCCGCGGATCGTGCGCCGCAGTGGCGCGGGCGCCGGACGGGGGCCGTACGACGCGGGTGCGCAGGGCGGGCAGGACGGCGCCGAGCGCGCGCACGGCGGCGGTGCCGTGGGCGGGCCCGGTGGCGGAGCCGTGGGCCCCGGCGGCGGGGCCGTCGGTTTCGGTGGCGCTGTCGGCCGCGGGGGGCCGGTCCTCGGCGAGCTGGGACCGCAGCCGCACCTCGCCGGACCCGGCGGCGTCCAACTCTCCCGCCCGCTCCCGCAGTTCGCCGATCACCGCCTCCAGCCGCTCGAACCAGGCGGCGACCTCCTCGTACGGGGCGGCCAGCACCTGCGCCTCCGCCAGCCGGTCATGCGGTTCGGCGAGCCGCCGGGCGAGCTGCCCGGACGTGGTGATTCCGTCCAGGTCGCCCCGCAGCGGCGCCAGGACCTGCGCGTCGAAGTCCTCGATCAGCCGGCTGACGGGACGCGGATCGGGGTGGTCCGGCGTGGGTTCGGCGTCCCCCCGGTCGTCCGGGTCCTCGTCCGCCTCCGGGTCGGTGATCCACCGGCGTACCTCGTCCACCAACTCCTTGAGGGACGGCGGGGCGGACTGTGGCAGCCCGATCGCCGTCACGTCCTCGTCGCGGTCGACGCTCACCCGCGCCACCGGCAGCAGCAAGTGTCGGCCGCCGCCCCCGGACTCCGCCGTCCCGCCGAAGACGAAGAGCAACTGGTCGCCCACGGTCAGCCCGAGCGAGGTCCCGGACACCAGCAGTTCCGAGCGGCGCCGCAGGTCGTCGGGGCCGATCAGGGCGGGCCGGCGGCGGCGCACCGCCAGTTCGTTCCACGCCCACCGGGCCGTCAGGTCCTCGCTCGTCTGGTAAGTCTGCGACTCCTCGTCGGAGGCCGCCGGGACGCTGTGGCTGATGGCCCCGCGCGGAATGGTCACCACGACGTCCTCGGCGCGCGGATCCCGGTCCAGGGTGTACGCGAGATGGGTGTCGGCGGCCACGCCCGGCCGTGGCACATGCCCCACCAGCCGCCCCAGGAGGGCGAGCGAGCGGGGGTCGTGGGCGGTGCGCAGATAGCCCTCGTCGGCGATCCGCTCGGAGTGGAAGGTCAGCAGGTCGCCCAGGACCGCCCAGGCGTCCAGCAGCCCGATGGCCGGGTCGTCCGGGGTGCGTACGGTCAGGCCGCGCAGCGCGGGGTAGGCGGGCGAGGCGAGCCGGTCGAGCATGGCGGCCAGGAACGCGCCGTAGTCGCCGACGCGATAGTCCAGGGCGGTGCGGCCGGGCGGGTTGTGCGGGGTGCCGGGGGCGGCCCGGCGCTCGTCGTGGCCTCCGCAACCGCAACCGCAGCCGCTGTCGCCGGAGTTGACGTGGTCGGGGTGGTCGCTCATCGGGCCCCCTTCAGCTCGATGACCAGGTGGCCGTTCTCGGGCCGGTCGGGGTCGTTGTCGCATTGGGCGATCTCCAGGGGGCCGATGCGCAGGATGCCCTCCGTCGGCGCCTCGCCGTGTGACGTCTCGTACGAGGTGCCGTCATCGGGCTCCTTCGGCCCCTCCAGCCCCTCGTGCCACAGCCGTCGCAGCCGGGTGACCGCAACGCTCAGCACCCCCGGCACCGCCGCCGCGACGGCCACCAGGCGGCTGAGCCGCACCGGTTCGCCGAAGGTCAGCGCGTCGGGGTGGAAGAAGCCGAGCCGCCCGCCGGAGAACCGGCGGCCGCCCAGCGCCCGGTACAGCTCGGCGAGGATCTGCCCGTGCTGGTGTCCGGGCGCGGCGCACACCTCGATCGCGATGTCCAGTGGCACGGCGCGGGCCGGACCGACCACCAGGTCGTGTCCGATCCGGCGGTAGCCCTCCAGGGCGTGTGCGACCGCGTCGAGGAGGGCGGGGGGCGGTGCCCCGGTCCCGTACGCGTCAATGGCGATATGGGCCTCCCGCACACTGCCGGTCCAGCGGATCTCCGCCGCCGCGCGCCGCACCCCGGGCAGTTCGGAGGCGAGCGCCGCGTAGTCCTCGGCGGTGATGGCCCGGTGCCGGGTGCGCCTCAGATCGAGCGGGGCGAGCCGGCGGACCTGTTCGACCGGCTCGGGCCCGGTGCCGCCGACGGCGGGCAGCGGATTGCGCACCCCGGCCACGGGCAGGGGCTGTCCGGTGTCCGCCGCGTCCGGATCCCGGCACAGCACCAGGTGGTTGATGGCCTCGGGGCCGACGTTGCCCGCCGTGCCGCCGCCGGTCCGGTAGTGGACCGCGAGACGCGCCCCGGGCCTCGGCACGGCGCCGTACCGGCCGTCGCCGAAGCGCAGCGCGATGCGGCCGTCGTCCTCCAGCTCACCGACGAAGTGGCGGTCCCGGGGGCGGGAGGTGAGCAGATCGCGGCGCGGTGTCCAGGTCTCGTCGCCGTCCTCGACGCTGACGGCGGGGAGCGCGGCCCGTGGGTCCTGGACGAGAGCGGCGGCCGGACCGTGCAGCACCGGATCCTCCGGGCGCAGCCCGGCGGCGTACGCCCGGCCCCAACTGTGCGCGATCTCCCAGGCGATGCGCCCGTCCAGGACGGTGCCCGCCCGTGCTCTGGCGGTCAGTGCGGCCAGGCGCCCCAGCTTGGCGTCGAGCAGCCGGTCGCAGCGGTGCAGCAGCTCGCGCAGCGCGCGGACGGGGTGGCGGGCGAGTTCGAGGCGCTCCAGGACGCGCAGTCCGAACAGGACGGTCAGCTCGGCGATCTCCTCGTCCGAGAGCCCGTCGCGGTCGCGGGCGCCGCGCCACAGCTCCGTCAGCCGCTGCCGCACCCGCCCCGGGATGGCGGCCAGATGCTCGGCCTGCCCGGCCGCGATATGGCGCGGATCGGGGAAGGGCACGGCCTGGGTGACGGGGGACTGGTGCAGTACGGGCCGGAAGCGCGGCACGATCCCGGGGTAGACGGACTGGGCGAGAAGCGTCCGCAACGCCTCGGCCTGGGCGTACGCGGTGCCCGGCACGACCTTCTCGCGCCGCCGCCCGGCCGGCTCCAGACCGATCCCGGCCCGGCCGGTGGCCTCCGGGCCGACGGTGGTGAACAGCTCCCGTACGTCGTCGGGGGTCAGTTGCCGCCCGTGGCGGGCCCGGTCCAGCAGGGAGTCGACGAGCCGGGCGGGCGCGTTCCCGGCGTCCTTGTCGAAGCAGCCGAAGGCGGGGGGATCACAGGACCCGGCGACGGCGGGGACGGGCGGCACGGTGAGGGTCTCCGGTGTGCCGCAGCGATGGGTCAGCGAGCGGCCGTGGTCGACCAGCACCACATTCCCGCGCGCCACGCTGACGTCCTCGACGGGTGCGCAGTCCTGGCCGCCCCGGGTGGCCAGGCACAGCGGGAAGGACAGCGCGTCCTCCCGCGCCCAGGTCACCTCCAGCACCGGCTGCTCGGCGAGCCGGTCGACGGCGGGGGTGACGGAGCTCAGGCGCACGGCCTGCCGGTGCGACGGGTCGGCGTCGCCGGGCGTCCCGGAGCGCGGCCCCCGCACCTCCTCGAAGAGCAGCAGATCGCCGGGGCGCAGATCGAGCGCGCGGGCCCGGCACTCCTCGTCGGCCCACGCGTCGCGCAGCGTCGCGGAGGTGGCGCCCACGGGCAGCGAGCACACCTCGCCGCCCCAGGTCCACAGACGGATGCGGTGGTGTTCCGGCCGCAGATGAAGGGGGCGGTCGGTGACGACGGGCTCGAACACCTCCACCGATCCGCGCTCATCGAGCACGGCCAGCTCCCGGTCGTCCAGCACGGCCCCGATGTCCGGCCGGTCCAGCGGGCCGAGCGTACGGATGTCCACGGCGGCGAAGCGGTACTCCCCCGGCTCCAGCGTCAGCGGCTCGACCGTCTCGACGGTGACGAAGGCGCGGGTGTTGCAGCCGTCGTGCATCGGATAGTCGATGAGCCGTACGTGGCGGCGCACGGACACCCGGCGGCGGGCGGTGTCGAGATAGGCCTCGGTGGCCACCGCGTCCTGCTGGTAGCCGATCTGGTCGGCGGTGTGGGCGAGCAGCTCGACCAGGGTGATGCCGAGGTCGGCGGCGCCGCGCTCGACCCAGTCGGGGGTGGTGAGGCGGAGCCGGTCCAGGACGACCTGGCGGAGGGTGTCGTAGTCGCGGGCGGTGTAGTCGATGACGGGGGCGGGAGCGTGCCCGGGCCGGAAGGTGGCGGGGAGGTCGCGCTCGTCCCGCTCCTCTTGCCGTTCCGCGCAGTCGAAGGGGGTGGGGCAGTCGGGCCGGAAGGTGAACTCGGCGGAGAAGTACCGCTGGTCGAAGCCGGGGAACGGCTCGGTGCCGGGCCGCCCGTAGGGATCGGTGTCCACGACGGAGAGCCGGTAGGCGGAGGTGTCCCCGGCCCGGTCCACGGTGACGTACAGCTTGTCGTCGAGTTCGGGGTCCTCCTCGCGCTCGACGGAGATCTCCATGACCTCGATGCCGGTGATCCGGCGGCCGCCGTCGACCCGTACGTTCTCCGGGCACAGACCGTGCGGGGCCTTGCCGAGGAAGGTGACGGCGAGGGTGATGCCGTCGTCGCCGACCTCGACGGCGTCCACGCCATTGAGGTGAGCGGCCCTGATGCGATCGCGCCGCGACGCGGTGGAGGGGTGACTCACGCGGCACCCCTCCCCTCGAACACCTCATCGCGCAGGCCTGCGGTGGCGCGCACCACATACCGCAGATGGACGCGTACGACGTTCTCCTCGCTGACCACGTCCAGGGACTCCACCTCGATCAGCTCGCCGAGCCAACGCTGCAGCGACGCCTGGACGGACAGCTCGACGGCGGAGGCCAGTTCGGGGCTGTTGGGCGTGAAGACGAGGTCGAGCAGCCCGCAGCCGAAGTCGGGCCGCATCACGCGTTCGCCGGGGCTGGTGAAGAGCAACTGCTCGATGAGATCGCGTATGTGGTCGTCGTGGTCGGCGTGTGCGGTGCGCCCGCGCCGGTCGATCCGGAACGGGAAGGCGATATCGGTCCGTACGGTGTGTGTCCTGCCGGTCCGTGTCCTCATCCGCACATGACTCCTTGCCGCGCGGCGGAGACGACGGGTGGCCCCTGCGGCACGAGCCCCGCGCTGAAGCACTGTGCCGAGGAGGCGTCGAGCAGGACGGGCACGCCGTCGATCAGCACCGCGCCGCGGTCCGGAGTCCACCGGACGGTGGTGCACGGCAGCGGGACGCGGTCGACGGTGTGCGGGCAGCCGACGACCGTGAAGACGTCGTCGGCGGTCGGCACGGGCTGCCCGTCGAGCCGCACACCGGACGACGGAACGGATGCCGCCCGTACGCGTCCGCCGTGCGGGCAACTGATCACGGCGGTATGGCTGACGAGGTTCCCGGAATTCCCGGACACGTCCCTTGTCCCTCCCCGTTCGCTGCTGACTATCGCTTCTTGGGCACGGTCAACCGGCCCTGATTCAGGTCGACTTGATCTCCGACCAGGGAAACGGAGGCCCCCTGGCCGTTGTCGATGTGCACTCCGGTCGCGTCGATCCGTATGGACGCGCCACCCGGCGCCTGCAGCAGAATGCCCTCGGCCGGAACGTCGGACATCACGATCTTGTGCTTCCCCGGCGTCTGGATCACCACGGGGTGCGCGGTCGCCGGATCGGTCCGCGCGTCCTCCGGGAGCTGCTCCCTGGCCCCGAACCAGCACCCCGTCCAGATGGGGAAGCTGGGGTCCCCCTGCTCGAACTCCACCCACACCCCGGCCCCGGCGGACGGCACGACGTACTGCCCGGCGGGCCGCTGCTGATCCCCGGTGAAGGGGAAGCAGGGCATGGCCCAGGTCGACGGCTCATCGCCGAGGACATCGGGCACCTCGACGGTGATCCGGCCTATCCCGAGCGGGTCCTGGTTGTCCCGCACCCGGCCCCGGAACTTGCCGAGGAAGCGGTTGTTGGGCGTGGCCGCCATAGGGGCTCCTGATCCTTAGGGCCGAACGGTGCCGTTCCGGGCGATGAGCCCTTCGCGGGTGAGGGTGAAGTTCTGCTGGAAAGAACCGGGCCGGAGATGATGGGTGACGGTCTTGACGTAGTACTCCCCGTCGTAGGTGACCCCGGCGCCCCGGACGCCGACGAGCTGGCGTGGCTGGAGGATGTACCCGTGCCGGTTGACGTCGAGCGAGCCGGAACCGGAGATGGCGTCGGCGGTGGTGGCGGCCCTCGCCAGGGCCTCCGCCTCGGCCTGCGCCCGGTCCATCTTGGCCGTGCCGGAGAGCGTCTTGCGCTTGAGGGCCGGGGTGGCCCGCTTGCCGAGGGGCGGCCGGAGGGGGCTGATGTCGGGCTGGGCCAGGAGGGTGGACGTACGGGTGGTGGGGTCCTGCCAGCGGGCCTGGGGCTCCTCGCGGGCGGTCCCGTCATAGGCGAACGTCAGCTGGTCGACCGTGGAGTTCACGTCCATGTTGACCGTGAGGGCGTGCTGAGCTGTGCCGATCCGCTTCTCGGGCCCCCAGTAGGCGGTGGAGACCCCGGCCACGGGCCCCGGGATGAGGTGGAAGACATAGCCGTTCGCCTGGGCGAGATCGGTGACGTACTGGAGGTCGGTGCCGGATTGGTAGTCCACGCGGCGCTGTGCGTTGGGCGGTTGGAGGATCTTCTCCTCGATGACGTCCGCCTCGATCCCGTAATCGGTGTACTTCGAGAGGATCCGGCCGACGCGCTTGAAGGGCGGGAGGTTGGGATAGCGGTCGGTCCGCTCCTCGAGGTCCATGAGGAGGGTGAGGTCCTCGCCGGTGACGGTGAGGGTGGTCTGCCCGGGCTGATTGCTGGCCCCGACCTCATGGCGCACGATGAGCCCGTCGAGGAGGACGATCGGCGTGCCCTTGACCGCGGCCGTGACGATGACGCGGGTGCGGGGGTCGAAGAACCCCTCGGGGAGCAGCCGATCGATGATCGCGCCCCTTTTGGTGAGGTCGAACGCCATCTGGAAACCGCTGCGTTCACCGGCGGTGCTGGTGATCTGCGCGGACAGCAGCGCCGCGGTGACCTCGGGGGGCACGGGCCGGGTGAGCTTGGGCCCCATCCGTAATTCGAGGTGGATGGGCCCCTGCCCGACGGGCTCATCAGCCACGGCGCCCACCGCCTCCGCCCGGGAACCCGCTCGGGATCTCTATCTCCTCGCCCGGCTCGGCGGTCAGCTCGCGGGGGTCGAGGACGGGGTTGGCGTCGGCGATCCGCCACCAGGCGGCGGGGTCGCCGAAATAGCGCTGCCCGAGGTGGTCGGGGCGCTCGCCGCTGCTGACGGTGTGTGTCTCCGTCTCCTCGGGGTTTGCGCCGATTGGCGGCAACAGCCGCCGCTTGACGTACCGGACGGGCGTGCCGTCGGGTTGGGTGTGGATCCCGACCTCGGCGTCGTGGTAGCGGCTGGAGCGGGGGTAGGGGTGCGCCCCCGGAATCGCGTCGAGCGCGCTCTCGTAAGGCTGCGGCTGTGACCCGGCCATCTGCTTCTACACCCTCCCCAGCCCGATGTCCCCACTGTTCAGCCCCAGCGCGCTGAGCGCCCCACCACGCGCGGCCGCCGCGAGCCGCTCCTTCTGCGCGAGATGCGCGAGATAGAGCTCGGCGCCCCGGTGGCCGGCGGGCAGATCGCTGACGGTGAGCACCTTCAGCCCGATGCTGAGGGATGCGCGGATGGGGTTGAGATTGACGTCGAACGCCGATTCGTTGATGGACAGCTCGGTGATGCGGACCGGCATGACCCGCTTACTCCCCCAGGTGAAGAGGGTCAGCGGCATCTCGATCGGGCTGATCTCGATGGTCCCCTTCTTGGACAGCCGCATGGCCTCCCGCAACTTGGCCGTGGTCGGCTGCACAAGCATTTCGAGCGTCGCGAGCTGCGGGTGTATCCCGTCTGGCGCGGCCACCTCGAACTGATCGGTCGCGTCTATCTCCGCGGTGAACTTCCACGTCTCCTGCGCTGGGCCCTTGAGGCGCAGCGCCTCGTTCTTGTCCCCGCTTCCACTGCCGCCTCCACCGCTGTCGGCTTGGTCGCCGGCGGATTGGGGGGAGAGGGAGCGCTCCAGGGTGTCGGGGTTGAACTGGAGGATGATGATGCGTTGGGGGGTGCCGCGTTCGGGGTCTACGAGGACTATTCCGGAGCGGATGGGTTTGGGGATGTCGGGGTAGCAGGTCACTGCTCACCATCCACTTCGGCAAAGGCCGCCAGTACGGTTTCGGCTCGTTTTCTCACCCAGTCGACCGGATCTGATGCGCGCATCCGCTGAATTCCCGGTAGGAAATCTTCATATCCTGTGTATGTCGTGGACCACACCCCGATCCACCGCACATTCTCATTGTCGCTCTCCAAGGACGCGCTGATTCTTGTGAAGACGCCATCATGGAAGTCGTTGGGTGCGGCGATTCCGATGAGCAGGGTGGCCTCCGCGATTTCCTGCCCATCTTGTGCCTCGTCGTACTTCTTGAAGAGTTCCTCAAGCTTCCACGGATTCAGGGCGGCGTCTGCCTGTGCCACGAAAGGAGCCACCGCATGCCGGTGCAGACCCGTGAAGGCAATGTAGGGAATTCCGAAGTCGGCATCTTCGCAGCAGAAGAAAGAAGTTTCGTCCGGTAGTTCCCATTCGGTCAGGCCATCGACGCCCTCATCCCCGTTTCGTGGGATGTCTTCAACCATGGGCCAGCGGAGCAGCTGGGCAAATTCGCGCACCGCGAATTTGCCCACCCCCGGGCGGAGTACGTGTCGATCGCTCATGTATGTGATGGGACCACCTTCTCGTTCTTCCTCGGTGTCAGCGCAAGGAGCTCAGATATGCTTCCCGGACCTTCTTCGTAATGATCTCAAAGAGTTTCTTCTTGATGGATTCCGCGCGTTCCTCTTTGGTGTCGAATCCCTCGGCGGGGATATGTTTGCGGATCTCGTCCTCAATCCCGAACTCTCTGATCCAGGCCGAAATTTGCTGTATGTGCCGCTTCGCCAGCTTGGGTGCACTATCAATCCCCCTCTTGCGCGCGTCGTATTTTCTGTCCGACTCTTCGCGGGTGGCGGCGAGCGAAGGATCCGTCTGGGACGGGTCCTCGTCCCTTTTCAGGATACTGAGTTCCAGGTCGCGCTGCAGTTGGCGCTCCTCGTACAGCTCCTCAAAAGATCGGTTCGAAGCTATCGCGTCATTGAGCGCAGTGCCAGCTCTTTCCGACCCGCGGAAGGCCGCAGGTGTGGACAGTAATATTCCCTTGTAGTTCTGCGGGCCGATCCCGTGCATCTCCCATTCTCTCGCATTGTCAAGCCGCTGGGCCATCATGAGGTTGGTGACCATGGCGATGGGGTCGCGTTCGGTCTCCTGCTGGTCGATGGTGAACGCAGGGGCGGTAAAACCAATCTCCTCGGGCACCTCGCCCGTGTCACGGCCGGTGAACCTGTTCAATAGGAACTCGGCGAACTGCGGTTCAAGTCTACGCTGCTTCAGGTCGTCTGCGATTCCTGTTGTGATATTGCCCCGAAAATCGGTCTGCGTGTTGTAGGAGCCGCCCTTGCTGACGTATTTGTATGCAGCCAACTCTCCTTTTTGGGTCCTTGTCACAACGCCGTTCGGGGTCTCCCAAAATTCTTTCTTACCAGGGGCGAGCGGACCATGTTGCCGTGCGGCACCGGTTCGCACAGGAAGTGGGGTGGGCCCTTTCTCGCGTTTCCGCGGTGACCTCCCCTTCGCATCTCGGGACTCAAGGTTCTTGTTCCTTGCGGCAACGATTTCCGGATCGCTTTCAAGGTCCAGTGCCAATTTTCGAGCGAAGGCCAGAACTTCGCCTTGCGGGATGGTGACTTTCAGACCCTTAAGGAAAAGGTCCCGGGGGTTCAGCCAGGCTTCGATGCCGAAGGATTCGCCGCCCTGGATCGACAGCCCGGTGAGCCGGTACCAGAGCCGCATGCCTGCGATCGCCGCACGCATCACGGGGCGGGGCGTTCCCTTGTCGAGCATGGAATTCAGCTTGGGCCGGATCCGTGCGACGATCTTGCGTAGTCGAGCGTCCTTCGACTCCTTGGACTTCTCGTCCTTCTTCCGCCGTTCCTTCTGCGACTTGGTCTTCGGTCGGCCGGGACCGCTCTTGTCGGGGTGAGGCTTGCGCTTGTCGGGGCCCTTCTTGTTCGGGCGCCTGCCGGGGCCGTCCTTGTCGGGCTTGGGCTTTCGGGGGCCTGGCTTGTCGCCGTCCTTGTCGGGCTTGGGCTTCTTCGGGTCGTCCCTGTCGGGCTTGGGCTTGGTGGGGTCCTGGTCCTTGGGGTCCTTGGTTGAGGGCTTGTCGTCGTTCTTCGGCCTGTTCTCGGGGCCCTTGTCGTCCTTGGGGGTGCCCGGGGTTTTGCCGTCCTTCGGGCTGGGCTTGGGCTGCGGCTCGGGCTTGGGCTTCGCCGGGGGTTCCGGCTTGGGCTTGGGCTTGGGCGTTGGGGTTGGGCGGGTGTCGGGCCTTTCGTCTTCCTCGGTCTTCGGGCGGCCGTTCTTGTCGTTGGCGCCGGTGGGCCGCTTGGTGTCGGCGGGGCCGGGCTTGGGCCTGCCGGGGGTGTCCGCCTTCGTTGGTTTGGTCTGCGGCTGCGTTGTGGGTTTCTTGGGCGTCGGTTCGGCGCCCGGCTTCGGCTTCGAGGTGGTTGGCGTCGGGCGCGTCGTTGTTTTCGGTGCGGCGGTCGGCTCCTGCGGTTTCTCTTCAGTGCCCGGCTTGCCGCCCCGGCCGTCCGAACCCTCCCCGTCCGCGCCGCTCTTCCCGCCCGCGCCGCCCTTGCCACCCTTGCCCTGGCCCAGCTTCGCCGCGATGGCCTTGAAGCGCCGGCCCACCTTCGCCACGTACTTGCCGATCCCCGACAGCAGCGCCTGGTAGGCCAGTTCGAGGAGTGCCACGATGCCCGCCGCGACGGCCTTCGCGAAGAGGAGGCCCGCGCCGCCCATGCGGACGAGCTTCAGCCAGTCGAGGACCGCGCCCATCGCGCGCAGGATCGCGCCGAGCGCGCCGATGGCCGTGCGGATGGCGTCGATGACGGCCATCACCCAGCCCGCTCCCGGGATCAGCTTGGCGATGACCTTCGTGATGACGATCTCGCCGATGATGAAGGGGAGTTGGGGGACGATCGCGTCCCACGTCTCCTTGACGATCTGCTCCAGCGTGAAGCCGCCCTTGAACAGCTTGTCCAGGATGGCCTTGGGGACGCCGATAATCTCCTGGATCTTGGACTGGAACCACTCCTTGACGGCCGACTTCACCTCGCGGAAGAGGTGGTTCTTCGCACCGTCCACCGCCGAGTTCTTCGCTCCGCTCAGCCAGCCGCCGGGGTCGGAGAGGAAGTCCACCGCGATGAGCATGAAGTCGCCGAGCGCGCCCAGCAGTTTGGAGGCGAAGTCCAGGACCTGCTTGACCGCGTCCACGACGGCCTTGACGACGTCCAGCAGCATCTTCTTCAGGACGTCAAGGATGCTGCTCAGCAGCTTGCCGAGGGCGTTCAGCAGGTCGGTGATGGCCTGCTTGAGCATCGTGGCGAGCTTGTTGACGAGGGCGATCGCGGCGTTGATCAGGCCCGTGATGAAGTTCCGGATGCGTTTGGCCAGGTCGATGACGGCCCGCACCATCGCCTTGGCGAACTCGATCAGGTCATTGATGAAGTTCTTGATCGCGTCGACGATCGCCTTACGGGCGTCGTTGATCCAGCGCTCGACGGTCTCCTTGAAGTTCTTGATGAACCCGACGACCGCGTCCCGCGCCTCCCTGATGACGCGGACGATCGCGTTCTTGATCTCGATGACCTTGTCCTTGATCCAGTCAAAGGCCCTGCTGACCCAGTTGCCCGATTCCTCGACGCTGTCGTCGCGCTTCTTCTCGGCATCGTGTTCGGCCTGGTCGCCCTTGTCCTGGATCTTCTTGTCGCTGTCGTCCTTCTCCTTGTCGACGTCCTTGTCGGTCTGCTCTTCCTTGTCCTTGACGTCCTTGCGGATCTTCTCGTGGCGGTCGGTCTTCTTGTCGCCGAGTGACCGAAGCTCCTTGTCCTGCTCCGTACGCCAGTCCTGACGCTTGGCGGTGACCTCCGTCATCGCCTTTTCGCGCTCGCTCGCCTGGCTCTTCGTATTGGCCGTGACCTCTGCGTCGACCTGCCGCTTGTGCTGCTGCTGACCGTCCCGGAAGTCGCGGTCCTTGGTCTGCCGCCCCTCGGACATGCTCTTGTGGCCGTCGGTGAACGCCGCCTGGAACTGCGGTCCGCGTTCGTGCTCGGCCACTTCCGACGCGGCCTCGGGAGGCACGGCCCCCGTCGTCGCGCCGCCCCCGGGCGCACCGCCGCCCGCGCCGCCCTGCTGCCCGGGGACCTTGGCGGACATCTGCTCCTTGGGAGCGTTGGGGTAGACCTGATCCTCGCCCATCCCCCGGCCCGCGTCGTCGCGGCCCGTCGCGACGGTTTCCTGGCCCTTGGTGTCGACGGCCGAGCCCTGCTCACCGGCCGTCTGGTCGGCGGACCCCTGCATCTGCACGCCCGGCGCGTTGCCCGCCTGGGCCTGCTTGAGCGCTTCGTCCTTGGTCGGCAGCCCGGCGAACTTCGCGGCCAGCGCCTGCGGGTCCACTACGGGCTTGTCGGCGCCGAAGAGACTCGCGACCCCGTTCACGATCTTGCCCCCGATGAAGCCCAGGGCCATCTTGAAGGTGTCCCAGCCGCCGGGCTCCTCGGCCTTCTCCGCCTCGATCTGGCCCTCGGGCTCCTTGGCGCCCTCGACCCTGGCGTCCTCCTTCTCCGGCGCCTCGGACTTCTGGGCCGGATCCTGCGAGTACTGGGCCGGGGCGTCGGTCTTCGGCTTGCCCTGGAGAGTCTGCGGGGCACCCGCCGGGCGCTGCATCGAGGGCGGGGCGGCGGCGAGCGCCTTGTGTTCGTCGCCGACGGTGCGATTGACGGAGCCGCTCACGCCCGTCATGGCCTGCAGCGCCACATGGGGCTTGAGCTTCGAGGCGGTGGACAGGCCCGCTTCCGGGGACACTTGGGAGAGGTTCGGGGCCGGTCCGGAGTCCTTCTTCTTGCTCTTGGCCGGGGCGGATGCCTTGCCGCCACCACCGCCTCCCCCGCCACCGGCTCGGGAGCCGCCACCACCGCCGCCTGATGTCTTGGCGGACGGTGCCGACTTGGGCGCCGCGGCCTTCGCGCCCGATGCGGCCTTGGGCGCCGGTGTCTCCTTCGCGGACGCGGCCGCGGCCGCGGGCTGGGCGGTCCGCTCGGGCTCGGCGGACTTCTTCGGTTCCGGCGCGGACGGCGCCGGTTCCGCCGCCGGGGTCTCCGTACGCTCCGCCGGCGCGCCCTGCTCGCTCTGCGCCCCGCTGCTCGCCCCGCCGGGCGTATCCGCGTTGGATCCGCCCGTGACCTGGGTATCCCGCGCGGGTGAGGGGGACTTGGCGTCCGCCGTGGGTTCGCTCTGGGCCGCCGCCGGCTCCGCGTCCGCCTTCTTCTGCTCCGCCCTGGCCCCGGGCTCCTGCGCCGCCTGACCGCCCACCGCCTGCTGGGACGCCTTCTCCTGCGCGCCGCCCGGCGCGTCACCCGCCGCAGGTGTGCCCTTCTCCTCCTTCGCGGCCTGTTCCGTGGCTTCGCTGCCGTCCTCGGACCTGCCCGCGGCCTCCTGCACCGTCGTCTGCGCGACGACGGGCCCGTCCTTGGGGTCGGCGCCGCTCTTCGGGTCGCGTGTCGCGGCCGGTCCCGGTCGGCTCTCGGCGGCCTGCTCCAGGGCGAGGCCGCCGAGCCCGTCGCCTGTCGCCGCCGCGCCTTCGTCCGCCTCAACCGACGGCTCGACGTCGGCGGCGTCCTCCGCGGGTTCGGCGTCCTCCGCCTCGTCCTCGGCGTCCTCCGCGTCCCGCTCGGCCTGCACCTTGTCGGCCTTGGTCGGCGGAGGGGCGGGGAAGGACGGGACGGGGGCGTCGGCGGACGAGGCGGGGTCGAGCGTGTCCGCGGTCGGTACGCCGGACACGTCGAGGTCCTGCTGCGGCAGGAAGTCCTCCGGCTGTAGCTTGGTGTCCCAGGCGCTCTCCTCCGCGCCCCCGACCTCGACCTCCGACTCGCTGCCGGAACCGAACGGATCCTCCTCGGCCCGCTCCTCCGGACCGTCGAGATCCTGGGCGCGTACGCCTTCGAGCGTGGAGAACGCGCCGGGCGACTGGGTGTCCTTGCCGGACACCGTCGGCGAACCGGTGGGCTTGTCCGTTCCACGCTTGTCCTGCTGCTTCAGCTGCTGACCCGCCACCAGCGAATCGACCGCGCCCGGGCGGTTCTTGGCCGCCGACTCCTCCTTGCTCGGCGTCGCGACGCCCTGCTGCTCCTGCCCTTCCTTCCCCTCCCCCTCCTTGCCTTCCTTGCCCTGCTCGGAGCCTTCGGCCTTCTTCTCGCCGCCCTGCTGCCCGCCCCCGGACTGGGCGGCCGCCGAGGCCGAACCGCCGGACTTCCCACCCGACGAAGGGCTTCCGCCCTCGCGTTGTCCCGCGTCGGCGCCCGGCCGCTGCTCCTGGCTCCCGCCCCGGCCCTCCTTCTCGGCCGCGCCCCCGCCGTTCCGCGGCGTACTGCCCGGCGCGTCCTCACCCGCGGGCTCGTCCTTCTCCGGACCCGGTGCGGCCGCCGGGCGCTGCTCCTCCTCGCGGCGCTCCTCCGCCCTCCGCCGCCGCGTCTCGCGCTCGAACAGCAAGTCCTCGACCGGGTCCGGCTCGACGTCCGGGGCGGCCGGCGACTCCCGCTCCAGGTTGTCGTCCGCCTCGATCTCGTCGACGAAGTCGAGCACCCGCTCGTGCTCCGAGCTGAGGAGCCTGGCCTCCAGCCGGTCGAGGACGGCGTCCTGCACCTCGTCCGGCATCCGCGCCAATTGCATACGGGTGCGCTTGGAGCGGTCCTCGGGGTCGCCGCGCAGGGAGCGGACGACGCTGTTGGCGAGGCGGTCGACCAGGGTCGCCGGGTCGAGCTTCTCCATGCGGTTGCGGTCGGCGTCGACCGTGGCGTAGCGGAGCCAGCCCGGGGTCGCGGACGGCTGCGGCTCCGTCTCGGTGTCCGGCTGCCCGCCGCGTGCCAGCTCCCGCGCCGTGCCCTCCGCCGCGCGCTCCATCGCGTCCTGGGGCAGGCTCACCGCGCCCAGGTCGCGGCCCGCGCGCAGGGTGCCGAGGCCGTGGGGGTTCTGGACGGTGTGGAGCAGTTCATGGGCGAGGAGGCGGCGTCCCTCCGCCGTGCCGGGGCGATAGGCGTTCTCGCGGAAGAAGATGTCCTGTCCGACCGCCACCGCGTCCGCGCCCAGCAGTTCGGTGAGGTGGCCCGCGTCGCGGTCGGTGTGCAGGCGGACCTGGCCGAGGTCGTGGCCGAGTTGCTCTTCGAGGTCGCGCCGGACGCTCGGATCGAGGGGCTGTCCGGCGCCGCTGACGATGTCCTTGGGTTCGGGCGTACGGGCCTTGCCGGTCCGCTCCTTGCGCTTGCGGCGCTTGGCGGACTGGGACGCGCGGTCGTCCTGGGTGGTGGACGGTGTGTTGCTCATGTGCCCTCCCGCCCCCTTCCGGACAGGCCCGCGTGCACGGCCCGGGCCAGGGCCTCGCCCAGCCGGGCCGGGGAGGTGGTGGCGGGCAGCGGGGGCAGGCCGGACAGGGCCTCGATGGCCGCGCCCTCCCCGGTCGCCGCCAGCGGTACGCCGCGCTCCCGCACCAGCCGGGCCAGCTCGGCCTGGAACGCCGCCGAGACCCGCTCCGGGTCGAGCCCGGCGCCGAAGCCGGACAGCGCCAGTTCGCCGATGTCGACGTGGATGGCGCTCGGCTGCTCGCTCGGAGCCATCCGGTCGCTCGGACCCATCCCGTCGCTCGGGCTCGTCGGGCCGTTCAGGCCCATCCGTTCGTTCAGACCCATCCGGTGACCTCCGAGGGTGTGAGCGAACGGTCCAGCTTCTGGTACTCGGTGCGCGCCGCCGCCAGCATGTGACGCATCTGGAGTCGGTCGCCCTCCTCGGCGGCGAGGAAGGCCCCGGAGAGCGCGATGTTGCGGATCGAGCCGCCTGCCACGGTGAGTTGGGCGAGGCGTTCGGGGTCGATGTCCTTCGTCGGCGCCCGGGCGGGGAGCACCCGGCGCCAGATCTCGGCGCGCTCGCTCTCGCCGGGGAAGGGGAAGTCCACGACGAAGCGGATCCGGCGCATGAAGGCCGGGTCGAGGGCCTTCTTCATGTTGGTGGTGAGGATGGCCAGGCCCCGGTACGCCTCCATGCGCATCAGCAGATAGCTGACCTCCAGGTTGGCGTACCGGTCGTGGCTGTCCTTGACCTCACTGCGCTTGCCGAACAGCGCGTCGGCCTCGTCGAAGAGCAGCAGTGCGCCACCGCGCTCGGCGGCGTCGAAGACCTTGCGCAGGTTCTTCTCGGTCTCGCCGATGTATTTGCTGACCACCTGGGAGAGGTCGATGATGAAGAGGTCCAGGCCCAGCTCCTTGGCCATCACCTCGGCGGCGAGGGTCTTGCCGGTGCCGGAGCCGCCCGCGAAGAGGGCGGTGACGCCCAGGCCGCGGCGGAGTGTCGCGGCGAAGCCCCACTCCTGGTGGACGGTGGCGCGCTGCCGTACGTGGGCGACGACCTCGCGCAGGATCCGCGCCTGGTGGTCGGCGAGCACCAGGTCGTCCCAGGCGGCCTCGGGTTCGATCCGGCGGCCCAGCTCGTCCAGGCCGATGCGGGCCTCGATGAGCCCGGCGCGCCAGGCGAGTTCGGTGGGGTCCAGCGCGTCCATGTCGGCGTCGGGGAGGTCACGGCGTACGGCGGCGGCCGCGGAGCGGATGATGTGCGGCGGCAGCTGGAACTGGGCGACCAGCGACCGCAGATGGGCCTCCTCGATCCGCGGGATGTCGGCGAAGGCCTCCGCCCAGAGGGCGAGTTGTTCGCTGTCGTCCAGCCCGGGCACGGCGACCCGCTCGCCACGAGGGCGGCCGGTCCGGCGCGGGTCCTCGCTGGAGACGACGAGGGGTACGGCGGCGGCATCGATGAACGCGTCCGTGGCGGCGGTCTGCTCCCGGTCCGTCTCACCGGCCTCCAGCAGGAGCGCCGCGGGCAGCAGCACGGCCTCGCGCTGCCAGAGCCGGGCGAGGCGGTCGCGTTCGGCCGCGTCGGTGGGGACGTCGTCCGAGGCCATGACGTACAGCGCGAGTCCCGTGCGGTGGGCGGCCGCGGCGGCGATGTCGGTACGGGTGGTCAGGTCTCCGCCGACGAGTTCCACGCGCAGCGGGGCCTCCGGACGGGACTCGTTCCAGCCCGCGGCCACCTGGTCCGCGGCCCGGTCGTACGAGGGGGGCAGGGTCCGCGGGGGCTGGGCGCGGCGCAGCAGTCCGTGCAGCCGGGCGTCGAGGTAGGGCGATCCGGCCAGGAAGTGCAGGATGCGCTCGTCGATGCGGAGGCGTGAAGTGGTGAGCCGGGTCTCGTCGTCGAGGTCCATGAGCCGCCAGCGGCGGAGCGGCGACACGGGGGTGAGCGCGCTCCAGTGCGGCTCGTCGAGCGCGGCGAGGGCGAGCGAGAAGGTGGGGTACGCGCGGGCCGGATCGCCGCTGGCGGCGGCGCACCGCGCGGCGGCGGTGGGGTCCAGCTCGGCGGCCGCCGCCAGCAGAACGAGCTGGCGCTCGAAGGCGCTGAGGCCGAAACAGGCCACAAGCGCGTCGAGCGTGGCGGGGCCGGGGATCTCCTTCGGGGCGGGGTGCGCGTGTGCGGTGGTGTGGTGTTGCCCGTGGTCTTGCGTGGGGGGCGGTTGGGCATCGGTGGCGGGGGCGCTGGGCGCGTCGACGGTGGCGGTATCGCGGGGTGCGGAGGCGCCGGGCCGGGAGCCGTTGGCGGTGGCGCGGCGGGCGTGGGCGTCGATGCGGGCCAGTACGGCCTGGACCGCGGCGGCCAGGGCCTGCCCGTCCTCGGCCGCGATGGCGTCCGCGCTCGCACTGGCCTCGTCGGCCGCCGATGCGCGGCCGTCTCTCGTGCCCATGGTGTCGTCCGCCCCCTTCTCCCCCACCGTGTGCCTCAGCTCTCCGTGTCCTCGGACCGGCCGCCGCGGCGCCGGGGCGTGGACTTGCGTGTACGGGCGGGCGAGGCGGCGGTCTTGGCGGCGGCGGACTTCGTGGTCTTGGCCGCGGCCGATTTGGTGGCGGCCGCCTTGGCGGTCTTGGCGGCTTTGGCGGCTTTGGCGGTCTTGGCCGCGGCCGTCTTCGCGGCGGCGGGGCGCTTCTTGGCGGGCTGCGGGGGCGACGGGGCCTCGGCCTGCGCCGACGCCTCCGTCGACGCCTCCGTCCCGGCGGGTTCCTCGGGTCGCTCCGCACCCGGCAGGGTGGGTGGCTCCGGTGCTCCCGGTGCGCCGAAGGGCAGCACCCGCACCGTGGGCCGTTCCACCGGCTTCGCCGGGACCGGGCGCTCGCGCCCCTCGATCAGGACCAACGAGCCCTGGTAGCAGACCGACAGCACATACGGGGTCTGGTAGAGCATCCCCCAGAGCTTTGAGGTCTCGTCCACGTCCATCTGTGTCGGGGTGAAGCGCACCCGCTGCATCGCATCGGCCAGGTCGCTGCCCGTCAGGTAAGAGCGCCGGGCGGCCTCCTCGATCACGTCCTTCGGCAGCGTCGGGATCTCGTGCAGGATGCGTACCACGGTGCCGATCAGGCGTTGCCCGACCAGTTCGGACTCCTCGCCGTACGCGCTGATCAGGTAGTGCAGGTCCATGGCCGCGGCCGGTCGCTTGAGCAGGGTGCCGTCCGAGGCGCGGGTGGGCAGGTCGGTGGCGCGCAGCGAGGCGTTCGGGGTGACCTGGTAGAGGAAGATGTTGATGGTCGGTTCGGTGGGCGGCTCCGCCGGGGGCCTCCGGGTGTCCACCGTGACCGCGATGTCGATCTCGGGCCGCAGATTGTTCGCGATCAGCAGCGCGAGGGCCTGGGTGACGGTCGCGAAGGCGAGTCCGTTGCTCATGGTGTCAGTCCCTCCTCTCGCCGCGTGCCAGGTAGTCCTCCAGGCTCAGCGCCGGCGCGCGCCGTCCCGTCGTTCCGGCGCGGGCGCCCGCGGTGCGGTCGGCGCCGGGCGGGGCGGCGGCGGTGACCTCCAGCCGCCCGATCTGGACGTGCACCGTGCGCTGGGCGGACCGGGCGCGGCGCCGCCCGACGGGGAGCCGCGCGGCCTCGCGGCCCGGGGCGGGGCCGGCCGCGCGGGGCGGCAGCGGCGCGGCGGCCACCGCGGACCACACGTCCGCGGACGGCAAGCCGGGCGAGGGCCCGGCGGCGGCCGGTGTGGTGTCGGATGCCGGGGACGCCGTGACGCCCCGCCGGGTGGCCAAGGTGTCGGGTGCGGCCGGGTGCGGTCTGGCGGTGATCTGTGCGCTGGGGAGCAACATCGGTGCCGGGGCGGGGGGTTCGGCGTGCCGCGCCACGTCCTCGTACGGTGTGGGCTCGGCGCGTACGACGGTGTGCCGGTCGGTCCTGACCTCGCGGTCGTGCCGGACCACCTCCTGGTAGCGGTCGGTTGCCGGGGGCGGGGACATCCGTACAGGCGTGGGCTCATCCGGCAGTGGCGGTTCCCCCCGCAGCGCCTCGATCCGCTCGTACGGGCCGGGCAGCCGCGGCCGTACCCGGACCGGGCTTTCGCCGACGCCGCCGCCCGCCGCGGGCCCGGGTACGGGGACAGGGGCGGGGGCGTGCCGCGCGAGCAGCCGGTCGAAGTAGTCAGCCATCTGCGCACAGCTCCAGGTAGTAACGGCGCCGCAGCGGACTGAGCGCCAGGATCTGAGGCTCGCTCCAGCCGTATGCGGTGGCGAGCAGGTGGACATCGAGGAGCAGGTCGCGGGCCCAGTGGTCGAGTTCGGCCCAGAGGTAGGAGGCGATATCCAGCTCGGCCGGGGTGGCTTCGCCGCATTCGGGGCAGGCGACGTTGAGCGTCACATCGGCCGCGGGGTCGGCGCGTTCGGCGGCCTCGGCGAGGCGCCGCTGCACCGGCTCCGGCAGTTCGGCCGCGGGGAGGCGATCGGCGGTTATGGGCCGCCCCGAACGGTGCACGGAGACGATGCAGCGGGCGAGCAGGGCCCGGCGGGCGCGGGCGGCGGCGGTGGGCTCTCGCTCGGCCTCGCCGCCGTACGAGTCCGAGGCCGGGTCCGAGGTCACGTTCCCGTTCCCGCCAAAGGGCCCGCCCGCTTCGGCCGCCGCCCGCGCGGCGGCCTCCACGTCGGCGACGGTGGGCAGCCGCAACTCGACCGTCCACTCGCCCTCCTCCACCCGGAGCGGTCCGTCCTGCTCCCCCGGGCGCACGCCCAGGTCGCGTGCGTCGAGGTCGAACTCCATGGCCTCGCCGCACGCACCGCACTCGGCCCGGATCTGCATCCGCTCGCCGAAGAGCGCGCGCCGCAGGGCGTACAGATCCGCCTCGCGCTCGCCCAGCGGGAGCGACAGCAGTTCGTCCGCCGCGGACTCCGGGCGGGCCGCCCGGTGCAGCAGCAGGGCTCGGCCGGGGCCGTGGTGCGCCAGCCCCGCCTCCCAGATGGCCAGCAGCTCCGCGGGCCCCGTGTTCCCCATCTCTCAGGCCGTCCGCTCCCCGTACCGTGCCGTTCCCCGTACCCGTGACCTGCCGCCGTCGCGTCCCGATGACCGCCGCCGCCCCGATGACGGCCGCCGTCCCGATGACCGCCGCCGTCCCGATGACCGCCGCCGTCCCCCGCCTACGCGGGATGCGTGAACGAGGGCTCCTCCGGCTCCGGCACCTCGTAGTCCCGCTCCCAGCCCTCGCACTCCAGCTTCAGGCTCTGGATCGCGACCGCGTTGGCGTTGGCGTCCAGCTCGCCGAGCACCTGGTACTCGCTCGGCCAGGTCCGGTAGAGCTTGTGCGAGACGGCCACCTGGCCCGCCTCGTTGAGGACCTGGATGACGATGTCCTTGCGGAAGTCGGCGAGCGAGACCTCGGCGCCGAGCCCCGCGCCGACCTGCCAGACCTTGTTGGCCCAGCGGTCGAACTCGGGGTCGTGGGTGACGCCGCGCTCCAGGGTGATCCCCTCGAACTCGGACCGGCCCGGGGACTTGCGGGGTGAGCTGGGGTCGCCGCCGTTGCGGTGTTTGACGACCTCGGTGGTGCGCTTGAGCGGACTGATCTTGCTGATGCCAGCGACCGTACGACCGTCCCAGAGGACCAGAAACTTGAAGTTCTTGTACGGGTCGAAGCGATGGGCGTTGACCTGGAACTCAGCCATCACATTCCTAAATCTCGAACTGTCCGGCCATCTGCTGGATCTTGACGATCACGAACTCCGCGGGCTTGACCGGCGCAATACCGACCACGACATTCACGATGCCGCCTGCGATGTCCTCGTCCGTCGTGGTGTCCTTGTCGCACTTGACGAAGTACGCCTGCCGCGGAGTGCCGCCCTTGAACGCGCCCTTCTCGAACAGCGTGTGGAGATAGCCGGAAGCGTTCAGCCGGATCTGCTGCCACAACTGCTCAGTATTGGGCTCGAAAACGACCCATTGCAGTCCGCGGCGCAGGCTCTCCTCGATATGCAGCGCCAGCCGCCGCACCGGCACGTACTTCCATTCGCTGCTCTGCGCGTCGGCGCCGCGCAGCGTGCGGGCGCCCCAGACCAGCGGGCCCACCACCGGGAATGTGCGCAGGCAGTTGATGCCCAGCGGGTTGAGCAGCCCGTTCTCGCGGTCGGTCAGCTGGACGGCGAGCGAGTACACCCCGGCCAGCCGGGCCTCGGTCCCGGCCGGTGCCTTCCACACGCCGCGCTCGCCGTCCGTACGGGCCATGACGCCCGCGAGCGCCCCGGAGGGCGGGAAGGCGCGCAGCCGCCCGGTGAGCGGGTCGGTGAGCCGCAGTTGCGGGAAGTACAGCGCGGCGTGGTCGCTGCGGACCGGCTCGAAGGCGCCGATCCCGGCGCGGGCCGCGTCCACGCTGCCCCAGGCGGAGGGCGCGTCGACCAGCAGGAAGATCCGCCGCTCCCGGCACAGCCGGTCGGCCGCCGACAGCACGGTGACCATGTCGCCCACGGACTCGTATCCGGCGAGCTCGGGCAGCGACAGCAGGTTGACGTCCTCGATGTCGCGCAGCGCCTGGAGGCCGGTCTTGTCCGCCTCGCCGCCGATGAGGTCGCGGGGGCCGGGCGGGGCGCCGTCCTCGCCGCCGGACAGCGGGAAGACGGGCGGGTTGACCGATGCCTCCAGGCCCAGGTCATTGGCGCATTCGCCCAGGAAGCGCACCACGTCGTCGGGGTCGATGGAGCCGGCGACGACCTGGAGGCGGCGGCCGAACGCGGTGACCTCGGTGCCCGCGAAGGCGTGCTTGCCGGGGGCGTCGGGCAGCGCGCGCAGCTTGCGCTCCAGGAGCAGGGCCAGCTCGGTGACGTCGCACGGGGCCTCGCCGTCGCAGTCCGGGTCGTAGAGGATGAAGGCGCGCTCCACCTCGCCGATCTTGACCGTCAGCTCGACCTCGAGATCGGGGAGTTCCTCCGCGAACGGCTTGGAGACCGTGCCGGAGGGGTCCGGCCGGCCCTCGCCGACCACCTTGACCCGGATCAGCGCCGACCCGGCGTTGATCACGGTCTCGGCGTGGCGGCCGTGGGCGGGGTCCATGGACAGGTTGGCGAAGGACTCGCGGGAGGTGCCCCGGGCGTCGAGCACATGGAGGTTGAAGGTCTCCTCCGGGCACGGGGTGTCGTAGTCGACGGCCAGCCGCAGGCCCGAGCCCCAGTGGCCGGGCTCCTTGGCGTGCACCTCCAGCACGGGGCATTCGCTGTGGCCCTCGGTGGATTCGAGGGTGACGCAAGCGGCCTTGCCGGTCCCGGCCTTGGTCACGCGGACGACGACCGCCACGGCGCCGCCGTTGCCGAAGAACTGGTGCACCGCGTAGCCGACCGCGCTCTGCGAGGTGAGGCCCCCGAAACGGCGCTCGAAGTCGGCGAAGCTGGTGATGCGGACCGGGGTGTTCAGCGGGCCCCGCCGGGTGTGGCCCACGAAGGCGGTCACCGAGGTGGTGACCGAGGCGATGGTACGGACGCTGCTGGGAAGCTCTTCGATGTAGACACCGGGATAGCCCGCGGGCGTCGGCATTCCCCCTCCATTCTCTTCAGCGCATCAAGAGATGAGGAGGGGAAGTGAAGATCACGCGCGCGGATTTTCCGCCGCGCACACATTTTCTCCTGGTACTTCCCCCGGTCGCACGCCCCCCGCGAAACCGGTATCGCAGGGTTCGGAACGTCGCTTGCGGCTCCTGATGCGTGAGTGCGATTTGAGTTTCCGCGCTCGGCATGATTCCGGTCAAGACATTGATCCGGTCATCTCCTTCACGGGGAATTCCTAGATCGTTTCACCCTCTCCATGAAGTTGACCAAGCCATTACCGTGCGCGAACGCTTCCGGCAATTCGTGATCACAAAATCCCGCCCGGTACGCGCCGACGACGAGAACGAGCCGAAAAGGTGAACGGTTCGGCGCGCCGTTTTGCGGTCCCGCGCTCCCGGCGATATCACACCCGCGCCCGCGGGCCGCGCCGCTGAGCAGGCACTTCAGTCGCGTGCGAGCGGGGAAGGCGCGAGGATCGCATGGCCGTCCAGCCAGGCCGGGCGGCTGAGCAGCGGGCGGCAGCGGGTGAACAGGGCGAGGAGTTCGGGGCCGCGCCGCTCCCGCAGGGCGGGGTCGAGACGGGCGAGGTCGAGCTCATTGGCGGCCGACAGTTCGGCGAAGTCCCGGAGCAGCCGGGGTCCGGGGGTGTGCGCACGGCCGGTGAAGCGGTCGTGGAAGACCGCGTCGGTGTCGCCGAGCGCCGGGCAGGTGGCCTTACGGTCGCAGCTCGCGTAGAGGTACACGATGGCCTCGGCCTCCGCGCCGATCACCGCCACGAGTTCGCCGCGGCGGCCGAGGGGCAGCAGGGTGACCGGGAAGCCATCGGTTCCGTAGAACGCGTGGCACAGCCCGGCGAGTTGGAGCTCGGGGCGGGCTCCCCAGGCGGCGAGCCGGGCGCGTACGCGCTGGAGGTGGGCGAGGAGGGTGCTGCCGCCGGGGTGGGCGATACGCGCGGCGCCGAGTCGGCGCAGGAGGGTGACGGCCCGGTCGGCGGCGGCAGGAGGGGGAGCGGCAGCCACAGTCGTGTCCTTTCGGTGCTTGGCAGGTCGGCACCCGCACCGCGCCCCCACCCGGTCCGGATCCTCGTGCGAGCGCCGTACGGGTTGCCGCCTGAGCCCTGCGACGATCGTCGCGACCACCGGCCACCCCAGTCAATCCTGGGAATTGCTCGCCAACTCCAAGCTCTACCTTGGGGGTTATGACTCTGGACGATCTGCGGGTGTTCGTGGCCGTGTGCCGGGCCGGCAGCCTCAGCGCCGTGGCCCGGGAGCTGACCTGCACACAGTCGGCGGTGAGCCAGCGGGTGAAGCGGCTGGAACGCGAGACCGGCGTCAGCCTGCTGGAGCGCCAGGCGCGCGGCGTCGTGCCCACCCCGGCGGGACGCATCCTGCGCGAGGCCGCCGCCGACGGGATCGCCGGGCTCGATCTGGCGCTGCGGCGCCTGGGGGACCTGGTGCACGGGGAGAGCGGTTCGGTGCGGGTCACCACCGGCAGCACCACCGTGCGGCACTTCATGGCCGAGGCGATCGTCTCGTTCCGACGCCGCTATCCGAAGGTGAACCTGGAGTTCCAGACCGAGAGTTCGAGCCGGGGCTGCCTCGGCGCCCTCATCGCCGGCAATCTGGACCTGGCCTGGATCACGCTCGGCGGGACGGTGCGCGGTGTCGAGCAGCGGCCGGTGGCCGAACTGCCGTGGGTACTCGCCATGCGGGCCGGGGATCCGCTCGCGGCCCGCTCGCGGGTGGAGGTGTCCGACCTCGCCGAAATCCCCCTCGTACGGCTGCCGCCGAACTCCACCTCCGGCGGGCAGCTCCACGCGGCCCTGGCCGAGCTGGGCGTACGGGCCGGTTCCGACACCGGCGTCGCCGACTGGGACACGGCCCTGCTGCTGGCCGAACTCGGCCTGGGACGTGCCGTGGTGCCCGCCCTGCCGGGGCTGCCGGTACCCGGGGACGACGGGCCGCTGCGGCTCGTCCCGATCCCCGCGCTGCCGCCGCTGCCGGTCGGCTGGGCCGCGCGCCGCTGGGACGCGCTCCCGCCGCTGGCCCGGGCCTTCGCGGACACGGTGGCGGGCACCCTGCGCGTCGCCGCCTCGCCCGAAGGGCACTCGGCACGGCCCCACGAGTGATCATTTTCGGACTTCCGCCACCAACGCGCCGGGATGGGCCGTCTCGGCGCGGCACACACCCCTATGCTTCTACACGCATGTAGAAGCACGGAGGGAGGACACACGGTGAACGTGCCACCGGCCGCGAACGTTCCACGGCGCACGGCCCGACGCCGCCCGGCCGCCGTCCTCCGCGGTCATCCGCCGCCGCACGCGCCCGTAACCCCCCACACCCCTACGCACACGCGACAGTACGCACATTGAAGGAGTGGACGCCCCCATGGTGTTCAAACGACTGCTCGGCTCGCTCGGTGTCGGCGGGCCCACCGTGGACACGGTGCTGGACCCCGGCCCGGTACGCCCCGGCGGGCCGCTGACCGGTCAGGTCCATCTCCGTGGCGGCACGGCGGACTTCGAGATCGAGCAGATCACGCTGGAGCTCGTGGCCCGGGTGGAGGACGAACACGGCGACGAGGAGCGGGAAGGGGTCGTCCTCTTCGACCGCTTCACCGTCGGCGGCGGCTTCCGGCTCGCCGAGGGCGAGCACCGCGGCCTCCCGTTCACCGCCCACCTCCCCTGGGAGACGCCGATCACCGAGTTGTACGGGCAGCCGCTGGGCATCATCCTCGGCGTCCGCACCGGGCTGGAGGTCGCGGGCGCGAAGGACAAGGGCGACCTCGACCAGCTGACCGTGGCCCCGCTGCCGGTCCAGGAGGCCATTCTGGAGGCGCTGGGGCAGCTCGGCTTCGGCTTCAAGTCCGCCGACCTGGAGCTGGGGCATGTGGGCGGCACCGGGCAGCGGCTGCCGTTCTACCAGGAGATCGAGCTCACCCCGGCTCCCCAGTACGCCCACGCCATCAACGAGCTGGAGGTGACGTTCCTGGCGAACCCGGGCGGCATGGACGTCGTCCTGGAGGCCGACAAGCGCGGCGGGCTCTTCTCCTCGGGGGAGGACGCCCTCACGCTCTTCACCGTCGGCCATGAGGGCGTCGAGCACCGCGACTGGAACGCCGAGGTCGACGCCTGGATCGGCCGGCTCGCCGAGCGGCGCGCCGCCTATGGCTCTTACGGCTCCCATGGCTCGTACGGCGCCCAGGACTCGTACGGCGCCCACGGCTCTTACGGCCACGGTGAGCACGACGGGCACGGTCACGGCCACGGGCACGCGGACCACCACCACGACGGCGGGCGGCGCTCCGGCCCGAGCACCGCGGCGGTCGTCGGAGGCGTCGCGGCGGGTGTCGCGGTCGGCGTCGTCGGCGGGATGGTCGCCGCGGAGGTCGTCGACGAGATCGGCGACGCCTTCGAGGACGAGGAGGACGAGGACTGACCACCTCCCCCGGCCCGGGGCGGCCCCGGCCCTGGGCGGCCCCGGGCCGGGAAGCCCTTCTCGGCGTTTCGGCCATGCCCCCGGTGCGGCCGGGTCCCGGCGGCCGTGGTCCCATGAGGCCGAACAGCTGAGCCCGGACAGCGCCGCCCAAGGACCCGCCCAGCCGTCGAGGAGGACGAACGACCATGACCGCCGACAGCCGCCCGGAACCACCCCACTTCGGCGACGAGCGCGAAACCCTGCGCGCCTTCCTCGACTACCAGCGGGCGACGCTCGCCATGAAGTGCGAGGGGCTGACGGACGAGGAGTTGCGGCAGCGGTCGATGCCTCCCTCGACGCTGACGCTGCTGGGCCTGGTGCGGCACTTGGCCGAGGTCGAACGGGCCTGGTTCCGGAGGGTGTTCGAGGACAACGACGCGCCGATGGTCTGGTCACCGGTGATCGACTTCCAGGCGGCGTACGACGTGAGCGAGGCGACCGGAGCCGAGGCGTTCGCGGCCTGGGAGGCGGAGGTCGAGACCTCCCGCCGGATCGAGCGGGAGGCGGACTCGCTCGACCTGGCGGGCCATCAGCCCCGGTGGGGCGAGGAGGTGTCGCTGCGGATGGTGCTGGTGCATGTGCTCCTGGAGTACGGCCGCCACAACGGGCACGCGGACTTCCTGCGCGAGGGCGTGGACGGGGTTGTGGGGGCCTGAGCGAGCGGCCTATCTGATGAGACCGAGCCAGTGGCGGTACACCGAGGCGAAGGGTTCCACGCCGTCACCGTCGCGACGGCCCGCCTCCGTCAACCACTCGCAGGTCTTTCGTGCCTTGTCCACGACGCCGTCGGGGTAGCCGTAGCGCACTCGGTGCTCGGCGAACTCGTCCTCGTCCTCGATATGGGCCGTGCCCCCGCGCGGCCGCACGACACCGAGATCGAGGTCCATCATGCGCAAAGCGGTCCCGTCCGCGTTCCACTCGGGCACCGTGCACACGTCGCAGTACATCTCGGGGCCGGGATCCGCACAGAACGTGGCCGTCCACCACTCACCGCGCGGCACCAACATCACGTATGCGAACCGGCTGGTCCAGCCGCCCTTGGCCGAAATGACGGGAACTCCCTGCGCCGTGCTCAGCCACACGCCGTGCCCGTCCTCACCGAGCCGGGTGGCAGTCCACCGCGCGCTCACGCTGCCGTCGTACTTCCGAATGTCGACCAGCACGGAAATGCTCTCTGCGATCACGCCAAGACGCTAGCCCGGAGATATCTCCGTTGCGCGGGCGCGGTGCCGGGACTTATTCGAGCCCCGGAGCCACCGGCGGGTGGTCCCGAGGTACTTCAGCGATCGGCGCGAACTGCTCGAGATCCTTCGTCGCGCGGTCGGCACGATGTTCGGGGGGGCGGCCACCGACGCGGGAAAGCCGACCTGGTGCGAGAAGACACCGTTCAGCCTTCTGTGCATGGACTTCCTCTGGGAGCTCGTCCCTGAGGCGACCATCGTCCACATCAAGCGGAACGAACGCGCGCCGTCGGCCGTCCGGACGGGTGACGGGAGCGCGGGGGCTGGTTGAGGCGGCCGGAGCTGGGCACTCCGTGGGTCGCGTGGCCCGATACGCCCATGGGCCCGGTACGACCGGTCGCGTGGGCCGGTACGACCGTGCCGAATCGCAAAGGACGATCATGAGCGAGCCCAGGACACCGACATCCCCCCGCATGCTCGGCATCTACCTCAACGACCACCTGGCCGGGGCGACGGCCGGAATGCAGCTGGCCCGCCGGACCGCCCGCGAGCACCGGGAGTCACCCTTCGGCGGCGACCTGGAGGACGTCGCCGCGCAGATCATGGAGGACCGCGACGCGCTCCTGACCGTCATGGCCGACCTCGGGGTGCCCGTCCGCCGCTACAAGGTCTACGGGGGCCGGCTCGGCGAGAAGGCCGGGCGGCTGAAGCCCAACGGCCGGCTGCGGCGCCGCTCGGGGCTCAGCACGGTCCTCGAGCTGGAGTCGCTGCGGATCGGAGTGGAGGGCAAGGCGCTGCTGTGGCACGCGCTGCTGGCCGCGGCCGGCGAGGATCCCCGGCTGGACCCCGATCGGCTCACCGAGCTGCTGAACCGGGCGCGGCGGCAGCGCGCGACGCTGAAGTCGCTGCACGAGGGCGCGGCCGCCACGATGTTCAGCCCCGGCCGGACGGAACCGCAAGAGGCGCTGCCCGGAACATGACTCCCGCCCCTCCCCGCACTCCTCCCGCTCCGCCCCTCCTCCCCCGGACGGCGCCGCCGAGTTCCTCTTCGTCGGCACGACTGCGGTGCACATCACCGGGGGCACGCTGATGTTCCCGGGCATCCACGAGATCGCCCGGCGCTACCCGGATGTGCATCTGGCCGTGGTCCACCTGGGTGGCCACTGCCCCCGCGGCGAGCGCGTCGCCGTGAACGCGCAAGGCGTCCTCCAGGCGCTGTGAGCCCGGCCCCGTGGCGGGTCGGCGCCGTCAAGCCGCGCTGGTGGGCGTCTGGTCGTCGCTGCGCAGCAGCCGCAGACGCTCCAGCAACTGGGGACGGTGCAGATCCACGACGCACGCCATCAGGTCCGGATGGCGCATCAGCGGCGCGGCCTGCCAGTCGTGGGCGTCGGGCTCGGTGAGCCGCCGGAACTCCCTGGGCGACCCGGCGGCGTGCTCACGGTCGGCGAGCGCCGCCACGGCCTCGGACGCGAGGGTCGAGCAGGTGAGCAGGGCCGCCGCCCAGCTCGCCACGACCTCGTCCACCCAGGTGCGCCAGACGCCGTCGGGGCCGCGGATCTCGTACGGCTCCGCGTCCACGAGCCAGTCCAGCCGGTAGGAACCGCCCGGTCCGGCCATGGTCACCAGGGCGGCGTCGGTGGTGGTCGGGTAGCGCAGCCACGCGGCGACGGTCACGGCTTGTCGTGCCTGCGCCTCTGCGAGCGCGGCGTTCATCGCGCCGTCGGCCGCCGGATAGGCCCTGATCAGCCAATGCGTGGTCGCCGCTATGACGGATGACAGGTCCAGGGACAAACGAGCCGCTCCTCTTGCGCGATAGCTGTCAGCACCGTACCCGCGGGACGGCGGTGTCGAACATGACATAGATCACTCTCAACGGCGGCGCGCCGATATGGACGCCCGGGCGAGCATCGCATACCGGCGGGGCGGATCGGCCCACCGCATAGCGGCCGGGGCGCGGGGTACCTGGTGGCCGTGAACGCACCAGGCCCCTCCGTCGGCGTGGTCCTCGCCACCCGAGACCGCGCCGAAGGACTCGCCACCGCCCTGGAACACCTCACCGCCCTGCCGGAGCGGCCACCGGTCGTGGTCGTGGACAACGGCTCGACGGACCACACCCGGGCCATGGTCGCCGAGCGCTTTCCCCAGGTGCGGGTCCTGGCACAAGGGGCCAACCGCGGCACGCTCGCCCGCAACGACGGCGTACGCGCCATCGGCACGCCCTACGTGGCCTTCAGCGATGACGACTCCTGGTGGCGGCCCGGCGCCCTGGCGCGGGCCGCCACCCTGCTGAACGGCCATCCGCGGCTGGGGCTGCTGGCGGCCCAGGTACGGGTCGGCCCGGCGGAGCGGCCCGATCCGCTCAACGCCGCGCTGGCCGCCTCCCCCGTCGGCCGGGCCGAGGACCTTCCCGGCCACGAGGTGTTCGGCTTCCTCGCCCGCGGGGCCGTGGTGCGCCGCGACGCCTTCCTGGAAGTGGGCGGCTTCCATCCGCTGGTCCTCTCCGGCGGCGAGGAGACGCTGCTCGCGTACGACCTCGCCGCGATGGGCTGGGGCCTCTCGTACTGCCCCGAGGTGGTCGCCCACCACCATCCGGGCCCCGCATCGCGCGACGACGAGCGCACCGCCCTGATACGGCGCGACGAGCTGATCGGCTGCTGGCTGCGCCGCCCACTGCCGCTCGCCGCCCGGCGCACCGCCGGGCTGCTCACCGAGGCCGGGCGGGACCCGGTGGCGCGGGCCGCGCTGGGCGGTCTGCTCGCCCGGCTGCCGGCCACGCTGTGGCAGCGGCGGCCGCTGCCGCCGTGGGTCGAGGAGGCCGCCCGGCGCGTGGACCGGCAGCGGTCGGACGACGCACCCCGATAGTCGGCCCTTCCTTCGCGTCGGGGCCCCGCCCCAGCACCCGTGACGAATGGAAGCGATCAGGGCACACTCCCCGTTCCGCCATCCCCCAGCCGGTCGGCCGATGGGGGAAAGGTCCTCGTGCGACGGCGGTGGCGGGGATCGCCTACGCGGCCGTCGCGCGCCGCACCCCGTAGGCCGCGGCGCCCAGGGCCAGCACCGCCGCGCCGGAGACCACCGAGGAGACCGGCAGCGCGAAGGCCAGCACCAGACAGCCGGCCAGGCCGAGCCCCGGCACGATCCGCGGTGGCCGCCCCTCGGCGGGGGTGAGGGTCCAGGCGGAGGCGTTGGCGACGGCGTAGTAGGCCAGCACCCCGAACGAGGAGAACCCGATCGCACCGCGCAGATCCGCCGTCGCCGCCAGGACCGCCACCACCGCGCCCACGGCCAGTTCGGCGCGGTGCGGCACCGCGAACCGGGGGTGCACGGCGGCCAGTGCGGACGGAAGGTGCCGGTCGCGGGCCATGGCCAGGGTGGTCCGGGAGACGCCCAGGATCAGTGCGAGCAGCGACCCCAGCGCGGCCACCGCGGCGCCCGCCCGTACCACCGGCGCCAGCCCCGGGAGCCCGGCGGCGCACACGGCGTCGGCCAGCGGGGCGCCCGCCGCGCCGAGCCCGCCGCTGCCCAGCACGGTCAGCGCGGCGATCGCGACCGCCGCGTAGACGGCCAGGGTGATGCCGAGCGCGAGGGGGATGGCGCGGGGGATGGTGCGCGCCGGGTCGCGGACCTCCTCGCCGAGGGTGGCGATCCGGGCGTATCCGGCGAAGGCGAAGAACAGCAGGCCGCCCGCGCGCAGCACCCCGCCGAGGGTGGCGTCGCCGCCGATCTCCAGCCGTGCGGCGTCTGCCTCCCCGGCGGTGAGGAGTGCGACGACCAGGGCGGCGAGAACCGCGAGCACGACGGCCACGATCGCCCGGGTCAGCCAGGCGGCCTTGTGCACACCCATGTAGTTGACGGCCGTCAGCGCCACCACGGCCGCCACCGCCACCGCGTGTGCCTGGGCGGGCCAGACGTAGGAGCCGACGGTCAGGGCCATCGCCGCACAGGAGGCGGTCTTGCCGACCACGAACCCCCAGCCGGCCAGATACCCCCAGAAGTCGCCCAGCCGCTCACGGCCGTAGACATAGGTGCCACCGGACCGCGGATAGCGGGCGGCCAGCCGCGCGGAGGAGGTGGCGTTGCAGTACGCCACCACTCCTGCGGCCACCAGGCCGAACAGCAGCCCCGTCCCCGCCTCCCGCGCGGCGGGCCCCAGCGCCCCGAAGACACCCGCGCCGATCATCGACCCCAGGCCGACCACGACCGCGTCGAAGACCCCGATGCGCCGCCGCAACTCCCCCGGTCCGGCAGGGGTGTTCACCGTGTCCCCCATCGCTCAGCCCCGGCCCGTGTCGAGGCCGTACCCGGTCCGGCGGCGCGGGTGCGAGCCGCTGACCGGCCCGAGGGCGCGCGGCAGCGGGAGTTGGCGGGAGACGGCGTAGTGCATGGGCCCCAGTATGGTGCCGGGTTTCGGCCACCGGCCAGGGCCCTCCCCCTCGACACCATGCGGGCCGAGCGGGGTCCGCCGTTCGCCCGCCGCTCTACGATGGGGACATGCCGGTCAGCGAACCCTCCCCAACTGCGACCCGGTCGCATACGCATCCCAGCGGCGCGGCGCAGTTCGCCACGGCCGCCGGTGTCTTCTCGCTGCTGTCCGACCCGACCCGGCTGCATCTGGTGTGGTCCCTCGCCCGGGGCGAGGCCGATGTCAACACCCTCACCGAGGCCAGCGGGGCGGCCCGCCCGGCGGTGAGCCAGCATCTGGCCAAGCTCCGGCTGGCCGGGCTGGTCCGGGTGCGCAAGGAGGGCCGCCGCTCGGTGTACTCCCTTCACGACGGCCATCTGCGCCGGCTGGTCACCGAGGCCGTCAACCACGCGGACCACATGGTCACCGGGGCCCCGCCGCACGACTGAGCCTCGGCGGCGGACGCCGACGGGATCTCCTCACACGGCGTGGTGGGCCAGCAGCCGATGCGGGTCCTCCGCGCCCGGCCCGGGGGCCGGATCGGTGTGCACCAGGGCCGCGGTCAGCCGGGGCACCGCGTGGCGGAGGGCGTGTTCGGCCCCGACCGCCACATCGTGTGCCGCCCGCAGATCCAGGCCCCCGTCCACCTCGACCGTGACCTCGGCGCGCAGCCGGTGGCCGATCCAGCGCATCCGGAGCTCGGTCACACCGAGCACTCCGGGGACCTCGCGCAGGGCGGCCTCGCCCGCGTCGATCACCGCCGGGTCGACGGAGTCCATCAGCCGCCGGAACACCTCGCGGGCCGCGTCCTTGAGGACGAGCAGGATGGCGGCGGTGATGGCCAGGCCGACGATCGGGTCCGCGGGCTGCCAGCCGAGCGCCGCGCCGCCCGCGCCCAGCAGCACGGCCAGGGAGGTGAAGCCGTCGGTGCGGGCGTGCAGCCCGTCGGCGACCAGGGCCGCCGAGCCGATCCGCCGCCCGACCCGGATCCGGTGCCGGGCCACCCATTCGTTGCCGATGAAGCCGAGGACCGCCGCGACCGCGACGACGCCCAGGTGGGACATGGCTTGCGGGTGCAGCAGCCGCTCCACGGACTCGTACGCGGCCAGGGCCGCCGAGGCGGCGATGGTCAGGACGATGACGATCCCGGCCAGGTCCTCGGCCCGGCCGTAGCCGTAGGTGAACCGGCGGTTCGCCGCGCGGCGCCCCAGGACGAACGCCACGCCGAGCGGCAGCGCGGTCAGCGCGTCGGCGGCGTTGTGGACGGTGTCGCCCAGCAGCGCCACCGAGCCGGACAGCACGACGACCGCGGCCTGGAGGACCGCGGTGGCGCCGAGGACGGCGAGGGAGAGCCACAGGGCGCGCATGCCCTCGGCGGAGGACTCCAGCGCGGAGTCGACCTTCTGCGCCGACTCGTGGGAGTGCGGTTTCAGCAGATGAGCGAGCTGGTGCCGATGTCCGTGGTGATGCGACTCCATGCCGCCATTATGTGCATACACGCGCACGCATGCACCCGTTGAGCCGGGGAAGACTTCGCCGGATCGGGAAAGACCCCTCCGGACCACGGAAGACTTCGGCGCCGACCGGCCTTGCCAATGTTTTGGCAAGCATTGACAAGGTTGCGCAACGGTGAAGACCATGCCACATGCCGTTCATCCACCCCACCCCGTCACACCGGTAACGGGCTGCCATGGCCCCCACCCTGACCGATGTCGCCAAGGGCGCCAATGTGGCGCTGTCCACGGCGTCCCGGGCGTTCAGCGACCCCGGCCGGCTCGGCCCCCAGACCCTGCGCAAGGTGCTGACCGTCGCGCAGGAACTGGGGTACGAACCACCCGTGGCGCGCACCGCCGAGAGCCCCACCGCGGCCCGCGCCGAGACCGCCACCGTCGCGCTCGTCGTCCCCGATATCGCCAACCCCGTCTTCGGGGCCTTCGTCAAGGCCGCACAGGGCGAGTGCCGGCACCGCAGGCAGACCGTCGTCCTCGCCGACACCGACCTCGACCCGGACCGTGAGCGCGAGGTCCTCGCACACCTGAAGGAGCGGGCGGACGGCCTGGTCGTGTGCTCTCCCCGGCTGGACGCGGACGATGTGCTCGACATCTGCGGCCGCACCCCCGCCGTGCTGGTCAACCGCGAAACGTCCGGCACCGACTGTGTGCTCGCCGACGCCGCCCACGGGATGCGCCAGGCCGTGGAATACCTCGCCGCCCTCGGACACCGGCGGATCGCCTACATCCAGGGCATGCGGCGCTCCTGGTCCAACGCCCACCGCGTCGACCTCGTACGCGCCGAGACCGAACGCGCCGGGCTGGAGCTGGAGTTGCTGGGCTGGCAGTCCGAGACGGTGGCGGGCGGCACCGCCGCCGCCGCGAGCGTCATGGCCTCGGGCGCCTCCGCCGTCATCGCGCACAACGACCTGATGGCGTTCGGTGTGCTGACCGGAGCCCGGGCGCTGGGGCTGAGCGTGCCCGGCGACCTCAGCGTCATCGGGTTCGACGACATCCCCTTCGCCGAGGTCTCCCAGCCGTCCCTGACCAGCGTCGCCGTGCCGATGGCCCGCGCCGGGGCGCTCAGCCTGCAGATGCTGGGGCAGGTCCTCGCGGGCGAGCGGCAGATCCCGCGCACGCACCGGCTGCCCACTCAGCTCATCGTGCGCGACTCCACCGGCCCCGCCACCACCCACACCCCCCGGCACCGGCCCGCCACGGCCACGGCGGCGCCCGGCACGCCCGCCACGGATATCGCGCCCGCCACGACCGCCGTGCCCAGCACACCCGCCGTCCCCGCCATCCCCGCCACCAAGGACGCCTCATGACCGCCGACCCCCTGACCGTGGTGGTCGCCGACCCCAATCTCGCCCCGCTGCGCACCGAGTTCGAGGCCGCCCTCCCCCACGGCACGGCCGTCCGCTGGCCCGACCCCCGGCACACCGAGGCGGTCGAAGCCGCCGTGGCGGACGCGGACGTCCTCGTCTCGGGCCGGTGCACCGCCGCCATGGCGGCGGCGGCCACCCGGCTCCGGCTGGTCCACGCCGCCGGAGCGGGAACGGACAACATCGACATCGCCGCGCTGGCGCCGGGCACCTGGGTGGCCAACACCTTCCACCACGAGAACGCCATCGCCGAATACCTCGTATCCGCCACGATCCTGATGCGCCGTGGCTTTCTGCGCCAGCACACCGCGCTGCGCCGGGAGGCACACTGGGACTCGCCCGCCCATGACCCACGGGCCCCCTGGGCGGAGGACCTGACCGCCGCCACCGTCGGATTCGTCGGCTTCGGCCACATCGGGGCCCGCTGCTGGCGGCTGTTCCAGGCGTTCGGCGCGCGGGGCGTCGCCGTCACCCGGAGCGGGGACGTGGACGCGGCGGCCCACGGACTGCTGTGGGCCGGGGCCGTCAAGGACCTCGACGCCCTGCTGGAGAGCTGCGACGCCGTGGTGGTGTCCGTGCCGCTCACCGAGGACACCACCGGGCTGATCGGCGCGGCCGAGCTGTCCCGGATGCGCCCGGACGCGGTCCTGGTCAACGTCGGCCGTGGCCCCGTCGTGGACGAGGACGCGCTGTACGAGGCGCTGAGGGACCGCACCATCGGCGGCGCCGCGATCGACGTCTGGTACCACTACCCGGCCGACGGGCACACCGCCGCCCCCGGCAAGCACCCCTTCGACACGCTGGACAACGTGCTGATGACCCCACACTCCTCGGGCCTCACCCGCCAGACCTTCGTCCACCGCACCGCCGACATCACCGCCAACATCCGCCGGCTCGCCGCGGGCGAACCGCTCCACAACGTGGTGGCGGTGGCCCCGTGACGACGACCGACACCATCACCGCCGTCGACGTCCTCGTCACCAGCCCGGGCCGCAACTTCGTCCTCCTCAAGATCACCACCGCGGACGGCGTCACCGGCTGGGGCGACGCCACCCTCAACGGCCGTGAACTCGCCGTCGCCTCCTATCTCCGCGACCACCTCGCCCCCCTCCTCATCGGCCGCGACCCGGCCCGCGTCGAGGACACCTGGCAATACCTCTACCGCGGGGCCTACTGGCGGCGCGGACCCGTGACCATGACCGCCATCGGCGCGGTGGACATCGCGCTGTGGGACATCAAGGGCAAGACCACCGGACAGCCCGTCTACCAGCTGCTGGGCGGCGCGGTCCGCGACCGGATCCTCGCCTACACCCACGCCACCGGCTGGGACCTCCCCCAGCTGCTGGAGTCCATCGAGGTACGACGGGACCGCGGCTTCCGCGCCGTCCGGGCCCAAAGCGGCGTCCCCGGCCTGGAGATGGTCTACGGGGTCAGCAGGACCGGCACCGGATACGAACCGGCCGGCCGGGGCGCCGCCCCCGTCGAGGAGACCTGGGACACCGACGCCTACCTCCGCCACATCCCCCGCCTCCTCACCCGGATACGCGAACACGTGGGCCCCGAGCTGAAACTGCTCCACGACACCCACCACCGGCTCACCCCCGGCGAGGCCGCCCGGCTCGGCCGCGCCCTGGAACCGGCCGACCTCTTCTGGCTGGAGGACGTCACCCCCGCCGAGAACCAGGAGGTGCTGCGGCACATCCGCCACCACACCACCGTCCCGCTCGCCATTGGCGAAGTGTTCAACACCGTCTGGGAGTGCCAGACGCTGATCACCGAGCAGCTGATCGACTTCATCCGCACCTGTGTCAGCCACGCGGGCGGCATCAGCCATCTGCGGCGCATCGCCACCCTCGCCGACCTCTGGCAGGTACGGCTCGGACCGCACGGCCCCTCGGACATCTCACCCATCGCCCTCGGCGCCTCACTCCACCTCGGCCTGGCCACGCCCAACTTCGCCATCCAGGAGTACATGGGCTACCAACCCCTGGTCCACGAGGTGTTCCGGCACGCCTGGTCCTACGCCGACGGCCACCTCCACCCCGGCGACACCCCCGGCATCGGCGTAGAGATCGACGAGGAACTCGCCGCCCGCCACCCCTACGAACCCGCCTATCTGCCGGTCGCGCGACGGCTCGACGGCTCGATGACGGACTGGTGACACCGATGCCCCACGCCCTCCCCCGCCTCCGCCACGCCACCGCCCCGGCGGCCGCCCTCACCCTCCCCCGCCCGCCCGCCGAAACCGGCATCGTCCACCTGGGCCTCGGCAACTTCCACCGCGCCCACCAGGCCGTCCACACCGCCGCCGCCCTGCGCCACACCGACGGCCCCTGGGGCATCCTCGGCGTCGCCAGCCACTCCGCCACCGTGGCGCGGGCGATGCGCGACCAGGAGATGGCCTACGCCGTCGTGGAGATCTCCCCCGACGACACCCGCGTCACCGTCCCCGCCGTGCACACCGGCACCCTCGTGGCCACCGAACAGCCCGACGACCTCCTCGACGCCCTCGCGGCCCGCACCACGGCCGTCATCACCCTGACCGTCACCGAACACGGCTACACCTTCTCCCCGCGCACCGGCGGCCTCGACCTCGACGCCCCCGCCGTCCAGGCCGACCTGCGCGGCGATACGCCACCACGGACCACCATCGGCCAGATCGTCCGCGGCCTCCAGCGCCGCATGCGCACCCACGCCCGGCCCGTCACCGTGCTCAGCTGCGACAACCTCGTCGGCAACGGAGCCCAGACCAGGCGGCTCGTCCACGAGTTCACCCAGGCCCTCCCGGCGGCCGAACGCGACGACCTCGCGCCCTGGCTGGAATCCGCCGTGGCCTTCCCCAACTCCATGGTCGACCGCATCGTCCCCGCCACCACCGGCACCTACCGCGACGCCGTCGCCACCCACCTCGGCGTACGCGACACCGTCCCGGTGCCGGCCGAACCCTTCAGCATGTGGGTCATGGAGGACCGCTTCGCCGCCGGACGCCCGCGCTGGGAAACCGGCGGGGCGCTCTTCACCGACGACGTCGAACCCTACGAACTGCTCAAGCTGCGCCTGCTCAACGGCACCCACTCCCTCATCGCCTACCTCGGCGCGCTGGACGGACGGGAGACCATCCCGGGCGCCACCGCCCGGCCGTTCATCGCCGAAGCCGCCCGCGCGGTGCTCCACGACGACTATCTGCCGACCCTCACCGTGCCCACCGACATCGACCTCGACCACTACATCGGACAGCTCTTCGACCGCTGGGCCAACACCGCCCTGGGCCACCGCACCCGGCAGGTCGGCTCCGACGGCTCGGTCAAACTGCGCCAACGGGTCCCCGAACCCGCCCTGTTCCACCTGCGGGCCGGGCGCATGCCCCACCATCTCGCCCTCACCGTCGCCGCCTATCTGTGCTGCGTGGCACCGCGCCCCGGCTTCTCCCCCGGCCCCCACGCCACCGCGATGGCGGACCCCGCCCGGGAGACGCTCGCCACCATCGCCGCACGGGGCGCCACCGCCTCCGGGCCGTCCTTCGTCGAGGCCGTCCTGGACAGCGGGCTGCTCGGCGACGGGCTGAGAGACCACCCGGACTTCGCCGCCCGGGTATCCGAGCTGATCGACCTCATCGTCCGCCACGGCCCCGCCGCCGCGGCAGCCGACGCCGCCGGGGCCCTCCGGACCCCCGCCCACCGCTGACCCCGCCCCCTATCCCGCCCATCTCGCCACTTCCCCCGTCCCTCCCCACTTCCCCCGTCCCCTTTCGCCTGCCCTCCCCTCCACCGCTCCGCTGCATCGATCCGTTCAAGGAGGCATGGATCATGGACAGCAATCCCACCCCCGCCACGGCGCGTCCCCCGTCGCCGGCCACTTCCCCCTCCGGCCCTTCCACCCCTTCCGAACCACCCGCCGACCCCCGCACGGTGCGCCGCGCCGCCCTGGCCGGTCTCATCGGCACCGCGCTCGAGCAGTACGACTTCGTCATCTACGGCACCGCATCGGCGCTGATCTTCAGCGATCTGTTCTTCCCCAACGCCTCACCGTCCGTGGGCATCCTGGCCAGCTTCAGCACCTACGCCGTGGGCTTCGCCGCCCGCCCGCTCGGCGGGCTCTTCTTCTCCCGCTACGGCGACCGCCTCGGCCGCAAATGGGTGCTGGTGGCGACCCTGCTCCTGATGGGCGGCTCCACCCTCGCCATCGGACTGCTGCCCACCTACAACGAGGTGGGGCTGCTCGCCCCGATCCTGCTGCTCATCTGCCGTATGGGACAGGGGTTCGGGGCCGGGGCCGAACAGTCCGGCGGCGCCATCCTGCTCACCGAGACCGCCGCCCCAGGACGTCGCGGCAGACTGTCCTCCCTCGTCATGACCGGCGCCGCGCTGGGCACCGCCCTGGGCGCGGTGGCCTGGATCCTCGCCCAACGCCTGTCCGACGACGCTCTGATGAGCTGGGGCTGGCGGCTGATCTTCGGCAGCAGCCTCCTCGTGACCGTGATCGCCCTGGTGCTGCGCCGCAAGCTCAACGAGAGTCCGGTCTTCACCGAACTCAAGGAGCAGCGGGAGCGGCCCGCCTCACCGGTGAAGGAGGTCTTCCAGCACGGCCGGAAGCCCATGCTGCTGGCGCTGTTCATGAACTTCGGCGTCAGCACCCAGTCCTACACGTACCAGGTCTTCATGGCCTCCTACCTGGTGTCCAGCGTCGGCGTCGACAAGGACTTCGTCCCCCAGGTGCTGCTGATCGGGGCCCTGTGCGGCGGTCTGGCGGCCATCTGCTTCGGCACGCTCTCCGACCGCCTCGGGCGGCGCCCGGTGTACTCCACCATCGCCGCCGCGCTGGTACTGCTCCCGGCCCCGACCTTCATCGCGCTGAACACCGGCTCCCACGTGGCCATCACCGTGGCCATCGTCATCGGCTTCATCCTGGCCTGCCACGGCTCGGTCGGCGTCCAGATGAGCTACTTCCCCGAACTGTTCGGCAAGCGCTACCGCTACGCGGGCGTCACGTTGGGCCGGGAGTTCTCCTCGCTGATCGGCGGCGGGGTCGCCCCGCTGATCTGCAGCGCGCTCCTCACCGCGTTCTCCGGCTCCTGGATACCGGTCGCCATCTATATGTCGCTGGTCACGGCGGTCAGCCTCGTCGCCACCCGGATGTCCCCGGAGACCCTCGACCGCGATCTGAACACGGCGGCCGACAGCACCGAGCCGGTGCGCCGGTGAATTCCTGGAGGACGTCCGACGGATCGTGACGCCTGCGGCGGGCTGATCCCCCTCCTGCCACACGGCGGGCACCCCGTGGCCCGGGACGTAGGGCAGCAGCGCCATCCCCCGCGCGTTCGTGATCGCACGGGCCGGCCGGCGCTGCTGCTGCGTTCAGCCCGTGTCCGTAGCGCCACTCGAACCGCTCGACGCGGCCGGCGGCCCGGTCGCGGAAGACGACGGGCCGGTACGCGGGGTGGATACCGGGCTGTACCGCCGCACCAAGCGCCGGTTCGATCCCAACGTCCAGCGCAAGCGCTACTGGCTGCCGAGCGAGGGCCGCCGCATCCGGCTCACCCTCAGCACCAACCATCTGCGCACCTTCGGACTGTCCCGCATCCGGCTCCGCGAGATGGCCCACGCCGGCGAACTCCCCGGGGTGACCAAGAGCAGCTGGTGACCGCACGCCGGGCCGGGTCGCCCCGTCGAGGCGTGCCGCTTGGCACACTATTTTGCTCCGTCGACGCCGACGGTCCCCCCATCGACGTCGACGGATCGTCCGGCTACGGCGCGTCGCCGAGGCGAAGGTCACCGTCGACGGGCGGCGCGAAGAAACCGGCCACCTCCGCGTCCGTGACCTCGGCGAGGGCCGCCGGGGTCCAGCGGGGGCGGCGGTCCTTGTCGATCACCTGGGCGCGGATGCCCTCGACGAGGTCCGGGCGGGACAGGGCCGCGCAGGAGACGCGGTACTCCTGTTCCATGACGCGCTCCAGCGAGCCGAGCGCCCGGGCTCCGCGGACGGCGGCCAGGGTGACCTTCAGCGCGGTGGGGGACTTGGCGAGGAGGGTCTCGGCGGTCTCCTTGGCGGCCGGTTCGCCGACGGCCATCAGCCGGTCCACGATCTCCTCGACGGTGTCCGCCGCATAGCACTGGTCGATCCACTCCCGGTGGCCGTCCAGGGTCCCGGCCGGGGCCTCGACGGCGTACCGGGGCAGGACGTCCGCCACCGGCTCCGCGGCCAGGTCACGGGTCAGCGCGGGCAGTTCCCCGGAGGGGACGACATGGTCGGCCAGCCCGCAGCGCAGGGCGTCGGCGGCGCCCACCGACGCTCCCGTGAGCGCCAGATGCGTGCCCAGTTCGCCCGGTGCGCGGGCCAGCAGATGGGTGCCGCCGACGTCCGGTACGAAGCCGATGGTGGTCTCGGGCATGGCCACCCGGGAGCGCTCGGTGACGATCCGCACACCGCCGTGGGCCGAGACCCCGACGCCGCCGCCCATCACGATGCCGTCCATCAGGGCCACGTAGGTCTTGGGGTAGCGGGCGATCCGGACGTTGAGCGTGTACTCGTCGCGCCAGAACGCCCGCGAGGCCGCGCCGCCGCCCGAGGTCACGTCCTGGTGGATCAGGCGGATGTCGCCGCCCGCGCACAGCCCGCGCTCCCCCGCCCCGTCGAGCACCACGGCCGCCACGGCCGGGTCCCGCTCCCAGGCGGTGAGGGCCTCGGCGACGCGGGTCACCATCGGATGAGTGAGGGCGTTGAGGGCGCGGGGCCGGTTGAGGGTGAGATGTCCGGCGCGGCCCTCGACGCGCGTCAGCACGGCGTCGTCGTCGGTCACGCGATCGGTCACGGAGTCGGTCACGAGGTGTTCGTTCCTTCCGGCGTCTGGTGCGTTCGCGGATCACCGGCGATCCGTCACCGTCGATCCGTCACCACCGATCCTCTCAGCGAGCCCCCGGCCCGCCGCGGCCGCGCCCTCCGCCCGGCCGGGCGGCACAAAACCCTCTGGACACCCGCCGCCCCGCCGGGGAGGGTTGGCGCAGCCCACTCCTGACCCCACGAGGACCCGTCTGATGAGTGCTCATCCGCTGCCCACCAGCACCCCCGCCGCCGAGGGCGTGGACGCGCGGGGCGTCCACGCCTTCCTCGACGCCGTCGAGGGCGCGCCGGACATCGAGCCGCACAGTCTGATGATCCTGCGCCACGGCCGGCTGGTCGCCTCCGGCTGGTGGGCGCCGTACACCGCCGAGCGGCCGCATCTGCTCTACTCCCTCAGCAAGAGCTTCACCTCCACGGCGGCGGGGCTGGCCGCCGCCGACGGTCTGCTGGACCTCGACGCCCCCGTGATCTCGTACTTCCCCGAGTTCGAGGCGGAGATCACCGACCCGGGCAGTCGCGCCATGCTCGTACGCGATGT
The DNA here is from genome assembly GCF_024298965.1 of Streptomyces rapamycinicus NRRL 5491. Classification (NCBI taxonomy): domain Bacteria; kingdom Bacillati; phylum Actinomycetota; class Actinomycetes; order Kitasatosporales; family Streptomycetaceae; genus Streptomyces; species Streptomyces rapamycinicus. Next base: position 10,873,192 of record NZ_CP085193.1, on the reverse strand, counting down.
CGCGTCGATGGCCAGCGGACACCTCGAGGAGACGCTGGAGCGGGCGTTCGGGCTGGATCCGGAGGAGCCCGTGCGCGGCTTCCTGCGACTGCCGCCGGATCGCGCGCCGGGCACCGTCTTCGCGTACAACCAGCCCGCCACGTACACGCTCGCCGCGATCGTCCAGCGGGTCACCGGGCAGTCGCTGACGGAGTACCTGCGGCCTCGCCTGTTCGATCCGCTGGGCATCGGCGAGACGGCCTGGCTGCAGGTGCCGGCCGGGCGCGACCTCGGCTTCAGCGGGCTGTTCGCGGCCACCGACGCGATCGCCCGGCTGGGGCTGCTGTATCTGCGCGGCGGTGAGTGGGAGGGCGAGCGGCTGCTTCCGGCCTCCTGGGTCGAGGACGCGACCCGGCTGTGGATCCCGACCGAGGAGCCCATGGCGGGCGGCTCTGGGCCGGACTGGCGGCGTGGGTACGGGCTCCAGTTCTGGATGTCCCGGCACGGGTACCGGGGCGACGGGGCGTACGGGCAGTTCTGCCTGGTGCTGCCCGAGCACGATGTGGTGATCGCCACGACGGCGGACACCGAGCGGATGCAGGCCGTCCTGGACGCGGTCTGGGAACATCTGCTGCCCGCGTTCGGCGACGCGCCGCTCACCGGCCGCGAGGACGAGGACGCCGCGCTGGAGCGGCGGCTGTCCCGGCTCGCCCTGCCTCCGCCGGCGGCGAAGCCCGCGCCGCTCTCGGACCCCGGCGCCTGGTCGGGCGCGGAGTTCACCCCCGAAGGCGGCGTCTGCGCGGACCAGCCGACCCTGACCGGGGTCACCGTGGCCGAGGACGGCTCCGGCGGCTGGGCCGTCTCGCTGGCCGAGCGGGCGTCCCGGCTGGACCTGGGGTTCGACGGCGCGGGGTGGCGGGTGCACACCGGGCCGGAGGCGCCCGTTCCGACGGCGGTGAGCGGGGGCTGGACGGACCCGGACACGCTGACCGTGGACATCGCGTTCCTGGAGACCCCACACCACCTGGTGGTCACCTGCTCCCTCGCCGACCGCGTCTTCACCGCGCGGTGGCGCACCACGCCGCTGCACCGCGGACCGCTGCACGCCATGCGCGCACCGGGGCCGCGTTGACTAGTTTGTGCGGCGCCGTTTCGCGCCTTCGGCGCCTTTGAGCATGGGGGCGGGGGTGCCCTGGCCAAGGCCCGTCGCCGGCGGTCGGCCGGTGGGGGCGGGCCCCGGTCGCGGCCCCCTCCGGCCCGGTCTTCGCGCCGATCCGGACCGCGGGGGGTCGGGGTACCCCTCTCGAAGACGTTTGACGAATTAGTTGCATCAGATCAAGTGTTTTCGTGAAGGGGGCACCCCCACCGGGGCTCCGGACCATGGGGATCCGCAGTCCGGCAACGGCCTCGGCTCCAGGCCACAGATGCCGCCACCAGGCCTCGCCCCCACTGGCCGGTGGTCGGCGATGCGGCCCGCGCCCGCCCCCACCTGCCCCGATGCTCAATCAACGCCAGCCCAGACGAAAGCGGGCTGCGCTGCTGAAGCGGGCCGGGCAGCAGCTCACCACCCTGGACTCGCCGCACTCCCGGGCCGCCTCGGCGCTGATCGCGGCCGAGGGCCCGGTGTAGGCGGCGGCCGGTTCGCCCGCCGCGTCCGCCCAGCCGCTTCAGGCGGGCGCCGGTGGGCACTCGGGGACGATGACGGAACTTCCCGGCGCGCCCGAGTCGTACTGGATGGCCACCGCCCCGCCCGGCACCCCCCACCCGGCCCTCACCGAGGACCTGGAGGTCGATGTCGCCGTGATCGGCGCCGGGATCGCGGGGCTGAGCACCGCGTGGGAGCTGGCCCGGGCCGGGCACCGGGTGGCGGTGCTGGAGGCGGGCCGGATCGCGGCGGGTGTCACCGGCCACACCACGGCCAAGCTCACGGCGCTGCATTCGCTCATCTACGACCGGCTGCGGCGCACCCGCGGGCCGGAGGGCGCGCGGATGTACGCGCGGTCGCAGTCCGAGGCCGTCGAGCGGGCGGTGGCGATCGCGGCCGAGCTCGGTGTCGACTGCGATCTGGAGCGCGTCCCGGCCTTCACCTACACCGAGGACCCGGCGCGCGCGGACACCGTGCGCGCCGAGGCGGAGGCCGCGAGCGAGGCGGGGCTGCCCGCCTCGTATGTGACGGAGACCGGGCTGCCCTTCCCGGTCGCGGGCGCGGTCCGGGTCGAGGGAGCGGCGCAGTTCCATCCGCGCGCCTATCTCCTCGGGCTGGCCGAGGATCTGCGCGCCCGAGGCGGCCGGATCCATGAGCACACCCGCGCCACCGGCTTGGAGGAGGGCACCCCCTGCCGGGTCACCACGGAGGGCGGGGCGGTGGTGACGGCGGGGGACGTGGTGATCGCCACCCACTACCCGGTGTTCGACCGGGCGCTGCTGTTCGCCCGGCTCTCGCCGCGCCGCGAACTCGTCGTGGCCGGTCCCCTTCCCGCCGACCGGGATCCGCGGGGCGCGTACATCACCCCGGACCAGCGCACCCGGTCGGTGCGCACCGCGCCGTACGGCGACGGGCGGCGGCTGCTGATCGTGACCGGGGAGAGCTTCACCCCCGGCACCGGGGACACCGCCGAGCGCTTCGAGCGGCTGGCGGACTGGACCCGGGAGCGGTTCCCCGGCGTGGAGATCACCCACCGCTGGGCCGCGCAGGACAACGACCCGACCGACACCGTGCCGCTGATCGGCCCCTTCCACCCCGGCGCGCGCCACACCTATGTCGCGACGGGCTTCGCGGGCTGGGGCCTGAGCGGCGGCATCATGGCGGGCCGGCTGCTCACCGCGCTCATCGGCGGTGAGCGGCCGGAGTGGGCCGGGCTGTACGACCCCCGGCGGCTGGGGACCGCGCTGCGCGAGGCCCCGGCGCTGCTCGGCCACCAGTTCCACGTCGGGAAGCATTTCGTCGGCGACCGGCTGAGCACCCCGGGCGCCGACTCGGTCGACCGGATCGCCCCGGGCACCGGGGCCGTGGTCCGCCTGGACGGGCGGCGCCGCGCCGTCTACCGGGACGAGGACGGCACAGCTCACGCGGTCTCGGCCCGGTGCACCCATCTGGGCTGTCTCGTGGCGTTCAACACCGCCGAGCGGGCCTGGGAGTGCCCCTGCCACGGCTCCCGCTTCGGCACCGACGGCCGGGTGCTCCAGGGCCCGGCCAACCAGCCCCTGGAGCGGCACGACATCTGACCCGCGTCCGATCCCCCCGCGGGCCCTGTCAGCCGAATCACGTACATGGCCCCCGGCCACGGGGGTACACGCCTGGCGTCAACCCGTCGGCTGAGAAAGGATCACTTGCCGTGCTGATGGCCCACCCGGTCGTACTTCAGAACCTCATCGAGCAGTACGAGACGCTGCGGACGCTGCACGCCGACTCGGGCGGCACCGAGGTACGGCAGCGGATGGACGACCTCGCCTACACCCTGTGCGTCTCCACCGGGACGCGGGACGTGGACGCCGCCCTCATCGCCGCCCGGCACCGGCTGCCCGGCGCGCGGGTGGAGGACGACTCGGCCCTCACGGCCGGGGCGGGGGCACCGGGCGCCTGAGCCCGCCGCGGCCGCCCACAGGCGAAGCCGCCCCCGCCGGATCAGCCCTCGGCCCCCCGCGCCAGCTCGGAGAGGTCCATGGTCTGGTTCGCCGGCGGCGCCTGCACCGTGACCGGCTCGTTGAGGGCCGAGAACGTAATGGTCATGTCGAGCGGGCCCTTGTCCCCCTCGCCGCGGATGCGGAACCGCTTGGTGTGGCCGTCCGGGTCGATCCACATGTCCATGGACAGCCGGTCGACCCCCATTCCCTCGTACGCCTTGAGGTTCTTCTCGCGGCGCTCGCGGGTCGCCGCGTCCTCGCCCTTCAGGCTCGCGCGCATCTGGCGGAGGCTGATGGTGCCCCGGTAGTGCGTCGTGCGCACCCCGTCGATGGTCTCCTCGCCGACCCGCTTCACATCGTCGGCGCCGGAGAGAAAGGCCGACTCTTCGGCCGGGTTCTTGTCGGCCTGGCGGGACAGCGAACCGCCGGCCAGCGCGCCGGTCGCCTTCTCGCCCAGCGCCCCGAGGTCCAGCTTGAGCCAGGTCTTGCCGTCCAGCCCGGCGGCGGCCTCCTTGCCCCCGTCGAGGTACATCGCCCCGTCGACCATCCGGATCTCCACCGCCGCGTCCGAGCCCTGGCCGGCCGCGCGCATCTTCATGCTGACGGCGAGCGGCTTGGTGCTCATCGCCGCCTCGCCCTCGATCCGCCCGTCCTCGGGGGTGCGGCCGCTCATCCGGTAGCGGAACGAGGTGAGCTTCTCGCTCTTCTCGGCGGCCGCGCGCACGGCCGCCGCCGGGGCCATCCGCACCTGCTCCGAGGACTTCTCCCCCGCCTTGCCCTCGGACTTCCCGTCCGCCCCCGACGATCCGCAGCCGACCGCGCCGCCGCAGAGCAGCACGGCGGTGAGTACGGCACCGGCCGCACGGGCGCCCCTGCCATGTCCCCCATGTACGACCATGGCCATAAACCCCACCCCTTGCAGAACTTCTGTTCGTTTCGCTGTGATCCGGGACAGTACCAGCAGAGAGTGACAGCCGGCTCCGGCCATCATGCGCAGGCCGCGCACCGTGTGCCGACCCCTCTCACCGTGGGCATACTTGAAGACGCGACCATTGGTTCACTTTCCGCCAAGGGCGCCACGGCGGAGCCGTCACCTCGTCCACGGCGGAGGACCGGGACAAGGGTGAGATGACAGCATGACGCGACCGGACACCCCGCGGGACGAGTGGTCCGTCCGGTCGGGCGATCTCCTCGGCGAGGGGGCCACCGCCAAGGCCACGGTCGACGAGCACGGCATCGTCACCCAGTGGAACGAGGCGGCCCGCGGGCTGCTCGGCTACCGCCCCGCCGAGATCGTGGGCAGGCCCGTGGCCGAGCTGCTCCAGGACTCCTCGTCCGCCCGCGCCGAGGTGCCGGCCGCGCTCCGCTCCCCCTCCCCGCCGGCCCGGCTGAACGGGCGGGTCACGCTGCTGCGCCGCGATGGCTCCACCGTGCGGCTGGGGCTGCTGGCGCACCGCCGCACCTCGTCCGCCGGGGCCCCCGAGTGGCTGATCATCTCCGCCGTGCCGCGCGCCGGGGACGCCGCGGGGGACGAGGAGTTGATGCGGCGCTCCTTCCTCCAGGGCCCTTGCACGATGGCGGTCTGCGACACCGGGCTGCGGCTGCGCTGGGCCAACCACGACCTGGAACGGGTGATGGGCCTGGAGCAGGCGGAGATGCGGGGGCTGCGGATCCCGGAGATCCTGCCCGGCCCCGAATCCGAGTCGGCCGAGCGGACGATGCGGCGGGCGCTGGAGACGGGCGAGGGGCAGCGGCTGGAGCTGGCCACGCCCATGCCCGGCCATCCCCGCCCGCTCGCCTGGTCCGCCGTCGTCGCCCCGCTGCTGGACGGCGAGGGCCGGACGGCGGCCGTGATGCTGTCCGCGCACGACACGACCGCCCAGCTGACCGCCCGGCAGCGGCTGACCCTGCTCAACGAGGCCAGTGTGCGGATCGGCGGCACCCTGGACATCGACCGGACCGCGCAGGAGCTGGCCGATGTGGCCGTCCCGGCACTCGCCGACTTCGTGACGGTCGATCTGCTGCCCGCGGTGCACGACGGCGGCGAACCGCGCCCCGGCCCGCCGGGCGGCCATGTGCTGCTGCGCCGGGTCGCCTGCCGGTCGGTCTTCGCGGGCTGCCCGGAGGCCGTGCTGGAGCCGGGGCAGGTGGCCGCCTACCCCGAGTTCTCCCCCGCGGCCGAGTGTCTGAAGGCCGAGCGGGCGATGCTGAACCGGGTCACCGACCCCGCCGTCGCCCGGTGGGCCGACGAGGCACCGGAGCGGGCCGCCATGATCCGCCGGTTCGGGCTCCATTCGACGATGGCCGTTCCGATGCGGGCCCGCGGCACCACCCTCGGCGTGGCCACGTTCTCCCGGCATCGCCGCCCCGAGCCGTTCGAGCAGGACGATCTGCTGCTCGCCGAGGAGATGACGGCCAGGGCCGCCGTCTGCGTCGACAACGCCCGGCGGTACACCCACGAGCGGCACACCGCGCTGGCCCTGCAGCGCAGTCTGCTGCCGCGCACCCTGCCCCCGAGCGCCGCGGTGGAGGTCGCCTCCAGCTACCGTCCGGCCGACTCCCGGTCCGGGGTGGGCGGCGACTGGTTCGACGTCATCCGGCTGTCGGGCGCCCGGGTCGCCCTGGTCGTCGGCGATGTGGTGGGCCATGGCGTACGGGCGTCAGCGGCCATGGGGCGGCTGCGGACGGCGGTGCGCACCCTCGCCGACGTCGATCTCGCCCCCGATGAGCTGCTCACCCATCTGGACGATCTGATCAACCATCTGTCGGAGGAGACGGAGAACGACGACGGTGGTGCGGACCCGGCGGAGGCCGTGGACTCGGCGGAGGCCGTGGGGGTGACCAACGCGCAGGTCGGCGCCACCTGTCTGTACGCCGTCTACGACCCGGTCTCCCGCCGCTGCTCGCTGGCCCGGGCCGGGCATCCGCCGCCCGTGCTGGTGACGCCCGACGGCACCGCCACCCTGCTCGACCTGCCCGGCGGGCCACCGCTGGGGCTGGGGAGCCTGCCGTTCGAGAAGGCCGAGCTCGAACTGCCCGAGGGCAGCCTGCTGGCCCTCTACACCGACGGTCTGATCGAGTCCCGCGACCGGGACGTCGACAGGGCGATCGACACCCTGCGCGCCACCCTCGCCCGGCCCGCCGCCGCCCTGGACGGCCTCTGCCAGGCGGTGTTGACCGAGCTCCTGCCGGGCCACCCCACCGACGACATCGCCCTGCTCCTGGCCCGCACCCGGGGGCTGGACGCGGACAGCGTGGCCACCTGGCAGCTGCCGGACGACCCGGCCGTGGTGGCCCGGGCCCGCCGGGAGGCCGCCGAACGGCTGGCCGCGTGGGGGCTCGAAGAGGCCGCCTTCACCATGGAGGTGGTGGTCAGCGAGCTGGTCACCAACGCCATCCGGCACGCCACCCCGCCCATCGGGCTGCGGCTGATCCGTGACCGGGCCCTGATCTGCGAGGTTTCCGACGGCAGCGCCACCGCACCGCATCTGCGCCGCGCCCGCGCCTTCGACGAGGGCGGCCGCGGACTGCTGCTGGTGGCCCAGCTCACCGAGAGCTGGGGCACCCGGCAGACCGCCACGGGCAAGACCATCTGGGCCGAACTGGCCATGCCCGCCCCGTAGGAGCCATGGCCCGGAGAGCTTCGCATTTCGTCATCGCCGCTTCTCCACGGCTTCACGACCGCAGCCCCCGCCGCACCTCTTCACTACAATCGCGGAGCAACGAAGCCCCGCTCAGCAGAGGCTGAAGGCTGCCATCCATGCGTATCCAGCACCCGCGCGACGCCAGTCCCCTGGCCGCGCTGAGCCCCGCCGAATCGGCCCGTCTCATGGCGGTGATCCGCGAGGCGGCGCTGAGCCGGGGGCGGCTTCCGCTGCCCGCCCGCCCGGTGATCGGCGCCTCCTGGGACCGGATGCTGCGCCTGGGCCTCGACCCCGATCACGGCCGCGCGCCACGGCCGCTGGGCCTGGACGAACTGGAGCGCCGGAGGCGGCAGACCCGGCTGGCCGAGGTGCTGCCCACCCTGCGGGACGGACTGCTGGAGGCGGCGGAGGCGGCCGCGCACATCATGATCATCGCCGATGCGGAGGGCCGGATCCTGTGGATCGACGGCCATCGGGGGGTGCGTCGGCAGGCCGACGGCATCGCGCTCGTGGAGGGTTCGCACTGGGCCGAGGACGTCGCCGGGACCAGCGGAATCGGCACCGCGCTCGCCGTGAAGTCCCCCGTACGGGTGCATTCGGCGGAGCACTTCGTGAGCGCCTTCCACACCTGGAGCTGCGCCGCCGCCCCGGTCCACGACCCGCGCGACGGACGGCTGCTGGGCGTCATCGACGTCAGCGGCCCCGCCGGGACCGCCCATCCGACGGTGCTCTCCCTGGTCACCGCGACCGCCCGGTGGGCCGAGGGCGAACTGCGCATCGCCCACAGCCGGGAGCTGGAAGGCCTGCGCGCGGTCGCCGCGCCGCTGCTGGCACGGATCCGCGGCAAGGCCGTGGTGATCGATCAGCACGGCTGGATCGCCGGGGTGACCGGGGTGACCCCGCGCGAGCGCCGGCTGCCGCTGGCGAAGGCGCCGTACGACGGGCCGGTGTGGCTCCCGGCGCTCGGCGCGTGCGCGGTGGAGCCGCTGCCCGGCGGCCATCTGCTGCGGGTGCTGGACGGCGAGCCCGCCGAGGGGGGCGGTCCGGCCGGCTGGGGCGATCTGCTGCTGGACGTACGCCATCCGCACCACTGGTCCCTGACCTTCTCGGGCCCCTCGGGCACCTGGACCCATGAACTCAGCGCCCGCCAGGCCGAAGTGCTGCTGGTGCTCGCCGCGCACCCCGAGGGGCGCACGGCGGCCCAGCTGGCCCAGGACCTGTTCGGGGACCCGACGCGGACGGTGACCGTACGGGCCGCGATGTCCCGGCTGCGCGGACGCGTCGGGGCGGTGCTGGCGCACCGCCCCTACCGCATCGCCGACAGCGTCCGCATCGACGTGGCAGGCCCGGACCACCCCGGCGAACTGCTCCCCCGCAGCTCGGCCCCGGCGGTCGCGCGGCTACGAACGGAGCCCTGAGGGCTGTCCGGCCACCTCCTCCGGCCGGAGCACCTCGGCCAGCCGGTCGGCGGGCAGCAGGCCCTTCTCCAGGACGAGTTCCGCCACGCCGCGGCCCGTGGCGAGGGCCTCCTTGGCGATGCTGGTGGCCGCGCCGTAGCCGATGTACGGGTTGAGCGCGGTGACCAGGCCGATGGAGTTCTCCACGGAGGTGCGCAGCCGCTCGGTGTTGGCGGTGATGCCCGCGACGCACCGCTCGGCCAGCACCAGGCAGGCGGCGCGCAGATGGGTGACGCTCTCCGAGAGGGAGTGCAGGATGATCGGCTCGAAGGCGTTGAGCTGGAGCTGTCCGGCCTCGGCTGCCATCGTGATGGCGACGTCGTTGCCGATCACCTCGAAGGCGACCTGGTTGACCACCTCGGGGATCACCGGGTTGACCTTGCCGGGCATGATGCTGGAACCGGCCTGCACCGGGGGCAGGTTGATCTCGTTGAACCCGGCCCGCGGGCCCGAGGAGAGCAGCCGCAGGTCGTTGCAGCTCTTGGAGAGCTTGACGGCGATGCGCTTGAGGACGCCCGACAGATGGACGAACGCGCCGCAGTCCTGTGTGGCCTCCACCAGGTTGGCGGCGGTGACCAGGGGCAGTCCGGTGATGGCCGCGAGGTGGCGGCGGGCGGCCTCGGCGTAGCCCTCGGGGGCGTTGAGGCCGGTGCCGATGGCGGTCGCGCCGAGGTTGATCTCGTGTACCAGGGTGGCGGCCTCCAGCAGTCGGCTCTGGTCCTCCTCCAGCATCACGGCGTACGCCGAGAACTCCTGGCCCAGCGTCATGGGCACCGCGTCCTGGAGCTGGGTGCGCCCCATCTTCAGGACGTCGCGGAACTCCTCGGCCTTGGCGGCGAACGCCTGGCGCAGCGTTTCCATGGCCGTGTGGAGCTCACGGACGGCGATGATCGTGGAGACGTTGACGGCGGTGGGGTAGACGTCGTTGGTGGACTGGCTGAGGTTGACGTCCTCGTTGGGGTGGAGGTGGGCGTAGTCGCCCTTCTCGTGGCCGAGGAGTTCCAGCGCCCGGTTGGCGATCACCTCGTTGGCGTTCATGTTGGTCGAGGTCCCGGCGCCGCCCTGGATCACATCGACGATGAACTGGTCGTGCAGGGCGCCCCGGCGTATCTCCTGGCAGGCGGCCGCGATGGCGTCGGCCTTCTCCGAGGTGAGCAGCCCGAGGTCCTCGTTGGCGCGGGCGGCGGCCTCCTTGACGGCGGCCAGGGCGCTGATCAGATGCGGATAGGCGGAGATGGAGGTGCCGGTGATGGGGAAGTTCTCGCCGGCGCGCAGGGTGTGGATGCCCCAGTAGGCGTCGGCGGGGACGTCGCGGTCGCCGAGCAGGTCGTGTTCGCGGCGATGGCCGGTGGCGCTCATGGTGTGCGGTCTTCCTCGGTTCCTGGGAACGGTGGGCGGTCAGGTGGTGGGCTGGGCCAGGACGTCGGTGGGGTGCACACCGCCGACGGCGGCCCCGCCGCCGTACACCGGTGTGGTGGCGAACTCGGCGAGGGCGCCGGGGTCGATCCCGCAGTGGGCCAGCGCCGCGGCGGTCACCGGCATCCGGGCGCGGTCCGCACCGTCTGCGATCTTCACGGCGACGGCCCGGCCGTCGGGCAGCGCCGCGATCTGCACGCCCTCGAAGCCGTCCTTGGCGATCAGGCCCGGTACGGCGCGCATCAGCCGGGCCACGTCCCGGTCGGTGCCGGACGCCATGTCCGGATGGGCGCGCAGGGCGGCCGCGACCCGCCCCTCGGGGGTGTCCATGGCGCCGGAGGCGATCCGGCCGGCGGCCGTCGCGAGCCCGCGCAGGGAGACGGAGAACAGCGGCGCGCCGCAGCCGTCGACCGAGACCCGGGCGATGCCCTGCCCGGTGAGGTCCGCCACGGTCTCGGCGATCAGCCGCTGCAGCGGATGGGCCGGGTCGAGGTAGTCCCTCAGCGGCCAGCCGCGCAGCTGGGCGGTGAGCAGCATCGCGGCGTGCTTGCCGGAGCAGTTCTGGGCGAGCCGGGTGGGCTCGCCGCCGTCGCGCAGCCAGGCGTCGCGCTCGGCGGCGCCGTACGGCAGGTCCGGGGTGTTGCGCAGGTCGGCCTCGGTGAGCCCGGCCCGGTCGAGGATGCGGCGGGCGCCGTCCAGATGGCGCGGCTGGCCGGAGTGGCTGGCGGCGGTGAGCGACAGCAGCTCCCCGTCCAGCGGCAGCCCGGCCCGCAGCAGGGCGACGGCCTGGACGGGCTTGAGCGCGGAGCGCGGGTAGAAGGCCACGTCGATGTCGCCGGCCTGGAACGCGACCCGGCCGTCGGCGGCCAGGACGACGACCGAGCCGTGGTGGACGCCCTCGATGGCCCCGCCGCGTACCACATGGGCGAGCGGCACATGGCGGGGTTCCCGGATGGCGGGGGGCTCGGCCGGGGTGCGGCGGGTCGCGTCGTCGGTCCGTCCGAGGGGGGTGTTCATGGTGGTGCTCTCGTGGTCGGGGGTGTTCACGGGGTGGGATTCCTCCGGCTGGTGGTGGAGGGAGAGGGCGTCCGGGGGTGGTACGGCCGCGCGGAGAAACGATTCCTCAGTGCGGGTTCACGAGGGGTCCTTCATCCGGCCGCGGGCCGCGTACCAGCCGATGACCAGCGCCGCCAGGATCGCCGGAAGCGCCATCACGGTCAGTCGGCTGGCGCCGCCGTCCGCCCACATCAGAACGAGTACGGAGGCGAGGAAGCCCAGGGTGACGATCTCGGTGTACGGGGAGCCGGGGAGCCGGTAGCCGGGGCGGCTGACCTGGCCGGCCTGGGCCCGCCGCCAGAACAGCAGATGACAGAGCATGATCACGGCCCAGGTCGAGAGGATGCCGATCGCGGCGAAGTTGAGCACGATCTCGAACGCCTTGTCCGGCACCACATAGTTCAGGCCCACGCCCAGCACGCAGAAGAAGGACGTGAGCAGGATGCCTCCGTAGGGCACATGGGTGCGGCTCATGGCGCCGGTGAACTTGGGCGCGGAGCCGGACATCGCCATCGAGCGCAGGATCCGGCCGGTGGAGTACAGCCCCGAGTTGAGGCTGGACATCGCGGCGGTGAGCACGACGAGGTTCATCACGCCGCCGGCCGCCGGGACGCCGATCTTGGAAAGCACGGTGACGAACGGGCTCTCGTCGCCCGAGTAGGAGCCGGAGGGCAGCAGCATCGAGAGCAGCACCACGGAGCCGACGTAGAACAGGCCCACGCGCCACATGATGGAGTTGATCGCCTTGGGCATGATCTTCTCGGGGTTCTCGGTCTCGCCCGCGGCCACGCCGACCAGCTCCACGGAGGCGTAGGCGAAGACGACGCCCTGGATGACCAGCAGCATCGGCAGCACACCGTGCGGGAAGACGCCGCCGTGGTCGGTGATCAGGCTGGGGCCGGTGCTGCCACCGGCCACCTGCTCGCGGGTGACCAGCAGGAAGATGCCGATCGCCATGAAGACGACGAGCGCGCCGACCTTGATGATCGCGAACCAGAACTCCAGCTCACCGAAGATCTTCACCGAGATCAGATTGACCGTGAGCACCACGGCGAGCGCGATCAGGGCGATCGCCCACTGCGGGATCTCGGTGAACATCCCCCAGTAGTGGGTGTACGTCGCCACGGCCGTGATGTCGGCGACCCCGGTGGTGGCCCAGTTCAGGAAGTACATCCAGCCCGCGACGAAGGCACCCTTCTCGCCGAGGAACTCACGGGCGTAGGAGACGAACGCGCCGGAGGAGGGCCGGTGCAGCACCAGCTCGCCCAGGGCGCGTACGACCAGGAAGGCGAAGACGCCGCAGACCGCGTACGCCAGGGCCAGCGACGGCCCGGCGTCCTTGAGCCGCCCGCCGGCGCCGAGGAAGAGGCCGGTGCCGATGGCGCCGCCGATGGCGATCATGTTGACGTGCCGGGCCTTGAGGGACTTGCTGTAACCGGCGTCGCCCGCGTCCACGTGCGCGGGGCTGCCGGCCTGGTGCTGTTGGCGGTCTTCTTGCCGGAGGGACTGCTCGCTCACGCCTGTTGTCCGCCTTCTGTCGGTGCTGTCGTCCGGCTGTCCGCCGCAGCGGGCCGCACGATGGAGGTCAGGGTGGTCTCCACGCGTTCGAGGTGGTGGGACATGGCCTCCACCGCGTCGTGTTCGGACCCGTCGGCGAGCGCCTCGACGATCGCCCGGTGCTCCCGGTTCGACTGCTCGCGGCGGCCGCCGAGTTCGTTGAGAAATGCCGACTGCCGGGCCAGGGCATCGCGGATCTCCTCGATGACCCGCCGGAAGACCGGGTTCCGGGCCGCCTGGGCGACGGCGAGATGGAACAGCGTGTCCATCGCCACCCATGCGGTGGTGTCGGTCTCCCGCTCCATCCGCTCCAGCAGATGGGAGAGGTGGTCGAGGTCCTCGGCGGAGCGGCGCCGGGCCGCGTAGCCCGCCACCGGGATCTCGATGTGCCGGCGCACCTCCAGCAGGTCGCTCGCGACGTAGTCGCCGAAGGTGGGGTCCTCCACCGGACCGCTGGAGATGACGAAGGTGCCCTTGCCGGTGCGCGAGGCGGTCAGCCCCATGGTCTGAAGGGCCCTGAGGGCCTCGCGGAGCACCGGCCGGCTCACCTCCAGGCGTCGGCAGAGCTCGGCCTCGGAGGGGAGTTTGTCCCCCACCGCGTAATCGCCGCGCTCGATCGCTTCCCGGAGGTGGTTGAGAACCGCTTCCATCGCGCTGACGCGACGCGGGGCGGTGAATCCGGAACCACCTGTCTGGCTGTCTGACAAGTTCACGCGGCGATCCTCAGGCGTACACCGGAGGGTTGTCAAGGGTCGGCTTTCCCCTCCTTGCCGCCCGTTCTGTGTTGATATGGAGTATTCGTCCTGAGTGCCGGAGACCCCATGCCCCACCGCCTCACCACCGCCACCGCGGCCCTGCTCCTGCTCCTGCTGTGCGGCCCGGCCGCCGCGGGCTGCGGCGGGGGCGCGGACTCGGACCAGGTCGGGGTGGTGCTGCCGCTGCTCACCTCCCCCTTCTGGGAGGCGTACAACGACGAGATCCCGGAGCAGGCCAGGAAGGCGGGCGTACGGGTGCTGCCGACGGTCAACTCCGACAGCGACCCGGGCAAACAGATCACCGATATCGACAATCTGCTGGCCCAGGACGTCAAGGGCCTGGTCGTCTCCCCGATCGACTCCGCGGCCATCGGCCCCGGGCTGAGCGCCGCCCGGCGCGCGCATGTGCCGGTGGTCGCCGTCGATGTGGCCCCCGACCGGGGCAGGGTGGCCATCGTGGTCCGGGCCGACAACCGCGCGTACGGCGTCAAGGCGTGCCACAGCCTCGGCCGCGCCGTGCGGCGGGGCACGGTGGTGCAGATCGAGGGCGATCTGGCCTCGGTCAACGGCCGGGACCGCACGGCCGCCTTCGACCGCTGCATGGCGCGGCACCACCCGGACATCAAGATCCTGGACATCGCGGCCGACTGGCAGGCGGAGAAGGCCGCGGCCGGTCTGGAGGCCCTCTACAGCGCCCACCCCGGCATCAAGGGCATCTACCTCCAGGCCGGCGGCGTCTATCTGGCGCCCACCCTGCGCACCCTCCAGCGCCACCGCGCCCTGGTCCCGGCGGGCCGGCGCGGCCATATCGCCATCGTCTCCAACGACGGGATCCCGCAGGAGCTGGACGCGATCCGTAAGGGCCTCATCGACGCCACCGTCTCCCAGCCGGCGGACCTCTACGCCGTCTACGGCATGCGCTACATCAAGCAGGCCATGGCCGGGAAGCCCTTCAGAGCCGGGCCGACCGGCCACGGCAGCACCATCGTCCGGCTGCCCGGCGGCAATCTGGAGGACCAGCTGCCCGCCCCGCTGGTGACCCGGGCCAATGTCGACGACCGCTCCCTGTGGGGCAACCGGGTATGACCAGGGAGCCGCCCCCGCTGGCCGAGGCGCGCGGGATCACCAAGCGGTACGGGCCCACGGTGGCCCTGCGGGACGCGGGGATCGCCGTACGGACGGGCGCCTCGCACGGCCTCGTCGGCCGCAACGGCGCGGGCAAGTCCACGCTGGTCGCGATCCTCACCGGCCTCGAGCGGCCGGACGCGGGGACGGTGGCGTACGACGGCGAGCCCGCCCCGGCCCCCGCCGACCGGGCGGCGTGGGACCGCCGGGTGGCCTGTGTGCACCAACGCTCGATGGTCATCGGCGAACTGACGGTCGCGGAGAACCTGTTCCTCGGCCGCCGTCCGGTCACCTCCCGGGGGCTGCCGGTCAGTTGGCGGCGGCTGCGCCGGGAGGCCCGTGCCCTGCTGGACACCTGGGGCGTGCCGGTGCCCGAGAACGCCGTGGCGCGGGTCTTGAGCGTCGAGGACGCCAAGCTGGTGGAGATCGCCCGCGCGCTGTCCCGCGGCACCCGCTTCATCATCCTCGACGAGCCCACCGCCCAGCTCGACGGCCGGTCCGCCGCGCGGCTGTTCGGTCATATGCGGCGGCTCCAGGACGCCGGGGTCACCTTCCTCTACATCTCCCACCGGCTGGGCGAGATCTACGAGGTCTGCCGGACCGTCACCGTCCTGCGGGACGCCCGCCGGATCGTCACCGCCCCGGTCGGCGAACTCCCCACCCGGGCGCTGATCGAGGCGATGACCGGCGGGCCCGCCGAGCCGTACCGCGCCCCGGCCCCCGCCGCCCCGCCGAGGCCGGGCGCCGCGGGGCCGGTGGCGGTGCGGATCGACCGGCTCAGCGGTCCGTACTTCCACGACGTCAGCCTCACCCTCGCGGCCGGGGAGGTGGTGGGCCTCGCCGGACTGGCCGGCTCCGGCAGCCATCAGCTCGGCGCCGCCCTGGCCGGTCTGCACCGGCCCACCGGCGGGCGGATCGAGATCCTCGGCCGGCCGCTGCGGACCGGCAGCGTCCCGGCGGCGCTGGCCGCCGGGGTGGGCTGTCTGCCCCGCGACCGCCACACCGAGGGGCTGGTCCCCCAGCTGTCGGTGGCCGAGAACATCACCATGCCGGTCAGCGGACGGCTCGGGCCCGGCGGGCTGATCCGGCCCTCGGCCCGGGACGCCGTCGCCCGCCGCGCCATCGACGAGCTGGAGATCACCACCGAGGGCCCGGCGCAGCCGGTGACCGCGCTGTCCGGCGGCAATCAGCAGAAGGTGGCCATGGCCCGAGCGCTGGCCACGGATCCGCGGGTGCTGGTGCTGATCGACCCCACGGCCGGGGTGGACGTGCGGTCCCGGCGCGCTCTGCTGGACGTCGCGCTGCGGGCGCGGGCCGAGGGGCGGGCGGTGCTGCTGGTCTCCGACCAGCCGGAGGATCTGCGGGCCTGTGACCGGGTGCTGGTGATGGCGGGCGGCTTCGTGACCGCCGCGTACCGGGCGGGCTGGGCGGAGCGGGAGCTGATCGCCGCGATCGAGGGGGTCCCCCTCGGCCATGGCTGACCTCCGCACACCCCACGCGCCTGGCCGCGTCCGCCGCCTCGTCCCGCTCGGCATCCGCGATCTGGCGCTGCTGCCCGCGGTGGTCCTGCTGCTGGTCATCGGCGCGCTCGGCAACCCCGGCTTCCTCACCGGGGACAACCTGGTCAACATCCTGGGGGCGTCCTCGGGCTTGGGGCTGCTGGTGCTGGCCGAGGCGATGATCCTGATCAGCGGCCGGATGGACCTCTCCCTGGAGTCCATCGCGGGCCTGGCCCCCGCGCTCGGCTTCCTGGTCGTCATCCCGGCCGCCGACGCGGGCTTCGGCACCCGGTGGCCCACCTGGGCGGGGCTGCTGCTGATCCCGCTGGTGGGCGCGGGCGTGGGCGCGGTCAACGGGGCGCTGATCGTGGGGCTGGGGCTGAACGGATTCATCGTGACCCTGGCGATGAACATCGTGCTGCGGGGCGTGCTGATCGGCCTGGTCTCGGGCAGGACGCTGTTCAGCGCGCCGGACGCGTTCTTCGCCCTGGGGTCCCGGGACTGGCTGGGGGTGCCGATCTCGGTGTGGCTGACGGCGCTGTGCTTCGCGCTCGCCGGGTTCATGCTGCGCTACCACCGGCACGGCCGCGCGGTGTACGCGATCGGCGGCAGCGCCCCCGCCGCCCGGGCGGCGGGCATCCGCACCGGCCGGGTGGGGTGGGCGGTCCTGGTGATCGGCGGGGCGCTGTCGGGGGTGGCCGGGCTGGTGCTGGCCGGGCGGGTCGGGGCGCTGGGCGCCAATCAGGGCAGCGGTCTGATCTTCACCGTCTTCGCGGCCGCGGTGATCGGCGGGATCAGTCTCCGGGGCGGCCGGGGTTCCCTGCTGGGGGCGCTGCTGGGCACCCTGCTGCTGGGGATGCTGGAGAACCTGCTGGCCCTCGCCCAGGTGTCGTCGTTCTGGATCCAGGCGATCTACGGCGGGATCATCCTCGTCGCGCTCGTGGTCGCACGGCTCACCACCGGGGAGGCGCAGGAGTCATAGTATTAAGGGAAATGTATCCGCAGATGGGACGGGTGCGATGGCCATCCCCCAGGGAATCGCGCCGACCGAGACGCATGTCCCGTTCGACATGGCGGATGCGGCCTCGGCGCTGATCGACGCCACAGGGACCATCATCGGCTGGACCCCGGCGGCGGAAAGACTTCTCGGCTATCCGGCGGCGGATGCGATGAAGCAGTCGGCCAGGATGCTGCTGGCGGCGCCGGAGGACGCGGCGAAAGCCGAGGCGATCGGCTCGTGGTGCCAGGAGCACGACGGCTGGGGCGGTCTGGGCCGGCTCCGGCACCGGGACGGCCGCCGGATCGCGGTGGGGCTGCGGATCTCCGCCATGCGCGACCCGGACGGCGAGGTCTCCTGGCTGGTCTCCGGGATCGATGTGGGCTCCATCCCGACCTGGGCGCTCAGCGGCTCGCTGCTCCAGGCGTTCCTCACCCGGTCGCCGGTCGGGATCGCCGTGCTCAGCCCGGATCTGCGGTATGTGTGGCTCAACGACACGCTGGAGCGCTACGGCGGGCTGCCCCGTGAGCAGCGGATGGGGCGCCGGATGGCGGAGTGCCTGCCGGGGCTGGACACCGAGGCGCTCGAGGCGCAGATGCGGCAGGTGCTGAAGACCGGCAAGCCAGTGATCGACTACGAGTACCGGGGCTGGACGATGGCCGCGCCCCACCGCGAGCACGCGTACTCGACCTCCTTCTTCCGCCTGGACAACGCCGAGGGACGTCCGGTGGCCGTGTGCTACATGGGCATCGACGTGACCGACCGCTGGCGGGCCCGGGAGCGGCTGGCACTGCTCAACGAGGCCAGCGAGCAGATCGGCAGCACGCTGGACGTCATGCGCACCGCGCAGGAGGTGGCCGACTTCGCGGTGCCCAGGCTCGCCGACTTCGTTACCGTGGATCTGCTGGAGTCCGTCCTGCGCGGCGAGGAGCCCTCGGCGCGGCCGACCCGGACCATCCCGGCCTTCCGGCGCGCCGGCCAGGCGTCCATCCACGAGGGCTGTCCCGAGTCCATCGCGGCGCGCGGCGATCCGATCACCATCTCCCCGGCGTCGCCCTTCGCCTGTTGTTTCCTCGAAGGAGAGTCCGTGCTGGATTCGGAGCTGGACGCCTCCTTGCAGGCGTGGAGCGGCGACGACCCGGCCCGGACGCGGAAGGTGCACGAATTCGGGATGCGCTCCTTGATCGTGGTTCCGATCTGCGCCCGCGGGGCCCTCCTGGGCGTGGCCTCGTTCGTCCGCTCCCGGCATCCGGACCCGTTCGAGGAGGACGATCTGCTGCTCGCCGAGGAACTGGTCGCGCGGGCCGCGCTGAACATCGACAACGCCAGCCGCTACAGCCGTGAGCGCGCCACCGCGCTGGCCCTCCAGCGGAGTCTACTGCCGCACGCCCTGAGCGGCGGCCAGGCCGTCGAGGTGGCCTCGCGCTATCTGCCCACGGACGCGCGCAGCGGGGTCGGCGGCGACTGGTTCGATGTGATCCCGCTGTCCGGCGCCCGGGTGGCGCTGGTGGTCGGCGACGTGGTCGGGCACGGCATCAACGCCGCGGCCACCATGGGGCGGCTGCGGACGGCCGTGCACACGCTCGCCGATATGGACCTGCCGCCCGAGGAACTGCTGGCCCACCTCGACGACCTGGTCATCCGGCTCACCGAGGAGGAGGCCGGGCAGGAGGGCGTGGCGGCCGCGGTGATGGGTGCCACCTGTCTGTACGCGATCTACGACCCGGTCACCCGGCGGTGCACGATGGCGCGGGCGGGCCACCCGACCCCGGCGATCGTGGACCCCTCGGGCGAGGTCACCTTCCCCACGCTGCCCGCCGGTCCCCCGCTGGGCCTGGGGTCGCTGCCGTTCGAGTCGGCGGAGCTGGAGCTGCCCGCCGGAAGCCTGATCGCCCTCTACACCGACGGGCTCATCGAGACCTGCGACCAGGACATCGACGTCGGTCTCAGCCGGCTGAGCAACGCCCTCGGCCAGGCCGTGCTGCCGCTGGAGGAGCTCTGCCGCACGGTCGTCGACACCCTGCTGACCTCCCCGCAGACGGACGATGTGGCCCTGCTGCTGGCCCGTACCCACGGTCTGGGCACCGGCCACGTCGTCTCCTGGGACCTGCCCTCCGATCCGGCCGTCGTGGCCAGCGCCCGCTCGCTGGCGATGCGCCAGCTCGCCGAGTGGGGTCTTGACGAGCTGATGACGACCACGGAGCTGATCGTCAGCGAGCTGGTCACCAACGCCATCCGCCACGGCACCGGCCCCATCCGGCTGCGGCTGATCCGGCACGACGTACTGATCTGCGAGGTCACCGACACCAGCAACACCTCGCCGCGGCTACGCCACGCCCGCACCACCGACGAGGGCGGCCGGGGGCTGTTCCTCGTCGCCCAGCTGACCCGCCGCTGGGGCACCCGCTACACCGAGGGCGGCAAGCTCATCTGGGCCGAACAAGACCTCCCGGAACGAGACCTCCCGGAACACGACCTCCCGGAATCGGCATGAAGCACGCTCCGGCACACCCCCGCCCTGTTCATGATCGGCTGACTCCCGCACACTGGCCCTGTGCCAACAGGAGGGGGGCATCCGAGGTGCGGAGGCCGGTCGGCGGCGAGGGTCGGTGGGGGCGGCTGCCGGCCTCCCCGTGGTGGCGGGGCGCGATGGCACTGCTGGCGGGCGCGCTGCCCGCACTGGCCTTCCCCGCGCCCTCGCTGTGGTGGTGGGCGTATGTGGCCCTGGTGCCCTGGCTGCTGCTGATGCGCTCGGCGCCCACCGGGCGCCGGGCGATGCGGGACGGCTGGCTGGGCGGCGCGGGGTTCCTGCTCGCGGTACACCACTGGCTGATGCCGAGCCTGCATGTGTTCATCGTGCTCCTGGCGCTGCTGCTGGGGCTGTTGTGGGTGCCCTGGGGGTGGCTGACGCACCGGCTGCTGCACGGCCGACCGGAGTCCGGGCGGGTGGCGGCGGCGCTGGTGCTGCTGCCGTCCGTCTGGCTGATGGCCGAGCTGGCCCGGTCCTGGGAGTATCTCGGCGGGCCCTGGGGGCTGCTGGGCGCGAGCCAGTGGCAGGTGGCGCCCGCGCTGCGGCTGGCCTCGGTGGGCGGGGTCTGGCTGCTCGGCTTTCTGCTGGTCCTGGTGAACGTGGCGGTGACCGTGCTGATCGCGGTGGCCCGGGCCCGTACGGTCGCGCTGGCCGGGCTCGCCGCGTGCGGCGCCGCGGCGGCCGGGGCATGGGCCTGGGTACCGCAGGCCAAGGAGCCCGGGACGGCGCGGGTCGCGGTGGTGCAGCCGGGGGTCGTCCAGGGGCCGGGGCCGCGCTTCGAGCGCAGCGCGGAGCTGACCCGGCAGCTGGCCGGCCGCGATGTCGACCTGGTGGTGTGGGGCGAGAGCAGCGTCGCCCAGGATCTGACCACCCATCCGGGGCTGCGCGGGCGGCTGGCCGCGCTGTCCCGGACGGTCGGCGCGGATCTGCTGGTCAACGTGGACGCGCGGCGCGGCGATATGCCCGGCATCTACAAGAGCTCGGTGCTGATCGGCCCGAACGGCCCGACGGGGCAGCGCTACGACAAGATGCGGCTGGTCCCCTTCGGGGAGTACATCCCGGCCCGGCCGCTGCTGGGCTGGGCCACTTCGGTGGGCAAGGCGGCCGGTGAGGACCGCCACCGGGGAACCGAACCGGTGGTGATGAACCTCCCCGGTTCCCTGCGGATCGGGCCGCTGGTGTGCTTCGAGTCGGCGTTCCCGGACATGAGCCGGACCCTGGCGCGGGAGGGGGCGCGGATGCTCGTCGTCCAGTCCTCGACCTCGACCTTCCAGGGGAGCTGGGCGCCCGAGCAGCACGCCTCGCTGGCCGCGCTGCGGGCCGCCGAGACCTGGCGGCCGATGGTGCACGCCACGCTGACCGGGGAGAGCGCGGTGTTCGGGCCGCGCGGTGAGCCGGTGGGCCCCCGGATGTCCACCGGCACCAGCGCGGCCACCGTGTACACGGTGCCGCTGGGGCAGGGCACCAGCCCGTATGTGCGGATCGGGCCCTGGCCGGTGTACGGGGCGATGGCGGCCCTCGCCGTCTACTGCGCCGCCGAGGGGGGCCGGGCGCTCAGACGGCGGACGGACCGGCGGCCGGGGCGACCGGCGGACCGGCGGCCGGACCAGCCGACTCCAGGGCGTCCCTGACGACCCGTTCGCACAGCTCATGGGTGCGCAGCGCGTCCTCGGCGCCGATCCGCCGCCCGGAGCGCACCGCGTCCAGGAAGGCGTCGGTGATCTGCTCGATCCCGCGCTGCCGCGCCACCGGCACCCAGTCGCCCCGGCGGCGCACGCTCGGCTGGCCCTTGTGGTCGACCACCTCGGCGAGGTTGAGCACCTGCCGCTTGGTGTCCTGTCCTGAGACCTCCAGGACCTCCTCGGTGGAGCCGCTCATCCGGTTCATCACGCCGAGCGCGGTGAACCCGTCCCCGGACAACTGCAGCAGCACATGGTGTATCAGCCCGCCGCGGACCCTGGCGCGCACATCGATGTGGTCCACCTCGCCGGGCGCGAGGAAGCGCAGCGTGTCGACCACGTGGATGAAGTCGTCCAGGACCAGGGTGCGCGGGTCCTCGGCGAGGCCGACGCGGTTCTTCTGGAGCAGGACCAGATCGCGCGGATGGTCCAGGCACTGGGCGTAGCCGGGTGCGTAACGCCGGTTGAAGCCGACCATCAGGCTCACCCCGCGCTCCTCGGCGAGCCGTACGAGCCGCTCGCTTTCGGCAAGGTGGTACGCGAGCGGCTTGTCCACGTACGTGGGCACCCCGGCCTCGAGCAGCCGGGTGACGAGATCGGCGTGGGTATCGGTCGGGGCGTGCACGAAGGCCGCGTCGAGCCCGGCCGCGAGCAGCGAGTCCAGGTCGGCGTGGCGCTGGGCGTCCGGGACCCGATAGGTGTCGGCGACCCGCTGGAGGGTGGCCGGGGTGCGGGTGTGGAGATGCGGCTCCAGACCGGGGCGGGCCATCAGCACGGGCAGATACGCCTTCTGCGCGATGTCGCCGAGCCCGACGCAGCCGACCCTCATATGTTCTCCCCGGTCTCTTCCGATCTCGCCTTCCGCTGTGCCCCCGCAGGATACGTGGGGGCGGGCGGGCGCCAGTCGGCGATGCCGTCGAAGGAGCGGAGGGCGAGACCGGGGGCGAGCCGGCCCACGGCGGCGATCGCGGCGTCGCGCAGGGCGACGGCGGGGGCACTGGTGAGGGTGATCATGCGGGCGGTGCGCGCCGAGCGGCGCACCACGTCCATCGTGCGGGGCAGCCGGTCGCGGGTGTAGGCGGCCAGGGCGGCGGAGGGGTCGGTGATCTCGGGGGCCAGATGGTGGGCGAGGACGACGGCGTCCTCGATGGCCTGGTTGCCGCCCTGCCCCATGGTGGGGGCCATCGCGTGGGCGGCGTCGCCGAGGAGGGCGGCCCGGCCCCGGTGGTAGGCGGGCAGCGGCTCGGCCATGTACCGGATGTCATGGCGCAGCACGTCCTGGGGCGCGACGGCGGCGAGGACGTCGGGGATGGGGCTGTGCCAGTCGCCGTAGAGCCGCAGCAGTCCGGACCGCTCGTCGTCCGGGGCCCGGCCGCCGGGCGGGGCGACGGCCGCCGCATAGGCGTAGACCCGGCCGTCCTTGAGTGGCTGGGTGCCCCAGATCCGGCCCCTCCCCCAGGTCTCGTGCGGCTCGAACGGCCGGTCGGGGGCGGGGATGACGACGCGCCAGGTGGTGAATCCGGCGTAGCGGGGCCCGGGGTGGTCCGGGAAGAGCGTGCGGCGGACGGCCGAGTCGATGCCGTCGGCGCCGATGACGAGGTCCGCTTCGTGGTCGCCGTCCTCGGTGGTGACCCGGGCCGGGCGGCCGGGGGCGCCGGGGTCGGCCAGCCGGGCGGCGGCCCCGGTGCGGACGACGCCCCGGGGCAGCCGGGAGACGAGGAGGTCGACGAGGGTGGCCCGGTGGAGGAGGACCAGCGGGCCGCCGAACCGCTCGGCCGTCGTGGCGCTGTCCATCCGGGAGAGCCAGCGGCCGCCGGGGGTGCGCAGTCCGCCGCCGCCCTGCCAGGCGGCGAGCGCGCGCACGTCGTCGCCGAGGTCGATGGCGTCCAGGGCGCGCTGGGAGTTGGCGGCGAGCGAGATTCCGGCACCGACCGGTTCGAGGCGGGCGGCCCGCTCCAGGACGGTGATGGACCAGCCGCGGCGGTGCAGGGCCGCGGCGGCGGTGAGCCCGCCGACTCCGGCACCGATGACGACGGCACGGGGCTGCTGCATGACTCCTCCAAGGACACTACAGGTGTAGTACTCACTTACGTTACTACATCCGTAGTACGGGTGGCGGATGGGCTTAGGTTGGCCCCATGACCGCTGATCGAACCGCCGCTTCCGCTTCCGGCGCCCCGCCCGCCTCCGCGTCCGGAGCGTCCCGCGTCGAGCTGATCGCCGACACCGCGCTGGCGCTGCTGGCCGAGCGCGGGATGCGGGGGCTGACGCACCGCGCGGTGGACGAGGCGGCCGGGCTGCCGCTCGGCTCGACCTCCAACCACGCCCGGACCCGCGCCGCCCTGCTCAAGGCGGCGGTCCGGCGGCTGGCCCAGCGGGAGGCGGAGGTGCTGGCGCCCGACGAGATGCCGGGCCCCGCCGGTGCGGCGCCGGACGGAACCGATCCGGTCGCGCCGCTGGCCGACGCGCTCGCGCTCGCCCTGCACCGCTCGCTCACCACCCAGCGCGATCTGCTGATCGCCCGCTACGAGCTCGCACTGGAGGCGACCCGCCGCCCCGAGCTGCGGGAGTTCTACGACGCCACGGGGCGCGGCTTCCGGGAGCCGCTCGAGGCGATGATGGCGGCGCTGGGGTCCACCGAGCCCCGGCGGCACGCGCGGTCGCTGGCCGCCTGGTGCGAGGGGCTGATGTTCAGCTGCGCCGCGGGCGCCGACCACGACGCCGTACCGGACCGCGCGGCGCTGCGCACCGGGTTCGGGGAGCTGCTGCGCGGGATGCTGGACGGATAACGCGTGGCGGGCCGGGTGGCGGCGCCGCCATCATGACCGCCATGACAGCCACAGAACGTCCCGACCCGCCCCGGACCGCCGATGAACGCACCAGCCTGGAGGGGTGGCTGGACTTCCACCGCGCGACCCTCGCCCTGAAGTGCGAGGGGCTGGCCGACAAGCAGCTGCGCGAGGCGTCGGCGCCGCCGTCCGGGCTGACCCTGCTCGGCCTCGTACGGCACATGGCCGAGGTCGAGCGGAGCTGGTTCCGGCGGGTGCTCGGCCAGCAGGACATAGCGCCGATCTGGTACAGCGAGGAGGATCCGGACGGGGAGTTCCACCTCACCGACGAGGACACCCCGGAGGCCGCCTTCGCCATCTGGCGGGAGGAGGTGGCCAAGGCCAAGGAGGCCGCCGCGGGCCGCTCCCTGGACGATGTCGTCACCCGTCGCGGCCGTGGGGACTACAACCTGCGCTGGATCTACCTCCACATGATCGAGGAGTACGCCCGCCACAACGGCCACGCCGACCTCATCCGCGAGCGGATCGACGGCGTCACCGGCGAATAGCGACGCCGCGTCAGCCGGGGCCGCGGGGCAGACGCCCTGCGGCCCTCGCACGTTCCCGCGAGGATGGCCATCGGAAGCCCTCCCTGGAGGTGGCGCGCCGCCGAGAACCAGCCATCGCCAGGCAGCTCGGGGCGCGCGATCCGGATGTGAACAGAAACCATCCGAGCACGTACGAACTCTCGGCGCAAGGCTTCACGCCAGCCGCAATCATCTTTCGTTCATCTTCGTGAACCCGGGAAAGACGGCCGACATCTGGGGAAAATGCAAGGTCAGCGAGCATGTTCCGCCCGCTGGGGGCACCCCGCGAGGTGGGCTGATCACAAAAAAGTTTGGCCGTACCCCTTGCCAGACCCAGATCGTACGCGTTCGGATTAATTGCGTCGGCGGCGCCCTTGAGACCCACGTCTCCGCATGAAGCCACCTGGCCGCATGGCTGGATCTATACCTCTACGCCCGCCCGGACCGTGCGATCACCGTCTGCCACCTTCCCCCTCCCCAGGAGCGAGACATGCTCGACCTCACCTCCGTTGACCTGCTCGACGCGTTCACCCAGGAGCTGAAGCTGTGCAAGCTCAAGCCCGATGAGCACGTCGTCGTCCTGTCCGAGCCCACCAGCCGCGGCGACTACGTGGCGGCCGCCTTCGGCGCGGCCAAGTCCTGCGGCGCGCATGTCATCGCCGCCACGGTCCCCGGCGGCAACCCGTCGCCTTCGGACAGCACCCGCACCGGTGCCGGACCCGGCCTGAGCGCGGTGCTCGGCGACACCGCCGCGCAGGACCTGCTCAAGGCCGCCGACCTCGTCGTGGACCTCACCCGGGAGGGCTTCATCCACGCCCCGCTCCAGCAGGAGATCATGCGGACGGGCACCCGCATCCTCTTCGTGTGCGACGCCCCCGACGTACTCATCCGCAATCTGCCCAAGCCGGAGGACAAGGCGGAGGTGCTCAAGGGCGTCAACCTGCTGAAGAGCGCATCCGTCATGCGGGTGACCTCCGAGGCCGGCACCGACCTGACCGTCGAACTGCCGGGCGCCAAGCCGGAGTTCCAGGTGGGCTTCGCCGACGACCCGGGCCGCTGGGACCACTGGCCGAGCACCATGGTCCTGTGCTGGCCGCGGTTCTCCGAGGGTCGGATCGTGCTCTCCGAGGGCGACATCCTGCTGCCGTTCAAGGAGTACGTACGTCAGCCGGTCACTCTGGAGATCGCGGGCGGAAACATCGAGAAGGTGTCCGGTGGCGCCGAGGCCCACCTGCTGAACACCTTCTTCGACGACGCGGACGACGAATGGGGACGCAGCCTGTCCCATATGGGCTGGGGCCTGATGCGCACCGCCGACTGGTTCGCCACCGCCCTGTACGGCAAGGAAGAGCTGATGGGCATGGACGCGCGGGCGTTCGCCGGGAACTTCCTGTGGTCCACCGGACCCCACCCCGTACTCGAGCGCGAATCGTACGCGCACGTCGACATCGCCATGCGCGGCTGCACCGTCTCCGTCGACGGCCAGGACGTCGTCACCGCGGGCCGACTCGTCGACCACTGATCCCGCCGCCGCACCTGCATCTGGAGAGAAGATGGCATCCACCCAATCCCTCGACGTCGTCATCGTCGGCGGCGGGCTCGGCGGAATGACCGCCGCGCTGTCGCTGCGGCAGCGCGGGCATCACGTGACCGTGCTGGAGCAGGCACCGCAGTTCGGCGAGATCGGCGCGGGTATCCAAACGGCGCCCAACGCCAGCCGGGTCCTGCTCGGGCTGGGGCTGCGCAAGCAACTGGAGGCCATCCGCACCGAGCCCCAGGACCAGGTGCGGCGCCGATGGAAGGACGGCAGCATCATCGGGCTGACCCAGCTCGGTGACTACTGCAAGCAGCAGTACAACGCGCCGTACTGGCACTACCACCGGGCCGATCTGCACGGTGTCCTCACCGATGCCTGCGTCGACCCGACCGGCCCCGGCCCGGTGGTCGCACTGCACACCTCGAGCCGGGTCGGCGAACTGGACCGGAGCGACCCCCGCCGCCCCGCGGCCGTGACCGATGACGGCCGGCGCTTCGAGGCCGACGTGCTGATCGGCGCCGACGGCATCCGTTCCCGGGTCCGCGACCTCATAGGCCTCCCGGACACCCTGCTGTTCTCCGGCGAGATGGCCTTCCGGGCCCTCATCCCCGGCGACCTCATCGCCGCCGACCCGGCCACGCGCTTCTTGATGGACCGCTTCCAGAGCACCATCTGGTACGGCCCCGACCGGCACCTGGTCCACTACATGATCCGTGGCGGCGAGTACCTCAACGTCGTCGGCTGCGTCCCCTGCACCGACGAGATCGCCGAGAAATGGACCGGCTCGGCCACCGCGGAAGACCTGGTGAACGCCTACGAGGGCTGGGACGACCGGGCCGCGGCGATGCTGTCCAAGGCCAAGGAGGACGTGCTCTCCTTCGCCCTCTACCACCGCCGCCGCGACCCGGTCTGGATGGACGGCCGGGTGGCCCTCCTGGGCGACTCCTGCCACGCCATGCTGCCCTACCAGGCGCAAGGTGCCTCCCAGGCCATGGAGGACGCCGCCGTACTGGCCGAGGAACTGGGCCGTATCAACGCCGACGGCGTCGAGGGAGCGCTGCGGGCTTACGTGGACCGGCGAGCCAAGCACGCCGGAATGGTCCAGGACGCCTCACTGCAGAACAAGACCTTCTACCACTATCCCGACGGCCCCCAGCAGGAGGCCAGGGACGCCCTGCTGCGGCGCGGCTTCGACGGCGAATCCGACGTCTCCTACCACTGGTTGTGGAGCGGCAGCCCGCTCGAGGACCCGGACCTGGGCGCCTTCGACTACCGCTTCGCCCGCTGACCGGCCCCTCCCCTCCCCTTCCCCTCCCGCTCATCCCCGCCCCCTCCGGGGCCACTTCCCGCTCATCCACCTCGGTGTCGCCCCGCGCGGGCACATCCCCGAACACCCCGTGGAGCGACAGTGAAAACAGGCGACCAAATCGTCCAGGACCTCCCATGGAGATGGGGGGTCCAGGGCAGGATCTTCATCATCGGCGGCCTCGGCTACCTCTTCGACGCCTATGACATCGCCCTCAACGGCTTCCTGATGCCGCTGCTGGGCGACCACTTCCACCTCTCCCTCTCCCAGCGAGGCCTGGTGGCCACCGCCAATCTGGTGGGCATGGCCGTGGGCGCGGTGACCTGGGGCGCGATCGCCGACCGCATCGGACGCAAGAAGGCCTTCAGCGTCACCTTGCTGATCTTCGCGGTGTTCTCGGTGGCCGGTGCCCTGGCCCCGAACTACGGGATATTCCTCGCCCTGCGCTTCATCGCGGGTGTCGGACTGGGCGGTTGTGTGCCCGTCGACTACGCCCTGGTGGCGGAGTTCTCCCCGACGAAGTACCGCGGACGCGTACTGACCGCGCTGGACGCCTGGTGGCCGATCGGAGTGACCCTGTGCGGTCTGGTCTCGACGGCCATGCTGTCCCTCGAAGGCAACTGGCGGTGGATGCTCAGCGTGATGAGCATTCCGGCGCTGCTGCTGTTCTGGGTGCGCAGGGGGGTGCCGGAGTCGCCCGTCTACCTCAGCAGGAAGGGCAGGGAAGCCGAGGCGCGGGCCGTCATCGACGATCTGGTCGCCCGCACGGGCGCGCCCGTCGAGCCGTACGTCATTCCCGCCCCGGTGCCCGAGGCCGGGGGGAACGGCCCCCGCGCCGCGCTCGAACAGCTGCGCGCGGTCTGGAAGTTCAGCCCGCGCATCACCTCCGCCGCCTGGCTGCTGTTCGCCACCGTCATGCTGGTGTACTACGCGGCCCTGAGCTGGCTGCCGTCCATCCTCAAGGAGGAGGGCCTGGGCGACACGGCCGCCTTCATGAGCACCACGCTGATGAGCGCGGTCGGCATCGTCGGCGTCCTGACCTCCACGGTGCTGGTGGACGCGGTCGGCCGGAAGTGGCTCATAGGGGTCTCGGCCCCGATCGCCTCTCTGGCGCTGGTGGTGTTCGCGCTGGTGATGCGCATGCCGACGGGGTCCGTCGTGGCCATCGCCGTCTTCGGCTTCCTGATGCAGCTGACCATCCCCGCCATGTACGCCTACGCCTCCGAGCTGTACCCGACAACGCTGCGGGCCAGCGGCTTCGGCTGGGCGTCCTCGTTCAGCCGGGCGCTCACCGGCTTCGCCCCGATGCTCTTCGGCTCGGTGATGTGGCCGCTGCTGGGGCTGCCGCTGACCTTCGGGGTACTGGCCGCGGCCGTCCTGGGGGCCGTCATCTGGACGGCGTTCGCGGCGCCCGAGACCAAGGGACGCGACCTCGACGAGGACGACCCGGCCGCGGTGCCCGCCCCCGCGTCCCCGGAGCCGGCCGTCGGCCAGCCGGTGCGCTGAAGGGCGGCCCGCCCCGACCGGGCCGGCCTCGGAAAACGACAGGAGAAACATGAAGCCCGCTCCCTTCCAGTACCACCGGGCGCGCGACGTCGAGGGCGCCACGGCACTCCTGGCCGAACTGCCCGACGAGGCCAAGGTCATCGCCGGCGGCCAGAGCCTGGTCGCGATGATGAACTTCCGGCTGGCCCGCCCGGGGCATCTGGTCGACATCGCCGGCCTGCGCGAACTCGACCACCTCGGAGTCGAGGCCGACGGCGGGCTGCGCATCGGGGCGCTCACCACCCATCACACGGTGGAGACCGCGCCCGCGGACCGGCTCGGGGCGGGTTTCGGGGTCATCCGCGACGCCATGCGATGGATCGGCCATCTGCCGATCCGGACCCGCGGAACCGTGGGCGGCAGCATCGCGCACGCCGACTCGACCGCCGAGTGGTGTCTGCTGGCCGTGCTGCTCGACGCCGAGTTGGTGGCCCACGGCCCGCGCGGGCGGCGTCGCGTCCCGGCCGGAGAGTTCTTCTTCGGCTACTACACCACCGCCCTGGACCCCGACGAGATCCTCGTGGAGATCGTCTTCCCCCGCCCGGCGCCGCACGCGGCGCTCACCGAGTTCGCCGAGCGTCGCGGGGACTTCGCCATCGTCTCCGCCGCGGTCGATCTGGCGACCGACGGCCGGTTCGTCCGCGGCGGCCGGGTGGCTCTGGGCGGTGTCGCCGCGATGCCGGTACGCGTGCCCGAGGCGGAGGCCGTGCTGGCGGCCGGCGGCTCGTTCCGGGACTGCGCGGAGGCGGCGGCCTCCGCCGTGGATCCGCCGAGTGACGCGAACGGCAGCGGCGACTACCGCAAGCACCTCATCCGCAATCTGATCGAGCGAGCCTGTGAGGAGGCGATGGCACGATGACGTCCGCCAAGGACGACCGGCTGGTCGGCAGGTCGGTGGCGCGCCGGGAGGATCCCCGGCTGCTGTCCGGACGTGGCCGTTTCGTCGACGACATCGAGCTGCCCGGCATGCTGCACGCGCAGTTCGTCCGCAGCACGGTCGCTCATGGGACGATCACCGAGATCGATCTGACGCGGGTGCGTCAGGTCCCGGGTGTCGTCGCCGCGTTCACCGCCGCCGATCTGGAGCTGGGTGATATCACCGCCCAGCTCGGCCGCCCGCTCTCGGAGTTCGTGCCGACCGCCATGCCCGTCCTCGCCCGCGACCGGGTCCGCTATGTCGGCGAGCCCGTCGCCGTGGTCGTCGCCCGCGACCCCTATCTCGCCGAGGACGGCCTGGAGGCCGCCAAGGTGACGTACGCGCCCCTCCCGCCCATCACCTGCGAGGAACAGGCCCTCGCGCCCGGTGCTCCGCGGGTGCACGCGGAGGCCGCCGGGAACACCCTGGTCGACGTCGGCCTGTTCGCCACCGAGGGCATCGACGAGATCTTCGACCAGGCTCCCTGCGTGGTCCACGTCGATGTGCGAACCGGCCGGCAGAACGCCCTGCCGCTGGAGACGCGTGGCGCGGTGGCGCAGTGGGACGCCCGGGAGGAGCAGCTCGTCCTGCACACCTGCACCCAGACGCCGCATCAGGTGCGTACCGTGGCCTCGCGCTGTCTGCGGCTGGACGAGCGCGCGGTGCGAGTGATCGTCCCGGACATGGGGGGCGGCTTCGGCCTCAAGTGCGTGGTCGGCCGCGAGGAGATCGCCGCCGCGGCGGCCGCGCTGCGGCTGGGCCGGCCCGTCAAGTGGATCGAGGACCGCAAGGACGCCCTGTCCGCCTCGTTCCTGGCCCGGGAACAGCACTACACCGCACGCGCCGCCTTCGACGCCGACGGCCGGATCCTCGGCCTCGACGCGGACGTGGTGTGCGACATGGGCGCGTACTCCTGCTACCCGTTCACCGCCGGTATCGAGCCGCTGATGGCCTCCGCCGAGATGCCCGGCGTCTACAAGGTCCCCGCCTACCGGGTGCGCGGCCGGGCCATCACCACCAACAAGGCGCCTACCGCCCCCTACCGGGGCGTGAGCCGTCCGCAGTACGTCATGGCCATGGAGCGGCTCATGGAGCGCGCCGCCCGCGAACTGCGCCTGGACCCGGTGGAGATCCGGCGCCGCAACGTCATCACCGACTTCCCGTACACCGGCGTCAACAACATCACCTACGACCCCGGTTCGTATCTGGAATCCCTCGACCTGTGCGAGCGGGCGGTGCGCGAGGCGGGCTGGTACGACCGGCAGGCCGCGGCCACGGCCGAGGGCCGGCACATCGGCATCGGCTACAGCTGCTTCAGCGAGCGCACCGGCTACGGCTCCGCCGCCTTCGCCCAGCGCAAGATGGAGGTCGTGCCCGGGTTCGACCTCGCCGAGGTCCGGATGGACACCAGCGGCGCGGTCACCGCCACCACCGGCACCATCAGCCACGGGCAGAGCCATGAGACGACCATGGCGCAGATCGTCGCCGATACGCTCGGCCTCGACATCGCCAAGGTCAAACTCCACCAGGGCGACACCGATCGCATCACCTACGGCTGGGGCACCTTCGCCAGCCGCTCGATCGCGGTCGGCGGCAGTGCCGTACGGCTGGCGGCGGGCAAGCTCGGCGACAAGCTCCGCGCCATCGCCGCCGACGAGTGGGGCATCCTCCCGGAGGAGACCGAACTGGACCGGGGCCGGGTCCGCCGGCGCGACGACCCGGATGTCGCACTCTCCTACGAGCACCTGGCCGACACCGCCTATCTCAAGTCGCATCTGCTGCCCAAGGACATCGACCCGGGCCTCACCGCCACCGCCGTCTTCGACGTCCACAACGACGGCACCTTCTCCAACGCCACCCACGGGGTGGTGGTGGAACTGCACGAGGGCACCGGGCAGGTGGAAATCCTGGCCTACTTCTGCGTCGAGGACTGCGGTGTCGCCGTCAATCCGCAGGTGGTGGAGGGGCAGTGCCGGGGCGGCATCGCACAGGGCATCTCGGGGGCGCTCTTCGAGCAGATCACCTACGACGCCCAGGGCGAGCCGTCGGCCACCAGCTTCATGGACTACAAGGTGCCCACCGCCCATGAGATCCCGGAGGTGGTGATCCACCATCTGGAGACCCCTTGTGCCTTCACCGCGACGGGAGCCAAGGGCGCGGGCGAGGGCGGCACCATCGGGGCCCCCGCCGCCGTACTCAACGCCGTCAACGACGCACTGCGGCCCACCGGCGTCGAACTGGACAACACGCCCATCACACCGGAGACGGTCCACCGTGCCCTGATCCCCCGCACACCGGAGCAGACACCATGAACGACACCACCGGCCTGGGCGACGACGTCCAGCTCATCACGCTCGACGTCAACGGGACGTGCTACGAGGTGATCACGGCGCCGCGCCGCACCCTGGTGGACGTGCTCCGCCACGATCTGCGGCTGACCGGCACCCACGTCGGCTGCGAGCACGGGATCTGCGGCGCGTGCACCGTGCTCGTCGACGGGCTCCCGGTCCGGGCCTGTCTGATGTTCGCCGCCCAGGCGGAGGGAGCGCGGATCACCACCGTCGAATCCCTCGCCGACTCCGGCACCGGCGAACTCAGCGATCTCCAGCGGGCCTTCACCGCCCACCACGGCCTGCAGTGCGGCTTCTGCACCCCCGGCTTTCTGATGCTGGCCCAGGGCTTCCTCGCGGAGCGGCCGGAGGCGACCAAGGAGGACATCCGGGAGGTCGTCGCCGCGAACCTGTGCCGGTGCACCGGCTACCAGACCATCGTCGAGGCGATCGACGCCTGCGCGACCGCCCGGCGCTCCCAGCGGGCCGCGGGCGCCGAGGAGGACTCATGCAACTGATCAATACCGTTTCCGTCCAAGCCGAGCCCGACGCGGTGTTCGCGCTGCTCGGCGACGTCCAAAGGGTGGCGTCCTGTATGCCCGGCGCCGCTCTCGAAGGCCGTGACGGCGATGCCTGGCGTGGCGCGGTCAAGATCAAGGTGGGCCCGATCTCGGCCGCCTATGCCGGCACCGTGCGCTTCCTGGAGGTCGACGCCGAAAAGCGGAGGCTGCGTGTCCACGCCAGTGGCGCCGACACCCACGGCAGCGGCGATGCCGAGGCCGAGGTCTCCCTGGAGGTCGTCCCGGCCGAGGGCGGCGCCCAGCTGAACCTCTCCACCGACCTGGTGATCCGGGGCAAGATCGCCCAGTTCGGCAAGGGCGCCATCGGGGCCGTGTCCGACAAGATTCTCCAGCAGTTCGCCCAGAACCTCGGCAACCTCCTCCTTCGGCAGGACGGCGCGGAAGCGCCCCCCGCCTCCGGCGCGGCGCCCGCCGCGTCCGCTCCCGCGGCCGGTGCGCCCGCCGAGGTGCCCGGTGAGCTCAACGGGATGGTGCTGATCGCGGGTCCGCTGCTGAAGAAGTACGGCCCGGTCGCGGCCGCGTTCCTGCTCGGGTTCGTTCCGGGCTGGCTGCTGGGGAGGCGCCGATGAGCGGCGGACTGTACGGCCTGACCACCAACCGCACCTACCAGCGGGCCGGCTTCGGTGCCACGGTGCCGCGCGGCAGCCGTCCGGCGGTCGTCGTGGTGGACCTGACCCGGGGTTTCACCGAGGACTCGCATCCCTCGGGTGCCGACCTCTCCGAGGTGGTGGCCGCCACCACGCGCCTGATCGAGGCGGCCCGGCCCGCGGATGTGCCGGTGATCTTCACCGCGATCGCCTACACCGAGGCCGAGGCGTCCGGTGACGCGGTCGCCTGGCTGCGCAAGGCTCCCGGCATGCGCGCCCTGGTCGAGGGCAGCGATGCCGTGGCCATCGACCCGCGGCTGCCCATGCGGCCGGAACACGATCAGCTGGTGGTGAAGAAGGGGGCCTCTGCCTTCTTCGGCACGAGTCTCGCCGCCACCCTGACCGCTCTGGGCCGCGACACCGTCGTGGTGTGCGGCGCCACCACGAGCGGCTGTGTGCGGGCCACCGTGGTCGACGCCGTCCAGTCGGGCTTCCCGGTGCTGGTGCCCCGTGCCTGCGTGGGCGACCGGGCCGAGGGGCCGGCGGACGCGGCGCTCTTCGACATCCAGGCCAAGTACGGCGACGTCGTCACCCTCGACGACGCCGTCGGCTACCTCGGCTCCGTTCCCGCCCCGGCGGCTCCTGACGCGGCCCGGCGTTCCCATCGACGAGGAGACAGCACATGACACGGCGTTCGGTCCCGCAGAGCGCGCTCGCCGATCTGGCCGATGTACCCGCCACGAGCCGGTGGGCACGCTCCGGAGAGGTGCGGCTGCACGCCCTCGACTACGGCGGCGACCGGCCGCCACTGGTCGTCCTGCCCGGTATCACCAGTCCCGCGGTCACCATGGACTTCGTGGCACGCGAACTGACCGGCCTGGTCAGGCCGGTGGTGCTCGACGTACGCGGCCGGGGTCTTTCGGACGAGGGCGACGGCTACGGGCTGGAGGAGTACGCCGAGGACACCGAAGCCCTCATCACCCACCTCGGCCTCGACCGTCCGCTGCTCCTCGGTCACTCCATGGGCGCGCGGATCGCGGCGGCCGTCGCGGTGCGCGCCAAGGTGCCCCTGCGCGGCACCGTGCTGGCCGATCCGCCGATGAGCGGCCCGGACCGCGGGCCCTACCCCACCGCCCGGGAGGTGTTCCTGCGGCAACTCGCCGAAGCCCGGCGCGGAACGGACGCCGACGAGGTGGCCGCCTCCTGGCCCACCTGGCCGCGGCGGGAACAGGAACTGCGGGCCCGCTGGCTGTCCAGTTGCGCCGAGGAGGCCATCGTGGCCACGCACCACGGCTTCGAACACGAGGACTTCTTCGACTGGTGGCCCCGGGTGCCAGGACCGGCGCACCTGCTCTACGGAGCCGACAGTCCCGTCGTGACGGCGGAAGGGGCGCGGGAGGCCGCCGAGAGCAATCCGCGGGCGCCCCTGCACAAGATCCCCGGCGCCGGTCACATGATCTTCTGGGACGCCCCGGCGATCGCCACCGCGACGCTCCGCGACGCGCTGCGGACCATCCTCTCCCCGGCCGCCTGACCGGTACCCGCCGCCCCCTTCCGGAGGACCCACCCCATGGCAGACCATCACATCGGGCTGATCGTGCCCAGCTCCAACCTGACGATGGAGACCGAGCTTCCCCGGATGCTCAACGCGCGGGAGTCCATCGCGGCCGACGACCGCTTCGTCTTCCACGGCAGCCGGATGCGGATGAAGCACGTCACCCCGGACGAACTGCGCAATATGAACGCGCAGACCGAGCGTGCCGCCCTCGAACTGGCCGACGCGCGGCCCGACGTCGTCGCCACCGCCTGCCTGGTCGCCATCATGGCGCAGGGGCCGGGTCACCACTGTGCGGCGGAGGCCGACATCGCCTCCGCGCTGCGGGCCGAGGGCTCCCAGGCGCCCGTGGTCTCCAGCGCCGGCGCCCTGCTCAGCGGCGCCGAGGCGCTCGGCGCCCGCCGGGTCGCGATCATCACGCCGTATATGAAGGAGCTCACCGCCAAGGTGGTCGACTACATCGAGGACGCCGGGATCGAGGTGGTCGACGCGCTCAGCCTCGAAGTCCCGGACAACCTGGCGGTGGCCCGTCTGGACCCCGCCGATCTACGCGACCACTGGCGCCGCCTGAACCTGAGCGGAGCCGACGCGCTGGTGCTGTCGGCCTGCGTGCAGATGCCGTCGCTGGCGTCGATCCAGCCCGTCGAGGACGAGGCGGGGCTGCCCGTGCTGTCGGCGGCCACCTCCACCGCGTACCGCATCCTGACGGAGCTCGGGCTGCCGCCCGTCGTGCCCGGCGCCGGGAGCCTGCTCGGCGGCCGGCTCTCCCGGCCTGCCGGGAGCGGCGCCGGAACGACGACCGGTCGGAGCCCGAGCGGTACGGAACCGATCCACCTCGGTACCGGTCGGTGAGGCCGCGGCCGGGGCCGAAGGGTGCGCCGGCCTCCGCCCCGCTGTCCCTCGGCGTCAACCGTGCGTGCTTAAGTAGGTTCTATGACTGATCCCCCCCCCCCCCCCCAAACCGGGCCGGAGGCCCCCACTGCCCTGACGGCCGCGCCCGGCTATCAGGTCCGCCGTCTCTACCAGGCGTATCTCGCCGTGTGGGCACGGGAGGTGGACCCAGTCCTCACCGGCCCCCAGTTCGCGGTGTTGCAGACCGTGGAAGCCCATCCCGGCCAGGACCAGCGTTCCATGGCCGCCGCCGTCGCCCTGGACACCTCCACCATGGCCGATGTGGCCCGGCGGCTGGAGAACCGTGGTCTGCTCGCCCGGAAGACCGCGGCCGCCGACGGCCGCCGCAAACTGCTCTATCTGACCGACGCGGGCAAGGAGGCCCTTCAGGAGGCGAACCACCGGGCGCGCAGGCTCGACAAGATCCTCCTGGAGTCCTTCGACGAGGCGGAACGCGAACGGTTCGTCGTCAAGCTGAAGGCACTCGCCGACCGCTGGGAGGAGCTGGCGGAGGCGGCATAGCCGGACCTTCAGTCCCCGCCGGCGCCCTCCAGGACCAGCGTCAGCCGCAGGATGGCCGCCCGCACCCCGTCGCCGTACGGATCCTCACCGAGCGCGCCGGCGGCCTCGCGCGCCAGCGCCAGCTGACCCCGGGCCGCCTCCTCCTGGCCCAGCTTCAGATGGCCCGCGGCCACCTTGAGGTGGAGGGAGGGCAGGAACGCCCGCGGCGCCAGGGCTCCGGTGAGCGCGTCGGCGGCGGCGAGCGCCCGCAGGTCCCAGATCAGCTCGTCGAGCGGATCGTCCTGGGTGTCGGCCAGATAGTGGGCGAGGGCGCAGCGGTGGAACGGGGCGCCGTCCCGTTCGATCTCCCGCCACAGCGCGGCGAGGCGATTGCGCGCCTCCTCCCGGTCGCCGCCCCGGTGCAGCATGACCGCCTGCCCGATCCGGGTCAGTACGGCATCGCCCTCCGGCGCCTGCTGCCGCGCTTCCGCCATCGCCGCCTCCCGTCTTTCGGACGACGCTAGGGTCCTTCTGACGGATCTCCGCGGCGTCGCGGAGATCCGTCAGAAGGACCCTAGCCGCTCGCGCCCGCGCCGCTCGGCGTGTCGTGGCGCGGCGCGGCCTTGCGGCGGGCCTCAAGGGGTGTCGTCAAACGGGGTGTCGTCCGGCGCGCCGTAGCGGCGGGCCAGCTCGGCGACGGCGCGGACGACGGCCGACCGCAGCTCGGGCGGGCCCAGCACCTCGGCGTCGGTGCCCAGCCGCAGCATGTCGTGGACCGCGACCGGGAGCGACTCCACGGGGAGGACGACACGCCGTCGCCCCTGGTCGTCGGGCGGGCCCGCCGCGGCCACCGCCTCCGCGCCCGCCGCCCCGAACTGCATCGGGAGCAGCTTCACCCCGCGCTCGGAGAGCAGGAGTTCGGCCTCGCCCTGGAAGCGCATGGACTCCAGCCTGCGGGACGACTCCGCCCAGGAGGCGGCGAGGTCGAATCCGGCGGGCCGCTCGAAGACCTCCGCCAGCACCTCGGCGTCGAGGATCCGCGCCACCCGGTAGCTGCGCACGGAATCCTCGACCCTCGCCACCAGGTACCAGATGCCGCCCTTGAGGACGAGGCCCAGCGGGCACAGCTCGCGCCGCACCTCGCCGCGCCAGCGGCGGTAGTGCACCCGCAGGACGCGCCGCTCCCATACGGCCTCGGCGGCCGCCGCCAGATGGGGCACCGGCTCGGCGTCCCGGAACCAGCCCGGCGCGTCGAGGTGGAAGCGCTCCTGGATGCGCCGGGACCGCTCCCCCAGCTCGGCCGGGAGCGCCGCCCGCAGCTTGAGCTGGGCCGTGGTGAGGTCGGCGCCCAGCCCCAGCTCGGCGGCCGGGCCCGGCATCCCGGCGAGGAAGAGCGAGTCGGCCTCGTCGCCGGTGAGCCCGGTCAGCCGGGTGCGGTAGCCGTCGAGCAGCCGAAAGCCCCCGGCCGGGCCCCGGTCGGCGTAGACCGGCACCCCGGAGGCGCTCAGCGCCTCCACGTCGCGGTAGACGGTGCGCACCGAGACCTCCAGCTCGGCGACGAGCTCGGGCGCGGTCATCCGGCCCCGGTTCTGCAGCAGCAGGAGCAGTGAGAGAAGACGGTCGGCGCGCATGCGGTCCATTGTGGGCGCCATACGTGACAGAAGATGTCAGGTATGGCGGCCAGAGTGGCTTTCGCAGCCGATCCCGGCCCCGGAAAGGACTTCCCAATCGTGATGTCAAGCCGCAGTCGTGACGGGAGGTGAACCTTGGTAGCACTGTCCGTCACGGATCATCGCCCACAGGACGTTGAGCCTGCGGCGGGCGAGCGCGAGCAGGGCCTGCTTGTGGCCCTTACCCTCGCTTCTCTTCCGCTGGTAGTACGCCTTGGACGCGGGGCATTTCGTGATGCTGACCATCGCCGAGAGGTACATCGACCGCAGCAGTCCGCGGTGGTAGCGCCGGGGGCGGCGCAGGTTGCCGCTGACGCGGCCGGAGTCACGGGGCCTGGGGGCAAGGCCGGCGAAGCCGGCCAGGCGGTCGGCGCTGCCGAAGGCGTCCATGTCACCGCCGGTCGCGGCGATGAATTCGGCGCCGAGCTTGGGGCCCATACCGGGCAGGCTACGGATCACCTCGGCGTGCGGATGCTCGCGAAACGTGGCCTCGATCAGGGCGTCAAGCTCGACGATCTCCTCATCAAGGGCCATCACCCCCTTCGCGAGGCGGACCACCATGGCGGCCGCCAGCTTCTCGCCGGGCAGTGCGGTCATCTGGGCCCGGGCGGCCTCCACAACCGTCTTCGCCAGCGCCGCGGCACCGCGGACCTTGCGGTTCTTCAGCCAGGTCTCGATCCGCTGGACGCCGGCGCGGCGGATCGCGGCCGGGGTCTGGTAGCCGGTCAGCAGCATCACCGGGCCTTTATTGACCAGGTCCAGCGACCGCTCCAACGCGGGGAAGATCTCCAGCAGTTGGGCGCGGAGCCGGTTGATCTGCCGGGTGCGGTCGAAGACCACGTCAAGGCGCCGGTTGGTCAGCGTGCGCAGGTCGACAGCGATCTCGTCACCGGGCCTCAGCAGCCCGAGGTCCCGGCGAACGCGGGCCTGGTCGGCGATGACAAAGGCGTCCTTCGCGTCCGTCTTGCCTTCGCCCTTGTAGGTGGCCGAGGCACGGTGGACTGCCAGGCCGGTCAGATAGGCCATCGGCTGATCGTGGCTGAGGAGCAGGCAGATCAGCAGGGCAGCTCCGCCGTGGTTGAGATCGACGGCCCACAGCACGTCCGCGGATATCGCCAGGACATCGCCGATGAGGTGAAGCAACTCGGTCTCATCGTTCAGGACCCGGCGCGACAGCAGCCGTTCGCCGTCCGCGTTGATCACCACGCAGTGGTGGTGTTCCTTGCCGATGTCCACTCCGGCCCAGATCTCGGGCACGGCCACCTCCGCCAGCTCGCCGTCTCACATGTCACCCGCAGACGACCTCGCCGACGTTGTCCTACAGCAGCGATCGAGTCGCGTCTCCCAATTGGCGGTCGAGTCGTCGCGGGGTCCCGGGCGGCCAAGTCCTTTGAGCCTTGCCAACGGCGCCCACATGCCAGCCATACCCAGAACCCCTGGGCCCTCCGATCTTACGAATGACCAGAGCAACCACCCTTGAAAGGTAGGACCCACCATGACCACGCACACCACCGGCCACTTCACCTACGCCGACTGGCAGGAGACGGCCCTCGATGAGACCGAGGGCGGCGAGGGAGGCGAGGGCCGCGCCAAGCTGGCCCGGGCCGTGGTCACGAACGCCTTCTCGGGCGGCATCGAGGCACCGCGGACCAGCTGCCAGTACGCCATCACCTACCGGGCCGACAAGACCGGCGTCTGCTGCGGCTACGAGCTGCTGACCGGCACCCTGGACGGGCGCGCGGGCAGCTTCGTCGTGGTGCAGCACGGCAGCTGGGGCGAGGACGCCACCGTCCGCTGCACCTTCGAGATGGTGCCCGGATCCGGCACCGGCGAGCTGACCGGGCTCACCGGATCGGGCGCCTTCTCCGCCGTGCGGGGGGAGTCCGAGATCCCCTACAGCTTCGACTACACGCTCTAAGCAGTCAGAGGAAGTCCGCTACGGTTCGGGCAGCGCCCCGAAGGGGCGCGGGGCTGTGCCGATGTGCGGCTCCGCCGCGCGGGCGCGACCAGCCACGACGGCGCCGCAGTCGGCCGACGACCCATCGCGGCACTTCCAGCGGAGCGCTCAGCCCCGGTCAGGCGCCGAGGTCCGGGATCCGCCAGTCGATCGGGGTGTGGCCCTGGGCCTTGACCGCCTCGTCGATCTGGGTGAAGGGGCGCGACCCGAAGAACTTCTTCGCCGACAGCGGGGACGGGTGCGCCCCCTTCACCACCGCGTGCCGCGACGCGTCGATGAGCGGCAGCTTCTTCTGGGCGTAGTTCCCCCAGAGCACGAAGACGACCGGATCGGGGCGCGAGGCCACCGCGCGGATCACCGCGTCGGTGAACTTCTCCCACCCCTTGCTCTTGTGGGAGTTGGCCTCGCCGCCCCGGACCGTCAGCACCGCGTTGAGCAGCAGCACACCCTGCTCGGCCCAGGGCATCAGATAGCCGTTGTCGGGCACCGGGTGGCCGAGCTCCTCCTTCATCTCCTTGAAGATGTTCCGCAGCGACGGCGGGGTTTTGACGCCCGGCCGCACCGAGAAGCACAGACCGTGGCCCTGGCCCTCGCCGTGGTACGGGTCCTGCCCGAGGACGAGCACCTTCACCTGGTCGAACGGCGTGGCCTCCAGGGCGGCGAACACCTCCTCGCGCGGCGGGTACACCGGCCCGTTGGCCCGCTCCTCCTCGACGAACTCGGTGAGCTCCTTGAAATAGGGCTTCTCCAGCTCCTCGCCGAGGACCCCGCGCCAGGACTCGGGCAGCACATAGGGCACGTCTTCAACCTCCGGTCGGTGTTTCCGTCTTACGGACACAGAACCTACCGGCGGCCACTGACAACGCCTCACACGCGCCCGGGCCACCTCGGCGGCGCGGGGCCGGACCGGGACGGCGCGCGGCCGGACCGGGCGCCGGTCAGCCGAGCCCGGCGCCCAGGAGAATGCCACCGTCCACCACGAGCGTCTGGCCGGTGATCCACGCCGACTGGTCGGAGGTGAGGAACGCGGCCGCGCCCCCGATGTCCTCCGGCACGCCGAGCCGCTTCAGCGGATAGGCCGCCGCGGCCTCGTCCTCCCGCCCCTCGTACAGGGCGGTGGCGAACTTGGTCTTCACCACCGCCGGGGAGATGGCATTGACCCGCACCCGCGGGGCGAACTCCTGGGCGAGCTGCACCGTGAGGTTGATCATGGCGGCCTTGCTGACGCCGTACGCCGCGATGAACGGCGAGGACGACATCCCGGCGAGCGAGGCGATGTTGACGATCGTGCCGCCGTTCTCCTGCTGCCAGGCCTTCCAGGTCCGCTGGGCGAAGCCCAGTGCCGAGACGACATTGGTCTCGAAGACCTTACGGATCACATCGAGGTCGAGATCGGCGATGGGCGAGTAGACCGGGTTGGTGCCGGCGTTGTTCACCAGGTGGTCGACCCGTCCGAACGCCTCCATCGTCCGCTCGACGGCGGCCGCCTGGTGCGCCTGGTCATGGGCCTTCCCGGCGACGTAGATCGCGCGGTCGGCCCCGAGCCGCTCCACGGCCTCCTTGAGCGCGTCCTCGTTGCGCCCGGTGACGCACACCTTGTCGCCGCGGGCCACCATCGCCTCGGCAATGGCGTAGCCGATCCCCCGGCTCGCCCCGGTGATGAGGGCGGCCCTGCCGCTGTCCTGTATCTGCGCGGTCATGTGGTGCGTGACTCCTGATCAGTTGAGCGGGCCGCCGGCCACGTACATGACCTGGCCGGAGACGAAACCAGCCGCCTCGCCGGTGAAGAAGGCGATCGCGTTGGCGATGTCGGCGGGCTCCCCGACGCGCTGCACCGGGATCTGGCTCGCGGCCGCCTTCTGGAAGTCCTCGAAGCCCATGCCGACGCGCTCGGCCGTCGCGGCGGTCATGTCGGTGGCGATGAAGCCGGGCGCCACGGCGTTGGCGGTGACGCCGAACTTGCCGAGTTCGATGGCGAGGGTCTTGGTGAAGCCCTGCATGCCGGCCTTGGCCGCGGAGTAGTTGACCTGGCCGCGGTTGCCCAGCGCCGAACTGCTGGAGAGGTTGACGATCCGGCCGAAGCCCGCGTCCACCATGTGCTTCTGGCAGGCGCGCGACATCAGGAACGCGCCCCGCAGATGCACGTTCAGCACGGTGTCCCAGTCGGACTCGCTCATCTTGAACAGCAGATTGTCGCGGAGCACACCCGCGTTGTTGACGAGGATCGTCGGCGCGCCGAGCTCCTCGGCGACACGCGCGACGGCGGCCTCGACCTGCTCGGCGTCCGACACGTCGCAGCCCACGGCGATGGCCTTGCCGCCCGCCTCGGTGATCTTCTCCACGGTGGCCGCGCAGGCCCCCTCGTCGAGGTCGAGCACGGCGACGACCCGGCCCTCCTCGGCCAGGCGCACGGCGGTCGCCGCGCCGATGCCGCGGGCCGCGCCCGTCACGATGGCAACGCGCTGCTCTGTGGTGGACATGCGGGTTCTCCCTCGCATCGATGGCGGCTCACCTCCCGGCCCCGGGAGTGAGCAACCGCTTAGTCTCTCCTGCGCACGAGACGCTATGAGGCCCGCCACCGCCTGTCAACGACCGCCCGTATGTGCTCGCTCACCTCCGCGCGCTTTGAGCCGATGCGTCACCGCACCAGCAGCTCGAGCAGCCGCTCCACCTCCGCCTCCGCGTCCGCCGTCAGACCCGTGTGCACCGGCCCCGGCTGGACGACCGTGGAGCGCGGCGCCACCAGCCAGCGGAACCGCCGCCCCGCGTCCTCCCCGGCCGCCTGACCGGCCCGTTCTCCCCCGCCGCA
This sequence comes from Streptomyces rapamycinicus NRRL 5491, assembly GCF_024298965.1. Classification (NCBI taxonomy): domain Bacteria; kingdom Bacillati; phylum Actinomycetota; class Actinomycetes; order Kitasatosporales; family Streptomycetaceae; genus Streptomyces; species Streptomyces rapamycinicus. Next base: position 10,830,334 of record NZ_CP085193.1, on the reverse strand, counting down.
GACACACTCCACCGCACGCAGCGCGGCCCGTACCGCGGGCACGTCCGCCGAGGGGTCCAGGGCGCGCAGCCGGTCCTCGTCCAGATGGATCCGGGCCGCCACGAAGGAGGTGGCGCGGCAGTAGACGACCACGCCCGCGTTGATCAGCTCACCGCGCTCGACCCGGGGGACGACCCGCAGCACGGCGTATTCGAAGACATCCCGGCCGTTGTGGAACCCGCTCACTGCGACGCCTTTCCGTCGACCCACACCCGCAGCCACTCGGGGGCCTTGGACGGCCCCTCACCGGCGCGCTCCCCGAGCGTGATCCTCGTCCCCACCGTGGCCGCCCGCTCCAGCAGCACCTCGACATAGGTGCGGCGCACCGCGTCCGGGCCGTCGAAGCCCGGCTCGTCGGTCAGCCATTCGTCGGGGACGTCCGCCACCACCTCGGTGAGCAGCTCCTCGGTGATCCGCGGCGCGAGGGCCCGGCCGGCCGCGGCGACGTCCGGCGCGAACGGCGCGAGGACGTGGTCGGAGGCGTCGTACGGCTTGGTGGCGGCCTTCTCCAGCCCGCGCCAGCCGTGGTGCCAGATCATCGTGGCGCCGTGGTCGATGAGCCACAGCCGCCCATGCCAGACCAGCATGTTGGGGTTGCGCCAGGAGCGGTCCACATTACCGACGAGCGCGTCGAACCACACGACCCGCCCGGCCTCCTCCGCGCCCACCTCGAAGGCGAGCGGGTCGAAGCCGAGCGACCCCGGGAGGTAGTCCATGCCGAGATTGAGCCCCCCACTGGCCTTGAGCAGCTCCTGAACCTCCTGGTCCGGCTCGCTCAGACCGATCACCGGGTCCAGCTGGATCCGCACCAGATCCGGCACCCGCAGCCCCAGCCGACGGCCCAGCTGACCACAGACAACCTCGGCGACGAGGGTCTTGCGGCCCTGCCCGGCGCCCGTGAACTTCATGACATAGGTGCCCAGATCGTCGGCCTCGACGATGCCCGGCAGCGACCCGCCCTCACGCAAGGGCGTGACATAGCGGATCGCGGTGACTTCGGTCAACATTTTCCCAGGCTATCCGACTTACTGACCTTGCAATCCGCGTTTGGGTCCAGGCACCCACAAGCCGGGGAATCCGCCCCGATAAGCCCTGGGGAGAATCTGGGGAGTTTCGGCCGGCATGCCGATCCCCCTGCCAGCGCAGGCTTCCACGTGTAGGTGTTCCACGTGTCCACGGCCACGGCACTGCCGAGTCGCGTAGCGAGCACGAGGGAGAACGTCCTTCGCGGTCCATCCGCCCCCGAACACTTCGCCCTGACGAAGTCCGCATCCCAGACCGAGTACGACGGTGATTCGGTGCCGGGGGCTGATCGCGTCACGGACTCGGAGCGCGGTCTCCAGCGACCATGCCTCTCGACGTTCCCGCGTTGCCTTGGGCCACCGCACAGACTTCGCGTGCATGGGGTGCCTGGCGAGCCGCTTGTCATCGACGGCCGCCTCCAGGATGCTGGACAACTCGGACAAGATGCCGCGCCGGTAGTCGACTGAGGAGACGGTGGCCTCCAACTTCGCCGTGTACGCGCGCAGCTCCGCCGCCATGATGTTCCTGAGCGGGAGTTGCGCCATGTGCCGGGGCACCAGGAGACGGGCGTAGCCGGCGACCATTCCCCACACCACAGCGGAGAAAATCCGGCTGGCATGGTCTCGGTCATGATGTTCACGAAACCGGCCAAGGCGAGCGCCAGCAGGGCCGCCCAGGGGAGCCGCTCACCGTCATCCGACGGCGATTGGCTTTCCCATGCGGGGAATCGTTCCATGTACGACAACGCGGTTTCCTGTGCCTCAGCGACCACAATGCGACCGGCAAAGTGCCGCGTGTTTCTCCACGTCTGAGCGATAACCGCGGGAGCCATACCGGTGATCGAAACCAGGAATATCAGGCGTGGAGAGACGCAATTTCGGTGAGGAGCTTCTCCGAGCTGCCGTACCCTGCGGGCGAACCCGGCGAAATCTGCCGAAGCCGCAACCCGGCCGGTCCGATGGGCCGCCCGCAGGCATGGCACTTCTTGCGACCACGTGCAGGCGTCGCCGCTGGGGGCCGTGTCCGTCAGCGGGCGACGTAGCCGCCGTCGACAGGAAGGGCGACGCCGATGACGAATCCGGCGCCGGGGCCGCACAGCCACAGGACGGCCTGAGCGATCTCTTCGGCGGTGCCGAGGCGGTTGATGGGCTGGTCGGCATCATGTCCTGCCCCGCCCACAGGCCGCCGCCCTGGACGGGTGGCCGGTCATCGGCCCAACCCCGTGATGCGTTCAACTCCCAGTCGGCGCAGGCGGTACGGTGCGAGCCGGGCGAGCAGGCTCGCCGCCACATCGTCCACGCCCAAGCGGGTCCGCAGCGGTGGCCGGGCCCGTTCGAGGACATCGCACATCCGCCGCGACGCCTTGTGACTCGGCCTGCTGTAGTGGGAGAGGCCGGCCAGACGTGGCAGTGCCCGCTCCGCGAGCAGCTCGTACGCGCTGTGCTCCGGCAACACGGGCACGGCGTGTGCGCCGAATGCCGTGTCGTGGTTTCCCGGCTGGAAGATCAGGACGTCCACACCGAGAGGCCGTAGTTCCAGTGACAGCGCCTCGCACCATCCTTCGAGCGCCCACTTGGCCGCCGCGTACACGGAGAACATCGGATGCGGAACGTTGACCGCGTTGCTGGAGATCACCGCGATCCGCCCTGATCCGTTGTGCCGCAGGGCCGGCAGGAGGCGGCGGGTGAGATCCATCGCGCCTATCAGGTTCGTTTCGAGAATGTGCCGGCATTGCTCGCCGGACAGGTCTTCGAAGAACCCTGTCGTGGTGTAGCCGGCGTTGTGCAGCACCGCGCTCAGGTTTCCGCCGGTGATCTCGAGAACCCGCTCGACCGCCTCGCCGCGCGAAGAGTCGGATGCCACATCGAGCGGCACGACCCGGATCGATTCGGTGGGTGCGCCCACCGCCTTGGCCAGCTCGTACAACCGATCCCGCTTGGCGGTGTCTCGCATCGAGGCGAGGACGAGCCACCCGCGCCGGGCGAGCATGACCGCGACCTCGCGGCCGAACCCGCTCGACGATCCCGTGATGAGAACCGACTTCATCGGACCTCCTGATCAGTGCTTGTCCAGACCGCTGAGGCGGAGGCCGGAGCGGACGCCGTAACGCTTGTTGACGCTGATCAGTACGGCGGTGAGCGGTTCCAGCTGCCGAGCCAGCCGGAGAGGGCCGACGTCGATGCCGTCACGGCCGCAGATCGCGCGTGCCAGGTCGATCGCCACGGCCTTGGCCTCGGTGTTGTCGCCGCACACCAGCACGTCCTCATGTTCCAGCTCTGCCGCCTCGTTCCAGAGGTTCACCGCCGACAGATGGTGGAAAGCGCCCACCAGCTGCGCGTCGGGAACCAAGCGCTGGGCTTCCTCCGCGGCGCTGCCATCCGCGACATCAAGACCGTGGGGGCCCCGTTTGTCGAAGCCGAGCGGGTTCACGCAGCTGATCATCACCTTGGCCGCGAGCTGGGCACGCAGCGACTCGACCAAGGCGGCGTGGCCGTCGAATGGGACGGCCAGTAGGACGATGTCCGCCGCATCGGCCGCGGTGGCGTTGTCCGCCCCGCTGACGTGGACGGCGTCGCCATCGAGCCGGACGGTGATCTCCTCTGCCGTCACCTGTGCGCGCTCGGTGTGTCGGGACCCGATGATGACGGTGTGGCCCGCTGTGGCAAAACGGTAGGCCAGGCCCTTGCCTTGCGGGCCGGTCCCGCCGATGACGGCGAGCTTGTATGTGGTCATGCTGATTTCCTTCCGTCGCGCGCCCGAGGCCGCTCGGCTACGCTCCATGTGTCGCGGATCTACCTGCGAGCCGAGGTCACACGGGTGTCGAGAACCGCCCTCACCTGCCGGACGGCGTCGTCGAACGCCTTGCGTGCGACCGGCAGGCGGGCACCGAAGCCGAAGAAGCCGTGGAAGGCTCCCGGATAGCATCGAAGGCTGACGGTGACGCCCGCGTCTCGCAATCGCCGGGCGTATGCCTCGTCCTCATCGCGCAGCACGTCGTACTGGGCGCTGACGATGTGAGCCGGCGGCAGGTTCGCCAAGTCGGGGGCCCGCATCGGGGTGGCGTACGGATTGAGGCGCACGGACTCATCCGCGTAGTTGTCCCAGAACCACCGTATGAGGTCCGCCGAAAGCGGATATCCCGAGCCGTTCTCCACGTACGAGTCCCGCCCGAAGTCGTGGTCGACCACTGGGTAGACCAACAGCTGGAAGGCGATCGGGGGACCGTTTCGGTCCCGGGCGAGAAGGGCCGCAGCGGCGGCCAGGTTTCCTCCGGAACTGTCACCCGCGACGATCAGTCGTGTGGGGTCGACCCGCAGATCGTCACCGTGTGCGGCGGTCCAGACGAGCGCCGCGTACATGTCCTCCAAGGGCGCTGGGAATCCGTGTTCCGGTGCCAACCTGTAGTCGACGGAGACGACGACGCAGCCGACACGGTTGCTGAGTTGCCGACAGATGCCATCGTGACCGTCCAGGTCGCCCAATACCCAGCCGCCGCCATGGCAGAAAAGCATGACGGGCGGAGGATCGGCCGACTCATCGAGCGGCCGGTAGACACGCACGGGTACTTCGTACCCGTGCGGACCGGGAATGGTCCGGTCTTCCACTGAGCCGACCGGCGTCGGGTTGGCCAGCGCCTCAGGTGGTGTGGCGGTGAGCAGCCTGGCCTCGGCGGGGTCAGTGATCTCCGTGCCGATGCGTGCCATGGTCTCGTCGATCCGGGCGACGATCGCCGTGGACGCCTCGTCGAGCGGCATTCCGGTCACCTTTCATCCGGGAATGGCATGACCGGAGGCTATGACTTGAGCAAGCACTTGTCTACACTCAAGCAAGTGCTTGGTTCGACAGAGGTGAGGGAGAAGACGTTGAAGGAGTTCCTGAACTACATCGGCGGCGAGCGTCGACCGTCTCGCTCAGGAGCCTGGCTGGACTCGGTCGACCCCTCCACAGGGCAGGTCTGGGCCCGGATTCCGGCGAGCACGGCTGGTGATGTGGACGACGCCGTGCGCGCGGCACAGCATGCGTTCGACAGCGGCGACTGGACGGATCTCCCGGCCGCGGAGAGGGCAGCGCGGCTGCGCGCTTGGGCTGATGCCATCGAGACGAACGCCGAATGGCTGTCCGAGGTGGAAACCCGCGACAACGGCCGCCCGCTGCGCGAGACCCGCTTCGCCCAACTTCCCGGTGCCGCCATGCAGGTCCGCTACATAGCCGGACTGGCCGAGAACATTCAAGGGTCCACCGTGGATGTTCGCCCCGGCGCGTTCGCCTACACCCGCTGGGAGCCCGTGGGGGTCACCGCGCTGATCATCCCGTGGAACGGGCCGCTTCCCGTCTTCTTCGCGAAGGTGGCCGCCTCCCTCGCCGCGGGCAATGCGATCGTGGTCAAACCCGCACAGCAGGCGACGGTGTCCATCCTCGAGGCGACTCGGCTGTTCGACGAACTCGACATCCCGCCAGGACTCGTGAACGTCGTCTCGGGACGCGGCTCCAAGGTGGGTGACGCGGTCACCGGACACCCCGGTATCGGCAAGATCAGCTTCACCGGCTCGACGGAGACCGGCCGGCGGGTCATGGAGCGCGCCACGGTGAACATCAAGAACCTGCTGCTCGAACTGGGCGGGAAGTCCCCCAACATCGTGTTCGCCGACGCGGACCTGGACGCCGCGGTCGCCGGTGTCTCGGCGGGCGTTTTCACACCCAATGCCGGTCAGGCGTGCGTGGCCGGCTCCCGGGTGCTCATCGAGGCCTCCGTCTACGACGACTTCGTCGAGCGGCTGGCCGCACACGCCAGGTCCATCGCGGTCGGCGACCCGATGGACCTGGCAACCGGCATGGGCCCGCTCGCCACCGAGAGCCAGTACGACACCGTCCGCTCCTATCTGCGGCTCGGGCAGGAGGAGGGTGCCCGGCTCGCTGTAGGAGGGCGCACGACGCAGGATCTCATCAAGGAGGGTTCACCGCTTCGTGGTGGTTTCTACGCGGAGCCGTCCCTGTTCACCACCGAGGACAACGGGCTGCGCATCAGCCAGGAAGAGATCTTCGGCCCGGTCGCCGTGGCGCTCCCGTTCGACGGCGAGGATCAGGCGGTGACTCTGGCGAACAACACGCCGTACGGTCTGGCCGCGGGCGTGTGGACCGAAGACGTCCGCCGCGCCCATCGGATGGCCAACCGGCTGCGGGCCGGCAATGTCTGGGTCAATACATACAAGGCCATGCACTGGGCGATGCCCTTCGGAGGGCAGAAGCAGAGCGGGAACGGTGGAACGGCCAATGGGGCGACGGCCCTGCACGAGTGGATGGATCTGAAATCCGTCTGGATGAACGTCGAGTGAAGGAAGGGGCCCGGCCGACCCGGCCGTTCAGAGCACTGCGACCGGGTTGACCGCGCTTCCCGTGCCCCCTTCGACGGCCAGGGGCGCGGCAAGGAAGAGGAAGTCGTGGCGTCCGGTGGCCGCCAGCTCCTCCAGCCAGACCATCTCGACGAGGTAGATCCCGAACTTCCACAGCAGCAGCAGGTGGAGGTCCTCGTCCGGCCCCGCGTCGAAGGTGCCGTCCATGGCCAATGCGCCGATCCCGGCGTTGTCGCAGGCCACGGCGGTGATGTCGTGACGGGCGAGCCAGAGGCCGCCGTCATGTGTCAGACCCGGCTGACCCGCTTGGTAGCGCGCCCGATCGGTGTCGTAGACGGTCGGCCATCCTGTGCGTACGACGGCCACATCGCCCGGACGCATCTCGATGTCCTGGGCCTGGGCGGTGGCCCGCAGCAGATCGGCGCCGATGCGCACGGATTCATCCAGGTGGGGTACGCCGAGGTGCCCTGCCACATCGAACAGAACCCCGCGCGCCACGATCGGGCCGGCCTTCTCGATGCCGCATCGGGTGGCTCCGTACGAGCGCACCCGGTTGGCGGGATGCCCGTTGTACAGGGTGTCGCCGCGCCACATGTGGGACAGCGCGTCGATATGGGTGGTGGTTCCGTGGTGGGAGAGGATGAGCGCGTCATCGGCCACGCCGATCTCACCATGCATTCGCCGGGCACCCGCGCAGTAGTCGGCTCCGTCGACCGACATGAAGTGCTGGGGAAGCGGACGGCCCGGCAGATGCGGGACCGTCTGCGGAGCGCGGCTCGATGTCGCTCCGCGGATCGGCAGACTGAGGCTGAGCACTCGCCCTTCACGGACCGTGCCCGCCGCCGTGCGGACGGCCTCCGGGGTCAGGAGGTTGGCGGCACCCCGCTCGTCTCCGTCCCCCCAGCGTCCCCAGTTGTCCGCCCGCGTTCCGGCGCCGTTGGCGGTGGTGTGCTCCGTCATGAATTGCCTCTCTGCCGAGGAGGCGTCAGACCATGGTGACGCCGCCGCTGACGCTGATCGTCTGCCCTGTGGTGTAGGCGGCCGCTTCCGTGGCCAGATGCGCCACCAAGTGCGCCACTTCCTCCGTCTGACCCGCCCGGCGCATCGGGACGACACGCAGGAGGGACTCGACCATCCCCGGCTGAGCACTTCTGACCTGTTGAAGCATGGGGGTGTCGATGAGCCCCGGGCACACCACGTTGCTGGTGACCCCATTACGGGCAGCTTCCCTCGCCAGTGTCTTGGCCAGGCCGAACAGGCCTGCCTTGCACGCCGCGTAGACGCTCTCGCCGCCGGCCCCGGCCCGTGCCCCGTCCGTCGAAATGTAGATCAGCCGCCCCCATCCGCGCTCGGCCATGCCGGGCAGCAGCAGACGGCTCAGCAGCATGGGGGCGCGAAGGTTGATGCGCCACATGCGGTCCCAGGTGTCCGGGTCGCTCTCCGTGAAACGCTGGACACTGCTCACGCCCGCGTTGTTGACCAGGATGTCCACGCCGCCGAACCGGCTGGTCACGGCGTCGCCGAGGGCGGCGACATCCAGCTGGTCGTCAAGATCGACGTGGAGGGCCACGGCATCCGGCAGGGCACGGGCGGTCCGTTCCGCCGCCGCGATGTCGATGTCCGCCACGAGAACACGCGCTCCGCGCTCGGCGATGGTCCGGCAGATGGCGGCACCGATGCCACCGGCGCCGCCGGTGACCAGCGCGGTCCTGCCGTCCAGCCTGACTCCGTCCATACGCTCTCCTCCGCCTCACCGGCCTGGGCCCCGGACCTGTCGTGGTATTCGGTGCCACGCGACCATTCAGCCGGCCGCCGGGGTGACGCCGTACTCCCGCGCGAACTGCCGCAGTTCCTCGATCGCCGTACTCGTACGGGTGTAGGGGCGAACCACGACGCGGTCCGCGCCGAGCGCTTCCCACTCCCGGACCTCCTCGGGCCCGGCCATGTCGAACGCGCTCACCGTCACCTCGAAGGTGTCCCGGCCGCGCCCCTCGGCACGAAGGATCTCTTCGAGTAGATCGAGCTGAGGCTTGACCGTCTCCAGGGTGCCCGGCATGCCCACCCAGCCCTCGCACAACCGCACGGCGCGCCGCAGTGCCGCCTTGGATGTGCCTCCGGCGATGACCGGTGGATGCGGCTCGCACACCGGCTTGGGTTCGAAGTACACCCCGGAGAAGTCGTAGAACTCACCGTGGTGTGTGACCACCCGCTCGGTCCACAGTCTCTTGGCCACCGTGATGGCTTCGTCGAGCCGACGGCCTCGGCTGGCGAAGTCGAGTTGTACCGCGTCCCATTCGGACTCCATCCAGCCTGACCCCACACCGACGATGGCACGGCCGTCGGAGACGGCGTCGAGGGTGGAGAAGGCGCGGGCACCGATGAACGGGTGACGGAGACCGAAGAGGTAGACGTAGGTCGCCAGCTTGATGTTCCGGGTCTCCTGGGCTATCGCGCAGAGCATGGCGGGTGCGTCGAAGAGCTGTGCCTCGGGCAGGACCGGCGGCTTCTCGCCACCGGGATACTGCGACCGCGCCATGTCCTCGGTGAAGACCAGGTGCTCGGGGACCCACACCGATTCGAAGCCGAGTTTGTCCGCCTCGATCGCGAAGTCCCGCCACACGGCGGGGTGCAGCAGTCCGACCGTGACACCGAATCGCATGGGTTCTCCCGATTACCTGAGGGTGTTGTCGTGGCCACTGTCATCTGTGAACGGCCGGAAGGCGGGCAGGGGGCCGAACCCGTCCAGTTCCTCGAAGCACAGCTCGACCGGCATTCCAATGCGCAACTCCCCGGGCTCGCATCCGAGCACGTTGCCAAAGGCCCGCAGATCTGGCTGCTCGACCAGTTCGATCCAGGCGATGACATAAGGAGTACGGTCGGCGAATCCCGGAGCGAAAGTGCGATGCACCACGCTGAAGGTATGCACCAGGCCGCGGCCGGACACCTCCTCATACGAAAGCTCCGCGCCTCCGCATGACGGGCACTCGGGCCGTGGGAAGTGCACGTAGCGGCGGCAGGATGCGCAACGCTGTATCCGCAGTCGGCGGGCTCGTATGCCTTCCCAGTACGGAGCGGTCAGCGGCGAGGCCACCGGAGCCACTCGTGCGCTCACCCTGTCCTCCATTCAACAGCCGCTATTTGAGCAATCGCTTGGTCACATTAATCCCGCACGCCACCCTCGTCAATGACCTGGCATCTGGCGCTCAGAACAGCGGACCCGCGAGCATGCCGCCGTCCGCGATGAACTCCGACCCGGTGCTGTAGGAGGATTCGTCGGAGGTGAGGAAGAGGACCATGTTCGCCACCTCTTCCGGGCGGCCGATCCGGCCCATCGGCAGTTTCGCATTCGGATCCCCCGAGGGGTCCGCGAGGTCGATGTCGACCGCCTGGTCGTTCATGGGCGTGTCCACGCCGCCCGGGTGGACTGAGTTGACCCGGATGCCCAGCGGACCCAGTTCGATGGCGGCGACCTTGGTCATGCCCCGCACCGCGAACTTGCTCGCGGCGTAGGCGATGGTGCCCGTCACACCCGCGAGGCCGGCGGTCGAGGAGATGTTGACGATCGTCCCACCCCCGGCCGTCCGCATCGCGGGGATCACGGCTTGCATGCCCAGAAACGTTCCCACCTGGTTCACCTGGACCACTCGCTGATAGCCGTCCAGCGGGAAGTCCTGCAGAGCACCGAAACGAGCGATACCCGCGTTGTTCACCAGGGCGTCCAGTTTCCCGAAATTGCGCACGGCCATGTCCACCGCCGCGGACCAGTGCTCCGGATTCGTCACGTCGAGGTGCGTGTAGTGCGCGGCGGCACCGAGGTCGTCCGCGACCTTCCGGCCCTCCTCGTCGAGGACGTCCCCGATGAGCACCGATGCTCCTTCCGCCACGAAGCGCCGGGCCTCCGCCTCGCCCTGGCCTCGGGCACCACCTGAGATCAGCGCCACCCGTCCGTCAAGCCGTGCCATCATTCGTTCCTCTCCATGTCTGCTTTCATGAACTCGAGAGGGGCGTCCGGGACACCCCTGGCCGCGCCGTCACCGACGGGATACACCTAGGTCGCGGATGGCGCCGGTGGCGCCGTTCCCGCGGGCGCCGCACGCTCCGGGTCGGCGTCCGGAGCGGCTCCGCCGGTCGCCGGCGCCCGGCCATGTCGCATCGAGACGGCCGCCACCACGGAGCCCGCCCCGACGAGGGCGGCCGCGAAGCAGGCGTACCGGAAGCCGTCCGTCTGATAGATCACGACACCGGTGGCCGGGTCGTTCACAAGAACATGCCGGGCCAGGATCGCCCCGAGCGCCGCGGTGGCGGCCGAGGCGGCGGATCCCGCGACCACTCCCTGCATCCCCGCCGCGATGCCCTGTTCCTTCGCGTGGACGGCCTCCACCATCAGATTGGGAATGGCCGCGTAGTACATTCCGAATCCCACGCCCGTGACCGCCGCGACGAGTTGCAGTTCCCACAGGGTCGTACCCGCGTAGCCGAGCGACAGGATGCCCACGGTCAGCGCCGAGCAGCCCGCTATCGCGACGACCCTTCCACCGCAACGCCGCGCCAGTCGCCCTCCGACGACCCCGAAGATCACGGCCATGCCGCCCTGGAAGACGGTGATCTCCACTCCGAGCCGGAAGGCGGACAGGCCGAGGCCGTGATCGTTTCCCGGGTGTGGCGGACTCTGCTGCATCAAGGGATTGAGGAAGGAGTACGCGGCAAGAGGGAACTGCCCGAGCAGCGCGACTAGGAGTGTCGTCGCGACCGAGCGCCGGGTGAGCAGGCCGAGGTGCATCAGAGGTTCCGTGACCCGTCGTTGCACCTGGAAGAAAACGCCCATTACCAGGACTCCGCCGGCGAGAGAGGCCAGTGTCCGTCCCGAACTCCATCCCCACTCCTCCCCCTTGCTCACCGCGAGCAGAATCAGCGCGACGGACGTGAACAGGGTGATCGCACCGCCGAGATCCAGGCGCTGGGGGGCGCGGACCGGCGACTCGGGCACGACGGCCAGCAGGACCGCGCCGACGACGATGACATAGACGAGCAGGAACCAGAAGATGCTCCTGACCCCGGCCCAGTCGATCAGAGCGCCACCGAGCAGCGGGCCGAGGACGCCGGAAGCGCCGACACCCGACGCGAGCATGCCGAGCCCAATCGGCACGAGCCGGCGAGGCATGATGTCGCGGACCAGACCGTAGCTGACCGCGCTGATCGGGATGGCCGCACCTTGGAGCACCCGCCCGAGCAACAGCACTCCGAAGGAGGATGTGGTCGCGCACAGCAGTGTCCCGATCGCGAAAGCTCCCAGCATCCACGCGATGACGAGCCTCTTGCCGTACATGTCGGACAGCTTTCCGACCGTGGCCGTGACCGAGGCTCCGACCAGGCTGGCGATTGTCAGTACCCAGCCGATGTCGGGGGTCTTGTACAGGGCGGCGAGCTCGGTGAGCGCCGGGTAGACGAAGGTGAACTCGAAGGCGATCATCTCGCCGATCAGAACGAGGACGATGAGCACGAAGACGCAGAAAGCCGTGGAACGGTGTTCCAGGCGACCTGCGTCGAGTTCGTCCGGCACGCCGTACGGCGCCGCGGAGCGATGTCCGTCCATGGATTCTCCTCCAGACGCGGGGTGAGACCCGCGCAGTACAACCAAACGGCCACGCAGCGAACAAGCAATCGCTTGGTTTGGGTGCGGACATTTAACGTCCGCCGTGTGACGGAGTCAACACTTCGCGCATCACGGCGCACGAAGCGGCCGATCGCCGCACCGGATGACATCTCCACGTCCTTGCAGCGCGATTCGAGCGGCAGTAGCTTCGAACGAAGCAAATGCTTGGTTGGTATCGAAGCTAGCGAGATGGCGAGGTCGACGTGAGGTTCGCCTTCACCGATGAACAGGAGGAACTGCGCCATACCGTGCGCAGGCTCCTACAGGAACGCGCACCGTCCGAGGAGGTCCGCCGAGCGGCCGCCACAGCGGAGGGTCATGATCGGAAGCTGTGGAGTCTGCTGTCGGAGATCGGCCTCCCGGCCCTGCCCGTCCCCGAGGAATACGGCGGCGCCGGGTTCGGCTTCGTCGATCTGGCGGTGGCGCTGGAGGAGACCGGACGCGGCCCTCTCCCCTCCCCGCTCCTGCCCTCGGCCGTACTGGCTTCCGGTGCGGTTCTATCGGGCGCTGACCGCGACGCCCGCGAGGAGTTGCTGCCCGGCATCGCCGCCGGAGACACGCTCGCCGCGCTGACCGGCGTCGACCTCGCTCACGGAGAACCAGGATCCGCCCTTGACGCACGGCGGACCGGCGGAGGCTGGGCGATCGACGGCATCGACCCCATGACGCTGGGCGGCGAGGCGGCAGATGTACTGGTCATCACGGCCCACACCCCTCAGGGGCCCACCTTGTTCGTCACGCCTGGCGACACGGCCGGGCTGACGCTTTCACCACTGACGACGATGGACGAGACCCGGCGGTTCGCCCGGACAGAGTTCCGGAATGTGATGGCGACGTGCATCGGCACCCCCGGCTCCGCTGCCGGGGCAGTGCGGCACGCGGCGCGCCTGGCCCAGGTCTCCATCGCCCTGGAGTCTGTCGGCGGCGCCCAGCGGTGTCTGGACATGGCCGTCGAATACGCCCGGACGCGCGTCCAGTTCGGACAGCGCATCGGATCATTCCAGGCGGTCCAGCACCTGCTCGCGGACAGCCTGCTGCGGGTGGAATCAGCCCGGTCCGCCGCCTGGTACGCCGCCTGGTGCGTGGACAGCGCGCCTGAACGGCTGCCGCTGTACGCGTCGCTCGCCAAGTCCTACTGCACGGAGGCTTACCTGACGGCCGCCGGTACCTGCCTCCAGGTGCATGGCGGTATCGGCTTCACCTGGGAGCACGACGCTCATCTGCATCTCAAGCGGGCGAAGTCGTCGCAGTCCCTGCTCGGCAGTCCTGCCGAGCACCGGGTCGAGGTGGCCGAGCGGATCGGGCTGGCACCGTCGGCGAAAGACGGCGGATTCACCGAGTCAGGCACCCGAGGGGGTTGAGCGCTCAGGGGTGCGGCGCTACATTACCTAGCAAGCGCTTGGTTAAACAGAAGGGAGGCGGCGGATGGGATCGCTGCGGGTGGGCCTGGGCTACGAACTCGAGGTACGAGGACGTTCTTCACAGGTGGAACAACGGAGCTTCGAAAATCTGCTGGAACAGGTGACGCTCGCCGACACGCTGGGCTACAGCACGGCGTGGATGGTGGAGCATCACTTCACGCGAGGCTTCTCGCACTCCTCCGCCCCCGATCTGGTGCTGAGTGCGCTGTCCCGGATCACCACGCGCATCAGGCTCGGCCTCGGCGTGGTGCTCCTGCCCTTCCAGCACCCGGTGCGGACGGCGGAGCGCGTGGCCACTTTGGACATCCTCAGCCAGGGCCGCGTCGAGTTCGGAACCGGACGTGGCGCCTCGCCGCTGGAGTACCAGGCATTCCAGCGGCCCTTCGAACAGTCGCGTCAGCTGTGGGAGGACAACCTCGACACGGTTCTCGAGATCTTCGAAGCCGATGGAGAGCCGGTCAGCGCGGAACACGCGTACTGGTCGGTGCCCGATGTGGGGGTGTATCCGCGTCCCGTACAGAAGCCACATCCCCCGGTCTGGGTGGCCTCCACGAGCCTGGACGGCTATCTGGCGGCCGCCAAGCGGGGCTACAACCTCCTCGGGATGACGATGCTCAAGGGCATGGACGCGGTGGCCGAGGACATCGCCGCGTACAAGGCGGAACTGGCCCGCAACGGCTTCGACCCCGAATCCCGCAGGATCGCCCTGATGATCCCCTGGCATGTCGCGCAGAGCCGGGAGGAGGCGTACGAGAACGCGGCGGACGCCATCCTCTGGTACATCCGCCGACAGGTGAATCTGGTGGCGCCACCGGACTACTACGACGCCCGTCACGCCACCCACCGCGTCCTCGGGGCGCTGGCAGCCGGTCAGTCCCCGGAAGAGGCGATCGAGACCCTGCGGGACAACCTCATGATCGTCCTCGATGACGTGGAGGGCTCACGCCGCGCGATCGCGCGCCTGGAAGAGGCGGGAGTGACTGACCTGATCGGTCAGTTCCAGGTCGGCGGTCTGGCCAACGAGCACGTCCTGAACACCATCAAGCTCTTCGCAACCGACGTGGTGACACTGTGAACGCATCGATTTCCTGGGCCACCCGCGAGGAACTGCCCCGCATGGGCCTCTCCCCCGCCACCGCGCGCGGGCTGCTCCTGACCTCCCCCGACGGTGAGACCGTCGTCCCGTTCGGTGACACCGATCTGGCCGAGGCTCTCGGCCTCACCCGTGAGGCACTCACCGCGGCCGGTGTGACCGGTGGCGACCGCGTCGTCGTGGCACTCAACAACGACGGCGACCTCGGCGGTGCCCTGATCGCCCAGGCGGCAGCCGATGTCGCCGAGGCGGCCGTCGCCACCGGGCCGCGGGGCCGGATGCGCTTGCTGCGTACTCTCCAGGCGCTGCGCGGGAACGTCCTGGTGGCCACCCCGACCGGAGCGGCCGACTTCCTGGCCCGCCTGCATCTGGAGTTCCTCGTCGACCCGCTCGACCTCGGGCTGCGCCTTCTGGTGTTCACCGGCGAAATCGTCGACCAGCGCACCGTCCGGCATGTGGCGGCCGAGTTCGACACCCGCGTGGTCGAGCTCTATGCCGACCCGGTGACGGGTGTTCCGGTCGCCCACCGCGACGCGGAGGAGCCCGCGGCCGTACTGCGGCCGGTCCGGCCCGGGCTCCTGCACTGTGCCCCGCTGGACGAGGACCGGGTGCTGCCCTCCCCGTATCCCTCCGGCACCGCGGAACTCATCGTGACGCACGAGTGGCACGATCTGCTCGATGGCATCGCGGTCCGCACCGGTCAGGTGGCACACATCACGGACGGCGCGACGGGCATTCCCACTCCCTGGCACACAATCGGTGACCACATCCTGATCCGCGGCCGCTGGGTCCCGCTGAGCGGCCTCGATCACGCCCTGCGAGGCATCGACGGCATCAGCCGCTGGCAGTTGGAGATCGACCGTCGGGGCACTCTGGACACCAGCACCTTGGGGGTCACCTTCAACCGTCCGAGCCTGGTGAACAACGGCATGTGGAAAGGCCGGATCGCCCAAGCACTCACCGCGCTCACCCCCGTGCACATCGACGTCACGGTCGAGGAGACGGTCGAGGAGACCTCGGCACCGCCGACGATCACGGATCACCGAGGGCAGCACCTCGGCAGGGACCGCAAGACATCGGTCCGAGCGCACACCACCGGCGGGTAAACGAAGAGGAGCGCGGAAGATGGAACCTGTACCCGGCTGGGGAACGCTGCCGCGAATGCTCCGGGACCGTGCGGCCATCGCCCCCGACGCCCCGGTAGTGGCGGACGGAGAGGTGACTGTCACCGCTCAGACCCTGCGTGACCAAGCCGCCTCGGTAGCACGCGCCCTCATCGCCCTCGGCGTCCAGCCCGGCGACCGAGTCGCGGTCTGGGCGCCCAACACCTGGAAGTGGGTGGTCACCGCCTTCGGGATCTGGGACACCGGAGCGATCATCGTGCCGCTGAGCACCCGGGGCAAGGGCATCGAAAGCGAGGATCTTCTTCGGCGCACCGGTGCCAAGGCACTCTTCGTCCACGAAGGGTTTCTCGGCGTCAGCCAGCTGTCCATGCTAGCCGAAGCCGCCCAGGGGCCAGGCGATGACCACCCGTTCCACGGGCTGCCGGACCTGCGCGACGTCATCCTCCTCGATGGTGCCGGACAGGGCGTCGGAGTCCGGTCCTGGACCGATTTCGTCTCCCGGGCCGACTCCGTACATCGTACCGAGGCCGAGCGGCGGGCTCTCACCGTCCGGCCGGAGGACCTGTTCGAGATCCTGTGCACCTCGGGCACCACCGGCACCCCCAAGGGGGTGGCCCTGACCGGCGAGCAGATTCTGCGCGCCTACTGGGACTGGAGCGAGGTCGTCGGTCTCCATGAGGGAGACCGATACCCGGTCATCAGTCCCTTCGCCCACGGTTTCGGCATCAACGCGGGCATCATCGCCTGTGTCGCACGGCTGGCGACCATCCTGCCCATCGCGGTGTTCGACCCGGACGGGGCACTCGGCCTCATCGAAAAGGAGCGGCTGAGCATCCTGGCCGGTCCGCCGAATCTGTTCGCGCGCCTCCTCTCGGACCCGGAACTGCCGGGCCGGGACCTGACATCGCTGCGCGTCGCGATCGTGGGTGCGGCGGCCGTACCGACCGAACTGGTGCGGGCCATGCGGCAGCGTCTCGGGACCGAGCGCGTGGTCAACGCCTACGGGCTGATCGAGGGCTCGGTGGTCACCATGACCCGCCCCGGGGACCCGGCGGAGGTGGTCGCCTCGACCGCGGGCCGGCCCATGCCCGGCGTGCGTCTGCGCATCACGTCCGATGACGGCAGACCGCTGCCGCCGGGCGAACGCGGTGAAGTCCACGTAGGGGGCTACGGCGTCATGCGGGGGTACTGGGACGCGTCCGGAACGCCTTCGGCCGGGGTGGACGAGGAGGGCTGGCTGCACAGCGGCGACATCGGGGTGCTCGACGAACGGGGAAACCTGACCATCGTCGACCGCAAGAAGGACATGTTCATCGTGGGCGGATTCAACGCCTACCCGGCCGAGATCGAGAACCTTCTGCAGCGCCATCCGGCAATCGGGCACGCCGCCGTCGTGGCCGTACCGGACCAGACCCTGGGCGAGGTCGCCTGGGGCTTCGTGGTCCCCCGCCCGAACACCGGGCTCGTCGAAGGCGAGGTCATCGCCTGGGCCCGGCAGCACATGTCCAACTACAAGGTGCCGCGCCGCGTGATCGTCATGTCCGAGCTGCCGACCACCGCCAACGGCAAGACCGACAAAACGGCTCTGCGTGCCCAGTTGTCCGCTCTTCCTGGACAACCGGGACAGTAACGTTCACACCCTCTGGAGCTCACCATGCCCACTACGACCGACTCGCCGTCCCTCGGCCCGTCCGAGGCGCTGGACTCCGCCACCTTCCGCACCGTCCTCGGCCACTTCGCCACAGGTGTCGTCGCCATCACCGCCATCGACCCCGAAACCGGCATCCCCACCGGCCTGGCCGCGAACTCCTTCACCTCCGTGTCCCTGGACCCCCCGTTGGTGGGCTTCTGCGTCGCCCACACCAGCACCTCCTGGCCCCGGGTCCGCACGGCGCAGCGGTATTGCGTCAATATCCTGGCCGAGCACCAGGAGGAGGTGTGCCGACAGCTCTCCCGTAAGGGTGCGGAGAAGTTTCATGACGTGGGCTGGGCGCCTTCGCCCGGCGGTGCTCCCGTACTGGACGAGGCCGTGGCCTGGCTCGAGGTGACGACGGAGGACGAACACCTCGCGGGCGACCATGTCATCGTGGTTGCCAGGGTGTGCCACCTCGCGGCCGAGGACCGCTCGCCACTGCTGTTCTTCCGCGGTGGCTACGGCCGGTTCACCGACTAACGGGCCCGGGACACAGGCATGGACCTACGGTTCAGTGAAGAGGACGAGGCATTCCGCGCGGAAGTGCGGGCATGGCTGGCCGACAACCTCACAGGTGAATTCGCCGACGCACGAGGGCTCGGCGGGCCAGGCCGGGAACACGAAGCCTTCCCGCTGCGGCTCGCTTGGGAGCGGCGACTCGGCGAGGCCGGGTGGACATGCCTCGGCTGGCCCCGTGAGCACGGCGGCCCAGGCGCCTCACTGGCACGGCAAGTGATCTTCCACGAGGAGTACGTGCGTGCCGACGCCCCCGTCCGGGTCGGCCATATCGGCGAGGGACTGATCGGGCCCACCCTGATCGACCTGGGCACCGAGGAACAGAAGGACCGCTTCCTGCCGCCGATCCTGCGCGGCGAGGAGCTGTGGTGCCAGGGCTACTCGGAGCCGGACGCCGGCTCGGACCTGGCCGGGGTACGGACCAGGGCGCGGCTGGACGGCGACGAGTGGGTCATCGACGGTCAGAAGGTATGGACGTCACTCGCCCACGAGGCCGACTGGTGTTTCGTCCTGGCACGCACCGACCCCGCCACCACTCGCCACGCGGGCCTGTCGTACCTGCTGGTGCCCATGCGGCAACCCGGCGTCGAGATCCGGCCGATCGTCCAGATCACCGGCACCTCGGAGTTCAACGAGGTCTTCTTCGACGGCGCGCGCACCCCGCGGGAGAATGTGGTGGGCGCGGTGGGCGACGGCTGGCGGGTGGCCATGGCGACGCTGGCGTATGAGCGCGGTGCGTCCACTCTGGGCCAACAGCTGGGCTTCCGCAGGGAGTTCGATCGGATCGCCGCGATCGCCAGGGAGAACGGGGCGATCGGCGACCCGGTTCTGCGGGACCGACTCGTTCGCTCCTGGATCGAGTTGGAGATCATGCGGCTCAACGCGCTGCGCACGATGACGTCGCTGGGTGACGGGGAACCGGGGCCCGAGGTGTCCTTCGCCAAGCTCTACTGGTCCACCTGGCATCGCGAGTTCGGAGAGCTCGCGATGGACGTACTGGGCATCGACGGACTACTCGCGGAGGGCCCGCCGTACGATCTCTCCTTCGCGCAGCGGGTCTTCCTCTTCAGCCGGGCCGACACCATCTACGCGGGGTCCAGCGAGATCCAGCGGAACATCATCGCCGAGCGCACTCTCGGTCTTCCGCGTTCCCGGGGGAAGGGCTCCTCATGAGGTCTGCCACCATTCCGGGTTCATTAGGCGGCGTCGGCTCGCACGGCGAGGCCGGGTTCGTTCGGCGTGACCGGCGGGTGGCGGATGCCCCCGCCGGGACACGCGGCCTCACGCCCCGTAGCCTCCGTCGACGTCGAGCATCTGGCCGGAGATGAACCCGGCCCGGTCGGAGGCCAGGAAGCACACGGCCTCGGCGATGTCGGTCGCGGATCCGAACCGCCGCAGGGGGATATTGCCGCGGGTGACCTCCAGGGCCTGTTCATCGAGGTCGCCCGAGCCGATCAGCCGTGCGGCCATCCCGTCGAGCAGCATTCCGGGGCCCACACAGTTGGCACGCACGCCGAACCGGCCCTCCTCCGCGGCGAATCCGCGCACAAGTGCTTCGACGGCCCCCTTCGGCCCGGCGGAAAGCCCGTCCCGGACCGGGAAGCGACGGGTGGCGGCCGTGGTAACCGCGACGATGCCGCCCTTGGCCGCGCGCAGCCGTGGCAGGGCCGGCTGCACCAGGTTGAAGAAGGCGATCGCGTCCTCCTCGATCTGCTGTCGGAACCGGTCCGGCGTCACCCGGCTCAGATGCACCATGGGCACATGCGGTCCGGCCGCGTAGACGAGGGTGTGGATGCCGTCGAAACGGTCCGCCACCTCGTCCAGGAAACTCGCCGTCGCGTCCGCGTCCGACAGGTCCAGCGACCAGGCGGCCGCCCGGACGCCCGCCGCCTCGGCCTCCTCCGCCAGGGCGGCCCCGGCCTCGGCGTTCTTCCGGTACGTCAGCGCCACATGGCTGCCGCGCCCGGCCAGCATGCGGGTGATGGCGGCACCGATGCCACCAGTGGCACCAGCGATAACTGCCACACCCGGTCGGTCGGCGAAGTCCCGCATCCGATTCTCCTGTCTCTTGTTTCCCGACTGCTAGACTACCAAGCTAGCGCTTGGTCAGACGATACGTCATCGTTCAGCGCACCCATCCAGCGAGGAGTGAGCCGTGGTCACACCGCGTAGGCCCATGAAGTTCTCGACCTTCAACCTGTTCCACCAATTCGACGGCATGTCCGTACGAGAGGTCTACGACTACAACCTGGAACTTGCCTCCTATACAGAGGAGTTGGGATTCGATGGCTTCTGGGTGGCCGAACACCACTTCCGGCCATACGGAACGATCCCCTGCACTCCCGCGCTGCTCTCCTACATCGCCGCCCGCACGGAGCGGCTACGGCTGGGCACCGGCATCGTCGTGCTGCCCCTGCACAACCCGGTACACATCGCGGAGCAGATCGCCCAGCTCGACGTACTGTCCGACGGACGGGTGGACTTCGGTATCGGCCGGGGCTACCAGAGCGTGGAATTCGAGTCCTTCGGGCTGAACCTGGCGGAGGCTCGCGACCGGTTCAACGAAGCCCTCGAGGTGATCCAGGGTCTGTGGACGCAGGACAACTTCCAGCACACGGGCACGTACTACCGGACCGGCGCCATCAATCTGGTACCCAAGCCCCTCCAGAAGCCCCATCCACCCGTCTATGTCGCCGCGGTGAGCCCCGAAACCGTCGAGCTGTACGCCGCTCGCGGCCTGCCGATCCTGGCCGACCCCGCCGCCACCTTCAAGAAGGTCGGCCGCGCGGCGGAAGCCTGGCACGCCTCCGCGTCCGAGGCCGGCCATGGAGGTTCGGACACGGATCTCGTGGTCACCCGCGCGGTGTATGCCGCGCCCACCATCGAGCAGGCCCGGGCGGACCAGGAGCGCTTCGAGCGGCTCTTCAACCGCGAGCGGATCTTCAACCACCAGAGCGCGCCTATCGACTCGTCCACCGGTGAGATCGCCAAGGGCTTCGAGTACTGGCAGGACCGCTACCTCAAGGGCGGCTCGGTGGACAGCGACTTCCGGTGGGAGCAGCTCGAGGTGATCGGCGACCCGGAACGGGTGATCGGCCAGATCCGCACGCTCCAGGAATTCGGCTACTCTCAGTTGATGTGCGACTTCGGCAGCACACGGCCGCTGCCTCTGGATGAGATGAAGAAGACCCTCAGGTTCTTCGCCCAGGAGGTCATCCCCGCGTTCCGCTGACCAGCCGCGCAGGAACGTCGCACACCACTTGAAACATCACCAAGCATGCGCTAGGTTGACCAGAAATCCGGGTCCGGCCACGTCGGGACTGCACGGCCCCACGTCGCACAGGAGGCATCCTTGACGGCGACACACACCCACTCGCCCTTCGCCAATTACGGCTATGCCGTACTGACCGCGCAGGCTCTGCGCACACCGGACGCCGTGGCGCTCGACTGCGACGCCGGACGCCGGACGTACGCCGAACTGAACCGCCAGGTCAATCGGCGCGCCGCGGTACTGCGCTCCCGGGGCGTCGTCCAAGGCCGCCGGGTCGCGTGCCTGCTGCACGCGCCGTTGGGCATCACCGAGGTCTATATCGCCGCGGCCAAGACGGGGACCGTCGTAGCCGCCCTCAACCCGTACTGGTCCGATGACACGCTCGTGGCGATCGTGGAGCGATCCGGCTGTACGGCGTTCGTCTATGACGGATGGGCCGACGATGTCGTCGAGCGCATCCGCCCCGCGCTGCCGGGAGTGACCGACTGGCTGCGGCTGGGCGGGCCCGCCCCCGCGACGGTGGACTTCGACGGCGAGAGCGACGCCGCTTCCGACGCCGAGCCGGAGCCCGGGGCACGCCACGACGATCCGCTTGCCCTGTTCTTCACCTCGGGAACCACGGGACTGCCGAAGGCGGTGGTGCACACCCACTCCGGCGCGCTGTCCACCGCGCAGCTGTGGCTGGACGTACCTCGTGGCCCGGATCCGGTCTTCGGTACCGGACCGATCATCTGGGGGGTCGGCTTCATCGCCATCGCCGGGCCGGCCCTCTACGGCGGAATGCGCCTCGTCCTCGAGGCCGACTTCAGCCCCGCGACCTTCCTCGATGCGGCCGCGCGCGAGCGCATCACGCATATCAGTGTGATCCCCAGCTTCTTCACTGAGCTGCTGCGTGACAACCAGCACCGCCAGGCGGATCTCACGTCCCTGCGAGTGGTGCTCCTCGGAGGCGAATCCGTGCTGCCGGCCGTACTGGCGCGTATCAAGGAGCGACTGCCCACGACCGAGGTGTTCTCCTACTACGGACAGACCGAAGCCCCTTACAGCGTCATCGGCCGCCCAGGGACGGCGATGGCCACGAGGGCCGTCGGGCGGGCCCGTACGGCCTGCGCCGTGAAGGTGGTCGACGCCTCGGGGAACCGGCTGGTCGGTGAGGCCGGGGAAATCTGCCTGACCGGACCGCATCTGCTGGCGGGCTACGACGGCCAGCCCGAGCAGACCGCCGAGGTGCTGCGCGACGGCTGGTACGTCGGTGGAGATCTCGGCGTGCTCGACGAGCACGGCGCACTCACCGTCCTTGGCCGACGGCAGGACGCCATCGCCCGGGCGGGTCGGTACGTACTGCCGGGCGAGATCGAGGAAGCCGCCCTGGCGGTTCCCGGCGTCGCGGAGGCCGGAGCGGTCGCGGTCCCCGGGAAAGGCCGGGACCAGCACATCCTTCTGGCCGTGGCGCCCGTGCCGGAGCAGGATCTGGACGAACCGACGGTACGCGACGCCCTCGCCGAGGTGCTACCGGAGCACTGCCGCCCGGACGCCGTGGTGATCGCCGACAGGCTCCCACACGGTCAGGACGCTTCCGGCGGCCAGGGCAAACTGCTGCGCCGCGAGATCCGCGACCGTTGGGCCCACCGGGTCCAGGGGCGCGGCCTCCGATGCCGCCCCCGAGGTGCCATGTTCTTCGGTGTACAGATGTTTCCCACGGAGTACTCGATGGCACCGGCCGAGTTCGGCCGGGCGGCGGAGACGCGGGGATTCGAGTCGGTCTTCTTCCCAGAACACACCCACATTCCGTCGGGGCGGGAAACACCCTGGCCCAGCGGAAGTGAGCTGCCACGGGAGTACGCACACTGCCTGTCGCCGGTGGTGTCCATGACGGCGGCAGCCACGGCGACAACGCGGGTGAAGGTGGGAACCGCGATCTGCCTTGTCGTCCAGCACGATCCGATCCTGCTGGCCAAGGAGATCGCCTCTCTCGACCTGATCTCCGGTGGGCGGCTGATCCTGGGGGTCGGGGCCGGATGGAATCGGGAGGAGATGCTCAATCACGGCACCGATCCGAAGACCCGCATGACGCTTCTGGGTGAGCGCATCGAGGCGATGACGGCGATCTGGACCGAGGACGAGGCCAGTTACCACGGCCGGTTCGTCGACTTCTCGGCGATCTGGTCCTGGCCCAAACCTCTCCAGCGTCCCCGTCCGCCGGTGCTGATCGGCGGAAGTGGCAGCGGGGTCCTGCAGCGCGTGCTCGACTACGGCGACGGCTGGATGCCTTTCCGCGACGGATCCGACGACTGGTCTTCCGCCGAATTCGCGTCCACCGACCCGGAACCGTTCGAAGAGGAGCTCTCCGCACGGGTGGCCGAACTACAGGAAAGAGCTGCCGAGCTGGGCCGGGACCAGGCGCCGGTAACCCTGTTCAACGCCAAGCCGCAACGCGAGGCACTGCGACGCTATGCCGCACTGGGTATCACCCGGTGCGTTTTCTGGCTGCCGTCGCTGCCCGCCGAAGATCTGCTCCCCCGGATCGACCAGCTCGCGGACCTGGCTCACGGGTGAAGCCGCCTCCCCACGAGACAGGAGACCACCATGTCCGAAACCACAGCTCAGGCGCTTGCCGAGGTACCGCGTGTCGACCTCGCGGACGAGAGGTTCCGCACGAACCCGGGGACCGCCTTCGACCTGATCCGCCAGCAGTCCTGGATCATCCAGACCTTGCGCGGGTACGAAGTCCTCTCCTACGACGTCGCACGGCAGATGTGCTTCGACCCACGGCTCGACAGCATCGGCCCCTCCTACTACACCGACGCACCGACTCACTGCGGCCGCGGATGCGCGCCGTAGCGAGCGGGCTCATCGACCGGATGGCCGACCGGAATCCGTTCGACCTCGTCGCCGACTTCACCCACCTGTATCCGCTCGAGGTGCTCTGCGCACTGATGGGTGTACCGGAGGAGGACATCGGACGGTTCAGCGGCTGGACGGTGGACTTGGGGCTCCTCGCCCGGTTCCCGCTCACGCCACATCTGGCCCGTATCGATGCCGCGATCCTCGGCCTCCGTACGTACTTCCGCGAACTTGTCGAGCTCCGGCGCCGACAACCGGACGAAGACTTCGTCAGCACGCTGATCGCGGCCCAGACCGAGACCGGGCCGCTCACGGAGGATGAGCTCCACGGCGCGCTTCTCAACCTGCTCTTCGCCGGTCACGACACCACTCGGTACCAGTTCGGCTGGGTGGTCCAGCTCCTCCTGGAGCACGGCGAGTGGGAGCGGGTGTGTACCGAGCCGGACCTCGTTCCGGGCGCGGTCGAAGAGGCGATGCGCCTTGAACCGGCCTTGCACATCATGCTGCGCAAGGCGGTCGACGCCGTCGAGTACCACGGTCTGACACTGCCCGCCGGCACTCTCCTGGCAGTGAACATCTATGCGACGAACCGCGACCCGGCGATGTTCCCGGATCCGCACCGGTTCGACGTGACGCGTGCCAACGCACATCGGCACCTCGGCTTCGGGCACGGCGGTCACCTCTGCCTCGGCCACGCACTCGCGCGCGCCGAGATGGCCGAGGCGCTGGCGCTGTTCGTGCGGTGGCTGCCGGACCTGCGTCAGGCGGGTGACCCGGACTATCCCGAAGGGTTGTCGTCGATGAGCGGCGCGGAGCGTATCCCTCTGACGAATCGTCCACAACGTTGACCGGCCTCCGACGGCCGACTCGGACTCCCCTGGAGAGGAAGCCATGGCACCCCCGGTATCCGGTTACCACGTCATCCCCAACCTGCTCGCCCGCTACGCCGAGCTGATCGACTCCGGTGACTTCCACGGCCTCGGCCGGTTGTTCGCCCACGCCACCATCACCGTCGAGGAGAACGACATAGAGGTCAGCGGCGAGGGTGAAGTACGGGCGATGTACGAGCGGTGGACTCGGCTGTACTCCGACAATGGCACCCCGCACACGCGGCACGTGACGACCAACCCCATCCTCGATGTGGACGACGAGGGAGGAACGGCCACGTGCCGCTCGTATGTCACCGTCTTCCAGTGCACCGACGCACTGCCCCTACAGCCGATCCTGTCCGGCCGCTATCACGACCGTTTCCGCCAGGTGGACGGCCAGTGGCGTTTCGAGCACCGTCACATGATCAATGAGTACACCGGCGACCTGAGTCACCACATGCTCCAGGCGTTCGGTGGCAGCGTGGTGTCCGGCTGAACGGTCGGCGGGAAGATACTCAGTGCTTGGCTGAGTACACGACGACGGGATTGCCCCACGGGTCCTCGACAACGGCACGAACCTCGTGTGGGCCCTCCTCCGGTTCCCGAACGACCTTGGCGCCCGCGTCGATCATCCGCCGCACGGTGGCGGACACGTCCTGGACCTTGAAGGAGGCCGCCGGGGTCCCGCCGGTGACATCCTCCTCCTCACCTGCGATCGCCAGCGTCACGCCTCCCGCGTCCAGTGCGGCGAAGCGGTCGCCGTCCGTGAACTTGGTGGCGAGGCCGAGCGATTCACCGTAGAAGGCCGCCGCGGCGCCTACGTCGGCCACGGGGTAGAGCACATTACCGATCTTGCTGTCGTCAGCCATGCCATCGCTCCGTTTCTTCCCGACCCCACGGGTCGGCTGTTGTCCCGCTCAGCGGATAAGCAGTCCGCCGTCAATGGTGTACACCGAGCCCGTGATGAACCGCGAGTCGTCGCCGGCGAGGAAGGCGACCAGTGTCGCCACTTCTTCCGGTGTCCCCCATCGCCCCGCGGGGGTGGCCGCCACCGCCCCGGCGACGGGCTCGTTGGCCGGTTCCGGTGTGCGGTAGGACGCGTTCAGTTCCGTGGCGATGTAGCCGGGACACACTGCGTTCGCGCGGACGCCCCGATCCCCGTATTCCAGGGCGACTCTTCGCGTCAGCCCCACCAACCCGTGTTTGGCTGCCGTATACGAGCTGCCGCCCCCTGCCGCGAACAGCCCCGCAGAGGACGCCATGTTCACGATGGAGCCGCCCCCGCTCGCCAGCAGGTGCGGCAAGGCACTGCGGGTGACCAGGAAGGGACCGGTCAGATCGACGGCGACAACCCGATGCCACTGCTGCAGGGGGACTTGATGGGTGGGGGTGGCGTCATCGACGACGCCGGCGACGTTGCAGACCACGTCGAGTCGTCCGAACGCATCTGCCGTCCGGTCGACGGCCTGTTCGACGTGCCCGGCATCGCTGACGTCCGCCACAAGTGATGTGACGCGCCCCTTGGGAAACGACCGCATCGCCGCGGTGAGCGCCTCGCCGTCGCTGTCGAGCCCCGCCACTCGTACTCCGCGACCGACCAGCTCACGGACGACGGCTCGGCCGATGCCGGAGGCCGCCCCGGTCACCAGCGCGGCCTTGTTCTCCCAACCCATGTCAGCCTCCGAGGACACAGAGTAACAAGCAAGCGCTTGGTGCAAGTCTTGCCTCTCCGCTCGACACCGTCAAGCCACAGGGCCTCCCGTTCCCTCCTTGCACGTTGGGGCCTCGGCCCTGCGCTCGGCCAGTTCTCGTCGCAACTCCCCGAGCGCTTCGGCCTGCGCCTGGTTGGAGCGGGCCATCCAGCGCAGCGCCATCGCGGCATAGGCCAGCTCGGAGCGGTCCTCGGTGGTCTTCAGCGCGGCCCTCACGCCTTCGAGGAACTCGTTCAGGTGCGCGTCGTAGGCGTCGATCAGCCGGTCCATGCCCGCCCCGCCGGTCAGGTGGCCGAGCCAGATCCGCATGGCCACCGGATTCTTGACCATGGGCGGCCGGAACGGCGCCGACTCCACATGCCTCTCGAGCGCCGCCGCGCCGTCCTCGGTGAGCCCATAGACCCTTTTGTCGCGCCCGTGCCCCTGTGGCTCCAGTCGGGATTCGGCCCACCCCAGTGCTTCCAGGCGCTGCAGTTCCGAATAGATCTGGCTCATCGCGGGCGCCTGGTAGAAGAAGCGCAGGCTGTGATCAGCCCACTGCTTGAGTTCGTACCCGGAGAGCCCGGGCGCGTAGGAGAGCAACCCCAGGACGGCCCACCCCGCGGCGGACGCCCCGGGGCGGCGCGGTGTCATCATCGACGGAAGTGGGGGATCACCGTGCTCCCCCACTGCCGGATGGTCTCCATGCACACGTCCTGGGGGACTGTTCCCATCTGGATCAGGCACATGATCTCGTCGGCACCGGCATCGATCAGCTGCCGCACATACTCGATGGCGTCGTCCGCGGTCCCGTAGGCATGCGATCCGTGGTACTTCTCCCGCATCGAGGCGTTGACCGGGATGTTCGACTCGTGCAACATCGCGACTTCCTGTTCGGCGGCCCGGGCCAGTTCGGCACGTTCGTCGGCGCCCTCGACCACCGCCTCGTCGGGGATGCCCGCACCGCCGTACCAGTGCGCGATGGACTGGGCGAAGAAGCGCTGGCCGCGCAGTCCGATGCGCTCAGCCCTTTCCCGGTCGTCGAGCACGATGGTCGGGCACAGCGCGGACAGATGGTCATTCACCACGGTGGAGACGAACCGGTCGCCCGTGCGGGCGGCGATCGCCTCGTCGTAGACGCGGCGCATGTCCGCCACGTCCTTGGGGCCGGCGAATCCCATGACCAGGGCGCCGGTCCCGAACTCGGCCGCCTCCTTGAGGGTTTCCTTGCGACTGCAGGCCATGAACAGCGGAGGATGGGGCTCCTGGAGCGAGCGCGGGAGCACCGGGTGAGGCTCGATGTCCAGCAGTTCGCCGTGCCACTCGAACTCGTCCTTCTGCCACACCTGCCCGATGATCCGCAGTGCCTCCTCCACCTCCGCCTTCGTGCGGTCCATGTCCACTCCGCACAGCGAGGTCTCCTGGACGGTGCCGCCCCTCCCGGCCCCCAGGTCCAGCCGCCCGCCGGACAGGATGTCCAGCATCGCCGCCCGTTCGGCCACCCGGACCGGGTGGTTGAATCCGAACGGCATGCACACCACTCCATGGCCGACGCGGATGCGTTGTGTCCGCGCCGCCACCCAGGTGAGGAAGATCTCCGGCGCGCTCATATGCGCGTACCACTTCAGAGCGTGGTGCTCGACGGCCCAGATCCGGTCGAACCCCATCTCCTCGGCGAACACGGCCTGCTCCACGCAGTCACGCAGCACCTGCTGTTCGTGTTCGCGGGTCGGATCGGCCATCTGGGCCTCGAAGATCATCGAAAACTTCACGGGTTCCGCCTCCGTGTGGTGGGTGGGGTGTTCCGAACAGGAAGTCAGAGGGATGCGATATCGCGGCCCCGATCACGGGGCCGCGACAAGGGAATTTCAGTTCTGGGCCACGGCCGGTCGGTTCGCTTCCGGCACATGGGCACGCAGGCGGGCTCGGCGCTGTTCGGTGGCCGCGCGGTCGATCTCTTCTCCGGCCCAGACCAGCCCGTACACCTCGGCGGCGGCCTGCCGGGACACCTTGCCGGCGGCC
Organism: Streptomyces rapamycinicus NRRL 5491; assembly: GCF_024298965.1. Taxonomy (NCBI): domain Bacteria; kingdom Bacillati; phylum Actinomycetota; class Actinomycetes; order Kitasatosporales; family Streptomycetaceae; genus Streptomyces; species Streptomyces rapamycinicus. The sequence continues at coordinate 10,801,724 of NZ_CP085193.1, read as the reverse complement.
ACGTCGGCCAGTACCTCGTCGACCGGCCGGTCCTCGGGACAGCCGACGCCTCCGCCGCCGGTGGTTTCCACAACGAATGCCTGGCCCGCCACGAACGGTTCGTTGTTGACCTTCGACTCCAGGCGCTCCCTGCCACCGTCCGGGGCCAGCCGGTAGAAGCCGCCAGGAGTGCCGGGATGACCACCGTCGCGGCCGGGCGGACCATTGCGCAGCCGGTCGCCGCGGGTGGTGATGTCCGCGTCCGCCCTCAGCCGGAAGACCGTACGGGTGCCGAGGCCGCCGCGCCAGCGGCCGGGACCCCCGCTGTCGGTGAGGTACTCAACGCTCTCCACGACGATGGGGCAACGGTTCTCCACCGGTTCGACCTGGGGCACCGAATTGCGTCCCAGACCGAAGTGGACGCCCGTGGCGTCCGGCCCGTCCTTGCCGTGGCGGGCGCCGACACCCCCGTAGTCGTAGGCAAGGTGAATCCAGTACGGGGCGTTGCGGGCGGCCATGCTGAAGGGCTGGAGGATGCCGGATGCCGCGATGGCCTTGTCCGGCACCGCGTCCGACAGCGCCTGGAACACCGCTTCCATGGCCGCGTAGGCGGGGAGGAATCTGCCGCCGCACGGGTAGGGGGACTGTGCGTTGAGCAGCGACCCGACGGGGAGCCGCACGTCCAGGGCGCGCAGGCATCCGTCGTTCATGGGGATCGTCGGGTCGAGGAAGCACCGCACGGCGAAGACCACGGCCGCCAACGACTGCGACAGGCTCGCGTTGACGGCCGCCGGGGCCTGCGGGTCCGTGCCGTCGAAGTCGAGCACGACCGATCCGTCGGTGACGGTGACCGCCACCTGGACGGTATGGGTTCGGCCGGGGTGGATGCCGTCGTCGTCGATGGCATAGGAAGCCCGGAAGGTTCCGTGCGGCAGCGCGGCGAGGGCGGCACGGGTCCGCTCCTCGGTGTGGCGCAGATAGCCGAGCACCCCCTCGTCGAATGCCTGGGGCCCGTGCTCGGTGATCAGTGCCTCGACCCGGGTGGCCGCCGTGGTCGCGCCGGCGATCAGCGCCTGCACATCACCGAGCACCTTGTCGGGGGTCCGGCTGTTCAGCTGAAGGATCCGCGTGATCGGGAGTTCCAGCCCATCGGCGGTGGCGACTCGTACCGGTGGGAGTTGCAGACCCTCCAGGAATATCTCCGTGGCCAGGGAGGCCATGCCCCCGGCGGAGGCGCCGCCGATGTCCGAGACATGGATCAGCGTTCCGGTGAAGTACCGTACGGCGCCGTCGACGAAGACGGGGCGGAACACCAGCAGGTCGTTGGTGTGAATGCCGCCGCGGTACGCGTCGTTCATCACGAACACATCGCCGGGACTCATGGTGTCGGCGGGGATGTCCTCCAGCAGATGGGGAACCGCCACAGACAGTGCCATGCTGTTCATCAGCGTGGTCGCCACCGAGTGGGCGATCAGCCGACCCTCGGCGTCCAGGATCGCGGCGGACGCGTCGGATCCCTCCACGACGAAGGTCGAGTAAGCCGAGCGAACGACCACGATGCTGGCTTCCTCGGCCGCCACGGCCAGGGCGTTGCGCAGGATCTCGGCGGTCAGGGCGTCGGCGGCGGGCCGCACAGCGGCGGGCGGCATGGTGGTCATGACATGTTCCCCTGGGATGTCGACGTGGTCGCTCCGGCGGCGTCTTCGGCGGTGTCCGCACTCAGCACGAGGTTGAACTCCTCGTCGACCGAGGCGTTCCAGCCCGGCGGGACGACGACCGTCGATTCGTGGTCCCCCACGATCGCCGGGCCGGACAGCCGGTGGCCCGGGCCGAGGCGTCCGCGCTCGTACACCGGGGTGTCCTGGTAGCCGCCGGACTCGGGAAACCACACCGGACGGATCGAACTCGGCGCGCCGCCCTGGGCGACGGTTTCGGGCCTCCGTCCCAGTGGCACCTTCTCCACCGACCTGGTGACCCGCACCCGCAGGCTGACGAGCTCGACGGGGCCGGTCATGGCGATGCCGTACGCCTCCTGGTACCGGGCGGTGAATTCCCGGCGCAGCCTGTCCATGGCCTTCGCGTCGACGGGCTCGGTCGGCATCGCGACGGTCAGCTCGTGCGCCTGTCCGCTGAACCGGACGTCCGCGGAGCGTTCGACCCGCGTGCCGGGATCTCCCAGCCCGACGTCGAGGTCGCCGGAGGCGGAGGCGGCGAGCTCGGTGAAGACGCGTTCGAGCTCCGTGAGATCCGCGTCCTGCGCGGACACCACATGTGTCAGCACTCGGTCCGTGCTCAGATCGGCGGCGAGCAACCCGACCGCCGAGCCCACGCCGCACGACGGGGGCACGATCACGGTAGAGATGCCGAAACGCTCCGCGACCCGCGCCGCGTGCATCGGTCCCGCACCGCCGAAGGCCACTACGGCGAAGCCCCGGGGATCGATGCCGCGCTGGACCGTCACCACATGGACGGCGGAGCCCATGGTGGCGTTCGCCAGGTCATGGACGGCGTGCGCCGCGACGGCGCGATCCACTCCGAGCAGCCCGGCGAGCCGCTGGTCGATCGCCTTCTCGGACAGTTCGGGGGCGAGCGCCATGGTGCCGCCCGCGAAGGACGACGGATCCAGATATCCAAGGACCAGATTGGCGTCGGTGACGGTCGGTTCCGCGCCGCCCAGACCGTAGCAGGCGGGTCCGGGAGCGGAACCCGCCGAGCGCGGCCCGACGTGCAGCACGCCGCCGTCGTCCACCCAGGCGATGCTGCCGCCTCCCGCGCCCACCTCGGCGAGGTCGATGGCCGGAACCTTGATGGGCACCCCGGTTCCGGCGCGGCGTCCCCCGAAGCTTCCCTTGCCACCGACGCTGAACTCGCGTGTGATGTGGGGACGTCCGCCACGGACGACACATGCCTTGGCGGTCGTGCCTCCCATGTCGAAGGAGATGACGTCGGGGTGCCCGGCCGCCGTGCCGGTGAAGCTCGCGGCCAGGACACCGGCCGCGGGACCCGACTCGATGGTGGCCACGGCCCGGCGACCGGCCAGGTCGGCGGACATGACGCCACCGCCGGACTCCATCACCTGCACCCGGGCGGCCACGCCGAGTTCGGCGAGACGGTCCTGCAACCTCGTGAGGTAGCGGGTCATCACGGGGCCGACGTACGCGGACATCAGCGTCGTCGTCGCCCGCTCGTATTCACGGATCTCCGGCCATATCTCGCTGGACATCACGACCGTGGAGCCTGCGGGCAGCACCTGCCGGAGAATCTCGCAGCTTCGGCGTTCATGAACTGGGTTGGCGTAGGCGTGGAGCAGACACACCGCCACGGCCCGGATCCCGCGTGCGCGGATCTCCTCGGCGACCTGGCGCACCGCGTCCTCGTCGACGGGCCGCAGCACGCGGCCACCGCTGTCGACGCGCTCCGGTACTTCGAAGCAGTCCTTCGCCGGTACGGGGGGAACGGGTGGATCGAAGTAGAGGTCGTAACGGTCCTCCTCGACCCGGGCGTAGCGGCCGAGCGGGAGCAGGCTGCGGAATCCCGCGGTGGTCACATAGGCGACGCGTTCGCCTCGCCGTTCCAGGATGGCGTTGGTGGCGAGGGTCGTCGCGTGTACGGCGCGGGTGATCTGCTGAGGTTTGACACGGGCCTCGCGCAGGGCGGCGGTCACCCCGCTGATGATTCCCTCGGTGGGGTCGTCGTGCGTGCTCAGGCACTTCGCTACGGCGACCTGGCCCTCGGGGCCCGCGAGAACCACGTCGGTGAACGTACCGCCGACGTCGAATCCCAGCGCATAGCCCCTGGTGTCCGGTTTGTGGAGTCCAGGCATGTCGCTCAGACTAGGATTTGAACAAGCGCTTGTCTACGCTTCGGCCGTCACCACCTCCATAATTACCCACCAAGCACTTGCTTGCTAGCCTGTCGCATGGCAGACCGACTCACCAAACGATCCGCACAGCGGCCGCAGAAGGAGATGCGCATGACGCCCCCGACGGCTCCCGATGCCACCACCCGCAAAGCACCCGCCGCTTTTGATCCATTGCCCGACCGGGACCGGCCTGGCCGGGGACACGTTCCGGAACCCGTGGTCAAGTCGATGCTGCGTCGGCATGGCATCCACACTCCGCGTGGCGCCGTGATCACCATCACCGATCAGGCCGTTCCGGATGCCGGCCTGGCCGAGGCCGCGGCGGACCTGCGCGCCCCGGTCGTGCTCAAGGCATGGGGGCAGGGGCTTGTGCACAAGAGCGATGTCGGCGCTGTCCGCCTCGGTCTCGACGCGGATTCCGTGGCCGCCGCCGGCACCGACATGTGGCAGCGGCTGCACGCCGCTGGACTCCCGCCTCATGGGTGGCTGGTCGAGGAGCAGCACCCCAGCGGTGTCGAACTCATCGTGGGGGTAGTGCGGGACGAGAGCTTCGGCCACGTTGTCCTGCTCGGACTGGGCGGCATCGCCACGGAAATGCTGGATCTCACCGCCCTGCGCGTGGCGCCCCTCTCCCCCGCCGACGCACAAGCGCTGGTGGAGTCCTTCCCCGGGGCGCCTCTGCTCACCGGCAGCCGCGGGAGGCCACCGGCGGACCGGGACGCCCTCGTCTCGCTACTGCTCGCGATCGCCGGAGAGGGAGGCGTCATCGACGAGCTCGGGGGGCGGCTGGCCGAGTTCGAATGCAATCCGGTGGTCGCGACCGCAGACGGGGTGGTGGCACTGGACGCCCGGCTCACCATGGTGTCCAGCCCGCTCGGCGCACGGCCGGCGCCGGAGGTCGGCACCGACTTCAGTCGGTTGTTCGCACCGCGCGGTGTCGCGGTGGTCGGCGCGTCAGCCAACAAACCGGGTTTCGGCAACAGGTTTCTCGCCGCGTACCGCGGCATCGGCCGGACGAACGACCTGTACGCCCTGCACCCATCAGCCACCGAGATCGACGGCGTATCCGCGTATCCCTCGCTGGACACCATCCCGGGCAGCGTCGACTACCTGGTGGTCGCCGTGCCCGCCGCACGCGTCCCGGAAGTGGTCGAGTCCGCGGTGGGCAAGGTGAAGTTCATCCACGTCATCACGGGCGGGTTCGGGGAGATGGGCACCGCGGGCAAAGACCTCGAAGACCGGCTCGTGGCGACCGTGCGAGGAACAGACACCCGTCTGCTGGGACCTAACTGCCTCGGCGTGTTCAGCCCCGCCGGGCAGCAGACCTTCACACTCGGATCACCCCGTGAGCCCGGTACCGTCTCGGTCGTCTCACAGAGCGGAGGGCTCTCCGGCGACCTGGTCACCGCCGGTGACCGCCGTGGCATCCGGTACGCCAAGCTGGTGAGCATCGGCAACGCGATCGACGTCAACCACGCGGATCTCGTCGAGTGGCTGGTGGACGACGCGGACACCGAGGTCATCGGCCTCTACCTGGAAGGCGTGAAGGACGGGGACCGGCTGCTGCGCGCCCTGCGGCGGGCGTCCGGACGCAAACCGGTCGTCGTGCTGACGGGGGGAAGCAGCCGACAGGGGGCCCGCGCCGTCTCCTCTCACACCGGCTCCATGGCCGGAGCGCCGAAAGTCTGGCAGGCAGTGGCCGAGGCGACGGGGATCAGCCTGGTGCACACCCTGGACGATCTGCTGGGGACCCTCGGGTACCTCCAGCGGTATGCCCACCGAGCCCACACGCCGGAAGGAGCCGAGGGGCTACTGGTGGCCGGGCTCGGCGGCGGGGCATCTGTGCTCGCCGCGGACGCCGCCGACCGCGCCGGGCTCACCATCACACCGCTGCGCCAAGAGTTGCGGACGCGACTGCGCGACCTCGGCTACGGCGCCGGCACGAGTGTCGCCAACCCACTGGAGATCCCGATCGGTCCCGCGTCCCCCGTAGACATCCTGCGAGACGCGCTCGAACCCGTGCTGGGCGAGGGCGGACAGCCATATGCCGATGTGCTGGTCCACGTCAACGTCGCCGCCTACTTCAACTACGGCACAGCGGGCCTCACCCCGCTCCTCGACGCGCTCGGCTCCCTTCTGCAACGCGGCTTCCCACAACGTGTCGCGCTCGTTCCCCGCAACCTGGATATCGCCCCGCCGACCGACCAGGAGAGGCTGTCCGCGTTCGCGGAACGCAACGGGCTTCGGATGTTCCGCTCGTTCGACGAGGCAGCGGTGGCGATTGGCGCGGCGCAGCGCTTCGACCGGTATCGACCGGCCACCGGCCCCGCCGGAGCGCGTCCTTGAGCAGCGGACCGGTGAGCGGCGGGCAGACGGCCTGGCGGCGGCAGTCCTTCTCGGGGAAGGCGGCCATCACCGGTGTGGGCATGACCGAGCTTTCCCGGGACTCCGGCACTTCGGTGCTCGCTCTCGCCCGCCAAGCATGCCGGGCGGCCATCGACGACGCCGGACTGACCGCCGGGGACGTGGACGCGGTGCTCAGCTACCACCTCGACGACTCCGTTCCCGTCGGCTACCTCGCTTCGGCCCTGCGCCTGCCGGATCCGGTATGGAGCAACGAGTTCTACGGAGGCGGCACCCAGTGTGCGTCGATCCTCGCGGACGCCGCGATGCTCATCGACTCCGGAACAGCACGGGCCGTTCTTGTCTACCGCGCCCTCAATGGCCGCTCCGGCAAGCGGATGGGGCAGACCGCGCTGCGCATCGGCGCGGGAGCCGAAGCGCAGTTCTCACTGCCTCACGGCATGTTGGGGCCGGTCCATCTGTTCGCGCTGGCCGCCCAGCGGTGGATGTACGAAACGGGTGCCACCGAAGCGGATCTGGCGGCAGTAGTCCGCCACTCCCGCCGCCACGCCTCGCGCAACCCCCGAGCGGTCTTCCGCGAACCCCTCACACTCGACGACTACCTCGCCACGCCCCTTGTCGCCACACCGCTGCGCCGTGTGGACTGCTGTCTGGAGAGCGACGGCGCGGTGGCCCTCGTGGTCGCCCGGACGGATGTGGCGGACTCCACCCGGCCGGGCAGCCCCCGCGTACACACCGTGGTGCGCGGCGGCGGGCCGGGGACCTCCGAAATGGACCGGGCGCCGGATGTCGAGCGGCTGTTCTCCTCCTACCTCGCCGCTCCGCTGTACGCACGGGCGGGCATGTCCCCGCGCGATATCGATCTCGCTCTGATCTATGACGCGTACTCCTGGGTCGTTCCGGTACAGCTGGAGGACTTCGGTCTGGTGTCCCGCGGAGAGGCCGGCGCGTTCTTCCGGGACGGCGGGGCGGACGACGACGGGCGTCTCCCGGTCAATCCGCACGGCGGCTTGCTGTCCGAGGGATACGTGCACGGGCTCAACAACATCGCCGAGGCGGTGCGCCAGTTGCGGGGCGAGGCGGTGGCGAACCAGGTGCGCGATCCCTCGGTGGCGTTGTGCACCGGGTTCGGCGGAAGTCTGGGCAGCGCGGCGATCCTGGTCCGGCCATAGTCGCGGACGACGCATTGACCGGGCGGCCGCACGACAATTAACCTCCCAAGCAAGCGCTCGGTTGAATAATCGAGTCGATCCCCATCCTCAAGGAGCCCGGCATGCGGCGCGGCATCTATCTGCTCGAAGAGGTCCAGTTCCACCCCATGAACTCGCAACGGCCACTGAAGTACCTGGAGTGGCTGACCGCTTACAAGCGCGAGGACGAAGCGCTGGAGAGCGGTACATCCGTACTCACCACATCCCAGTCGGTGCGTTCCTCCGACATCGACCTCGTCGGCGCCTTCTACGCCGTGGGCATCACCGGTCACACCCAGTTCAAGGCCGTCACACTCTGGGACTGCCGTGGCGGCTGGGACGGCGGCTGGCGCCAGATGATGGAGATCTACGATGACGTCAAGCCGGAGTTGTTCCTGTCGCAGATCGACGATCTGCGGTGGAGCGCCTTCTCCCGGCCGCTCGGCGCGGTAGCCGGAAGTCCCGCTCTCGCCGACATCGTCCAGGAGGGCTACCGGGCGCCGTTCTTCCTCTTCGAGTCCGCCCAGGTAAAGCCCGGCGCCGCCCATGACTACCTCGCCGCGGTGCGGGAGGAACGCGCTCCTGTCATGGCGGAGCACGGCCACCGCCTAACCGGTCTGTACGAGGTACTGCTCAGCGACACAGAGGTGGTAACGGTCTGGGGAACCGACCTCGACGCGCATCTAGCCCTCCAGCGCGCCCGAGACGCCGCGCTCGGTCTGGACGACGAGGTGAAGGGGGACGACCGGCTGCTGAAGTGGAACAAGCGCGCCCGCGAATTCCTGGACGGCCCGTGGCGGGAGACGCTGCTCGCCGCCTTCCCCGGCTCCAAGCTCGCCCCGCGGTGACCGTGCCCGGACACGGCCTGCGTGACCGCACCGCCATCACGGGCGTCGGCTGGACCCCGTACTCGAAGAATTCCGGGGTCAGCACGCTGGAGCTGGCGCTGCGCGCGATCAGCGCCGCGCTGTCGGACGCGGGCCTTGGGCTGCGGGACATCGACGGCCTGGTCACTCACTCAGTGGGCGACTCGGCACCCGCCGCCGCGGTGGCGGCCTGCCTCGGCGTCCGCGATCCACGGCTGCTGCTCGACCTGAACGGCGGCGGCAGCATGTCCTCGGCCGCTGTCGGCGCCGCCGCGACGGCGGTGGCGGCCGGCCAGGCGGAGACCGTCGTCGTGTGGCGGTCGCTCAACGCACGGTCCGAGTTCCGCATGGGCGGAACCGGACGTGCGGCTCCCACCCTCGTCGAATTCCAGTACCAGGTGCCTTACGGCCTTCTCGCACCACCCCAGCAGTACGCCCTCATCGGCCGTGCCTACCTGCAACGCAGCGGAGCGTCGTCCGAGGACCTCGGTCGCGTCGCGATCAGCCAGCGGGCACACGCCGCGCTCAACGATCGGGCACTCATGCGGGCCCCACTGACCATGGACGAGTACCTGGGGTCGCGATGGATCGCCGAACCGCTGCGGCTGTACGACTGCTGTCTGGAGACCGACGCCGCCATCGCCGTCATCGTGACCTCCGCCGAGCGCGCCCGCGATCTGCTCCATCCGCCGGTGCTGATCAGCGCGGCGGCCACCGGTGGTGGCCACAGTTACTTCTCCGACGGATACGCCGACCTGTCCACCAGCGCGGCGCGGACGATGGCTCCCCGCCTGTTCGCCGCCGCCGGAATCGGCCCGCGCGAGATCAGCGTGGCCGAGCTGTACGACGCCTTCACCCCGCTGGTCCTGATGCAGCTCGAGGACTACGGCTTCTGTGCCCCCGGGCAAGCCGCACCGTTCGTGGCCGCGGGAGAGACCGCGCTCGGTGGCACGCTGCCGGTCAACACCCACGGCGGCCATCTGTCCGAGGGATATGTTCATGGCCTCAACCACGCCGTCGAGGCCGTACTGCAACTGCGCGGAGTGGCAGGGGCACGGCAGGTGCAGGGCGCCGAAACCGCGCTGGTCACCGGCCAGCCCGGCTATGTATCCGGGGTGACCTCGGCCCTGGTCCTCAGGAGGGACTCATGAACCGCCCCGTCCCCGACCGTGACTCCGCACCGTGGTGGCAGGCGCTGGCCGAGCACCGGCTGATCCTCCAGCGCTGCGACGGGTGCGGGCTGCTTCGCTGGGCGCCGCGGGCCATGTGCAACGGCTGCGGCAGCTTCGCGTGGACCTGGGAAACGGCGGACGGCCGGGGCACGGTGGCCAGCTGGACCGTCTGCCACCGCGCGCTGCAACCCGGTCGTCAAGTGCCCTATGTCGTGCTGCTCGTCCGGCTGGCCGAGGGTGACGATCTGATCCTGCCGGGCGGATGGAACGGACCGCAGGACGGCGCCGGGTTGCACATCGGACTGCCGGTCGTGGCGGAATACCACGACCTCAGGTATGACGACGAGGACGCGCACGCTCACCGTGCGTCACTATTGACGTGGCGCCCGACCGGCTGACCAGTGGCGAGGACCGGGCACTCTTCCAGCGGCGCGATCGCGAGCAGTCCCTGTAAGGTGTTTGTGAAGAGTGCGGCGAAGAATGAGATGAGTCCAGCCAGCCGGGACGACAGGTACGTTCCTCCCCTTCCGAGCGACGCTGTCAGGGGCGCGGCGATCGTGCTGGACGGGCGCGGGCGGGTCCTGGCGTCGACACCGGCGTTCGAGAGACTCCTCGGATATCAGGCCGAAGAACTCGGAGGACTTCCCGCCCATCGCCTGTGGGCGGACCAGGAGGCATTCGCCACCGCACTGGCAGCCGCCCGCACAGATCCGTCAGTCATCCACCCCGCTACCCTGCGCAACCATGACGGGCACCTGGTGACGGCCTCCATGCACATCCTCCCGCTGGTAGCCGCCGCGACGACGGAAGCCACGGGCCGTTGCCTGGTGCTGGTCCATCCGGAGACGGGGGTCGCGTCCGCCTCCCGTCCGGATGAGCGGAACTGGCGGACTCACCGCAATCTGGATCTGCTCCGTGCCGCGGTCAGTATCGAGCCGTCCTCGGATGCGGCACGGATCGTCACAGAACTCGCGGCTCTCCTTGCCGCCGATTTCGCCGATGTGGTGGCGGTAGACCTCGCCGAGGCCGTGCCGCAGGGAGACGACATCCCAGCCGTCACGCGTTTCGGGGAACTGCATCTGCGCAGGATGGCCGCTGTGCGGCGCGGCGGCGGGTGGCCCGCCAAACTTTCGGTCGAGGGCGCCGAGACCCCCACCGTTCCGGACTTCCCGGAGCTGCGCCTGCTCCAGGAGGGGCACGGCGTTCTGATCAACGACATCGACGCACTCAAGGCGTCACTCGGCCACGACCCCGGCCTGGTCCAGTCGGTGATTCCCGAAGGAACGCATTCGGGGCTGAGTGCTCCGCTGTACGCCCGGGGCCTGCTGCTGGGCGCGATCACCGTGTGGCGCACGCGGTGGCCTACCACGCCGTTCGACGGCGACGACCTCGCCCTGCTCGAGCAGATCGCCGCCTCCGCCGCGCTGAGCCTGGACAACACCCGTCGCTCCCTCCGGGAGCGCCACGCCGCCACCGCGCTGCGGAGCAGCCTGCTGCCCCGCTCCGTCGCCGAGAGCACGGCGGCGGAAACCACCGGCATGCATCTGCCTGCGTCCCCGGGAACCGGTGTCAGCACCGACTGGTTCGACGTCATTCCCCTCCCCGGCCTGCGCATCGCCTTCGTCATAGGGGACGTCGTCGGACACGGCATCCACGCGGCGGCGACGATGGCCAGAGTGCGCACCGCGGTGCAGACCCTGGCCGACCTGGACCTCGACCCCGATGAACTGCTGACTCACCTGGACGATCTGGTCACCGGGCCGGCCGCGGACCGCGGAGCGGAGTCCGGCTCGGACACGGACGTCCTCGGTGCCACTTGCCTGTACGGCGTGTACGACCCGGGGACGCGCAAGTGTGTTCTCGCCAGTGCCGGACACCCTCCTCCCATCGTCGTGCGACCGGACGCCACGGCTCGCTTCGTGGACCTCGTTCCCGGTCCGCCACTGGGCGTGGGCGGGATGCCGTTCGAACCCGCCGAATTCGAGCTCGAGCCGGGGAGTGTGCTGGCGTTCTACACCGACGGCCTCGTGGACTTCCCCACGGGCGACATAGGACTCGGTATGGAGCGACTGCGTCACTGGCTGAGCACCCATGCCGCCCCTGGTTGCAACCTCGACCATGTCGGCCGCGACGCGTTCACCGAGCTCCTGGACACGACCCGTCCCGATGACGCCGCCGTACTCCTGGCCCGTACCCGGGCCATCCCGGCACATGACATCGCCTCCTGGGAGTTCCCCGCGGACCCGTCCGTGGTCATACGGGCGCGAGAGCGGGTCACCCGGCAACTGGCCAACTGGCGGCTCGATCATCTGGCCTTCACCACCGAACTCGTGGTGAGCGAGCTGGTCACCAACGCCATTCGGTATGCGAGTGGGCCCATCGGGCTGCGTCTCATCCGCGACCGGGTGCTGGTGTGCGAGGTCTCCGACCCCAGCAACAGCCAGCCGCGGCTGCGCCGGGCGCGCAGCACCGACGAGGGTGGACGCGGGCTCTTCCTCGTCGCACAGCTCACGGACCGCTGGGGAAGCCGGTACACACAGTCGGGGAAAACCATCTGGACGGAGCAGTTCCTGGGCGCGGAGCGGTGACGCCCTCCCGATCGCGTCACCGCCTCAGGGCGTTCCAACGACGCCCCCGCCCGTTCCTCACGTACCCGCGAGCGCGGCGACGACCGGGATGAAGGCGTCGAGGTCCTTGTCGTTGTGCAGTACGAAGTACGAGAGGCCGTGTTCGTCACGCCAGTAGCGCAGCTTCTCGACGATCTCGTCGAGCCCGCCGACCAGCACCTGCGGGGTCTCGCTCTGCTGGGAGGTATTGGCGTAGCTCCACTCCTCCTTCTTCACCCCCACACCGAGCTGCTGAACGCTCGTCCCCAGCTCGATCCGGTCGAAGCGCTCCCCCGCGGCTTCCCTGACAATGTCGATCTTCTTCAGGAAGGCGGCGAGCCCGCCGTCCCGTTGGTCGGGGCCGGAGCCATCTGCCTTGACCTGCAGGGCGAAATTGATGGAGTCGGCTTCGGCGGCGGCGAACCGCAGCATCCGCGGCCCGCCACCGGGGAAGAGCAATCGGGGGTGCGGGCGCCGGACCGGGCGTGGTTCCTGGTCGAGCTCATCGATCCGGTAGTACTGGCCCCGGAAGGAGAAGGGGCCTTCGCCCCAGAGTCCCTTGAGTATCCGCACCGCCTCCTGGAACCTTTCGAAGCGCACCTTGGGGGGGTCGAAAGCCACGCCCGAGCGGTCGTAGTCCTGCCGCAGCCAGCCGGTGCCGAGTCCGAGGTCGAGCCGACCGTCAGAGAGCACGTCGAGGGTCGCTGCCTCCTTCGCGAGGGCTACCGGATGGCGGTAGTCGTTCGAGAGCACCAGCGTGCCAACCCGCAACGTGGTCGTGGCGGCAGCGGCGGCGGCCATGGCCGGCAAGGGTGCGAAACGTGGACCGATGAAGTGGTCCGGGACCAGCAGTGCCGAGAAACCGGAATCCTCCAGCAGCCGGGCCCGCTCGGCCCATGCCTTGGCGGAATCCGTCTGCCGGACCACGGCGGCGAATCGGAAGGGGCGATGTCCTGCCACTGCGTCTCCTTCGGGGTGGGGAAGACGCCCGATCCCGTGCCCGTACAGGTTTCGGCACCTGCTCCTGGGGCGGCGGGCATATGAGCGCGTCCTCTTCAGCGATCGGGCCGCTTCATGCTACTTGAACTATCGCTTGGTTGATAAGACTATCGAGGCCCGGACCTCGGTAGATCGAGGCCCGGACCTCGGGAGGGTGAAGAGATGAATCAGCAGCACACGCTCAGCCTCGGCGACATCGCGCGGGAGAACCGACGCGGCCGTCCCCAGGCCACGGCCGTGGTCGACGGCCAGGTGCGCTTGACCTACACGGCCTTGGATGACCGCGTCAACCGGGTGGCGAACGCCCTGGCCGCCCAGGGCGTCGCGGCCGGCGACAGGGTGCTCTGGGCGGGGCAGAACTCCTTCCGGGTGCTGGAACTCCTGCTGGCCTGCGCCAAGCTCGGAGCGATCCTGTGCCCGGCGAACTGGCGGCTCGGCGGAGCGGAACTGGCCTTTGCCCTGGACGACCTGCGTCCGCGCCTCGTGATCTGGCAGGAAGCGGAACTCGGCCCACGCCTGGCCGAGGCGCGGCAGCTGGCGGAACACCGGCCGACCCGCTGGATCCAGCACGACGGGACCGGCCCGGACTCCTACGAGGAGTGGCTCCGGAGCGCCCCGGACATCGACACCGAGGCGGAGATCGACCCCGCCACACCCGTTCTGGCCCTCTACACCGCGGCGTTCGACAGCCGACCCAACGCGGCCCTCATCAGCCAGCAGGCCATTCTCACCCACAACATCGCGCTGGCCCTGCAACGTCAGATCGAGCCGGGCTTCGTCTATCTGAACTCGGGCCCGCTTTACCACGTCGGCACCCTGATGTTCTGCACGGCGACCTTCCACCTAGGCGGCACCAATGTCTTCATGCCGTGTTTCGACGCGGTGTCGGCGTGTGCCCTCATCGAGGCGGAGCGATGCCAGTCCGCCCTGCTCTTCCCCCAGATGGTGGACGAACTGGCGAAGGCCAACGCCGATCGCCGGTACGACATCAGCAGTCTCCAGGTCACCCCCGGGGACGACGCCTGGAATGCCATGGTCTCCGTGGACAACAGCCCCTGGGGCCGGGCGCTGGGCGGCTACGGCCAGACGGAGGTGGCGGGCATGGCCACCTACAACGGCCAGGGCATCGGGGGGATCGGCAGCCACGGCCGCCCGTCTCCCTTCCTGCAGGTGCGCATGGTGGATGAGAGGGGCGATGAGGTGCCGACGGGCGAGGTCGGTGAGATCGTGGCCCGTGGTCCACATGTGATGAGCGGCTACTTCGACCGCCCCGGACTCAACGCCGAGCGACAGCGAGGCGGATGGCATCACACTGGCGACCTCGGGCGCCGCGAGGCCGACGGCACGATCACCTTCATCGGCTCCCGTGGACGCGTGATCAAATCCGGCGGCGAGAACATCTACGCGGCGGAGGTCGAGCGCACGCTCCGCGAGCACCCGGGGGTGGCCGACGCGGCCGTCATAGGCGTACCCGATACCCGCTGGGGCCAGAGTGTGAAGGCCATCGTGACACGCACGCCGGGCTCCGGAGCGAGCGAGGCCGACATCATCGAGCACTGCCGCACACTCATCGCGTCCTACAAGAAGCCGCGGACAGTGGTGTTCGCCGAGGCGATCCCGAAGCGGGGATTCATGACCGACTACGACCTGCTCGACGCCGAGTACGACGGCGGCGGTTACCCGGGATCTGCAGCGCCCTGAGGGCTGTAAACGGCGGACCCCGCGTTTAGCACCGTCGCCCCCGCGGCCTGGGCCGTGAACGCGATCGCACCGTCTCCGCCACGGCGGCAGGACAGTGCGATCGTGTCCCCGGGTCGCACGGGCGCGGTGAACCGTGCGCGCAGTGAGGCGAGTTCCCAGGGGCGAGCCCCCGCCGCCTCCGCAACTTCGCGAGCCGCGATACCGAGCGTGCACAGTCCGTGCAGGATGACGCCGGGAAGGCCGGCGGCGTGAGCCGCTTCCGGGTCGATATGGATCAGGTGGCGGTCGCCGGTGAGCCGGTACAGTGCAGCCTGCTGGGTCGAGGTGGCGTAACTGCCGGACCACACGGGACCGACCGGGGCCGGGTTATCGGCCCGGACAGCCGAGGGGCCGCGTTCGCCGCCCCAACCGCCCTGCCGAGGCAGGAAGATCGAGTATCCGGCCGTGAAGTGATCGCACTCGGCCACCACCTCCAGCACCGCGGCGCTCCCCTTGTCCCATACGGCCGCCACACGCCCGTGGACATCGATGTCGCCCTCGGGCGGCAGCGGCTTGTGCACGTTGAGGGTCTGGGCTCCGTGCAGGGCGTCCTGAGGCCGGAAGGCGCCGAGCGCTCCGGCGGCGTCGGCGACCCAGAGCCCCAGGACCAGGCCGTAGGTCGGCAGAACACGCAGGTTACGTTCGAAGACCAGGTCGAGCTGGTCCGCGGGGGTTCCGACCGCCAGGGCATAGAGGATGGCGTCCTCCTCCCGGTACGCCATCCTCCGTGTCCCCAGATCGGCTCCCACGAGGTCCGCCAGAGCCACGCTCAGTAACCCCCGTCGTGCGAGAAGATCCGCCGCGGGTTCTCCACCATCATCTGGTCGATCTGCTCTTGGGTCACCCCGCGCTCCAACAGTGCCGGGACCACGTCCTGGGGGATGTGCGTCCACCGCCAGTCGGGATAGAGCTCCCTGCGGCGCACCGGATCGGACATGTCCGAGAAGCAGGAGGTGTCGTGGGAGAGGACCATCTTGTCGGCGTGGCCGCGTCGGCACATCTCCGCGACGATCTCGACCCGTTTGCCGAACGGGACGGTATCGAGCCCGAAGCGGTCCATCCCCAGGTAGGATCCCGCCGCGATGAGTTCCTCGAGGTATCCGTAGTCGTCCGTGTCACCGGAATGACCGATGATCACGCGGCTCAGGTCGACTCCTTCGTTGGCGAAGACTTGTTGCTGGTCCAGCCCGCGCCGGAGCCCGGCGTGAGTGTGCGTCGTGATCGGCGCACCCGTGCGGCGGTGTGCTCGGGCCACTGAACGCAGGACACGCTCGACGTCCGGGGTCAGACCGGCCGCATCGGTCACGCATTTGAGGATCGCCGCTCGCACGCCGGTGCCGGTGACGCCCTCCTCGATGTCCCGGACGAAGAACTCGTACATCCGGTCGGGGCCCCCGGCCGGTGTGCCGGGGCCTCGGTAATGGAAGTACACCGGCAGGTCGTGCAGGACGTAGGCACCCGTGGCGACGACGATGTTGACGTCCGTCTGCTCCGCGACCCGTTTCACCCGCGGGACGTAGCGTCCCAGCCCGATCACGGTGAGGTCGACGATGGTGTCGATGCCGTTCGCCTTGGCGTCGGCGAGTTTCTTCAGCGCCGCCTCGATCTGCGTTTCCTCGTCCCACTGTTCCGGATAGTCCGGCCAGTTCTGCTGGATCTCGGGACTGGTCACGAAGATGTGCTCGTGCATCAGCGTGGTGCCGAGCCGGGACACCGGGACTGGTCCGCCGGCGGTCGCCACCACCGGTTCATCGGTGTTCTGCGTCATGCGCGGTTTCGCCCTTCTTGATGGCCGACGGCGTCCGGATGGACGATGTGAGACTGCGCGTGCCAGGGCTGATGGGCCTGGAAGCCGCCGTCCGCGATGATCGTCTGGCCGTTGATGTACTTGCTGGCGTCGGAGGCGAGGAAGAGGATGACGGACGCGATGTCTTCCGGCACCGCGAAGTCCGGTACCAGCAGATTGTCGTGATAGGCCGACAGCTTCTCGCCATCGAGGTTCTGCCTGGCCGTGGGGCTGAGAATGAGCCCGGTGGCCAGCGCGTTGCAGCGAATGCCGTCTTTGCCATGAGTGGTGGCTGTCGAGCGCGTCAGCGAATACTTGGCCGCCATTGACGCCGCGTAGGCGACATGCACCACGTCGCCACTGAAGCCGGACGTCGAGCCGACGTTGACGATGGAACCGCCGCCACCGCGCAGCATCAGCGGAATGGCGTGCCGGATGCCGTAGGTGGCACCGTGCAGATTGACATCGAAGGTACGCGCCCAGACCGCTTCGGGAGTGGAGACCACGTCGAGGTCCGCGCCCTCGATGTCGCGGTTGTACGCCACGGCGTTGTTGACCAGAATGTCCAGTCGGCCGAACGCAGCCTCCGTCTCCTGAACCGAACGTGCGACATCCGGCTCCTTGCCGACGTCCGCCACGACGAGGCGCACCTCGCCGCCGACCGCTTTTACCTCGTCAGCGACGTAACGCAGGCCCGCGGCGTTGATGTCCACGATCGTGACGGCGGTACCCCGCTCGGCGAACGCGAGCGCGGTGGCCCGTCCCACGCCCTGCGCGGCCCCGGTCACGAGCGCCACCGCGCCATGAAGATCAGGCATATGGCTCCCTCTTCGTCCATCTCCGGTCGGGTACGGCATCGTCATCGCGTGCCGTCGCCGGAGCGGCGCGTCTCCTCGTACCGCTCCCGCGCGCGGGCGCCGGCGGCGGCCAGGTCGCGCTGGAACTCCGGCTCGCCGGCGTGGAAGGTGTTCCAGTTCTCCAGCCGACGTCGGTTTGAATCCTGGAAGTGGGGCATGACCTCCCGGGCGAACACCTCCAGGGACTTCAGGGTGTCGTCGTGATCGGCCCAGTCCTGCACCATGATCAGGAACTTGCCGAAACCGCCGGACAGCTCCCGCAACCGTTCGATGTGCTCGATGACGTCCTCAACCGAGCCGATGCACCCCATCCCGGAGGCACGGAAGACATCGAGCTTGGGTGCGTCCGGCGGCAGTCCGGCCTCGTTGAGAACGGAGGTCAGCACGCTGGAGTCGCGGAAGAAGTAGCCGCCGGCGTCCTCGATCGCGTATGAGACCTGGTGTTCGGCCTGCGCACGGGTGGGGGCCACATGGATCGGGCTCACCAGCCGCCAGTCGGCACGGTCCGGAGCCGGATGGCCGGCCGCCGCCAGTTGCTCCTCGTAGATCCGCCAGTGCTCCGCAAGCACCTTCTGGCCGGCCGGGGTACCGGCCGCGAGTGCGATCATCGGCAGGCCGAGACGCCCGGCGAGCCGTGGGCCGGAGGGCGAGGCCACAGCGGTCACCGCGACCTCCGGACGCGGCCTGGTGTAGGGAAGCATCTGGAGTTGTGCACGGCGGAGTTCGAACCAGTCCGTCTTGCGGTCGATGGTGCCCTCGTCCTGCAAGAGAGCGAGGATGGCTTCGAGTGACTCCTCCATGCGCTCCCGCAGGGAGGAGTAGTCGAGGCCCATCATGGACGCGTCGGAAGGAAGGGCCCCCGGGCCGACGCCGAGCGTCACCCGCCCGCGGGTCAGGTGGTCGAGCAACACAAGCCGTTCGGCGACCATGAGCGGGTGGTGATAGGGCAGGGACACCACACCAGTGGCGAGCCTGATGTGCTTGGTACGCTCGGCCGCAGCGGCGATGAACACCTCGGGGCTGCCGATGATCTCCCAGCCGCTCGAATGGTGCTCGCCGATGAAGGCCTCATCGAATCCGAGTTCGTCCAGCCTCTGGATCATCTGGAGATCCCGCTCAAGGTCCCATGTCGGATTCCCCGACGGCTTGTGCAACGGCCCCAGGAAAATCCCGAACTGCATTCTGCTACGAACGTTTGCGCCCATGTGCGGAGGGCTCCCCTCATTGATGTCCCTGGGGCTTTCCGGACCCCGCGCCGGGCACGCTTCAGGTGACCTGCGGCTCGTTCCTGACCGGGCGAGGGGCCGAAGACATCGCCACCGGCGGAACAACCCGCCGACTCGACGACATAGCAAGCATTTGCTTGGTAGCGTTTCAGTGAGGGACTGCGCTGTCAAGACCGCTGACCACAGGCTCCAAAGGAAGCAGCCGTGGTCAGTGCCGACGGACCGGACCTCTACCCCAGCAAGTGCTAGGTATCATCGCCGTGCAGTCGCCGCCCGGCCGACGTGCCTCGAGGAATTGGACCGATGACCATGACCAAGCCACCGTCCGCCCAACGGACTCGCACGGCGGGGCGCCGACGCGCCGCCGACACCTCCGCTCGGAGGCAGGACATCATCGATATCGCGGCGGATCTCTTCGCGACACGTGGCTATCGGTCGACGACGGTTCGGGAGATCGGCGACGCGGCGGGAGTGCTGTCGGGCAGCCTTTACCACCATTTCGACTCCAAGGAGACCATCCTCCATGAGCTGGTCTCGGGCTATCTGAAGGAGATCGGGGACCGCTACCAGGAGATCAGCGACAGGTCGCTGGAGCCGGCGGAGGCGATCCGGCAGCTGATCACCGCCGCCTTCTCCTCCCTCCATGCGCACCGCGCCGCCGTCACCGTCATCCAGAACGAGCGGGAGCAGTTGAGCGAACTGCCTCGCTTCGCCTACCTCGACGAGGAAGAGCGCCGGACGCAGCGCCTGTGGGTCTCGGTCCTCCAGGAAGGCATCTCCAGCGGTGTCTTCCGGGCCGGTCTCGATCCCGATACGGTCTACCGCTTCATCCGGGACGCCGTGTGGGTCTCCGTCCGCTGGTACCGGCCGGAGGGCCCGCTGACCGAAGAGGCGCTGGCGGATCAGTATCTCTCGGTCATCCTGCACGGCCTGCTCGACAGCGACACCGAAAGGGTCCCCGAGAAGCCGAAGCGCGCCCCCGCGAAGCGCACGAGTACGGCGAAGGCGAAGAAGACGACGGCCACGAAAAAGACGACGACCGCGACCCGGACCCGCACATCGCGGGCAGACGGCTGACCCGTTCGCGTGCGGCCGGGGGCCTCAATCATCCGCCCCGGCCCGCGACGGTCCCTCCGTCCACGACGAACTCGCCTCCGTTCACGTACGAGGCGCGATCGGACGCGAGAAAGAGCACCAGCTCCGCCACTTCCCGCGGTTCCCCGAACCGCCTGAGTGGTGACGGTCCCGCGGTGTTCTGCTCCTTGGCACGCTGAACGACGCCGGCGAGCATCGGTGTGCTCACGGCGCCCGGGTAAACGGAGTTGACCCGGATTCCGTGCGGTCCGAGTTCCAGCGCGGCCGTCCTGGTCAGTCCCCGCAACGCCCACTTGGAGGCGCCATAGGCGGCATGCTCCGGGAAAGCCGTCATACCGGCCGTCGAGGAGATGTTGACGATCGTCCCTCCCCCGGCCTCACGCAGGACCGGCGCCACGGTTTGGATGCCGAGGAACGGCCCGATCAGATTGACCCGGTAGAGCCGCTCGAAGCGCTCGACGGTCTCCTCCAGGAGGGGTCTGGTGCTGTATGTCCCCGCGTTGTTGACCAGGATGTCGAGGCGTCCGAAACGGTCGAGCGCGCTGCTCACCACGGCCCGCCAGTGTGCCTCCAGGGTCACATCGTGGTGGACGAAGAGCGCGTCGTCGCCCAATTCCGTCGCCAGCGCCGCGCCTTCCTCACCGAGGACATCGGTGAGGACCACTGCGGCACCCGCCGCGTGCAGGAGCCTGGCCTCGGCTGCCCCCATGCCACGGGCCGCTCCGGTGACCAGTGCCACCCGGCCGCCGAGTTCTCCGGCTCCATCCGTTCGTCTCACCGTTCACTCCCTCGTTGTGGTGCCGTATCTCTGGTGTCACGACGACGCCTACACGCTGATCAACAGTCCCTCGCACTGCCCGTCCTCCGCGCGGACGGCCACCGCACCGGCCCCGCCCCCGCGCCGCCGCAGCTCGTATGCCAGCGTCAGCACCATGCGCGCACCCGACATGCCGATCGGATGCCCGAAGGCCAGCGCCCCACCGTTCACGTTGACCCGCTCCAAGGGGACGCGAAGTGCTCTCGCGGCCTCGGCCGCAGCCCCGGCCGACTCCTCGTGGATCTCCAAGAGCACGAGGTCCGGAACATCGAGCACGCTGTCGCGCCGCAGAGCATCGCGCACCGCAACCGCCTCAGGTGCGGACCGGGCTCCACCCGCCGACGTACCGTAAGCACCGATCGAGGCCAGGGGAGGCGGACCCAGACTCCGCGCGCGGGCAGGGCTCATCACGACGACGGCCGCCGCGCCGTCCGCGGGCGACGGCCACCCCCGCGGAAGGGCAACACGCCCGCTCAATGCCTCGTCCCGGTCCCGGATCACCCCGGCCCCGCGCCCTCCCGCCGGGGCCACCGGCATGGACACGATTTCCTCACCCAGCCGGCCGGCCGCGTAAGCCGCCAGGGCGCGTCGGCGCGACTCCTCCCCAAGCTTCTTCCGCTCCCCGCGAGGCAGCGGCGACGGGCTCAGTCCCCATGGCTCGGTCACCGCCGCGACGGCGATCGGCCCACCGCGACGCGGGCGTGGGAGCAGCTGCGGCGCGGCGCTCGACGACTCCATTCCGCCCGCCACCACGACGCCGCACTGACCTGTGCTGACCAGCACCGCCGCGAGCGAGATGGCCTGCAGTCCCGAGAGGCCGAGCGTGTTCAGCGTGGTGGCGGGCACCCCCAGCGGGATACCCGCGCGAGCTGCCGCCAGACGGGCCGGATTGGGTCCGGCCCCCGCCTGCGCGGCCATACCCATGACCACCGCGTCGACGTCACCGCCGTCCAGCCCTGCCCGGCGGACGGCCTCCCGGATGACAACGGCGCCGAGCCGGCACACCGAGGCGTCGGCGAAGAACCCCCCGGTCGTACCGACTGCGGTGCGACATCCCGATACCACGACTGCATCAGGCATGCGGACCTCCTCACGGCCGGCCGGACGACGGCACACTCAGAGGTGCACGGGCGCCAACGGTGCCGACGACCTCAGTTCCGTTTCCCTCCGGCATCTCGGAGATTACGTGCGATCACCTGATCGAAACAAGTGATAGATCCTGATCTTCTGCCGACGCGCCGAGCGAGGCTTCGGGCGGTCATCGTGCGCCGTAGACCGGCTGTGGGATTTCCGAGGCGGCGAGCAGCCCCAGCACCGCCTCGCCCGCCTCCGCCGGACTCCACCGGGCCCCTTTGTCGGCAGTCGGACCAGGACGCCAGCCCTCCATCACGGTGATCCGGCCGCCCTCCGCCTCAAAGACCCGTCCGGTGACTCCCGTGGAGGCAGTGGATCCCAGCCAGACGACCAGCGGGGAGACGTTCTCCGGGGCCATCGCGTCGAATCCGCCCTCGCCCGGCGCCGCCATCGTCTCGGCAAAGGTGTGTTCGGTCATGCGGGTGCGCGCGGCCGGGGCGATGGCGTTGATCTCAACGCCATAGCGGCCCAGCTCAGCGGCGGCGACGAGCGTGAGACCGATGATTCCGGCCTTCGCGGCGGAGTAGTTGCCCTGGCCGACGCTGCCGAGCAGCCCGGCGCCAGAGCTGGTGTTGACGACGCGCGCCCGGGGCGTACGGCCGTCCTTCGCCTCGGCTCGCCAGTGCGCCGCGGCGTGTTTCAGCGGCAGGAAGTGTCCCTTGAGATGGACCCGCATAACGGCGTCCCAGTCGCCCTCGTCCAGATTGACCAGCATCCGGTCCCGGAGGAACCCGGCATTGTTGACCAGGGTGTCGAGCCGCCCGAATGCTTCCAGAGCGGTGGCGATCAGCGAGGCGGCCCCGTCGGTCGTCGCGATGTCACCGCCGTGCGCGACCGCCTCGCCGCCCAAGCCCGCGATCTCGTCCACGACCCGCTGGGCCGGGCCGTCCGCTTCCGCGGCCCCGTCCAGCCCCACACCGAGATCGTTGACCACCACCCTCGCTCCCTCGGCGGCGAGGGCGAGTGCGTGCGCCCGGCCCAGTCCTCGGCCGGCTCCGGTGACGACGGCGACGCGTCCGGCGCAGATTCCGGTCATCTTCATGTCTCCTTGTTGACGGTGGCGGCGTCGAGGAAGGCGGGGCGCTCCCCGCCGCCGTGGACGAGCAGGCTCGCGCCGGAGATGTACGTGGCGCGGTCGGAGGCGAGGAAGACGCAGGCGTCACCCACCTCGGAGGGCTCCGCGAGCCGCCCGAGCGGTACGGTGCGGCCCACCGCGGCGACGCCCGCCTCGTCTCCGTAGTGCAGAGCGGAGAGTTCGGTGCGGACCATGCCGAGGACGAGCGTGTTGATCCGTATTTTCGGCGCCCACTCCACGGCCATGGAGCGGGCGAGGCTTTCCAGTCCAGCTTTGGCGGCGCCGTAGGCGGCGGTGCCCGGGGAGGGGCGAGTGCCGCTGACGCTGCCGATCATGGTGATCGAACCGCCCGACGCCTGGCTGCTCATCACCTCGTACGCGGCCAGGGAAGCCGTCAGCGGAGCGAGTAGGTTCAGCTCGACGACACGCGCATGGCGCTCGGCCCCGCCGTCGGCCAGCATCCGGAACGGGGCCCCTCCGGCGTTGTTGACGAGAGTATCCAGCCGTCCGTGGTCGGCGGCCACCTGGGCGAAGATTTCCCGTACGGCCGCCGGATCGCGCAGGTCGACAGAGACGAATCGGGCCGTGCGGCCATCCGCCTCCACTGTCGCGTCCGGGGTTCTGCGCGCGCAGACGACGACCTCCGCGCCCGCTACGAGGAAGGCCCGCGCGATCCCCGCGCCCACGCCCCGGGTACCGCCGGTGACGACGGCGACCCGATCCGACAGGTCGTAAGCCACGCTCACCATGAACCTCCCGCTTCGTACGATCCGCTGCTACGGTACCTAACAAATGCTTGGTAGAAAGGTAGCTGATGCGCTCATGGGTGTCTCCACCTCCGAGGCGGAAAAGGGCGTCGCCGTTGTCACCGTCGACTTTCCGCCCGTCAACGCCCTGCCTGTACGGGGCTGGTACGACCTGGCCGACGCGGTGCGCGCGGCGGGCCGCGACCCGGACGTCCGGTGCGTGGTACTCACCGCCACCGGACGCGGATTCAACGCGGGCGTCGACATCAAGGAAATGCAGCGCGACGGCGGTCACGGTGCACTGATCGGAGCGAACCGCGGCTGTTTCGAGGCATTCGCCGCGGTGTACGAGTGCGAGGTCCCGGTCGTCGCGGCCGTACAGGGCTTCTGCGTCGGTGGCGGCATAGGGCTGGTCGGCAACTCCGACGCGATCGTGGCAAGCGAGGACGCCGTTTTCGGCCTGCCCGAACTGGACCGGGGCGCTCTGGGGGCCGCGACCCATCTGGCACGACTGGTCCCCCAGCATCTGATGCGCGCCCTCTACTACACCTCGCGCACCGCCACCGCCGAGGAACTGCATCGCCACGGCTCGGTGTGGAAAGTCGTCCCGCGCGCGGAACTGCGGGAAGCGGCTCTGGAGTTGGCCCACGAGATCGCCGCCAAGGACGGGTATCTGCTGCGGCTGGCCAAGGCTTCCATCAATGGCATCGACCCCGTGGACGTCCGGCGCAGCTACCGCTTCGAGCAGGGGTTCACCTTCGAAGCGAACCTCAGCGGGGTCGCCGACCGCGTCCGCGCCACCTTCGGCACGGACAAGAGCAAAGGCCAGGAGGGGCAGTCATGAGCAGGGACAAGACCATGACCGCCGACGAAGTCGTCGCCCGCCTGGAGAGCGGCATGACGATCGGCATCGGTGGCTGGGGATCGCGGCGCAAGCCCATGGCGCTCGTCCGGGCCCTCCTGCGCTCGGACATCACCGATCTGACCGTTGTCTCCTACGGCGGCCCGGATGTCGGCCTGCTGGCCGCGGCCGGGAAGATCCGCAAGCTGATCGCGGCGTTCGTCACCCTCGACTCCATATCCCTCGAACCGCACTTCCGCTCCGCCCGGGAGCACGGCATGTTCGAAATGACGGAGCTGGACGAGGCCATGTTCATGTGGGGGCTGACCGCGGCCGGACACCGCCTGCCCTTCATGCCGATCCGAGCGGGCCTCTGCTCGGACGTGATGAAGGTCAACCCACAGCTGCGCACGGTGCGCTCCCCGTACGACGACGGCGAGGAACTCGTCGCCGTACCGGCAC
This sequence comes from Streptomyces rapamycinicus NRRL 5491, assembly GCF_024298965.1. Classification (NCBI taxonomy): domain Bacteria; kingdom Bacillati; phylum Actinomycetota; class Actinomycetes; order Kitasatosporales; family Streptomycetaceae; genus Streptomyces; species Streptomyces rapamycinicus. The sequence continues at coordinate 10,776,907 of NZ_CP085193.1, read as the reverse complement.
TGCGCCTGGACGCCGCACTCGTCCACCTCAACCGGGCCGACGCACACGGCAACGGCCAGTATCTCGGGCCCGACCCCTACTTCGACGACCTGTTCTGCGAGGCCGCGGACCAGGCGTACCTCTCCTGTGAACGGATCGTGGACAGCGCGGGGTTGCGAGCGGAACACGGCCCCCAGACCCTGCTGGTCTCCCGGGCGTACATCAACGGAGTGGTCGAGGCTCCGGGCGGCGCGCACTTCACCTCATGCGCCCCTGACTACGACCGCGACGAGGCTTTCCAGCGAGCCTACGCACAAGCCGCCACCGATCCCGAGGAGTGGCGACGTTTCACCGAGCAGTTCCTGTCAGGAGACGAGGACGCCTATCAGGCCGCCGTCGCGGCGTTCGCCAAGGAGGCCACATGAGCGAGAGCGTGACTCGCGCCGAATACTGCGTCGTGGCCTGCGCCGAGGCGTGGCGCGGCGACGGGGAGATCCTGGCGAGCCCCATGGGCACGGTGCCCACGATCGGCGCGCGGTTGGCGAAGCTCACCTTCTCCCCCGATCTGCTGCTCACGGACGGTGAGGCGATGCTGATCGGCGATGTCCCGGCGGTGGCGAGCGGCTCCCAGGTGACCGAGGGCTGGCTGCCGTACCGCCGGCACCTCGCGATGGTCGCCGGTGGGCGGCGCCACGTCATGATGGGCGCCAGCCAACTCGACGCTTACGGCAACCAGAACATCTCCTGCATCGGTGACTGGGCCAAGCCACGACGGCAGCTGCTGGGCGTGCGTGGTGCTCCCGTCAACACGCTCAACAACCCGACGAGTTACTGGGTCCCCCGGCACTCACCGCGCGTCTTCGTCGAGCGGGTGGACATGGTCTCGGGTGTCGGCTACGACCGGGCGGCGGACGCCGAGCCCGCGACGAGGCGTTTCCACGAGGTCCGCGGTGTCGTCACCGATCTGGCGGTGCTGGACTTCGCCACCCCAGACCGCTCGCTGCGGCTGCGCTCCGTGCACCCCGGTGTCACGGTGGACCAGGTGCGGGAGGCCACCGGTTTCCCCCTGGCCGTTGCGGACGAGGTACCGCACACCCGTGCGCCGTCGGCGGAGGAACTGCGCCTGATCCGGGAGGTCCTCGACCCGAAGGGGCTGCGGGACCGGGAGGTGAGGTCGTGAGCGGTGTCACGATCGCGACACCGCTGACGGAACTGGTCGGGGTCCGGCATCCCATCGTCCAGACCGGCATGGGGTGGGTGGCCGGACCCCGGCTCGTCTCGGCCACGGCGAACGCCGGAGCGCTGGGCATCCTCGCATCGGCGACGATGACACCGGACCAGCTGCGGGCGGCGGTCCGTGAGGTCAGGTCCCGTACGGACGCGCCGTTCGGAGTCAATCTACGGGCGGACGCGGGCGACGCGGCCGAGCGGGTGCGGATCATCGTGGAGGAGGGCGTGCGGGTCGCCTCGTTCGCCCTCGCGCCCTCCCGCGAACTGATCGCCCGGCTGAAGGAAGCCGGAGTCATCGTGATCCCGTCCATCGGCGCGCGCCGGCACGCGGAGAAGGTCGCCGCCTGGGGCGCGGACGCGGTGGTCGTCCAGGGCTCCGAGGGCGGCGGCCACACCGGGAACGTCGCCACGACCGTCCTGCTGCCCCAAGTCGTGGACGCCGTGGACATCCCCGTCGTCGCCGCAGGCGGCTTCTTCGAGGGCCGTGGCCTGGTCGCGGCGCTCGCCTACGGGGCGGCGGGGGTGGCGATGGGCACCCGGTTCCTGCTGACATCGGACAGCACCGTCCCACGTGCCGTGCAGGACCGCTATCTCCAAGCCTCGGTCCAGGACGTCACGGTCACCACGAAGGTGGACGGGCTCCCCCACCGGATGCTGCGCAGTGAACTGGTCGACACACTGGAGCGCTCCGGCCGAGCGGTGGCCCTGCTACGCGCGGTACGTCACGCCGCGTCCTTCAGGAAGCTGTCCGGCCTGAGCTGGACGCGGATGGCCCGCGACGGGCTGGCCATGAAGCACGGCAAGGACCTCACTTGGAGTCAGGTCCTGCTGGCCGCCAACACTCCGATGCTGCTACGGGCGTCCATGGTCGACGGCCGTACGGATCTCGGTGTGATGGCCTCCGGACAGGTCGCGGGCCTGATCGAAGACCTGCCGTCGTGCGCGGAGCTGGTCGAGGGAATCATGGCCGACGCGCATACCGTCCTGGGGCGTCTGCCACGGGCTCTCTGAGCGCGTGCCAGACGCCTCGGACAATCCGCCTGCCGCCACCCCTGTCGCTCGGGTCGGCGGCAGGCGGATCGTGCGTGTCAGAGCCGCTCGATGATGGTGACGTTGGCCTGGCCGCCGCCCTCGCACATGGTCTGCAGACCGAACCGGCCTCCGGTCCGCTCCAGTTCGTGCAGCAGCGTCGTCGTCAGCTTGGTGCCGGTCGCGCCGAGCGGGTGGCCGAGCGCGATGGCGCCGCCATTGACGTTGACCTTCTCCAGGTCCACGCCGGTTTCCTTCAGCCACGCCAGGACGACGGGCGCGAACGCCTCGTTGATCTCCACCAGGTCGATGTCGTCGAGTGACATCCCGGACTTCTTCAGTGCGTACGCCGTGGCCGGAATGGGGGCGGACAGCATCCGGATCGGGTCCTCGCCCCGCACCGACAGATGGTGGACGCGGGCACGCGGTGTCAGGCCGTGCTCGGCGACCGCCCGCTCGGAGGCGATGAGCAACGCGGACGCGCCGTCGGAGACCTGTGAGGAGACCGCAGCGGTCAGCCGACCGCCCTCGACTACCGGCGCCAGAGAGGCCATCTTTCCCAGCGTGGTGCCCCGGCGCGGCCCCTCATCGGTCGTCATCTCTCCGTACGGGACGAGCTCGCGGTCGAAGCGGCCCTCGTCGATGGCCCGTATCGCACTCTGGTGGGAGCGCAGCGCGAACTCCTCCATCGCCTCCCGGCTGATGCCCCACTTCTCGGCGATCAGTTCCGCTCCGTGGAACTGGTTGACCGGCTGGTCGCCGTAGCGGGCCCGCCAGCCCTCGGAGCCCGCGTACGGGCCGTCGTCGAGGCCGAGCGGCTCGGCGGCCCGGCGGCTGGCGAAAGCGATGGGGATCATCGACATGTTCTGCACCCCACCCGCGACCACCAGGTCCTGAGTGCCGGAGAGCACACCCTGCGCGGCGAAGTGCAGGGCCTGCTGGGAAGAGCCGCACTGACGGTCCACCGTGGTCCCGGGCACCTCCTCCGGCAGCCCAGCTGCCAGCCAGCAGGTGCGGGCGATGTCCCCGGCCTGCGGGCCGACGGTGTCCAGGCAGCCGAAGACGACGTCCTCGACGGCGGCGGGGTCGGCGCCGGAACGCTCCATCAGGGCTTTCAGCACGTGGGCGCCAAGGTCGGCCGGGTGCACGGCGGACAGAGCGCCATCACGTTTGCCGACCGGGGTGCGTACTGCTTCGACGATGAATGCCTCGGGCATGGCTGCTGCTCCTTCGCGGGGTCTCTATGTCTGTACGGCGATCCCGTCCAGCACCATCGACAGGTACTGGCGGGCGATTTCCTCGGGGCTGTGCTGTCCGCCGGGCCGGTACCAGGACGCGGCGACCCACACGGTGTCCCGCACAAAGCGGTAGGTGAGCCGGGCGTCCAGGTCTGTGCGGAAGGCGTGGACCGCGACACCGCGCTCCAATGTGCCCAGCCACGTCTCCTTGAACTTCTCCTGCGATGCGGCGAGGTAGGCGAAGCGGGGCTGCGCGGACAGTTGCCGCGACTCCTTCTGATAGATCGCGACAGCGGCACGATGCCGGTCGATCTCCCGGAAGGACTCGGTGACCAGGGCCTCGATGGTCGCCCGGGGGGCGAGGTTCGCTTCCAGCACGGCGTCGTATCCGGACCACAGCTCGTCCAGGAACCCGGAGAGGATCTCGTCGAGCATCGACTCCTTGGAGTCGAAGTGGTAGTACAGGCTGCCCGCGAGCATTCCCGCGGCGTCCGCGATCTGCCGGACGGTGGTCGCGCTGTAGCCCTGCTCGGCGAAGACATCCGCCGCGACGGCGAGCAATTCGGCACGCCGCGCGGTCGACGGGCTCATCGTGGGCTTCTTCTTGCCGCTCTCCGGCACGCTGGTGTTCCTTGTGTTCGGCACCCGGCCATTGTCGTCTCACGCCCGCTGGCTGCTGACCGAGACGGTCTCGCCGGTCATGTACGAGGAGTAGTCGCCGGCCAGGAAGACGATCACGTTGGCGACCTCCCAGGGCTCGGCATAGCGGCCGAACGCCTCGCGCTCGGTGAGCTCCGCCAGCAGTTCGGCCGTGGTCACCTTCACCAGGTGCGGGTGCATCGCGAGGCTAGGGGCGACCGCGTTGACCCGCACGCCGCACTCGGCCGCCTCGGCGGCGGCGCAGCGGGTCAGCGCCATGACTCCGGCTTTGGCAGCGGCGTAGTGGGCCTGCCCGGTCTGCGCGCGCCAGCCGACAACCGAGGCGTTGTTGACGATCACGCCTCCGGCGCCCGCTGTCTCCATCCGGCGCAGCGCGGCGCGGGTGCAGCGGAAGGTTCCGTTCAGGGTCACGTCGAGGACCGTGCTCCACTGCTCGTCGGTCATCTCGGTGAGGCGGGCCGTGCCGCCGAGTCCGGCGTTGTTGACCACGATGTCGAGGCGCCCGTGGCGCTCCTCGGCGAGGTCGAGCAGGTCCGTGATCTGCCGCTCGTCGGTGACGTCGCAGGGCAGACCGGCGACCCGGTCGGCGCCGAACTCCTCGGCCAGCGCGTCGCAGGTCTCCTTCAGCCGGCGAGCGTGGGCATCGCCGATGACGATGCGGGCGCCCTCCTCGAGGAATCTGCGCGCGGTGGCCCCGCCGATCCCGGCGCCCGCGGCCGCGGTGATCACCGCGGTGCGGCCGTCGAGCAGGGCATGGCCGGGGACATACGGGGGCGGGCCTGCGGCGGTCATACGGGGGCCTCCTCGATCCTCGACGGCGCTCACGGTCGTACGGTAACCTACCAAACACTTGTTAGAAAAGGAGTGCGGGATGCCCGCTGCCCATGACGAACCGGTGCACTACGAGACCCGGGGCCCCGTCGCGATCGTCACCATGAACCGGCCGGAGTACCGCAATGCCCAGAACTCCGCCATGACCTACGCCCTGGACCGGGCCTTCTACCGCGCCGCCGAGGACAACGAGATCAAGGTGGTGGTCCTCGCCGGATCGGGGAAACACTTCTCCGCCGGACATGACATCGGCACCCCCGAGCGGGACGCCCATCTGCCGTTCGACCGCAAAGCCGGGCTGTGGTGGGACCACTCGGACAAGAAGGGCGCGGAGAGCCGCTTCGCCCGTGAGTCCGAGGTCTATCTGGGCATGTGCCGACGGTGGCGTGAGCTGCCCAAGCCGGTCATCGCGTCGGTGCAGGGCGCCTGCGTCGCGGGCGGATTGATGCTCGCCTGGATCTGCGACCTGATCATCGCCTCCGACGACGCGTTCTTCGCCGACCCGGTGGTACGCATGGGGATCCCCGGTGTCGAGTACTTCGCACACCCATGGGTGATGCCCCCGCGGATCGCCAAGGAGTTCCTCTACACCGGCGAGCGGATGAGCGCCCAGCGGGCGTACGAGGTCCAGATGGTCAACCGGGTCGTCCCCCGCGCCGAACTCACGCAGCACACCCTGGAGCTGGCGACGCGCATCGCCAGCATGCCACGCATGGGGCTCGCGCTGACCAAACGTGCCGTCAACCAGGCCGAGGATCTACAGGGCCTGCACACCGGGATGGACTCGGTCTTCGGACTGCACCATCTGGCGCACGCGCACAACGCCGAGACGGCCCCTGACGCCCTGGGCGGCATGGACGTCCGCGCGATGAAGGAGGCCGGCACCTGATGGACCTCGACTTCAGCGCCGCCGAGAACACGTTCCGGGCTGAGGCCCGCGCCTGGCTCACCGCACATGTCCCCAGCTCTCGCCTGCCCTCCCTGGAGACCGCGGAGGGGTTCGAGGCCCACCGGGAGTGGGAGCGCGCCCTCTTCGCCGACCGGTGGTCGGTCGTCTCCTGGCCCGAGGAACATGGCGGCCGAGGTGCCTCGCTGCTCCAATGGCTGATCTTCGAGGAGGAGTACTACGCGGCGGACGCACCCGGCCGGGTCAGCCAGAACGGCATCAACCTCCTCGCCCCCACCCTCTTCGAGCACGGCACACCGGAGCAGCGCGCCCGCGTCCTGCCGCCCATGGCGAGTGGCGAAGTCATCTGGGCTCAGGCCTGGTCCGAGCCGGAGGCGGGCTCCGACCTCGCACGTCTGCGCTCCACGGCCCAGCGGACCGAAGGCGGCTGGCGGCTGAGCGGTCAGAAGACCTGGTCCTCCCGGGCCGCCTTCGCCGACCGGGCCTTCGGCCTCTTCCGCAGCGATCCGGCAGCGGACAAGCCACACCGGGGGCTGACGTATCTGATGTTCCCCCTGGACGCGCCGGGCGTGACGGTCCGGCCCATCGGGCGCCTCGACGGCAAGCCCGCCTTCGCCGAACTCTTCCTGGAGGACGTCTTCGTACCCGACGAGGACGTCATCGGAACGCCGGGTGAGGGCTGGCGAGTGGCGATGAGCACCGCGGGCAACGAGCGCGGGCTGACCCTGCGCAGCCCCGGCCGCTTCACGGCCGCCGCAGACCGGTTGGCGCAGCTGTGGCGTGATGAGGCCGACCCGGCGGACACGGCCCTGCGCGATCGCGTGGCCGACGCGATGATCGGCGCCCGCGCGTATGAACTCTTCGCCTACGCGAGCGTCTCGCGGATCGCGGCCGGAGAGTCGATCGGCGCGGAGTCCAGCCTCAACAAGGTCTTCTGGTCGGAGCTGGACATCGCGCTCCACGAGACCGCCCTCGACCTGCTCGGCCCCTACGGGGAGCTTGCCGACGACGCCGAGGACGCGCCGGAGGGCGGCGGTTGGGCCGAGGGCTACACCTTCTCCCTCGCGGGACCCATCTACGCCGGAACCAACGAGATCCAGCGTGACATCATCGCCGAGCGGCTGCTCGGCCTGCCGAAAGGACGCCGGTGATGCGGTTCCTCCTCGACACCGAGCAGCGTGCGTTCGCGAAGACCTTGGACGGCATGCTCGGATCGTCGGACACACCAAGCACGATACGGTCCTGGGCGGCCGGGGACCCGGACCCCGGCCGCACCCTGTGGAGTCGGCTCGCCGACGCGGGAGTCTTCGGCCTCGCCGTACCGGAGCGACACCAGGGCCTGGGCCCGCTACCTGTCGAACTGAGCGTCGCCTTCACCGAACTGGGCCGCCACGCCGTACCGGGTCCGCTGGTGGAAACCGTCGCCGCGGCCGCCCTCCTCGACCGGCTCGGCGACCACGCCTCTGCCGAGACGTGGCTGCCGCGGATCGCCACCGGCGCGGCGCTCGTCTCCCTGTGCGTGCCCGATACCGGGAGCCCTTACGCGCTCGACGCGGACGCGGCCGACGCCGTATTCGTCGTCGAGGACGAGACCGTATGGCTGGCAGCGGGGGGCGGCCCGCTTCAGCGTTCCTCCGATCCGGCCCGCCGATTGTCCCGTCCGACGGGCGCAACGGTCCTCGTCGAGGGGCCCACGGTCCGGGCAGCGGCCGCGTACACCACCGATGTGGCGGCCCTGACAACAGCCGCCCAGGCCCTGGGGCTCGGCCGCGCGCTGCTGGACCACACCGTCGCGTACGCCACCCAGCGCACCCAGTTCGGAGTCGCCATCGGCTCGTTCCAGGCCGTGAAACACCGCCTGGCGGACGTTCTCCTCGCATTGGAGTTCGCCCAGCCTCTGATCCACTCCGCCGCCCTGGCCCTGGCCTCGGACGCCCCGTCCGCCCACCGGGAGTGCGCGGCGGCGAAAGTGGCCGCGGGCGAGGCTGCCTACGCCGCCTCACGCACAGCTCTACAGGTACATGGCGCGCTCGGCTACACCGAGGAACTGGACCTGTCCCTGTGGATCCGCAAAGCCCGCGCCCTCCGTGATGCCTGGGGAACCCCGGCCGCATGCCGATCCCTCGTCCTGGCGCCGTGAGCCCCGACGGTGGTGGAAGGTGTCATGGCCGTCGAAGAGAACGGCGGCCATGACGAACCCCACCGAGTGCTCAGGCCGACGCGTGTCCGCCCGGCTGTGGTGTCAGCGGGCGCGGTGTCCCCGCTTCGGACGCGTCCCGGCGAGGAAGTCCTCCATGGCCTTCCTGGTCCGTGGCCGAGCGCTGGCCGCGGCGATGAACTCCGCTTCGCATTCGAGGTGATCGCGCAGGCCGTCGAGCCGGTCGCCGCGCACCAGGAGCTTGGCCCGCGACAGGGCGAGCCCGTGGCCGTCCACCAGTGAACGGGCCAGCGCTTCGGCTGCGGAGGGAAGTTCGGCGTCATCGACGACGCGATTGACGAGTCCCCACGCCTCGGCCTCCGCGGCCGGGAGCACACGATTGGTGAGCAGCAGGTCGAGCGCGCGCCGCTCCCCGAGCAGACGGGGCAACAGCCACGACGCCCCGCAGTCGGGGGTCAGCCCCAGCGCCGTGTAGCCCAGCCTCACCTTCGCGCCACGGGCGGCCACCACCAGGTCCGCCGTCAGGGTGAGCCCGACCGCGCCGCCGGCCACCGCACCCTGTACCTCGGCGACCACCGGAACGTACAGTCCGGCCAGCCCGAGCACCGCTTCGTGGGCGGTCTCGGCGACCTCGCGGACGTATCCGCCCACCGCGTCCTGCTCGGCGACGAAGGCCCGCAGGTCGCCGCCGACGCTGAAGTTGGGTCCTTCGGCGCTCAGCAGCACGGCTTCGATCTTCTCGGAGTCCGCTTCCTCGGTCCAGTGTGCGAGCTGTGCCACGGCGTCTCGCAGGGCCCTGACGAAGCCGAGGTCGAAGGCGTTGCCGGTGTGCGCGTGCGCCAACACGATCCTGGCCAGGGCCCCGTCCCGCTCGAGTCGTACCGGCGAGGAAGGGGCATGGTCCGGTTGTATCCGTGCGGCAGGCCGGGACGTCACTGTGCGCCTCCCCAGGACGGGATCGTCGTGACGCCCTCGTGGCCTGCCTGACACAGATCCGCCTGGCGGCGGAGTTCCCGACGGCCCAGCACCATGCGGTGCACCTCGTCCGGGCCGTCGGCGAACCTCAGACCACGGGCCTGTGCCCACAGTGTCGCCAACGGCAGATCCTGGGCCATACCGGCAGCGCCATGCACCTGTATGGCCTGGTCGATCACCCATTCCGCGGTACGCGGCGCGGCGACCTTGATGGCGGATATCTCGGTGCGAGCGGCCCGGGCACCACGCTCGTCGATGAGCCAAGCGGCGTGGAGCACCATCAGTCGTAGCTGGTCGATACGGACGCGGGCCTCGGCGATCGACTCCAGTACGGCGCCGTGGCCGGCCAGGGGCTGTCCGAAGGCACTCCGTTCCCCGGCCCGGCGGCACATCAGCTGCAGGGCGCGCTCGGCCATGCCCACCAGGCGCATGCAGTGGTGAATACGGCCGGGGCCGAGCCGGGCCTGGGCGAGACGCCCCCCGTCGCCCTCCGCTCCCAGGATGTTCGCGACCGGGATCCGGGCATCGTCGAAGACGACTTCCGCGTGGCCGCCGTGGCTCGCGTCGGTGAAGCCGAACACCGACAACCCCCGCACCACACGCACACCCGGGGTGTCTCGCGGTACGAGCAGGATGCTCTGGCGGCGTCGCGGCTCGGTATCGGGGTCGGTGACCGCGAGGACGACCAGAAGTTCGCATTCCGGTGCCAGAGCTCCGGTGGACCACCACTTCCGTCCGTTCAGCACATACTCATCGCCGTCGCGGCGTGCACGGGTGGCGATATTGGCCGCGTCGGAGGAGGCGACAGCCGGTTCGGTCATGCAATAGGCGGAACGTATACGCGCGTCCAGGAGGGGCCCCAGCCACCGTTCCTGCTGCTCGGGAGTGCCGAACAGCGAGAGCAGTTCCATGTTGCCGGTGTCGGGCGCCGCACAGTTCAGCGCCTCGGGGGCCACCAACGGGCTCCATCCCGTGACCTCGGCGAGCGGAGCGTACTGCAGGTTGGTCAAGCCCGCTCCCAGCGGCGAGTGCGGCAGAAACAGATTCCACAGCCCACGGTCTCGTGCTTCACTCCGCAGCTCGGCCATGACGGGCGGACGGCCCCAGCCCGTCTCCGGCACGCCGGGAGGAACGGCCGAGCCCGGCGCGAAGTGCGGTTCAACGAACCGCTCCTCGGCCGGAAGGACCCGGGTGTGCATGAAATCGACGAGGTTTTCGTGCAGAGCGGCGGATCGTTTGTCGGGAGTGAAGTCCATTCCGTTCCCTGAGTGCGGTGCGGAGGCCGGTGCGCGGCCTGAGGTGTGCGAGCGGTCAGCGGTTGAGGGCGGCGAGTCCCCGGTCGACGAGGAGGGGGACCATGCCGGCGATGGCCTCGAATCCCTCACCGACGGTGAGCCCCTGGCGGTGCCGGAAGTGGATGCCTTCCAGGATCACGGCGAGCTTGTAGGGCGCGAACGCCAGGTACCAGTCCAGGTGTTCCAACTCCAGTCCGGTGCGCGCGGCATACCGGGCCGCGAGTTCCTCCCATGGCGGGAATCCGGGGCACAGGCCGGGGGTGCCGGCGATGGGATTCTCGATCCCGGCCCAGCCGATCCAGTAGAGGTGGAACAGCCCCAGGTCGGCGAGCGGGTCCCCGAGGGTGGCCATCTCCCAGTCCAGGACGGCACGCGGGCGGCCGGGCCGCTCGGGATCCACCACGACGTTGTCGAGACGGAAATCCCCGTGCACGATGGCGCCGCGCTGCAAGGGGGGCGTCCGCTCGGCGAGTCGCCGAGCGAGTTCCTCGAAGCCGTCGATTTCCCGGCTTCGGGAGGAGGCGAGCTGTTGAGCCCAGCGGCGCAGCTGGCGTTCCAGATAGCCCTCGGGTCTGCCGAAGTCCGCGAGCCCGGCCTCGCCGGGATCTACGTTGTGCAGGTCGGCGAGGGTGTCGACGAACCCGTCCGCCAGGCTCCGGGCCGCCTCCCGCTCCAGGCGTGCGAGATCCTCGTCGGATCGAGGCACCCAGCCGTCGACCGTTTCCATCACATAGAAGGGCGCGCCGAGCACGGAGTCGTCCGCACAGACGGCGACCACCTCCGGGACCGGCACCGCCGTTGGTGCGAGGGCCGTGAGCACGCGCGCTTCACGGCCCATGTCGTGTGCGGACTCCAGCACATGTCCCAGCGGGGGGCGGCGCATTACCCAGTCGTGTGGTCCCCAGGTGAGGCGGTAGGTGAGGTTGGAGCGCCCTCCCGAGAGCAACGTCACCCTCAGGGGGTCTCCGGCGTGGGCGTGGACGGTCACGGCGCGGCTCAGGAAAGCGGCCAGCCGCTCCGTGTCGATTCCTGGCACCGTCTCGTGCCCCGAGGAATCGTTCGGCACGAATGGGGGCACGTTCCGGCTCATGTAGCGGCGCCGCTCTTCAGCAGAAGCGCGTCACCTTGCCCACCGCCGCCGCACAACGCGGCCACGCCGGTTGTGTCCCCGCGCCGGCGGAGTTCCAGGGCGAGGGACAGCACCAGGCGGGCACCGCTCATCCCGACGGGGTGGCCGAGAGCGATGGCTCCACCGTTGACATTGACCTTCTCGGGATCCACATCCAGTTCCCGCATGGATCGCAGGGCGACCCCGGCGAACGCCTCGTTGATCTCCAGCAGGTCGAGGTCGTGGATGGTGAGGCCACCGTCGCGGCGGAGTGCGTCGCGCACGGCGCCCGCCGGCTGGGACAACAGCGAGGGATCCGGGCCCGCGACACTGCCGTACGCCCCGATCGCGGCAAGCGGCCGCACTCCCAGGGACTCGGCGCGCTCACGGCTGGTCACGACCAGGGCGCACGCGCCGTCGGACAACTGTGAGGACGAGCCCGCGGTGATCGTCCCGTCGGGGGCGAATGCCGGGCGGAGTCGGGCCAGAGTCCCGGGCGTTGTATCGGGCCGGATCCCCTCATCGGAGTCGACAAGGCGGTCCTCCCGGCGTCCTGGAACCGTCACGGGAACGATCTCCTCGGCGAGGCGTCCGTCCGAGGCCGCGACAGCGGCCCGTCGATGTGACCGGGCGGCGAAGGCGTCCTGCTCCTGCCGGGAGATGCCGAGCCCGGTTTGGTACCGCTCGGTGGCCGCTCCCATGGAGATCCCATCGAACGCGCATACCAGGGCGTCGGCGTCCAGGGCGTCCTGTGCGTCGGCAGGGCCGTAGTGGTATCCCCGGCGGGCCCCGGGCAGCAGATAGGGGGCGTGGGTCATCGACTCCATACCGCCCGCGACCACCACCTCGTGCTGACCGGAGGAGACGAGGAGGTCCGCCAGCGCGACGGCGTGCAGGCCGGACAGGCACAACTTGTTGACGGTCGTGGCGGGCACATCCATGGCAAGACCCGCGGCAGCGGCGGCCTGACGGGCCGGGTTGGGCCCCACGCCCGCCTGGACGGCCGTTCCCATGACGACGGCGTCGACTTCGCTCGGCGCCACGCCCGCGCGTTCCAACGCGGCGGAGATCGCTGTCGCACCGAGTTGCGGGGCGGTCAGCCCGCCGAGCGAACCGAGCATTTTGCCGATCGGGGTTCTCGCCCCGGCGATGATGACGCTTCCTGGCATCGTGTGTTCCTCCTTGCGGTCATCGGTAGGCTTCGGCGGGCCATTCCTGGAGATTCCGCTGGATCGAGAGCAGGGCGCGCAGGGCGTCAGAGCCATCCATCGCGCGGTGGTCGAAGGTCAGTCCCAGCCGGGCGACCGGCCTGATGGCGACGTATTCCTCACCGTCCTTCCCCCTCACTGCCACGGGCTGTCGCACCACGGCGGGTACACCGAGGGAGGCGACCTGGGGGCGGGTCAGGATCGGAGTGGAGATGACGCCGCCGACACTGCCGGAGTTGCTGATGGTGAAGGTGCCCTGTGCGAGGTCCAGAGCCGTCAGCTTGCGTCCTCGTGCTCGCTCGCTCAGATCGGCGATGGCGTCCGCGAGACCCTCCAGGCTGAGCCGCTGCGCGTTGCGGATGACGGGTACGTAGAGTCCGGAGTCCGCGTCCACGGCGATGCCGAGGTTCACAGAGCCCCAGCGCAGCAGATGCGTGGCGGTGAATGTCCCGTTCACATCCGGATGATCGCGCAGCATCGCGACGGCGGCACGGGCGACGAAGGGCAGCAGGCTGAGTTTGCCCAGCCCGCGCCGGGCGCGGCCCGCGTTGGTCTCCTCGCGCGCCGCCATGACGCGTGAGAAGTCCACGTCGACCTGCGCGGTGAGCTGCGGTGCCGTGCTGACCGACTCCACCATGTGCGCCGCGATCGCCTTGCGGATCGGGCTGTGTGGCACCGCCTCGTGTGGCAGATCCTGGTATCCATCCGGGCAACTGACGGTGTTCGTGGCCGTCGGCTCCGGCACGGTCGGGGTGTCCGCTGGTGTGTCCCGGCGGACGGGAGGTGTCTGGGATGCCACGTCCAGATAGCGTTGCACATCAGTCCTGGTCACACGTCCGCCGGGCCCACTTCCGGTGACGTCACCGAGGTCGATTCCGGCCTCCTTGGCCATGCGTCGTACCAGCGGAGAGGTCGCCGGCCGCGGCCTGTGAATCGCCGGGGCGGCCAGGTGCCGGAGGGCTGCCCCCAGGACCAGCGAGACTCCCCGTACGTCCTGCTCCGGCAGGGGCGATACCGCGGGGGCCTCCGCGGCCGGCGCACGGGGCGTCGTGGCCACCGGCGCGGTGACGTCCCGTTCCCGTACAGGAGCCTCCTGTACTGCCCTGCCCAGGGCCGCGGCGACCTCCTCGGCGGTGGCCTGGGCCGGAGCGAACTGGGCGATCACCTCGCCCACCGGCACCTCTTGACCTGCTTCGGCGAGGACCCTCACCAATGTGCCCTCCGAGGGAGAGGGCACCTCCGTGTCGACCTTGTCCGTCGACACGTCCAGCAGGGGGTCGTCAACAGCCACCTTGTCGCCGGCGGTCTTGTGCCAGGCGGTGATGACCGCTCGTTCAACCGACCCCATGTGGGGCAGGCGGATGTCGATCAGTGTCGTCATGTGGGGTCTCCGGCTGCTCGGCGCGTCGCGTGTCAGGTGTGTGCGAGCCGACGGGCGGCCCGCGTGATGTCGTCCACGCTCGGGAAGCAGTGCTCTTCCAGGAAGCGGCTGGCCGGTATGGGCGCGTCCACCGCGCCCAGGCGCATCACGGGGGCCTCCAGGTCCCAGAAGCAGCGCTCCTGTATGGCGGCGGCGATCTCGGCGCCCGGCCCGGCGGTCCTGGGCGCCTCGTGGACGATCAGGGCGCGGTGCGTGCGAAGTACGGAGGTGGTGACCGTGTCCAGATCCAGGGGAACGAGCGTGCGCAGATCGATGACGTCCAGTTCGATCCCCTCGGGCGCGAGAATCCCGGCCGCCTCGACGGCACGGGGCGTCATACACCCGTACGCGATCACAGTGGCGGTTGAACCGGCCCGGCGGACCGTGGCCTGTCCCAGCGGCACGAGGTGCTCGGTGTCGGTGGAGACTGGCCCGCGCTTCCAGTCCAGCTGCTTGCTCGGGTAGTAGAGCACGGGGTTGGGGTCCCGGATCGCCGCCTTCAGCAACGCCTTGGCGTCCCAGGGGTCGGAAGGTACGACGACCTTCACCCCGGGGAAGTGCATGCCCAGCATCTCCATCGAGCCCGAGTGCTCCGGCCCGGCGCCACCGCTGGGTCCGATCGGCATGATGATGACGGCGGGCAACTCGAACTGGCCACCGTGCATGGACCGCCACTTGCCGAGCTTCTGGAAAATCTCGTCCCCGGCGATGAGGGAGAAGTCGGCGAATCCCATCTGCACCACCGGCCGCATGCCGGTCATCGCCGCGCCCGCCGCGCATCCGGCCATGAACGCCTCGGTGATTCCGGTGTCGATCACTCGCTGGGGCCCGAACTCCTCGACCATGCCCCGAGTGCCGCCGAAGAAGCCTCCGTTGCGCAGATCCTGGCCCATGCAGAAGACCGTCGGGTCGCGGCGCATCTCCTCGGCCAGCGCCGCGCCCTGAGCGGCCTGATAGGTCATCACCGCGGTGCCCTGAGCAGGGGGCGCGGGGATTGTCTCCGTGGTAGTCACGCGAACACGTCCTTCAGAATGATCCCGGGGTCGGGTAGTTCGGCCGCCTCGGCGGTACGCAGCTCTTCCGCCACCTCGGCCTCGGCCGCGCCGACGATCTTGTCGGCGGCCTCCTCGTATTCCGCGCCGAGATGCTCCCGCAGGACATCGAGCGGATCCCGGTAACCGTCGAGATAGTCGGTCGCGCGGTACTGCTGCGCATCGCCCTCCCAGTGCCCGCCGACCCTGGTGACCTTGGCCTCGATGAGGGTGGGCCCCTCTCCGGCACGGGCTCGGGCGACCGCCTCCGCCGTGGCCCGGTGGACCTCGACGGCATCATGCCCGTCCACGATCACACCGGGCACACCGTAGGCGACGGCCCGGTCGGCCACGTTCTCGGTGGGACTGACCTCGTGGAAGGGAGTGGATACCGAGATGCCGTTGTTCTCACAGAAGTAGATGAGCGGCAGCTTCCACACCGACGACTGGATCAAGGTTTCGTGGAAGGTTCCGCGGTGGGAGGTGCCGTCACCGAAGTCGGCGAGAGCGATCTGATCGGTTCCGCGCAGCTTCGCCGACAGTGCGGCGCCGGCGGCCAGGGGGTAGACACTTCCCAGGGTCGCGCCCTCTCCCATGATCCCCAGCGAGGGGTCGGCCCAGTGGGGTACCCCCGCACCCCTGCCACCCGTCGAACCGGTGACCCTCCCCAGCAGATCGCCGATGACCGGCTGAAGCCCCATCCCCTTCGCCAGTGGCCACGTCGCGCCGCGCCCCTGGTAGAAGAGGTAGTCATCCTGGCGCAGTGCGGCGCAGGCCCCTGCCGCCGCTGCCTCCTGTCCCTTGCCCGGATGCCAGAAACCGGCGAACCCGTGGTCCCGGATATGAACGCTCAGCGCGTCCTCCAAGGCCCGGGCCCTGGCAACCGTGGTGAAGAGCCGTAGCAGGAACTCGGGGTCCGGGCCGACTTCGGTCGCCCGTCGTTTGCGGGGCGTCATTCCGCCTCCTTGAGCATCGGAACCGCGCGGACTGCCGCGGAAGGGTGCTGGGGTGTTCGGGCACACAAGACCTGGTGGGATCCGTGTCCGCCGCGTTGCGAGGAGATTACGCCGATCAATTGATCGGAACAAGTGATTCAGCCCACTGATTCGAACGGATGCGGTGCCCACTCAAGAGCGCACGGATAGGGTCGGGACCACAGTCGTTGCCGGAACCGACATCCAGGGAATGCGTGTGGTCGATCAGAAGAAGCGCCGCAAGGGTCCGCATGACGGCGAGGCCACTCGCGAGGCGCTGATGGACGCGGCGGAGAAGCTTTTCGCCGAGCAGGGCGTGGAGGCCGTGTCGATCCGCGCGGTCAACTCCGCCGCGGGCCTGGCACCCGCCGCCGTGCACTACCACTTCGGTTCCAGGGAAGCGTTGCTCACCGCGGTACTCGAGCGGCGCGGCCGTTCCGTCGTCGCCGACATCGCCGAGCGGTGTGACCAACTGCTGACACAGAAGGCACAACCCAACGCTCGCGACGTCATGGAGACGGTGGTGGCGCCTTACCTCGCACTGCTGGAACGGGACCATATCGGCGGCGGCCGCTGGCTCGCCATCACGGGACAACTCATCCTGAGCGGCAGCCGGGAGATGGAAGCACTTTCCACTCCGGCCACCGAACGACTGCAGGCACTCGTGCGCCGGGCATTCCCCGACGCACGTCCGGACGATCTCGAAAACACCTGGAGGCTGGCAGTCGAAGCGGTCGTCCTGCTCCTGGCCCGCACTCCCGGCGACGAGCCCGAAGCTGACGGGCCACAGGAGCTGGGCGGACGCGAAGCACTGATCGACTTCGCCACCGGCGGCCTCGTCCATGCGTTGCAGGGGGCCACAGAACGCAGGGCCCGCGCATCGTCCCGCTAGAGCCGCTCCCCCCTCTTCCCGCCAGACCTCATCCGTGATTCCATCAAGCGATTCGATCGGACGATCGGATCCCCTGGATATACGGCGTGGAACGAATCGGCCGTAGCACGACGAAAGGAGGTGCCGGGGTGCGCGCAGCAGTCATGCGGTCAGGGAAGATCACTGTCGAAGAGCTCCCGGAGCCGCGCCCCGAAGCAGGTCAGCTGCTGGTCGAGCCCATCGCCACAGGCGTATGCGGCAGCGATCTCTCCGCCTGGCAGCACACCGACGAATTCCTGGCCGCACACTACGAGACCGGAGCGCTGGGAGAGGTCTTCGACCCTGCCAGGGGGCTGGTCATGGGGCACGAATTCACCGCCCGGGTGGTTGAGGCGGGCAAGGGCGCCGAGGAAGAGTACGCCGCCGGGGACGCTCTGGTGGTACTCCCCGGCGTGACCGACCCGTCCGGGCAGGTCCACACCGTCGGATACGCCGACGACTACCCCGGGGGGCTCGCCGAACGCCTGGTCGTCGGCGCATACGGACACCTGAAAATCCCGGACGGAGTGTCACCCGTACTGGCAGCGGTGACGGAGCCACTGGCCACCGGCGTGAACGGCGTCATACGTTCGGGCATCACAGAGAACGATGGCACTCTGGTCACCGGCAGTGGCCCCGTAGGGCTGGGCGCGGTCATCGAGCTGTCGGCGCGGGGCGCCTCGCCCATCGTAGTCTCCGATCCCTCCGCCCGACGCCGGGAGATCGCACTCGCCTACGGCGCCCACGCCGCGGTCGACCCACTCGTCGACGACCCTCTACAGGTGTGGCGAGAGCGCGCCCCCTCCGGACAGCGTCTGCACATCATCGAGGCATCGGGCGCTCCGGGTCTGATCGGCTCGTTGATGGCGACCGCGCCGAGCTTCACGAAGATCGTGGTCATCGGGGCCGCGATGCGCGAGGAGTCGTTTCGGCCCGTCACCGGGATCCTGCGGAACACCTCCGTCGAGTTCGTCGGGGGACCAGGCTTCGGAGACACGCAGTACCACGCGTTCCACCGCGCCTTCGACCACCTCAAGACCGGCCGGTTCGACCCGGCCCTCATGGTCACCGGATACGCGGGGCTCGGCGGCACGGCCGAGGTATTCGCCGCGCTCCGTCCCGGCCGTCCCGGCGCCATCGAGCACGTCAAAATCCTGATCCGCCACGACCTCCCCGGAGCGGCCATTCTCTCTCCGGAGGAGGCGGCGGCCACCGGAGCGTGAGGACAACCGGAGAAGGGCAAAGGGGCCGGAGCGGATGATCCGCTCCGGCCCCTTCATCCTGCTGGAGGTGTCAGGCGGGTGCGAGCGTTTCCTCCGTCTGCCGCGCGGGCCTGCCGTGCGGGATGAGGATCCCCACGACCACCGCCACGAACGCGAGTCCGGCACAGGTCACGAACCCCACCGCATATCCGCTGTCCGTGTAGACGGGGCTGCCCTGCACCAGCACCCCGATGTTCTGGAGCAGGACGACGAAGACCACCTGGATGGCCGCCGTGGAGCCCAGTGTCTGGAGCAGACCGGTCATGCCCGCCGTAATGCCCTGCTGATCGGCGGGACTCGCCTCGATGACCAGGTTGGGTATCGCGGCGTATACCAGGCTCGCACCGGCGCCAAGAACCGTGAAACCGACGATGACCTGCCACTTCTCGCTGTGCCACAGAGCCGTGTAAAGAGCTGCGAGCGTCATCACCGTCGAACCCGCGATGGCCGGCAGACGTGGGCCTATCCTCCGCATGTAGAGGCCCACCACAAAGCTCGGCACCGTAGTGGCGATCCCGGCAGGGACGGTGAACAGCGTGAGCTGCATCGCCGTGGAGCCGAAGCCGTAGTCGTGTCCGAGCGCTCGCGGTGTCTGAGCCATCATCGGCAGGATCGTCGTGTAGGCCCCCACCGCTCCGTAGGCCAGGCCTGCCACGACGATGGTCGTCAGGACGGGGCGACGCGATACGAGACCCAGGTCGACGAGAGGTTCCCGAGTCCTCCTCTCCACGGCGAGCCAGACGGCGGTAAGGGCGAGCCCTCCGAAGACGCAGCCCAGTGTCTTGAAGGACGACCAGGTCCAAGTCGTCGACTCGCTGAGCCCCAGGAGTACGAGGCCGATACCGATGCCGAGCAGCGTGGCCCCCGGCCAGTCGAGCCTGGAGCGGGCCCGCACATCCGACTCCGGCACCGCGAGAAGGCCACAGAAGGCGATCACCGTCATGGCCATGAGCAGCCAGAAGACGGCGCGGAATCCGTGGTTGTCGATGAGATATCCCGCGATGAACGGTCCGCTGACGGTCACCAGCCCCGTCCCGCCCACGGTCAGACTCGCGGAGAAGGCCACCCAGCGAGCGGGAAAGATGTCGCGCATCAACGAGTACGAGAGAGCTACCAGCGGCAACAGCAGCCCCTGAAGGGCCCGGCCCGCCAGGAGAACCGCGAAGTTCGGTGCCATGGCGGCGAGGATTCCGCCGACCGAGGCCGCGGCGGCTCCGAAGACCATGACCTTCTTCTTGCCGTGGATATCTCCCAGCTTTGTCATGATCGGCCCGGCGACCGCGCCAACCAGCGTCAGGACGGTGAACAGCCATCCCACCTGCTGCGTCCGGAAGTGCACGGCGACATCCGTCGCCGCCGGAACCACGAGATTGTAAGAGAGGCTCACCACCTCCAGGGGCCACAGCAGGGCGATGAGGATCATCACGAAAGCACGGATCGAGCGGACGGGCTCCTCAGCCTCCGGCACCGTGGTTTCAGGCTTGTCGGGCGGCGGCTCGGAGGCCGTTTCCGTTCGGGTCTGCGTCATTGCAGCGCTCCTCGTCGAGGAGAAGAGGGACAGGGAGGGGGGCGGAGAAGCGGATACGCAACGAACGCGCCAGCCTTCACCCGCGGCGCAGCGGAGTCCGCAAGCCGACGTCCGTGTGCTGACTGAGTCTGTTGTTCCAGGTGGGCCAGAGACGGTGTCGTCCAACTCCGAGGCCCTTGCGGTGGGAAAACAGTAGGGCGGGGACGTAAGTCGGTCAAGTGATTGAAACAAGTGATTCTCTCAAGAGATGCCGAGCCCTCCGCCCCTGAGCTGCTGCGGCGATCACTCTGCGATCGACACCCGGAAGTGACCTCCGAGCAAGCCCGACGACTCAAGCTCGAGGAACGCGCGGCGTCGCCCTGAGGGGTCGCACGGCGGATCTCCCACCCGGGCGGTCACTTGACCAACGCGATGCGCGGGCAACCTCTCCGAGCACGGAGAATCATGAGCCGTGTCGTTACGCCTGCTTTCCGCTGCCTTCCCTCTGAACTGGAGAACGGCCTCGACCACCTGGCGCGGCCCCGATCACAAGACGGAGGCTGTGGTCCTGCCTTCCAGTACGGACGGGGTACCTCGCAGAGCGTCGAGGTGTTCCGCCACCGCGGCGTGGAGCACACTCCTTCGTCCGCCGATGGCCACCGCACGGACTGCGACGGATATCTCGGGCGCGCGTGACCGGCCCGCCGCGGCCTCGCGGACCAGCGCGAGCTTGGCCAGCAGCGGGTCGAGCCCCACATCGGCCGGGTCGACACCGCGTCCGTCCGCTGCCGTCCGGTTCGTGATATTGACTATGCCGGCTTCCCGCGCCGCATACCGCAGCATGACCCGGCCACCCCCGCCCATCAGCAGCGGCGGATGCGGACGCTGGACAGGGCGGGGCGCGAGGTCCAGTCTGTCCACGCGGTAGTGGTCGCCACGATAGGAGAACGGTTCGTTTGGCCAAGCGCCACGCAGCACGTCGACTGCCTCGCGTAACCGGGACAGGCGCACCGCGGGTGGATCGTACGGCAATCCGGTCTGCTCGTAGTCGGAGCGCATCCAGCCTGCTCCAATGCCCAGTTCCAACCGGCCTTCGGCGAGGAGGTCGAGGGTGGCCGCTTCCTTGGCCAGAATGGTGGGATGCCGGTAGTCGTTGGCCGGTACCACGGTCCCAAGCCTCAGGCGTGTGCTGTGCTCGGCAGCCGCCCGGGCATCTCTCACAGCATGCTCCCGCGCGATCGCCACCTGCCCAGGTCCTCCACGGTCACGCCCGTACGCTCCACAAGGGTGCTCGCACGCCTCCCAAATACCGAGCGCTTGCTTGGTTCACTCGGAGGCTACCCACGCCCACATCATCAGTCAACAGGTTGCATCGCTCGCCCGACCGCCAAGCATGCGCTAGGTTACCTAAACGGTAGATCCCCCGGCTCACCGGCGAGTTGGCGCGAGGAGAGTCCGCGCGAGCACCCCAGGCCCCGTCACCAGGCGGCAGCGATTCACGGACTCATGGCAAAGAGAATGGTCACGTCCGGTGGGAGAGGATGACGCTCGTCACCTGTCCGGGCACGAAGTCCTGGGCATCGCGCGGGGGCGCGGCTATGCGGTGGGCGTGGAAAGCACTCGGAGTCTGGCCGGTCATCGCCTTGAACGTGCGGTTGAAGTGCGGCTGGTCGTGATAGCCGGCCTGCTTGGCTGCCTCGACCCAACTCGCTCCGGCCTCCTTCCGGAGCAGTGCCGCTTGCAGGCGCATCACCTGGGCGGTGTCCTTGGGTGTCAGCCCGGTCTCGTGGCGGAAACGCCTTTCGAGGTGACGGCGGCTCCAGCCGGTCTGGGCGGCGAGTTCTTCCACCCGGAATCGCCCGGCCCTACCCTGCAGTGCTCGCCAGGCCCAGGTCACCTCGGGGCTGGGGCTGGGGCCGGATTCCAATGCCGCCCCCAGTACTTGGTCCAGCAGCGCGAACCGGCCGTCCCAGTCGGAGAGGCCGGCCAGCCGGGCGGGCAACTCTGCCCAGGTCGAACGGCACAGGTCGCTCGGGGCCACGGACTGCTCGGCCCACTCGGACATGGGCACCCCGAACAGCCGGTAGGCGGCGAACGGAGTGAGCAGCACAGTCACCCCGTGGATGAGGCCGGTGTGTTCGCCGATGGCGGCGGTGGTACGAACGCCGTTGGCGAGGGAGGCCGCGCTCCAGGAACGCGTCGGGTCAGCCCGGCTCAGCACGCGCAGTGAATCACCGAAGCCCAGCATCACCTTCACGACGCAGTCGGGAAGCAGCAGTCTGCGCCGCGTCCCGATCGCATTGAAGCGGAAGCCTCGATACCCCAGCACTTGTTCGCGCAGGCCGGGCGCGGCCGGACGGCAGAGCAGTTCGTGCATGAGCCAATCCCCCATAGACCGACGTGGACACGGCAGTGAGGGTAGGGCGTGTCCGGGACGAGTGAGACAGGAGACCAGCACTTGGCTGATATCCGGCGCCCCGGGCGCGCGCTACGGGTCGCGAAGACCTGCACGGGCGCCAGGGCATCAGCCCGGCGCTTGTACCCGCAGAACTCAGTTTGAGTGCGGCCTACCGTCTCGGACCCATGTCACACCACAACTAGAGCTGCGGTGACGTACCTCAGGACGCTGAAGGTGGCCACGGATTCAGCGTATTGCATTGCCGGAAAAGAGTTGTGGACGGTCGACAGGCACCAAACTGCCGCTCCGCAAAAGTGGTTGCACTCGGGTCACGGAAGGGCATCTACCGGACCAGGTCTCGCCACGAGAGTGAACCAACAGACTGCCCACGAGAGGAGAAGGGCGCCGAGCCCGAGCAGGTGCCATGCGGATCGGTCCATCCGCCGATCACTATCCCTGACCTTGCTCACACTTGAACTTCAGCCAGCCGGAGGAGCGGCCGGGCGCGTAGAGGCCCCGCCTGGGCCGTCGACTTCTGTACTCCCTGCTAGAGGTGTTGTGTACGGCCCCGCCATCGCCGAAGGGGACGCGGACGTGGCACGAGCGCTGGCCCTCGCGGTACGGGATCTCCTGCCGTCCCAGACGTTGTGGTCGTCATCGGGGCGAAGGCCGGCGCCAGCGGCAAGGTCATCGTCATCACGGCGGTCACCGCAGTCGCCCGCACGGCCGGTCAGGACGCCGCCACCCTGGCCAAACTCCTGCTGCACGGGCGTGGCGGCAGCTCACCGGACCTGACCCAGGCGGCGCGCCGCCCGCCGTACAGCTGCCGGAGGCACTCGCGGCCCTCCTGCACACCGTCACGATTGGGCTCCAAGTGGACGGGAGTCCGTGAGCCTGACTGACTCGGTGCGGCTTACCATTCCAGCTTCGAGATAGGCCATCTCCTCATCAGCGAGGGCCTTGAGCCCGGCGAGGACCCGTTCGCGGGCGAGGGTGGGGAGTACTACAAGAAGCCATTTCACTTGGCCAGTCTGCGGTGACATATGAGGATCGCGGCGATGATGGTGAAGGCGAGGAGGTGTCCCGGCTTGCGCTCGTAACGGCGGTGCAGGCAACGGCAGCCGGACAGTGAGGACATAGTCCGCTCCACGACCCATTGGTGCGGGCCCAGACGCCGGGACGACTCGATGCCCTTGCGGGCGAGGCAGTGCCGGATGCCACGGGAAGCAAGCCATCGTCGAAGGTGCCGGTAGTCGTAACCCTGGGAGTGGCTGCTGGCCGGCCAGGCGTGGCAGCAGACAAGGCGGACCGTGCTTGCCTCGCTGAACCTGCCCAGGGAGGCGGGCGGGCATCCGGCCGCGCTGCTGGAGGGTACCTACCGGGAGGTCGTCGCCCGGGTCCCGGACAACGCGCAGATCGTCTTCGACGACCACGGCCGCCTGCACTTCGCGGTCCCTGAGCCGGAACCCGAACCGGCCTCCCTGCTGGAGTGGCGGGCCGCAGTGAATGCGATGCTGCCGAGGGTGGACCTGCCCGAGGAGCTGCTGGAGGTGTTCTCCTGGACCCCGGCGCCGGACAGGCGTTCCTTCCAGCTCCCCGGCCTGCCTGGCAGCCTACGGCCCCTCCGGGACAAGCGCGCGGCCGACGACCAGTGAGGCCCTTGGCTCACAGTGTGTCTGGGACCGTACCTATCGCACCCTCGCCGATCCCGCCGTGGCGCTCTTTCGTCGGAGTACCGTCCTGGATCGAAAGACCGGACGGAGTCGAGGCTGCCGAGTACCCCGTCTGGATGACGACCAGCAGCTGACGCCCATCATGGGCGTGGACCCGTGCTGCGTACCGACCCGCCGTTCGCCCGGGTCTCTGCCCCCAGCCGACCGACAGCACGACCACCGGTCGTCTCAGGACCGTGGGCTGTATCACGTTTCCTACTCCCCGGTACTTCGGGGGTTGACCTGGATCGTGTCCGGCAGCCGGTCGGCATGGAGGATGCGGCAGGCGGGCGGGGTAGTCACGCGGCGCAGCTCAGGATGTGCGGCCAGGGGAGCCAAGTCGACCTCATCGGTGTCGTACACAGCGAGCCAGGTGAGCGCAGGGAACGCTGTGCAGACCGGCCCCAGATCCGGCCTCTCGTGGTGTGCCATCAAAAAGACGGTCTCAACCCCCTGGAGAAGGACACCGGTGGCAGCGAGCGTGGCGAGTTCGGCACAATTCAGGCTCAGGATTCTCAGTTTCTCCAGGTGCGCGACTGCCTGCCATTCTTCCTTGGTGGGCGGGACAGCCAAGTCCAGTCCGAGTTGGCACAGTCCGGAGAAGTCGGCCAGAGCGGTCAACTCACGGGCGTCTTCCGGGAGGAACAGACAGTCCAGGGGGGATTCATGCGGCACGACCTCAAGTCCTCGCCACTTCGACCCCGTGCGCAAGCTGAGCATCTTCAGCTGGGTGAGCCGGTGTAGCGGGTTCAGATCCGTGATCCCCGGCAGGTCGGTCAGGACCAGCCGCTCCAGGGGAAGCCGCGTCAGTGGCGCCAGAGAGGAGAGCTTCGGGCATCCTTCGAGGTATAACTCCCGCAGACTCTCCTGGCTCCTCAGGAAGGCCAGATCGGTGACGGAGGTGTTCTTCGTCAGCCTGAGGCTTTTCAACTGTCGATCTTCGAAGGCGGCCACAATCTGGGCCGGACTGAAGTCGCCCATCAATTCGACCCTTCCGTGGCCTCCCAGTCGGCTGAGCGCCGCGAGTTCTTCCGATGTACGAATGACGATGACTACGTCCGTCTTGTCCAGCAGATGACAGACGATCTCGCTCGCGTACGCATCGGTGTCGAACCGATCCCAGTAGAAACCCAGCCGATGATGCACGAATCCACTGCCGTGCTGCAGATATCGAGCCAGGCACGGCAGCGCGGAATCCCCACCGATCAGGCTTGCGGCCGTGACGACGGAGGCCGCCGTAAGATCGTTGGCGACCTCATCCGGCCCGGGCAGCAACTCCAACACGATGGGACCGATCTGGGCGAGTTCCTTCGCCTCCGGGAAACTACGCGGCGGAATCAGCTCACCAGCCCGCCGTTCCACGTCCGCGCGTACGGCCGGATCCAGTTTCGGGGCGTGTTCCAGGCACGCCGTCGCCAGCAGATGGAGCCGAGCACGATGATTCGGCTCCCGGTCCCCGCGCTCTACCAGACCTCGTAGAATCCGGGCTCGCTCGTCCGGGCGCGCGTGGGCGACGGCCATGCGCAGCACGTCTTCCCATTGGTCCAGATGGCCGTGCTGGACGAGCACGTCGAAGTCACGCTCCTCCACCGCCGCCCGTGCGCCCAAGTAGTCCTGAAAAGTGCGGTGCACGAAGTCCACGGCCTCGGCGGCCGGTTCGCGCAACAGACCCGACCGGACGAGCAGGTGGCGCAGGATTTCCTCCGCGGAGCCCTGTGCGGCGACGTATGGCATGGACGGCAGCAGCCGTTCCAACTGGTGCACGGCGTCCGCCCGGTCCATCTCGGCACGTCCGTTGCGGATCATCCAGTAGGCAAGCCGCTGGAGCAGTTCGACCTGGGACTCCTCGTCCAATTCCACGGTCAGATCGCGTTCACGGTCCCGCCGTTCCAGGAGCATGGACAGCGCGGCGTCGTACAGGGCCTTGCGGCCGCGGGGCAGGAAGCCACGGCGCTCACGATGCAGGGCACAGATCAGGGCGCACATTAATGGGTTGGTCGCCAGCCGTCCGAGCTCCTGCTTGGTGCGGATGGCGTCCAGCAGCGCCGTGGCCATCGCATGATCGGCTCCCGCTGCTTCATGCCATCGACGGATGAAGACGGTGACGTTGCCGCGGCTCATCGAGGACAGGGTGAGTTCGGTGAAGTTCTCGCTGCCCAGCCATTCCTCACTTATGGCGGACGGGCGGGATGTGACCAGCCACAGGTTGTCCGGAAAAGCGGCCAGGAGGTCGGACAGCCACCGTCGGGTGCGGGTGCGCTCCTGCTCTGGCACCTCGTCCATACCGTCCACCAGGAGGAGCCCACGCCCACCGGAGAGAACTCGGTCGGCCCAGCCGGCCGGCTGGGATCCCGCGAGCGGGCAACTCACGGCGTTCAGGAAGTCGCCCGGAACAGGCAGCGTGGCGTCACCGCGCATCAGGGTGCGCAACGGCAGGACGAAGGGCACGCGGCCCATCAGGTGAACCAGTTCACCTGTGAGCCGTTCTTGACGGGCGGTGCTAACGGCCAGCCATTGGACAAGTGTGGTCTTGCCGGAGCCAGCGACGCCACGCAGCAGTACCCGCTCGCTGCTGGCCAATGCTTGTTCGACAGGCTGCGGAGCGGACGGCAGCCAGCGCTCTGGGACCGCGATGCCCGCATCGCTGGCGAGGTCGAGGGCGGGGTCGGGCACTGCCCGGTGCTCGGTGTCCCGGGTCGCTTCCAGGCTGAGGTATGCCGTGTCCAGGGGCCAGTCACGGGACTCGTTCAGATCAATCCCGTAAATCGTCACGCGGCTGTGCTTGGCCGCGATGAATCGTGCGTAGCGCTCCTCGAATGCCGCGTCCTGCCCGCTGCGAGAGGCTAAGCGCTCGGTGAGCACATCGGTGCGGGTGATCAGTTCTTCCAGCTGCCGACTCTGTTCGACAAGCGTGCGTGCCACGAAGGTCGAGCGCTGGGCGAAGAAGTGCAGGATGTGCAGGGACGAGCTATTCAGCAGTTCGGAGTACAGCGAGACGGAATCTTCGCTGAGGAAACGTACGAGCTCTTTACCACCCGCTTGTGCATACAGCCGCGCGGCGAGCTTCTCATGGCCGAGCCGTACGGCTTGTGCGTCGTCGAGATCGAGATCGCCCAAAGCAAGCACGGTCAGCTCCAGGGCATCTGTGACGGCCTCCAACTCCGCCCCATCAAGCGGGCTTTCGCGAGTTTCACGTGCCGCGCGATCCACCAGCTCCCGCACGAGCCCCCGCAACTCCGTCTCGCCGAGAGTCCGCTTCTCTCCCCTGAATGACACCAGCCCGGACATTCGCACCGGCCGCTGCACCAGCCCCGCCCCGGGCCCTTCCCGTACGAACAGCCTACGCACCAGTGGCGCGACGAGACTGGAAGCCAGCTTCGTGCCAAATACTGACGGGTCCATGGTCACTCGCTCCCGGAAGCAGTTGTCGACGCGGCTCGACCAGCGTACTTCGGCATGACATTTGGGGGGATCACAGATTTCGCCGGGGCCGTGAGATGCCACGGGCAATCTTCGACGACGAGGCGCATGCCGTGAACGTGCTGACCAAGTACATCCGGCACCGCCCCCACAGTCCCGGGAGCAACTGCCCCCGGACGGTGACGGTATCGAACCACCCGCCCTGGACAACGTCCCCGACTTCAAGGCCCATCGAATCGATCGACGGCCCGCTCTCGGTAGCCTGGTGAACGAGTACCGCCAGGCTGCCTGACCGAACGGCATCGCCGCAGTGCACAGCATCGAATCGCATTTTCCAGCGGCACAGAGCATTAGGGCCTGATATGCACGGAAACGGCATAGTTCCCGTCGGCGTAAGGGTCGCGAGCCCAAGTCGCGTACCTGGCCTCAACGATGAGGCCCACCGCACGGCATTGCGCGTCGTAGTCGTCCAGGGTGTAACCGCGGTCCAGGGCGAAACCCGCGACGAGACGCCCGGCCGGACGCACGTGGGCCGCCGCTCCAGCCACCAGGGCCTGCTCCGTTCCCGGTGGGGTGAACAGAGGGACATTACCCGCCAGCACCACGACATCGAATGACAACCCCAGGTCGAGGTTGATCAGATCCTGCAGATACCAGCGGATCTCCGGGGCCAGCCGCCGGGCTGTGGCGAGCATCGACTCGTCGGTGTCCACACCCGCCACGTCGATCCCGTGACGGGCCAGTTCGATGGCCACCCGGCCGGTACCGCAACCCGCGTCGAGGACCGTGGTGGGCTGGAAGGAGCGGACCAGCGCGGCCTCACCGTGGACGTCCCCTCCTTCGGCGGCGATGCGGTCGAACCGGGACTGGTACTCATCACCGTTCCACATCATGCGGCCAGAGTGTCATATGCGCGGGTGCGCGCGACCATACGGGCAGCGAGCGGCTCTGACCGCTTCCGGAATCCGTCCGAGGAAGCTGTCGTCAGCCCCACTCAGCCCCGCCTGCGCGTCCCCCGCTACTGGGGGCGCGAAACTGCCTAATAGCTGTCGTAGCCGGGCTTACCGCTCGGCCGGTAGACGCCGACGATGGTGCCGCCCCTCGTCGTCGAGACGCTGACCGGCTCCAGAGCAGTGGGGATCGCTCCGTCGGCGAACAGCCGCTTGCCGGTGCCGATGATCACCGGATGGATGGTCAGCCGGTACTCGTCGACGAGGTCGTGCCGCATGAGGGTCTGGGCGAGGTCGCCACTGCCCACGACGTTGATGTTGCCGTCGTCGGACGCTTTCAGCTTGCGTACGGCATCGACGATGTCGCCCTCCAGCAGCGTGGAATTCTGCCACTCGACGGATGTCAGGGTCCGAGACGCCACGTACTTGTGCATGCTGTTCATCCGATCGGTGAACGGGTTGTCGGGATCGGCGGTCGGCCAGTATGACGCGAAGATCTCGTACGTCTTGCGGCCGAGCAGCATCGCGTCAGAGGACTCGTACCAACCGGCGATGGCCGTGCCGACCTCGTCGTCGGCCACCGGCTTCTGCCAGCCGCCGTGCTCGAAGCCGCTCTGAGCGTCCTCGTCCGGACCGCCCGGCGCCTGCATGACGCCGTCCAGCGTCAGGAACGTGCAAACGATGATCTTGCGCATGGTGCGCTCCCTTCGTCGACGGGTAGACCGCACAACCGCCGGAAACTCATCGGCGGAACTTCCGCGGCGCCCGGGCCGGGTATCGGCGTAGCGGCTGGGCCTCGCCGGCGCGGCGGTCACTGTTCATGCCGAAGGGGACAGCTCGGCGGCGGATCGAACCGGACGCACTTACGACGGACCGATCCCGCCGGACGAGGAGTTCCTCGTCGAGCCCCAGGACATCGGCACCAGCCGCGACCGCGCACTGGACGCAGCCACCCGCCGGCTCGCGAAGCACCCCGACTGCCCATGACGCGCCCTGGTCGCCGAAGGGGAGAAGGTGGCGGGCTCGCACCCGGCCGGGAAGCTGGGCGCGGCCGTCCTGTGCGCCACCACGAACCGGAGCTGACGGACTTCTACGCCGGGCTCGGCTTCACCCGCCGTGAGTACGCACGCTCCCTCTTCGCGGACCCAGGGCAGAGCGCCATGGCCCCGCTGGGCCCCAAGGCCCAGGCCGAACGAGCCCAGGCCGGCTGAGTGGGAGAACCATCGGACGGGGCCGAGCAGAAAACTTGGTTGACCTTCACCTTGGGGGAGCCCACAGCATCAGTGGAGCCGGGCGACGCGCTCGGCATGAGGAGGAACGAGCATGGGGTTACTGACCATCGGGGCGTTCGCGAAGGCGTCCCGGCTGTCGCCGAAGGCACTGCGTCTTTACGACGAACTGGGCCTGCTGACCCCCGCCCGCGTCGACCCGGTGACCGGCTACCGCCACTACGCACCGGAACAGCTGGACCAGGCCCGACTGGTCGCCTGGCTCCGCCGCCTGGGAATGCCCCTGGCCCGCATCCAGCACGTCCAAACGCTGAATGCAGCCGCGGCAGCCCAGGAGGTCCGCGCGTTCTGGGCCCAGGTCGAGGCCGACACCGCCGCACGGCGGAACCTGGCCACCTTCCTCATCGACCACCTGTCACGGAAGGACCCCGCCATGTCCCCGACCGCCAAGCCCCTGGGAATCCGTTACGCCGCTCTGTCCGACACGGGCCTCGTCCGCGAGAGCAACCAGGACACCGCCTACGCCGGACCCCGGCTGCTCGCCGTCGCCGACGGCTGCGGCAGCCAAGGAGCCCCCGCCAGCGCAGCCGCCATCGACGCACTCAAGCACCTCGAAACCGACAGCATCCCGGCCGGCAACCTCCTCAACCTCCTCGAAGACGTCATCGAACAGGCCAAGCAGGCCGTGAACTCCCTCTCCGCGAGCGGATCTTCGGCCGAAGGCACCGGCACGACACTCACCGCGATGCTCTGGACCGGATCGCAGCTGGCCCTCGTCCACATCGGCGACTCCCGCGTCTACCTCCTACGGAACGAAGAACTGTTCCAGATCACCCACGACCACACCATGGTCCAGTCGATGGTCGACGAAGGACGCCTGAGCCCGGAAGAAGCCGCCTCCCACCCTCAGCGGTCGCTGTTGGCCCGGGCCCTGGGCCAAGGAGCCGACACCACCCCCGACATGCGCCTCCACGACGCCCAGCGGGAAGACCGATATCTGCTCTGCTCCGACGGCCTGTCGACCGTCGTGCCGACCCGGGACATCCACCGAGTGCTCGCCGAGATCAGCGAACCCGAGCAGGCCGTCCGCGAACTCATCGCCCTCGCCAACGCCTCCGGTGGCCCCGACAACGTCAGCTGCGTGGTCGCCGATGTCATGGAGCTCCAGCAGTAGGAGCGAGCGGCATGCACTCCGCATTGGGCTCTGGCCGCGATTTCGTGAATCCGCAGGTCATCCACAACCAGGATCGTGCGCACAACACCAGGGAGGAGTCAGGTCACCCCGGCCCTCACTGGGTGTCCATGCCGAACTAACCTTCGGGCCATGGCCTTACGACCTGACGAGTTCTACGACCATGCGCTTGCCGCTGCGGATGGTGAGCGTCGGCTCCCGCTCGCGCGCATGGCACGGTGGGACATCAGCCCGTTCGAACCGGACGGATTGCGCGTCGCGCCGCTGCGCCCTCCGGTTCTGCCAGAGCCTCCGCGACACGGCGAGGACCCGTCGAACTGCGAGGCGTGCCGTGACCGAAGCGATGGGATCTGGTTCAACGGCAGTTGGCGGCTCACCCGGATCACGGGAGTCGGTGTGCCGCTGGTGCTCATGCTGCATCCGCGTGAGCACTATGACATGGCCGACCTGCCCGATGAGCTGGCAGCCGAGCTGGGGGTCCTGTCCACTCACATCGTCCGCCACGTGCAGGCCCTGCCACACATTTCGCGAGCCCACGTCTACCGCATCGGAGATGGCGGCGCACACCTGCACATCTGGTTCTTCGCCCGGCCCGAGGGACAGACCCAACTGCACGGATCATGGATGCCCGTCTGGGACGATCTGCTGCCGGAATACCCGGCAGATGTTGCAGAAGCAGATGCGGCGATCGTGGCAGACGCATTGGTCGCCTCCATCGGAGGTCGTCGCTCGGCTGCCGGCGAATCGCGGCACGACTGATCACTGGCCGCGGTTCCGTGACGGTCGTGGCTGGGTGAGGACCCGGGCTCGGAGAAGTTCGAACGAGGTACGGCCGTGCATGGCTCGCTTGAGCGTTTTCACGCGATTTACGTGTCCTTCGACAGCTCCGGAACTCCACGGCAAGGTGAGGCCGGCAGAGACGGCGCCCGACGGCCCGGCGGAGGAAGCCGGCGAATCCGATCACCGGCTTCGGAGCATCCTGCTCAGCCTGGATGGGCTTGCGGCTCCGGGCTCAACTGCCCAAGGGGCGATATGCCGAGTTGACGCCGTCGAGAGCCCAACCGTCGCCGCCAGAGCGGCAGTTCAACGCGCTGTCGGCTGTGCGCGACGCGTTGGTACCGGTATTGAAGTTGCCATTGGGACTGTTGGGCAGGAGGCCCATGTAGTACTGCCCGCTCGAAGTCCACACACACTGGTGCAGGTTGAGGTACCGGTTGTCGGCCAGGTCGAACGATTCGACGACGGAGTTGGCCAGGAGCAGCCGCCAGCCGCCCCCACCAGGGCCACAGTTCAGCTTCGTATCGGCCGTGTTGGAGACGTTGGTGCCGGTGTTGAAGTTGACATTCGGGGTGTTCGGGAGCACCGCTGTGTAGTGCTGCCCGGGAGAGAAGTACACGCACTGATGCACGTTCAGGTACCGGCCGGCGGTGAGATCGAAGGCCCTCACCGCGGAGTTGGCGGGCGTCGGCCTCCAGCCCCCGTCCCCCGGACCGCAGGAGAGCACGGTGTCCGGCGTGCTGGAGACGTTCGTGCCCGTGTTGAAGGCGGCATTCGCCGTGTTCGGTAGCACGTTCGTGTAGTGCCCGCCGCTGCCGACGTAGACGCACTGATGGAGGTTCAGATAGCGCTCGGCCGGCCGGGCCCCTGGCTGCTCTGCCACAGCGGTGCTTCCCAGGGTCACGCCGATGGCTCCTGCGGCTGCTGCCGCAACAACGGAAAACCTGTGCATGGCACGCTCCTCCCGAACCGACGACGCCGCCCAGCAGGGCATCCGCTCACCAAGCTACTGATGCGAAGCCCAGAAGAGTGCGCGAGCACACAGAGGTACCCCGTACGGCTTATCAGCCCGGATGTCAGTGTGATTACCCGTTGCCGAGTCGGTCGGCCGCGATCGACGTGTAGTGCTCGGTCGACGGGCTTCTGAGCAGATTCCCCGTGCACTCCGCACTTGATGCCGAGGTTGCCGTCGTCGCCCCTACGCGGCTGCGACCGGGACGGGGTACGCCGGGAGCTGCCAGCCGCCGCCGCGGTCCTCCTTCGAGAACCGCGCTACCAGGTCGGGGATGCGGAAGAAGCAGGCCAGCGCGGTAGCGCTCTGGAAGGCGCTGATCGCGTGCTGGTTCATGGGCATGCCCACGCGCAGCAGGCGGGGGTTCACCTCGGCCTGGATCTCGTTGACGAAGGGCCGCAGGACGCGGTCGTAGTTTGCCAGGGCGGTGGGCAGGTCATCGGCGTGCCGGTTGATCTCACCGGCCAGGACGTAGGCGCCGACCAGACCGCCGGAGACGCCCATGCCGCTGTAGGGAGAGGCGCAGTGCGCGGCGTCGCCGACCAGGGCCACGCGGCCCTTGGACCAGGTATCGGTGCGCACCTGGGCGATCTCCTGGGAGTAGAAGAACGGGCTCGTCTTCATGCCCTCGACGAAGCGCTCGACCTGCCAGCCGGCGTCGCGAAAGCGGTCGGCCCAGAACTCCTGCCGCCGCTCGACGGGAGCGCGGTGGATCGCGGAGGCTTCCGCCGATTCCTCGCGCATCACGAAGTACACCTGAGTCTCGGTCGCGTTGTGGCTGCGCCGCATGATCTGTCGGCCGCCCGGGACCATGTAGGTGTCGCGGATGTTGCTGTCGGAGGCGATGCGCGGGACGAACCAGTAGGCCATGTGGATGCCGACGCGCCAGTACGGGTCGCCCCCCTCCGGAAGGAGCGCCCGCCGGATGCGTGAGCCCTGTCCGTCCGCGCCGACCAGCAGGTCGTACTCGCCGGAGGTCCCGTCCGAGAAATGGGCGGTGACGTGGTGCTCGTCCTGGTCGAAGCCGTCCACGCTCTTGCCGAAGACGTACTCGGTGTCGTCCTTGGTCGCGTCGTGGAGGATGCGGACCAGGTCGCCGCGCATGATCTCGTACTCCGAGGTGAGGGTCTGTCGGCCCTTGCCGGAGGTGTTCGCCATGATCGTCGCCTTCGGCCTCCCGCGGGAATCGACGAACGCGACGCCCGCCTCGTCCACCAGCTGACTGCGCACGGTGTTCAGCAGCCCCATGCGTTCGACCGCCTCGATGCCCTGCCCGCGCAGGTCGACCTGCGCGCCCAAGGCGCGCAGCGCCGGGTAGCGCTCGACGACCGCCACCTGGTGACCACCGCGGGTGAGCCAGAAAGCCAGCGCCTGCCCGGCGACGCCGCCACCTGCGACGAGAACCCGCAGAGAACGCTTCGTGATCTTGTCCGTCATGACGGCCATTCCAAAATCTATCGGTGATTGATTTCCTTCCAGAGTCTTCTATCACCGATAGATTGTCAACGTGACCAAGATGAACCGTGAGACCGTCGTCACCGAGGCGCTGGATCTGCTCGACGAAGTGGGACTGGAAACCGTCAGCACCCGGCGGTTGGCCAAGCGCCTGGGCGTCGAGCAGCCGTCGCTCTACTACCACTTCCGGACCAAGAAGGACCTCTTGGCGGCCATGGCGGAAGCCGCCATGGCCCCTCACGCCAGCGCGCCGCTCCCGTCGCCCGAGGACGACTGGCGCGAGTGGTTCCTGGAGAACTCGCGCAGCTTCCGGCGCACCCTGCTGCAGCGCCGTGACGGCGCGCGCCTCCACGCCGGCACCACCCCGGCCAGCGACCTCGACCGGATCCGGCGCAAGATGACCTTCCTCGTCACCTCCGGCATTCCCGAGAAGGACGCACAAATGGCGATGCTGGCCGCCAGCCGGTACACGGTCGGCTGCGTGCTGGAGGAGCAGGCGGATACAGGTCCGAAGGAGGACCTGCCGGCCGATGTCCCGGTCCTCGACCATGAAGCGGCATTCGAAGCGGGCCTCACCCTCATCCTGGGCGGCCTCATGCAGCGCACCGCCACGACCAGTTCCACGGTCCATCCGGAGCCCGAACGCTGACCCCGCCAGAGCAGGCCACGTGGGCGTGCGGGTCCGACCCCTTGCACCGCCCGGCGACTGCGCCACCTCGCCGACGAGCACCTCCGCGTCATCCGCACCGACCCCCGACGGCGCCCAGCTCGTCCTTCTGGACCGGCTTCTGGACCGGCACGACGACCGTGACGGATTCCTCATTGCCGCTGTCGCCCCGCGGGCCCTGCCCGATGAGGCATGCCGCGGCGATCCCGGCCCGCAGCTCGACGCGCTCGGCATCGGCACCGCACTCCAGCACCCCGCGGGCCGGACCGCGCCCACCTCCGCTGGGTGTGAAGTGTGTCGTGCGCTGTCGCGTCGGGCGGGTCCACTCGCCCGGGCGGGACAGCCTCGGCAGGGGTAACGGCCGGCCTGGACGGTCCGCGCCCGTCACCTGGGCCTGTTCATGGCCTGGCTGCGGCACGCGCCGAGGTGCCCGTCGCCGACGCCGGTGCGGGGCAAGTCAGGCATTCCCCACGGCTACGCAAAGGTCCGTCGCCGTCTGCACGAGCCGGATGACCTAGTCGACCGCGCCAGTGACGAGGAGGGTCGCCGGGCCTTGGCCCGGCCCTTCACCTCAGTCCCCCGTGGGCCCCTCGGCCAGGGAACGCAGCCGTTTTGTCAAGTCACGGCTGGAAACGTGCTGATACGCCGCGTCACTGGACGCGATGTCGCCCTGCTCGACCGGGCAGGAATCCCAAGCACTCACTGAACCGCTCAGGTTGAACGTATCCACCAACCGGCCTGTCCTGGCCTCGAGCACCCGATAGCTGTATGCCGCCGAGTACACCGGCACACGGGTGCTGACAGATCCGTCACCACCCAGCTCCTCGTACTCGCATGTGATCAGCTGGCCACCCACGGATTCCTTCGCCAGAAATTCGCAGACGATCAGCTCCGGATCACTGGAAGAAGCCCATTTGTCAGGCAGCTTCGGCTCGTCATCGGCTTCGGCATCCGACTCCGTGTCCGATTCGTCGAAGTCGGGACCGCCCTTGAACAGGGTGACGGTGTGCGTTCCGCCACCGGTGTAGGCAGGCGCCGCCGGATTCCAGGGAAGGACATCGTCAGCGTCGAACCGCGTATCACCGCATGCCTGAGCGATCGAGTCGGCGCTCGGCGTCGGGGACGGAGAAGGTGAAGGCGAACGCGAAGCGGTCACGGGGGATTTCCGCGCCGTGGCTGCCTCCTGGGGAGACTCCTTGTCCGAGTCGTCCGAGGCACCGGAACACCCTGCCAAGGCCACCAGTATCCCGACGCTCACCACCTGCCGCAGCCGTCCACCTCTTGGCTCTCGCGCCATGCCCCACTCCGTCGCGCCCCATCCGGCCATGCCCCACCTCCGTCACAGACGGTACGGTCCTGCCGCGGGACCCCTCCCGAGTCGCCGGACCTTTCCGGGCGATCCCGGGCTCCGCTCATGTCGTGGAGACGCTTTACGGGCGAACGAGCTCGCGTCGGGCTGGGCGCGCGGAGCGACGACGGCCCGCCCCTGCGTGGGGGCGAGGTGCGGAGCGCGTGACGGCCTGTCGCGCGCCACTCGCGGCAATTACGGTGAGGCACGTGACGCTGAGCGCGAGATCCCTACTGCCGGTCAACCTCACCCTCGGCGTGCTGCTGATAATGCTGCTTGCCGTGGCCGCAGGCGTCGCCTACTGGTTCCGGCTGTCTCCCAATCACTCGGTCAACCGATCCCGGGAGATCGCGGTTGCGGGCGTACGCGCGGCGGCGCAGCTCGCC
The DNA here is from genome assembly GCF_024298965.1 of Streptomyces rapamycinicus NRRL 5491. Taxonomy (NCBI): domain Bacteria; kingdom Bacillati; phylum Actinomycetota; class Actinomycetes; order Kitasatosporales; family Streptomycetaceae; genus Streptomyces; species Streptomyces rapamycinicus. Next base: position 10,740,639 of record NZ_CP085193.1, on the reverse strand, counting down.
GCTGTGTCCCTGGTCATCACCTGGGCCGTCACCAGCTCGGCGGGGCTGGCCGCGTTCCTGGTCGTGATGTTCGGCGTCGCCGTGCGCACCGCGGGCCGACGGCTGACGAGCAACCGCACCTGGTGGCTGACGGCCGCACCGATCGCCGCCGGAGTCGTCCCCACGGTAGCCGCTCTGCTTCTGACGGGCCTCGTTCCCACGAAGGGTCTCGTCCTCATCCCCATCAGTGGCATCCTCATCGGCGGCGCCCTGACGGTGACGGTGCTCGCGGGCCGACGCGCCCTCGATGAGCTGGAGCTCCGGCGTGGCGAGGTCGAAGCGGCGATGGCTCTGGGTCTGCTCGACCGGGATGCGCGATTGGAGATCGCACGGCCGGCCGCGTCCGACGCGTTGCTGCCGGGCCTGGACCAGACGCGCACGGTCGGGCTGGTGACGCTTCCCGGGGCGTTCGTGGGCATGCTCCTGGGTGGAGCGAGCCCGCTCATGGCCGGGGCCGTTCAGCTGTTCGTCCTGATCGCCCTGATGGCGGTCCAGTCCATTGCCGTCGCGGTGACCGTCGAACTCATCGCCCGGCACCGTCTGTTCCGTCCTGAAACGCATGCCACCTGACGTCCGCGCCGGGACCTCGTGTCTGAGGTCTGTCTGCGGCGGGCCCTACCGTCACAGCGCGCTACTCTTCTTGGAAAGGATCCATACGTAGTACCACTTCCCGCTCTTCATCACGTGAGGGCTATTTTCAACTCTGGCCGTAATGGCTCCCCAAAAGGTCCCCGCGGTGGTGAATCCGAGAGTCGTGAGTACACGTTCGAGAACCGAGCCGTTCACGGCAATGAGCAAGGCCGCCGTCGATGCAGCCACAGCTCCAGTCACCGCCCATACCCTCTTTCTTCTGGCTGCAAGGAATTCGACCCGCATCGCCTGCACCTGGTCTTCGATCTCCAGACGCAGTTTGGTCAGCTCAATCTGAGTCTGCTCCCCGTTGAGCGCCTGATCCATGGATAGAAAACTGCTGCGCAGAAAATTACGAAACCCTCTGTATGAGTCGAACTCCGCTGTAGTGATCTTGCTGAAGTCCTTGAGGGTGACACCCTCGATGAACGGCAGGTCGATTTCCAGGACGGGGCGGATGAGCCGGTCCTTGACCGGGTTCGACTCCGAAGGGTCGATCAGCCTCCCGTTCCTGATGATGTAGTCAACCGCTGCTACCTGCTGGACCGCCTGCGGGGGCTGCCTGACTCCTTGGACCATTTGTTGCCCACGGGTGGAATAGCTTGGGAGATACCAGGCAAGTCCGGCTTTGAGCAGCGGCTCGGCGTGAAGCAGCCAGGTGCCGAGGGCCGCCAGGTCGGGGCAGTGCATGCCATAGGAAAGGGCGGTGTAGTTCACCTGCCTATGGCGCCAATGCCCATCGCCCTCCCGCGGCAACGTGTATTGACGCGTTCGTACCTCGTTCGCCGCTCCCATCATCACTCCCCATTCGGTGGGGTTGTGCTCCCCCACCTCGCGGTAAGGAGCGGTCCATCCATGAGACAGAAGCAGGGTGTCCGAGATGAGAGTAGTACGCTTGGTGAGATCCTCGAATTTTCCGCTGTCGATGGTCAGCCCAACGCTGAAGTTGGACCGGACGAAGCTCGCTTCATCCCGGACCCTCCGCAGCTGCACATCGAAAAGCCTATTCCCGTAAACCTCGGCCATCCTTACCGGGTCTTTACGGACACTCGGAGGAAGCCGACGGAAGACCTTACGCATTCGACGTGCGACGCCCGCGTCGCCAACCGCCTGTCCGTAGTTCAGCACTCGCCCAAGTGTGGCCACATCGGGCTTCCAGCACAAGCCAGCCCCGATGCCTGACGCACGGTCACCGCCGGGTCACCGGTGGCCGCTTGGGACACCGGGCTCGCCGCGAGAGCGAAACCGAAGAGATCCTTCGGGTCGTCCGGGTCGGCGACGAGATCGATCTCCTCGCACAGAGGGCCGCCGCTGACGCTTTCATACAGGTACAGCAGGGCCGAGTAGTCCTCGATCGCGAATCCGACCGAGTCGAAGACGGTGATCTCATTTTCGGCGGTCCGGCCCTCCGCCTCACCCGCGAGAACCTTCCACAAAGGGGTGACCGGAAACGTCCCGGGGAGTGCCTGGATCTCCCCCTCGATACGCGTCTGGGGCTCGGATTCGACGAACACCGTACCGCGGCGCAGGATCTCTGGATCGAGTTCGGTTTTTCCTGGGCAGTCACCGCCGGGTGCGTTGATGCGGACCCCTGGGGAGACATCCGCACTGTACAGCAGTATCGCATGCGTCTTGTCCGCGGTGCACGTCGTGATGATGTCCGCGCCGCGAACGGCCTCCTGCCCGGAGGGGCATACCTGGATATCGAATCCGTACGTGCCAGCGCACGAGCCGCCATGGCCGATGTGGCGGCGGTCCGTAGCGCCGCCAGTATGGTCATCTCGGCGATGAAGACGGGATATCCATTGTGAACATTGGCGAGCACCCCGAAGGCGGTCACTGTCTGGTACCCGCGCACGGGATTGAGCGGGTGGCCATTGACGTACTTGAAGCTATAGAGGTCCGGGTCCGCGATCGGCATCAATTCCATGACGCCGAACGGCGTATGGCTGGCCACGCGCTCCGTCTTGTTGAACACCGGCCACCGCCGAAAGTCCTTCTCTATTGCTTCCGCCATCCCGGTCAGGGTCGGGGCGACTCCCTGTGCGGTAAGCCAGCGAATCATGTTCCTCACACCGACGAAGCCGGTCATCGGGCGATCACCTCTCAAGTGGCATTCGGGAGTTCGCTGGTTCCCGGCGGGTTCCCAGCTCATGCCGACAGTGTGGCCGGAAGGCAGTAGCGAAGAGAAGCCTGGAAATACCTGGAGGTCGCCATACTCTCTATGGCGGTTCTGGTCATGCCCCGCGGCCGTGCCGGTCCGGCACGGCAGGCGTCAACCGGTCCCGTTGTGCCACGTTGCGACAATCCGCTGTGCCCTGACTTCCAGCTCTTCGCACAGCTTCCCGGCGGGCCCGGAGACGGTGGAGCGGAGCATGGCCACACTCACCTGCCGGGCCAGGACCGACCCGTCGACGGGCCGGATGGCGAGGTCGAGTTCCGACTCATATCCCGTCAGAGCAAGCCGCGGGATCAGGGCGGCCGCGAGACCCGTCGCGACGAAGCCCTTGAGGATCGCGTAGTCGTCGGTGCGCATGACTCGCACCGGCTCGAATCCTCTCTGCGCGCAGGCCCGGCTCAGCATTCGGTCACACGGGTCCCAGTCGCTCGCGCCCATGATCCAGCCCTCGTCGCGGAGCCGGTCCAGCGGGACGCTGTCCAAGGCAGCCAGGTGGTGACCGGCCGGCAACGCCAGCAGAAGGGGGGCTTCGAGCAGGGGACGCAGTACGAACCCCTCCCCCAGATCCAGTGGGTCGCCGGGCTGGGAGTACACCAAAGCGATGTGCACGCTGCCGGCGCGCAGCGCGTCCACGACGCTGGGCAGCTCTCCTTCCACGATTGAGACCTTCACACCCTGGCCGGCCAGCTGCCGGACCGCCGACGGCAGCAGCAGTGCGCCGGCCGTCGGGAAGGTCGCGACGCGCAGGGACATGGCGCCGTGCTCAACCAGGGCGCTGGCCTCTTGTTCCATCAGCCCCACCCGACTCAGCACGGCTTCCATATGCGGCAGCACCGACCGGCCGACCTCGGTCAGACGCGCTCCGCGCGGGCCACGGTGCACCAGTGGGGCCCTGAAGTGGGATTCCAGCGAGGCAAGATGGTGGTCGACGGTCGGCTGACCGTGGTGCAGGGACCGCGCGGCCGCCGCAAGGGAGCCCTCACGCGCGATGGCTCTGAGTGAGCCTTTTCCATCTTCACCCTGAGCAGGTCAAATGAAGGGTGAGTACGGCCTGGACGAGGCTGGTGATTCGGGTGGTCGAGCACCGCAGTTTGCGGAGGAGCCGCCAGGACTTGAGGGCGGCGACGGCCTGCTCGACGAGGGCTCGGATCTTCGCGTGGGACCGGTTCACCGCCTGCTGGCCCGAGGAGAGGGTCTCCCACCGCCCCCAGCACGGGGCGCGGACCGTGCCCCCGGCACCTCGGTGTCCCTTGTCGGCCCAGCACGGGACGCCGGCCTCGGCCAGGGCGTCGATGATGCCGTGTTCGCGGGCCGCGCGGATGTCATGGACGGCGCCGGGCAGAGCCGGTGATGCCCACAGCAGCCGGCCGATGGGATCGGCGATGACCTGCACGTTCATCCCGTGCTTCTTGTGTTTGCCGGAGTAGAACGGCCGGTCCGCGGCGATGCGGTCGATCGGTAGGAGCGTGCCGTCGAGGAGGAGATAGGCCTTCGCCGACGCGATCCGCACCGCGTCGGCCAGACTGGGGGCGAGAGCCGCCAGGAGCTCGACTGCCTCGGTGACATATCGGTAGGCCGTCGTGGTGCCGACGCCGAATCCGGCGGCGAGCTGGGCATAGGTGTGTCCCACCCGGAGGTGGGCGAGGGTGAGCAGGGCCTGTCGGCCGGCGGTCAGGCGCCGGCGCGTTCCACGTCGCAGGCGTGGGCTTTGCGGTGCCGATCATCCTGGGCCGGCGGCGCGGCGAACCGCGTCGCACAAGGACGCGGCCGCGCGGGCGGGTTCGACACCGCATGCGGTGGGCCGGTGGCGGAAGCGGCGGGCTTCCGGCCCGCGGCCGCACCGCGGCGAGACGTTCGAACCGTCGACGGATCGGTATGTCGTCGACAAGGTCCACGATGTGGTCGGGCCGTATCCGGACCCGCCTGAGCGGACGCACTCACACCCTCTTCACCCCGGCTGTTCTCACGAAGCGTGGATGAGCCACTCGAGTTCGGACCCGCGCGGTTGCCTGTCCGCGAGTATCCGTGCTTCTTCGCCCGGGTGTGCGGCGCTCGGGCCTCTCCAGACAACCCGAAGCCCCGCGCTGATCAACGCTCGCTCCGATCCGGCATTCTTGGTCAAGGTTCGAGCGGTGACGGTTCGGTTCGGGAACGAGACCTGGGCGGCATTGACCGCCGCGGTCGCCAACTCGGTCGCGTAGCCGCGGCCCCAGGCGGTCGGCGCGATGCTCAGCCCCAGATTCCAGAGGTCAGCGGAGAGGGTACGGACGCCGCCGATGCCGACGAAGGTGCCCGAGGGGAGCCGCCCATCCGCACTGTCGGCTCGGAGGAACGCGGTCCAGATACCCAGCCCGGTCGCGCTTCGGCTCAGCTCTGCGGCGTCTATGAATCGAGTGGTGGTCTTTTCCGCGTCGGCGGGGGAGCCGTCGAGGTAGGTCCACACGCGTTGATCTTCGAACATGGTGAGCAGGAGCCCCCGATGCCGGGGGAGCAACGGCTCCAGCCTCAACGAGGACGTGAAGGCCGGCGTGGTCATGCGAGTCCCTGTTCACGGTCGGGGTGGCAGCGTCGCGTTCTCATGGACCATCGACGGGCTCGATGACCTTGGCGCGTCGGCTGAGATAGATGATCGAGGACCGGATGTCGGCGATTTCGGGCCGCCGGGCGAGTTGAAGAACGAACTCGCGCAGTTCGTCGGTAGTGGGAACGGCGACGTGCGCGAGGAGGTCGGCCTCGCCGGTGACCATGTACACGGCGATCACATCGGGGAGATCCGCGACCGCGTCGCAGAAGGCGGACGCGGTCGGAAGCGCTTGAGGCCGGATCTTGATCGATACATGCGCCTGCACACTTCTCCCGATCCCACCGAGATCGACCGCGGCGTGGAAACCGGTGATGACGCCCCGGTCCTGAAGTGCCGCCACCCGAGCCAGGCAGGTGGAGTCGGCAACGCCGAGTTCGCGGGCGAGTTGCCGGTTGCTGAGCCGAGCATCTTGCTGCAACCGGCGCACGATCGTGCGATCTGTTTCGTCCACAACACCCCCCCAAGACCCTGCAACCGAACTAGTTTCGGTTTCGGGCCAGTATAGCCGAAACATGCGTAGCCTTGCCGTCGAGAAAGCGACAATGAGTGAGGTTCCATGGCAGGCAAACTGGTGATCGTCGTCGACGAAGGGCTGGAGCGCGGGGTGGCGGCCAACGTCATCGGGCTGCTCGGTATCAGTGTCGGGCGCCATGTCGAGGGGATTGTCGGACCCGACGTCGTGGACGCCTCGGGCATCTCTCATCGCGGCATGAGCACCATCGGGCTCCCGGTGCTTGCCGCGGACGACGAAGCTCTCAACCGGCTGTACCAGGAGGCCTCGGATCATCCCGGCATCACGGTGCTTGACGTCACCGACGCGGCCGTTTCCTCGCGCGACTACGACGCGTACACCCAGCGACTGCAAGACCCGGAGCGAGGGTGGCGTCCGCTGGGCCTTGCTCTCACTGGGCCCAGGCGTCAAGTCGACCGCCTCACCGGCAGGCTGGGGCTGCTCCGGTGACCGCCACCACCAGCAGGGTCCGCCCCGTGCGGTATCCGCTCTGGGCCGGACGCACGACAGCGCTTTTCGCGATCGCCGTCTCCGCGCTGAATCTGCGCTCCGCCGTCACGTCGCTGTCACCGCTCCTGGACGGGATAGGCGACGATTTCGGCTTCGGTGCGGGCACTGTCGGAGTCTTCGGGATGCTCCCGCCGGCGTGCTTCGCCCTGTTCGGCGCACACACTCCTGCGATGATCCGCCGCGTCGGCCTGGAACACACCGCGGTCGTCGCGATGCTCGTCACCGCGACCGGCGTCGCCCTGCGCGGTCTGGCCGGGAATACCGGTTCCCTGCTCCTGCTGTCCATCGTGGCGCTCGCCGGGATGGGCATCGCCGGCGTCGTCATCCCCCGCTGGTGCGGGAGTACCTCTCCGACCGCCTTGCTCTGATGAGCACCGTCTACCTGATCGCGCTCCACCTCGGGGCGCTCCACCCGCCGCTCCTGGCGGTGCCTCTCGCGCATTCGGTCGGCTGGCGTCCTGCCCTCGCCGGCTGGGCCGTGATCGCCGCCCTCTCGGCCGCACTTTGGATCGGCACCGACCGGACCCGCGAGCACCGTCCGCACCCCCACCACGTCAACCGGCTCGAGGTCGAGGCGCAGCCGGTCGGCGTGCTCCCGAAGCACGCCTGGAGATCACCGACGGTGTGGAACCTCACCGTCCTGTTCGGCATGACCTCGCTGAACGTCTTCGTAAGTGAGCTTTTTCCAGCCTGGTGCTCAGGCTGGCCAGTTGGGCTGACAACGAGGTGAAGCCCCTGGTAGATGGGTTTTCGACCAAGAGAACCGTCTCCACCAGAGGCTTCACGTGCTTGTCTACCCGTCGGGCGTCGGCGTGTCCAGCTCCGCCCTCCGCTTCCTCGCGCAGCAGTTGCGGCGCCACCGCCGCGCGATCGGCTCCCCGTGGCGGCGCCTGACCGCCGGCCGACAGGCCCTGCTCACCCTCGCCCACCTCCGGGTGGGACACACCTATGCCCAGCTCGCCGCCGGATTCGGCGTCGGCACCACGACGGCCTACCGATATGTCACCGAGGCAGTCGAGCTCCTGGCGGCTCTCGCCCCCAGTCTGGCCGACGCGGTGCGGATCGCGTCGGCGAAGGCCTATCTCCTCCTCGACGGCACGCTCCTACCGATCGACCGCATCGCCGCGGACCGGCCGTTCTACTCCGGCAAACACAAGAAGCACGGGATGAACGTGCAGGTCATCGCCGATCCCATCGGCCGGCTGCTGTGGGCATCACCGGCTCTGCCCGGCGCCGTCCATGACATCCGCGCGGCCCGCGAACACGGCATCATCGACGCCCTGGCCGAGGCCGGCGTCCCGTGCTGGGCCGACAAGGGACACCGAGGTGCCGGGGGCACGGTCCGCGCCCCGTGCTGGGGGCGGTGGGAGACCCTCTCCTCGGGCCAGCAGGCGGTGAACCGGTCCCACGCGAAGATCCGAGCCCTCGTCGAGCAGGCCGTCGCCGCCCTCAAGTCCTGGCGGCTCCTCCGCAAACTGCGGTGCTCGACCACCCGAATCACCAGCCTCGTCCAGGCCGTACTCACCCTTCATTTGACCTGCTCAGGGTGAAGATGGAAAAGGCTCAGTACCTCGAACTGCCGCAATTCCAGCACGGATGTAGTGCGCTCGGCCGATGCACTGTGGATGGACCGTGAGGCACAGGACTCCGTTCGGCTCGTTCGCGTAGGCGTAGTCGAACTGAGCGATCCACTGTTCAAGCAGCGCGTTGATCGGGGTGAAGCCGTGTTCATCCCGGGCACGTACTCGGTCGGCGGGAAATCGTCGAGATACCAAGACACCGGAACCTCGAGGAACTCGGCCGGCTCCCCAAAGGTGTTGCCGTTCTCTCGGTCGAGGTGACCACGGGCCGTGGGTGGTACGGCTGAAAGTCGCGCCCCCCCAGGGACGGGTCCCAATCGAATCCGAACTCATCGAGCAGGGCCGGGGTCAGCGCGGTGAAGTCCCACGCCAGGGACCGGTAACCGCGAGGCCGCACGCCGACGTACTTCTTATGCTGCTGTAGTGTCACCTCCATCAGTCGCCGTTCCTCTGCCGGATCCAGAGTGGGAACAGCCTCGTGGTAGCATCCGTGCGCGGCAATCTCGTGGCCCGCGTCGACGATCGTTCGAAATTGTTCGGGGAATGTCGCCATCGTGTGGGCCGGCGTACAGAAGGTCGCCCGGATACCGTGCCGCCGCAACAGATCGAGGATACGGGGTACGCCCACCTCGGCTCCGAACTCGCCGCGTGAGAGATACGACGGGCTTGTCAGGTTGAATGATCCCATCCAGGCCGCGTGGGCATCGAAATCAGCCCCAATATTCACGGCAAGGCGCTTGCCTTCGGGCAGGTTGAGCGGCATAGCAGCTTTCTTCATTAGTTCCTGTAGATAGTTTCAGGCTACAGGTGGATTTGATCATCAGGAGGGCATCGGTGGCAGACGGCACCCCATCGCACATACCTGGCCTGGCGCAGCCCGTGACCATACGCACCGACCGCTGGGGAGTTCCGCATATTGAGGCGTCGTCCGCGGACGACGCCTTTCTCGCTCAGGGCTGGGTAGCCGCGCGAGACCGGTTGTTCCAGCTGGACTGGTGGCGGCGGCGCGGTCTCGGCCGCACCGCGGAGGTGCTGGGAGCAGACTACGTCGAAAGGGACCGCGCCGCGAGGCTGTTCCTGTATCGAGGTGATATCGATGAAGAGTGGGCTGCCTATGGCCCGCGGGCCCGCTCCGCGGTCACCCGTTTTGTCGCGGGAGTGAACGCTTGGATAGCGGCCACCGTGCGAGACCCCGGGTTGCTGCCCCCGGAATTCACCGAATTCGGTTATCGGCCGGCTCTCTGGGAGTCTGAGGATGTTGTCCGGCTCAGGTCGCACGGCCTCTACGGCAACCTCGAACAGGAAGTCGCGCGCGCGGTGACCCTGCGCGAGTTCGGCGCGGAGGTGGAGGACTTGCGCAGACGGCGGGAGCCGGCGGTCCCACTGTCGGTTCCCGAGGGGCTTGACCTGGCCACCGTCGACCCACACGTTCTCGACACCTACCGGCTTGCCATGGGTCCCGTCGCGACGCACCCGATGCCGACGCGCACCCTCGAGGGGAGCAACAACTGGGTCGTTGCCGGAGGGCGCACCACGTCCGGGCGTCCGCTGCTGGCCAACGATCCGCATCGGGCGATGTCGTTGCCGTCGCTGCGCTACTTGGTTCACCTCAAATGTCCCGAGTTCGACGTGATCGGTGCTGGGGAGCCCGCGCTGCCCGGGATCTCCATTGGACACAACGGGGCGGTGGCTTTCGGGCTCACGATCTGGGCGGTCGATCAGGAGGATCTCTACGTCTACGAGCTCCATCCGGACGATGACTCGCGATACCGGTATGGCGATGGCTGGGAATCAATGGAGGTGACGCATGAGCGGATCCCGCTGGCCGACGGCGACCGAGAGGTCGAGCTCCGTTTCACCCGGCACGGCCCGGTCATACACTCCGACCCGACCTGCGGCATCGCACACGCGGTACGCGCCGCGTGGCTCGAGCCCGGCACGGCGCCGTACCTGGCAAGCCTGAACTACCTCGACGCGGTCGACGGTGCCGCTTTCGCCTCCTCCCTGGATCCATGGCGGGCGCCCGGCGTGAACCATGTGTTCGCCGACGTCGACGGACGGATCGGCTGGTGCCCACGAGCGCTGGTTCCGGTCCGCCCGAACTGGGACGGTCTGTTGCCCGTGCCCGGGGATGGCCGTTACGAGTGGGCCGGATTCAGGGAGGCCCGCGAGTTGCCCACCGTTGTCAATCCGGCCAAGGGGTGGGTGGCGACCGCCAACGAGATGAACCTTCCCGACGACGGGTCCTGGGCCCCTGTTCCGGTCTCTTACGAGTGGTACCCGCCGTTCCGGGCGCAGCGGCTGCATGAGGTGCTCGGCGCGGACACGCGGTGCGATGTGGCGGGGTCCGTGGCGCTGCAGAACGATGATCTCAGCGTCGTCGCACGCAGCGTCTGCTCCGTTCTCCCCGCGGGCGGTGGGGACGGCGACCCGGATATCGGCGCCGGGCTCGCGTTGCTGCGCGGCTGGGACCACCGGATGGTCATCGACTCGGCCGCCGCGGCGCTGTTCGAGACATGGCTGCGGGGGCCGTTGCGTGAACGTCTCTACCGGGACGCGCTGCGTCCACTGGTTCCGCACCACCGGCTCGAGGCAGCTCTCGCGTGGGTGCTGCCGGGCGATTCGCTGTCCGGCGACATGACTGTGCAGACCGAGTTGCTCAACACTTGTGAGGACCGGACGCGGGTTCTCCTGGAGACGCTGGGACTTGCCGTACGCCAGTGTCGGAAACGGTTGGGCAACGACCCCGCCACTTGGTCCTGGGGCCGGCTGAACACGTCGCTTTTGCAGCACCCGCTTTCTCCGCATGTCGAGGGGGACCTTCCTTGGCTGCGAGTCGGGCCGCGGCCAAAGGGCGGCGGTCCTGAGACGGTTGGCGTCGCCGTGCGGGATCCGAAGACCGGCGTGCAGACGACCGGCGCCAGCGTTCGGTTCGTCGTCGATGTCGGGAACTGGGACGCGAGTGTCGCGATCAATACCCCGGGCCAGTCCGGTGATCCGCGCAGCTCACACTACGACGACCTCTACGATCTCTGGCTGGCCGGCGAGGTCTTCCCGCTGCTCAGCTCCCCCGAGGCGGTCCGCGCCCACACCGAATCGAGCGAGGTCTTGCATCCGTGAGCAGGCGGGCGGCCGCCACGTCCCGGCGGAGGTGGCGGCCGTTGGTGCCGCTCGGTCAGGCACTCAGCCCGCCGTCGACGACGATCTCGGTGCCCGTGAGGAACGAGGCGTGGTCGGACGGCAAGAACAGGGTGGCCGGCACGACCTCGGCCGGGGCGCCGATACGGCCCAGCGGGGTGTTCGCGACGATGCCCGCGTTGACCTCGGGGCCGTTCCCCGCGGCCATTTGGGTGTCGATCAGTCCCGGCAGCACGGTGTTGACCCGGATGCCGGGGGCCAGCTCGGCGGCGAGCGCCCTGCTGAGCCCGCGTACCGCCCACTTCGTCGCCGTGCAAGTATCGGCGCGAGCTGGTACAGCCGTGGATCGGACACATCGCCGACGATGGCCGTCGCATTCACGTCGCACTGTTTCGCGGCTTCGTGCGCGTGCTCATCGCGGTCGACCAGTACGACGCGCGTGCCTTGGCTGGTTGAGCTCGTGGGCGGTCAGCAAGCCCTGCCCGACGCGACTCCGGTGACGATCGCGACGGCCCCGTCGAGGCCGGGCCACGCACTCTCTTCCATCATGTCGCCCGGTACCCCCGTCGGCGTGCAGCACGGTGCCGGTTACGAAAGAGGCCTCGGGCGCGGCGAGGAACGCGACCGCCGACGCGACCTCGCCCGGGGTCCCGCCGCGGCGCATCGGGGTGGCGTCGATGTACCTCTAAAGATAGGTCCCGCGTTGGTTGACATTGATGACGCGGTCCCACTCCTCGACGTCGAGTTCGTGGTACCACTGCGAACCGCCCGTGCCGGCGTTGTTGACCAGGACATCCACCCGATCGTGTTCGGCTCGCACCTGCTCGATCGTCCTGATCCAGGCCGCTTCGTCGGTCACGTCGAGCTCTCGGATGGTCGCGGAGGCTGTGAGGTCAGTGCCGATCACGACTGCCCCCTCCCGGGTCAGCCGGTCGGCGGTGGCCTGACCGATGCCGCTCGCGGCGCCAGTGACGATGGCGACCATTCCCTCGAATCGGTTCATCGCGCGACTCCACAGTGCTCGATCGCTGCCGCGGCCATTGCCTTCGCGACCCCGATGAGGGAGTCGATGTCCGTCCACTCGTCGACCCCGTGTGCGTCGGCGCCGCAGGGGCCGAAGATCACCGGGTCCGCGCCCTCGTAGAACGCACCGTCGCAGACCGCTGGGAAACCGGTGCCCCGGCCCGGGAATCCGTGGCGGGCACACTGCCGGAGGATGCTGCGGACCAGCGGGCTGTCCGGAGCGGTGTTGAACTCGGGGAAATGGAGCCCGTACAGGTCCCACTGGACCTCAGGTGGATGTTCACACAGCCAAGGGTCCGTCATGGCCCAGTGGTGTACGAAGTCCTCGAATTCCCGCCGTACCCGCTTGGAGCTCTCGGTGGGCAGGTACTTCAGGTCGAAGTCGATCGTGGCGACATCCGGAGTGGTGGCCGGGTTGGTCACCGATGTGGGCAGGCCGTTCGGCCCCATGCCGACCCCGGCGTGTACCACGCTGGGGCTGATCGTGGTGATGCCCGGCGGGAGCAGGGGATGGAACTTGCGCTGCCCCCAGGACCGTTCCAGGTGGGCGACCGCGTCGATGAAGCGAGTGGCGAGTTCGGCGGCGTTCACGCCGGGCCGGGTGCGGGCCCGGTCATGGGGCCGCGGGTAGATGTCGTTGTAGCGCCATCCGGCGTGCGCGCTGAGTCCGCGCAGCGTGACCCGTACCCACTCCGGGCCGGGCTGGCAGACCATCACGTCAGTCTGCGTCGGTTCGGCCACGATGACCGCGGACGTCCGGGGCGCGCCGTCGAGCAGTGCACGAGTGCCGAATCCGCCGGCTTCCTCGTCGACGACACTGTGGATTTCCAGGCGGCCGGCGAGTTCGATGCCGCAGGCGGCCAGTGCGCGGACCGCGCCGATGGCCGCGCCGAGCCCTCCCTTCATGTCGTAGCTGCCGCGGCCGTAGATGCGTCCGTCGCGTACCGCTGCCTCGAACGGCCCGGTGGTCCGGGCATCGACGTCGCCGCTCGGGACAACGTCGATGTGCCCATTGATCGCCAGGCTGTTCCCGTCCTCGCCGTCCAGCCGTCCGACGACATTGGGCCGATTGGGGAAGGCATCCGCGGTGGCGACGGCCATGTTGGCGTCGGCCAGCAGGCTGCCGACGAGCTGCCGGCATTCGTCCTCGCGGTTGAGGCCCTCGTCCTGTTCGAACTTCGGGTTCACGGTCGGAATTCGCACCAGGTCGGCCCGCACCGGCAGGGTGTGAGTACCTCGCCGTTCCGCCGACCCGCTGCGGCCGCCTGAGGCGAGCGTGTTACGCCCTCGTCGTGCTGCTGGCGCTGACAGCCACCGCGGGAGTGGCCGAGGTGGCCGTCGCCGCGCTGCTGGAGTCCCGGCCCGCGCTGGTCCACACCGTCACCGGAGCAGGCGGCCCCGGCAGTTGGACGTACTACGCCGACGGCCTGGAGATCGCGGCGGCCACGGTGTTCGGCCTCGCCCTCCGGGGGGCGATCCTCGTACCGGCCCTGTCGCGAGTGCTGTCCCGTCCCCTCAGGCCGAACGCCGTGTATCCGCTGCACGGAGTGCGGTTCACACTCCAGCGCGCCGTCGCCCGCCTGACCAGCACCCGCTTCACCATCGCCCTGTTCGGCGACAGCTCGGCGATCGTGCACTACCTGAAGGCCCTCGGATACCGTCTGGCGCCGATCGATCAGACCGGATCCAACTTCGGCACGATGCTCGGACAGGAGGTGCCCACCCTCAGCCGCGTCGGCACCGGGACCATGGTCTCCGACGGACTGTCCATGGCGAACGCGGAGTACTCCAGCACCTCGTTCCGCACCGCGCCGGCCGCCATCGGAAGCCACAACTACCTGGGCAACCACATCGTCTACCCGGCCGGCGGCAGGACCGGCGACAACTTCCTGCTGGCCACCAAGGTCATGATTCCCGTCAGCGGTCCGGTCAGGGAGAACACCGGACTGCTCGGCTCACCCCCCATCGAGATCCCACGGTCGGTCGAACGCGACCACCGCTTCGACCACCTCACCACCGGATCCGGACTCCGGCGCCGCCTCGCGGCCAAGAACCACCACAACGCCGTGACCATGGCCCTGTTCCTGACCGTGCCCTGCCTGTACGTCTACGGCCTCCTCCTGATCGCGATGTTCCCCCTGACCGGCGACGGCGGGCTGTACTGGCTGGAGACGGCCGGCACCGCCCTCCTCGAACTCGCCTTCACGGTCGGCTTCTTCGTCCTGGCCGAACGGGCCGTGCTGGGCTTCCGTACCCTGCGGCCGCGGCTCTGCTCCATCTACGAGCCGGCCTGGAAGGTACCGTCCATCCTCTACCTCGCCGTCTTCAACGGCACCCCCTTCAAACCCGCCATCTGGCGGCTGCTCGGCGTCCGCATGGGACACCGGGTCTTCGACGACGGCTGCCGGATCCTGGAACGGACCCTCACCCAGGTCGGCGACGGCTGCGCCCTCAACGCCGGCAGCGTCTTGCAGGCACACTCCCTCGAGGAGGGCGTCTTCAAATCCGATCGCATCACCATCGGCAACGGCTGCACGATCGGCACCAGCGCCTTCGTGCACTACGGCGTCGTCATCGACGACCACGCCCGCGTCGACGCCGACTCCTTCCTCATGAAGGGCGAACACGTACCGGCACACGCCCAGTGGCGCGGCAATCCGGCAGCGGAGCTGACCGGCGATGCGGCCTGCCGCGGAATGCCGTAGCCGAGCGTGTGCGGGCATCGAGGCGGGGTCCGGGGCCGGGGACAGGTGTTCGGGAGGGGTCTTCACGCCACGGTGGCCCCTATCCCACGGTCGGCCCGGGCCCCCGGCTATCGGAACAGTCTGCGCTGGTTCAAGCGCGTACCTGGGCCCACGACCGTGCGCCTCACCAGGCGCCTGAGGCGGTCAGATCGACCCGGTCCACGCATCAATCAAATGCGCGCGGTGTCAGGCGCCTTGACCCGCAGCGCGATCAACAGCGCGGAGGCGAGCAACACGGCGCTGGAGATGGTGAACACGGTGACGACGCCACCAATACCGAACATCACCCCGCCCGCGGCGGCCCCGCCGGCGATGGCGGACTGCACGCCCACCACCACGAGACCGCCCGCGCTTTCCGCTTGGTCGGGCACCATGCGAGTCGCCCAGTTCGACCATGCCACCGACACGCCGCCAAAGGCCAAGCCCCACAGGACCACCAAAATCACGTACCCGGCCCGGCCGACGGGAAGTAGTGCCAGGCTCAGTGCCGCGACGCCCATCAGCGCCGGCATCAGCGCCAATGTCAGGCGCAGGCTGTGTCCCAGAAGCCACCCGGCCACCAGTGTGCCGACGAAGTTCGCCACGCCGAAGACGAACAACAGCAGCGCCAGTTCATCGACGTCGGCTTTCGCCAGGTTTTCCAGAGCGGGCCGGATATAGGTGAACAGTGCGTAGTGCCCGATGTGGACCAGCACCATGCCCACGATGCCCAACGCGAAGCCCGGGCGCCGCAGCACGGTCCACAGCGTGGCCAGCCGTGCGGTGACGCGGGGCGCCATCCGGGGCAGTGCGAGCGACTGGAAGACCAGCGTCACCACGCCGAGCGCGGCGGCCGCCAGGAAGGCGCTGCGCCAGCCGGACCACTCGCCGAGGTAGCTGCCAAGTGGCACCGCCACAATGGTGGCCACCGCGATGCCGCTGAAAATGATCGATACGGCACGTGGAACCAGAGTCGAGGGCACGAGGCGCATCGCCACTGCGGCCGCCAAGCTCCAGAAGCCGCCCAGCGCGATTCCGAGCAATATCCGCATGACCAAAAGCACGGCAAGGCTGGAGGCTACGGCTACCAGCAGATTGGACACGATCATCAATACGGTGAAGCCGAGCAACACAATTCGCCGATCGACCTTCCGGGTCAGGCTTGCCGTCAGCAGCCCGGAAAGCATCGCGGCCACCGCCGTGACAGTCACCGCCTGCCCCGCCAGGGCTTCCGACACCCCCAGATCGGCGGCCATGGGAGTCAGCAAACTGGTCGGTAGATACTCTGCCGTCAGCAATCCGAAAACGCCCAGCGCCAGCGAGAAGACCGCTGCCCAAGAAGATGCGGCCGGTTCGGGCGGTAGCGGTTTCACGTCGGCCGCGTCGCTCAAGCCGACATCGGACCGGGTGCCGCATATATCACTGCTCAACTGTTTACTTCCCCTGAGGCGCGTGAAAGAGTCAAGTCAAGAGTAAGTGCGAACTTCAGGATCATCTATGACAGCACGTCCGCAATATTTGACCGAGACTCCTGACAGAACGGCCTCAGGGCCTCTCACCCTGTCTTCAGACCTCCTCAGCGAACTGCTGACCAATATGCGACTGAATGGCGTCCGGTACCGTCGCATCCATGTCGGGCCACGATTCAACCTCAGTTTCGACGCCAAGCCTGGACGTTCCTATTTCCACTTTCTCGCAGTGGGCTCCGGCTTTTTGCGTACCGAGGACGGCACCCTGCACAAGCTCTCCGCCGGTAACGCCGTATTCATGCCCCACGGCGGGCCGCATCAGCTGCTCTCCAATCCGGACCTGCCGGCCCGGGGCATAGACAGCTTCGACGCCGTCCCCCTCAGCGACACGGTTTGCGACGTCGATGCCTGCCCGAGCGCCGACCCCACACCCAGCGCCATCTTCTTCAACGGCTCCATGGAACTCGACCTCGGCGGAATGCAGGGACTCAGCCAGCTCATGCCCGACGTCATTCTGGTCGATGCCACGGGAAAGCGTTACCCCGGGCTCCTGCCCATTCTCACGTCAATGAAGAATGAAGTCTGCGCCGCACGCGTGGGCTTCACCGGAATTCTCGCCCGTCTGGCAGAAGTGGCGGCAGCAATGCTCGTGCGCGGCTGGGTCGAATGCGGCTGCGACAACACCTCCGGCCTCGTGGCGGCGTTGCGCGACCCCCGGCTGGCCCGCGCCATCCTGGCCCTGCACCGGCGGCCGGGCCACCAGTGGACCGTGGCGGAGCTGGCAGCGGAGTGCAATATCTCCCGCTCCGTATTCGCGCAGCGCTTTCAGACCACGATCGGCATGTCACCCCTCCGCTACGCCACCGAACTGCGGATGCTCCTCGCCGGCCAGTGGCTGGCCCAGGACACGTTGCCGATCCAGGCAGTGGCGCAACGCCTCGGCTACGCTTCGCAGGCCGCCTTCAGCCGCGCCTTCAAGCGCGTCACCGGCCAGCCGCCCGGCGCGAGCCGGGATGCCCCGCCTGGAGGACTTCCCACCTGACACCCCGTGATGCGCGAAGTCCACTTCGCGCGGGTCAGCCGGGCAGGGCGGTTCCCAGGCGCCGGGCCAGATCCGCGACCCCGGTCGCCTGCCGGTCGGCGGGCCGCGCCGCCGACGGGTAGGGAACCGGCGTGCGCCGCAACCAGACGGTGGAGAGACCGGCCCGGGCGGCGCCGTCGATGTCCCACGGGTGCACCGCCACCATCGTCGCCGCGCCGGCCGGCACGTCCACCGCACGCAGCGCGTGGGCGTACGCGGCGGGAGCGGGCTTCCACTGGCCACCGGCACCGCGCACCCGGCCCGGTCCAGCACCGCGCGCGTGGTGTCCGCCGAGCCGTTCGTCAGGGTGACCAGGCGGTGTCCGGCCGCGCGCAGCGCCCGTACGCCCTCGGGGACATCCGGGTGGACGGGCAGCTCCGGCAGGCCGGTGAGCACGTGGTCCACGGCCACCGCCGGGTCCGCTCCTCCGGGCCCGTGCCGGGCCAGAAGTGTGCGCAGGACGTCCCCGGCGACCTCGGCGAACGTCGCCCGGCCACCCGCGAGGGACAGCGCGATGCCGTCGCGCAGGACACCGGCGAACCACACCGGCAGCAGTTGGCCGGGCAGACCGATGTCCGCCAGGCGCGCGGCGAGCGGGGTCATGTCGGTGAGTGTCTCGTTGACGTCGAAGACGAGGACGCCCGGACGGCCGTCAGCGGCCATGGGGATCACCGTTCCCGATGGCCATTCGATCACTCCCGTCGCACTGTCCAGACCGAGACCAAGTGGACATTACGGGCAGGCCGAACGGTCCACGAGCGGACACACCGCCGGTAGGGATGCCCGGGTGCGGGAGAACGAAACCGGGCAGCGGGCGGACGGTCACGGGCGCGTGGCTGCCCGGGGAACGCCCATCGTCTCTGCGCGCCCCGTACCGGCGTCACGACACGCCCGGTGGACGGAGCGCCGTCGGGGCGGCACGGCCCGTTTCCGCGGGCGACGGGCGGGGACCCGCCGTCCGTGGTGGCACAGGGAGCGGGAGCGAGACGATGAGCCGGCGGCGCGGCAGGGCCACCCGCCCCGTACGGCTGCGCTTCGACGGGTGGATCGCGGGCATGGGCACGTCCTCCGGGACGCGCATCGTGCTGGGCCACTGGGAGCGGTCGCCGTTCGGGCCGTTCAGCGATGTGATGCTCGACCGGGTGAACGGTGAACGGCTGCTGCTGGCTCCCACGCCGGAGACGGCGGACTTCATCGCCCGCACCTACGCCTTCGACGCGGTGCGCGCCGTGCCGGTCCGGGTAAGTGTCGAGGCGGACACCTGGACCATCACGGCCGGGGCACTGGACCTGCGCTTCACCGTGGCCCGCCGCGGGCCGCTGGGGCTTCTGCTGCGGGCCGTGCCCGGCGCGCTCGCCCGGCGCCCGGCGTGGAGCGCGCTGACGGACGTCCCCGCCCGTCTGCTGCTGCCCGGTGTGCGGACCCGAGGCGGCGCGGGTGCCGGTCGCCGGGAGTGGTACGGCGCGCGGGATCTGCGGCCGGTCGACGCGGTGTCGGCGGTCTTCGAGGGCGAGGATCTCGGGGTGATGGCGCCCGTCGAGCCCGCTGTGCGCTTCGGGTTCGGTTCGGTTCCCCGGAAGCCGGGCGTCACCCGGGTCACCACGACGGTGGAGCTGGACCGGGGCGATTGTCCGCCCGGTCTCCTCCTCGGTCGTCGCTGAGCCGCACCGCCGCCCCGAGGAGCCGTACGTGGACGAACGCCCGAGGCCGCCGCGGCGCACCCGGCCGGTGGCACCGGCCGGGTGCGGTCCGTCAGTGTCTCTCCACCGGAGGCGGAAGCATGTCCAACTCGGCGGCGAGCAGCCCGGCCTCGAAGCGCGACCGCGCGTCGAGCCGTTCCATGATGTCCGCGACATGTCTGCGGTAGGTCCGCACGGAGATGGACAGCGCCCGGGCGGCGACCTCGTCGGTGGCTCCGACGCGCAGCATCCCGAGGATCTCGGCGACCAGCCGGGTGCGGCGGCGGTCGCTGAAGTCGGGCCGCGCCGAGAGCGGGGCCGACTTCTTCCAGATGGAGTTGAACAGCGTGTGCAACGCCTGGACGGGCAGCACCTCCTGGGTGGTGAAGATCTGCGAGCCGGTTTCCGCCCGCAGATTGGCCAGGGCCGTACGGCCGTCCGCCATGACCGCCTCGATCGGATCGAGACGGGCCAGTCTCACCTCCGGCCCGCCGTCGCCGCCGATGGTGTGCAGCAGACGCCGGTCATAGGTGTGGCGAGTGCACAGGATCCGCACCCGGACATCCGGTTTCGCCTGGGCCAGGAGCCCCGGGAGGAGCGACCGCAGCACCTCGCGCTGCGTCCC
This sequence comes from Streptomyces rapamycinicus NRRL 5491, assembly GCF_024298965.1. Taxonomy (NCBI): domain Bacteria; kingdom Bacillati; phylum Actinomycetota; class Actinomycetes; order Kitasatosporales; family Streptomycetaceae; genus Streptomyces; species Streptomyces rapamycinicus. The sequence goes on along the minus strand of NZ_CP085193.1, from coordinate 10,720,868 downwards.
TTGGGGCAACGCGAGGATGATGGACACATGCTGTCCGGCCTCGCGCACGATCGCCCGGGCGTCCTCGGCCGGACCGGGGCCCCGGCTCAGCGGTGAGGCGGGCGGCCGCAGTGGAGCGCCGATGGGAATCGGGGCCGCGGGAAGAGGAAGAGCCGTCACTGGGCGTCCTCCAGGGGCGACAGCAGCCCGAGCTCACTGGCCCGTACCCCGGCCTGGAAGCGGGACTCCGCGCCCAGCCCCTCCAGGATCTCCGCGACCCGGCGCCGATAGGTGCGGTAGGAGATGCCCATCTTCTGCGCCGCCACCCGGTCCGTGTGCCCGTCCCGCAGATGCCCCAGCACCTGCCGCTGGTCCTCGTGCCGGACCAGCTCCCGCCGCTTCAGGAATTCGGCGAGCGGTATCGCGCTTCCCCACGCACCGAGGAAGAGAGATCCCAGTGCACCGATCTCCGCGGATTTGTCGAAAAGCGCCACACTTCCGTCCTTGAGGGCGATCGGCGACCACAGCAACGCGCCGCTGTAGTCGGCCATCGCCACACCCTGCAGTGGACTCTCGGCAATTCGGACAGCGACGTTCTCCCGCTCCGTGGTCAGCCGGTGCAGGATCTCGACGTCAAAAGCGCGAGAGGGGAAGAGAACCCGGAATTCGACGTCCGGGCGCACCGTCCTCGCCATGACATGGAGTGCCGGGCCGAATTCCGACAAACCTCGTCGATCGCTGGGAATCGTGACGTTCACACTACTTGTGGCCTGGTCGGCCAAGGCCATGGCGGCTGCCACCAGAAGTTCGGCGTCCAGCCGCTGGATCGCGGCGGCCCGCCGCGTCCCCGTTTCCAGCGGATCGGTCGTCACCGTGTCCGCCAAGAGCGGAACTCCGCCCGTATTTCTTATCAATGTGGAACCCCCGTGCCAACACTTCTTACACCCGGACTCAGGCAACTCCGGGCACGTGCCGAGGAGTCTACGTCTCGGTACTTTTCACGCGCTTTCACTTTGCTTACATGCACGCCACACGGGCCGATTCACGTTCGTGGCCGGGGGCGTTTTACGCGTGTTCGGGCACGGTGGGGTTCCGGCGGCACTTCAGGGGGGTGTCATGGCCGCTGTCCGCCGGGCACCTGGCTGCGCAAGGCGGCTTTGTCCACCTTTCCGCTGCCATTCCGGGGCAGTGCGTCGACATGGTGAACGGCCGTGGGGAGCTTGTACCGGGCCAGCCGTTGCCCGATGAACGCCCGGATCTCCTCCAGGGTGGCCCGGCCGTCCCCGTCCTGGCACAGCACCGCCACCGGGCTCTCGCCCCACCGCGGATGCTCCACCCCGACCACGGCCACCTCGCGCACGCCGGGGTACTCGGCCAGATGCCGTTCCAGTTCGGCGGGGTAGATGTTCTCCCCGCCGCTGATGATGACGTCCTTGAGCCGGTCCACGATGAACAGCAGACCGTTCTTGTCGACGCGGCCGATGTCCCCGGACCGGAACCATCCGGCGTCGTCCAGCACCCGCCCGGTCGCCTCCGGGTTGTTCCAGTAGCCCGCGAAGACATTGGGCCCCCGGACGCAGATCTCCGCGGCCGCCTCCGGCTCGGTGACCACACCGCCGGTGGCCGGATCGACCAGCCGTATCTCGGTGTGGGGCAGCGGGAATCCGGCCGCGTCGGGGTGGGCGGCCACCAGTTCGGTCGGCAGATGGCTGGCCAGTGGCGCGGTCTCGGTCATCCCCCATGCCTGGTGCAGGGGGATGCCGTGGGCGAGGTAGTCGCGGACCAGGGTGGGCGGCACCGGGGCCCCGCCGACGATCGCGGCGCGCAGCGCGGAGAGGTCGGCGCGCGGGAAACCGGCCGTCGCGGCGATGGCCGCGAACATCGTCGGCACCGCGATGAGATTGGCCACCCGGTGCTCGACCAGGTCCTCCAGGCACTGCTCGGGAGAGAAGGAGCGCCGGATCACCAGGGTCCCGCCCTGCATGAGGGAGCCCAGGGTGAAGCCGCTGAGCCCGGCGATGTGGAACATGGGCGCGAGCACCAGGGTGGGGTCGCCCAGCCGGGTGCGGATCACGGCGGCGGTGTTGAGGTGGTTCCACCACAGATTGCCGTGGGTGAGCACCGCCCCCTTGGGCCGCCCTGTGGTGCCCGAGGTGTACATGATGACCGCGGGGTCGGTGGGCCGGACCGCGACCGGCGGCGCGGCGTCCGCCGTTTCCGTAGGCTCCGGCATCGGCAGTGGTTTCCAACGAGGGTGCGTCCCGGAAGCGGCGGGGCCGCCGTCGGCGAGCAGGAACCGCTGGACGGGCACGGTGTCCGCGATGCCGTCGACCAGGGGCCGGCCGGCGTCCTCGGCGATGAGGGTGTGGGGGCGGCAGTCGCCGAGGAGGTGGGCCACCTCGCTTCCGGCCAGCCGGACGTTGAGCGGTACGAAGACCGCTCCGAGGTGGGCCGCGGCCAGCGCCGCCGCCAGCAGCGCCGGGCCGTTGCGCCCCAGGAAGGCGATCCGGTCGCCGGTGCGCACCCCGCCGTCGGACAGGGCCGCCGCCAGCGAGCGCACCCGGGCGGACAGCGTCCCGTAGCTGATCCGGGTGGACTCGTACACGATGGCGGTGGTGTCCCCGGTGGTTCGGGCCCAGTAGTGGACCGCCGCCGCCGAGCCAAGGTTCTGTTCCTTCATCGGTTCCTCTTCGCCGATCGTCGGGTCGCGGTCAGCCGCAGCCGCCCGCGTGCCCCTGGTCTCCGCCCCGGCCCGGCGCCGCGGCGGGCGGTGCGGTGTCCGACGGCCCGGCGTCGGGCGGTTCGGTGACCGGCCGCCCCGGCGCGGCGCCCGTCACCGACGCGATGAACGGGGCGAGCCGGTCCACACCCCAGAACTTGTGGAAGCCATGGATGAAGAACGGCACGCCGAACACGCCGTCCGCGTCGACCCGCGACAGCGCCTCGACCCCGCGTACCCGCAGTTCGTCGTCGTCCGCGGCACCGGCCAGGCGGTCCTCGGGCAGCCCCAGTTCGGCGGCCACCTCCGCGATGGTGGCGGGTGCGCAGATGTCCCTGCCCTCCTCCCAGCGGGCCCGGTAGACGCGTTCGATGAACTCCGGGCCCTTCCCCTCGTCCACCGCGGCGAGATGGGCCAGATGCGGGACCTCCCACACCGGGTCCCGGTCGACCGGCCACGCGGGCTCGAGCCCGCGCTCGGAGCACAGCCGGCGCACGTCCTGGAGGATGTAGAGGTGCTTGGCGCGGGACATGCCGACGTACGGGAAGCCGCCGCCCGCCTTTTCCAGCATCAGCAGGCTGCGGGCGTCCGGCTCCCAGAAGGGCCGCCAGGTGATGGCGTCGGCCACCTCCGGGTGTTCGTCGCGCAGTTGGCGGTAGGCGAGCCAGGAGTACGGGCTGCGCAGGGAGAAGTAGAAGCGGGGCGTACGGTCCCTCCGGGGCATGGCCGGCCTTTCCTCAGATGACGATGCCGCCGTCGATCTGCAGCACGCTTCCGGTCACGTACTCGGCCGAGGCCAGGTACGCGACCATGTCCGCGACCTCTTCGGGGCGTCCGAAGCGCTGCAGCGGGATCTTCTTCGCGGCGTCCGCGCGGGCGCTGTCGGCCAGCGCGGCGGTCATGTCGGTCTCGATGAATCCGGGTGCCACCACGTTGGCGCGGATGCCGTACCTGCCGACCTCCTTGGCCAGCGCCTTGGTGAACCCGATGATCCCGGCCTTGGAGGCCGAGTAGTTGGTCTGGGTGGGGTGTCCGTGGACTCCGGCGACCGAGGAGATGTTCACGATGCAGCCCCGCCGGCGCTTCATCATCTCGAAGACGGCCGCACGGCACACGTGGTAGGTGCCGTCGAGGTTGGTGTCCAGGACCTGGTGCCACTCCTCGTCCTTCATGAGGAGCAGCGGATTGTCGCGGACGATGCCCGCGGAGGTGACCGTGACGTCGACGGGGCCGAACTCCTCCTGGACGGCGACCATGAACCGGCGCACCTCCTCCGCGTCCGAGACATCGGTCCGCAGGGCCATCGCCCGCCGGTCCAGCGCCTCGACCTCCTTCGCCAGCAGTGCGCCGGGCTCCGGATCGGGTGAGGCGTGGCAGAACGCCACGTCGTACCCCTCGCGCGCCAGGCGCAGCACCGTGGCCCGTCCGATGCCACGCGTACCACCGGTGACCACGGCCACCCGGTTGTCGGTGCCGGTCATGTCGTCCGTCTCCCCTCAAGCCCGGTCCGCCGTGGCCGGGGTGGCCGTGGCCAGCCCGGATCCCGGCCGGAACGCGATGACCAGCTGTTCGATCTCCATGACGGTCTCGTCCCCGACCGTGCTCCGCCCCTCGAAGATCACGGTGTCCGCGAAGCTCCGGGTCAGCCGCACCTGGTGTTCCACCACATCGCCCGGGCGCACCCGCCCGGTGAACCGGACACCCGAGATGCCGCCGAACAGCATCACGCGACCGCCCCGCGCGTCGGGCACCGGGGCGTCCCAGGTGGCGAGCAGGCCCGCGGCCTGGCAGCAGGACTCGACGAGCAGCACCGCCGGGTAGTCGTGGTCCCGTTCGGCGGCGTCGTCGGCGAGGCGCTCGTACCAGGGCTCGTTGCAGGTGACGGCCTTCCGGGCGGTGAGCCGCGCGCCGGGCTCCACCTGGACGACCCGGTCGAGCAGCAGCATCGGGTGTCGGTGCGGAAGCCGTCGCTTGAGTTCGGCGGCACCGGCGGACGTCTCGCTCACCGCGCCCCCTCGGCCTCGAAGCGGAGGGCGATCCGGGCGATGGTGCCGCGCGGGCCGGTGACCGAGGCGGAGCAGCGCCCGCCCGCGTCGTCGCGGCGCCAGGTCAGATCGGCGGTGAGCGTGTCGCCGGGGAGGACGGGGTTCATGAACCGCGCGCTCTCGATGCCGGACAGGGCCCAGGCGCGGTCCGGTCCGGGGGCGGTGGCCAGCGCTCCGCGGTGCAGGAACTCGATGACGCAGACGCCGGGGAAGATCGGGAACCCGGGGTAGTGGCCGGGGAACACCGGCTCCTCGGGCCCGACGGTCATCGATACGCGTGTGGTCCCGTCCGGGGCCGTGCCGTACTCGATCCGGCCCGCAACCGGAGTGCACACCGGGCTCATCCGTGGGCTCCGAGCTTGTCCGCGAGCACGTCGTAGGTCCGTGGCAGCGTGGTCAGCGCGCGCACATCCGACTCCGCGAACCGCACGGTGTACTTCTTCTCCAGGGCGACGATCACCTCGAGCGCCAGCAGCGAATCGCCGCCCAGATCCTCCACGAAGCGGGTTTCGTCGGTCACCTCGCCCGGGTCCACGCAGAACACCTCGGCGATGGTGCGCCGCAGGTCTTCCAGGTCGAGGGGGGTCGGTTGAGTGTCGGGCATCGTGCCTCGCCTCTCCATCGGTTGAGGTTCGCGTCGAGTTGCGGTTCGCCATCGAGTGCGGTTCGCCATCGGACATGGCGCACGGGGTCATGAACCTGCGAGCCTCAGCAGGGCGGCTCCGACCATCCCGTTCGCCTCGGCGGAAGTGATCAGGACGGTCCGGGCCCCGGCGTCGGCCTCCCCGGATCCGGCGCGGGCGAGCACCGCGGCGATCTGGAAGGCGGCGGAGGCCGCGAACGTGTCGCCGATGGAATCGGCGCAGGCCACCCGGGGCGGAAGGCGGGTGCCGAGCACCTCGGCGACGGCGGCGCGCTCCGCGTCGCCGTCCGGCCCGGCCAACTGGGTGTCGGCGAGGGCGTCGATGCCGTCCGCGGCGAGGCCCGACCGGTCCAGCAGCCGGCGCAGACAGTTCGCCAGCACCGGCCGGATCGCCGAGTGGTCCTCGGCGAAGCCGAACTCCAGCCCCATGACCTCCGCGATACCGCGCCGGCCGTGGGCCCGGGCGTCCTCGGCATCCTCGAGCAGCCACACCGCGGCGCCCTCGCCGAGGACGGCGTCATGCCGCCCGGCGTCGCCGGTGACTCCCCGGGCGTGCCAGGCGAGCCAGGCGCGGGCGGTGGAGAACTCCTCGACCGCGCCGCACAACAGGGTCCGCGCACGGCCCGCCCGGTGCAGCCGCAGCGCGTACCGCAGCGCCAGCAGTCCGGTGGCCCTGCCCCCGGCGATCGTGGTGTTGGGGCCCTTGAGGCGGTGCCAGATGGCCGACTGCCCGGCGGCGCAGTTCATCACGGTGTTGGGGAAGCGCGCCGGGTCGACCAGATAGGGGCGGCTCCCCACCAGGGAGTCCCGGGTGAAGTTCATCATGCTCTGGGCGCTTCCGGTGCTGGTGCCCAGCACCAGGCCGGTGCCCTCGTCGATCCCCGGCAGCCGCCCGGCGTCGTCGCCGGTGGCGAGCAGCCGGCCAAGGGCGACCACGGCCAGGCCGGTGATCCGGTCCATCGAGCGGGTGCCCTTGCGGCCCAGCAGCCCCCGGATGTCGAAGCCGGGGACCAGGCACGCCTCCTGATACGGCACCTGCCACTCCTCGCGGTCCAGCCGGACCGCGGCCCTTCGGCCGGAGCCCAGCCCCCGGGAGAACTCGGCGCTGTCCAGCCCGAGCGGGGAGATCGCGGACCAGGCGGAGATGACCGGGCTGCCGGCCGTGTCGGTGGAGACCATGGACGGTTGTTTCCTTCGGGCGCGGGCGGGGGCGGATGGGGGTGGGAGCGGGCGGAGGTCAGAAGAACCACACCCGTTCGTAGTCGGACCAGCGGCTCACCAGCTCGGCCCCGGCCACGAGGCGCACTCCGGGGAGCAACCGCTCCCGCGCGCGGGCGCCCAGCGCGGACAGATCGGCCTCCTCCACGAACACGGTGGCGCCGTCTTCGAGGAGTTGCCGGAGCAGCCGGCGCGGGTCGGGGAGCGTGTCGAGCGTCCGCCCGGCGATGCGCAGGGCCGCCTCGTACGTGGTGTCCACCGCGTACGAGGCGGCGAGCCCGCGCAGCACCACATGGAGGCCGCCGCTCTGCCGGTGCAGCTCACGGACGAAGAACAGGGTGTCGGCGAACTGGGTCTCGACCGCGCCCCGATGGGCGCGCTCGATGATCAGCAGGGTGTTGTCGTTCGTGGCCACGGTTCAGCAGACCCCCATCGCCACGACCTTGTCGGTGGCCCGTACGTGCTGCCAGAACTGGCTCGGCGGGCGCTTGACCACCTCGGAGATCTGCTCGGACCTGCCACGCTCCGCACAGCAGAAGCGGCAGACGTACCAGTCCAGGCGGTCGGGGTAGGCGGTGAGCAGTTCCCGTATCACCGTGCCGGTGGAGGGGTGGTCCACCGTGCGCTCGGCGACGTTGACGGGTTTGCTGTCGCCGAAGGCGGCGCAGGTGAGCGCGGTGGCGTCGCCGCAGGCCCAGACCTGTACGGCGGCGCCCTCGTCCAGCAGGGCCTGCGCCAGCCGGAGCGCGCTGGTCACCAGGTCGGACTGGTGGGGCGTGCCCAGCAGTTTCAGCATCACATCGGTGTGCCGGACGGCGAAGACCATGTCAGTGCCACACCATTCGCACCGTGGGGCTCAGCAGCTTGCGCGCCACGTCCCGCATCTCCACCAGCCGGGCGCCGGGCACCAGATCCTCGGCGTCAACGGCCCGCTGGCGCAGGGAGAACGCGTCCACCCACAGCTCGCCGCCGCTTCCCAGCAGGGCGTCGAGTTCGGGCATGGCTCCCCGCACCGCCCCGGCCACGCCGTTCTCGACCAGGAGCAGCACGACGTCCTCGCCCTGCCGCACCAGTTGGGCGGCGTCGCCGGCGAACCGGTGACTGCCCGGGCCGGCCGGCGGGCCGCCGCTTTCGATCAGCAGGTACTCGTTCATGGCTTCAGATGTCTCCGGGTCCGTCGGCGTCCGGTCCGTCAGCGTCCGTCCGTGCCCCGGCCGTCAGCCGGTGGCCGGTTCGCCGCCGAGGGCGCGCAGGACGCGGTCGTCGAAGGTGACCAGGGACCAGTCGTGGCGGCTCTCGATCTCCGCGTAGCCGTGGGTGATGGTGCCGGTGGCGGTCCGCACGAGCCGGCCCTCACGCACCACGTAGCAGTCCATGCGGGAGGTGTAGGTGAAGCCCTTGAACACGTCCTCGACCGTGTAGACGGTGTAGAGGTCCTCCTCCATCAGCGCCTCGTCGAGGACGTGGACGGAGGAGTGCGGGACGACGGGTATCCACTTGCGGTCCACGAGCAGCTGCTTGATGGAGATGCCCCGGTCGGCCAGGAAGAGGTCGACCACCTCCTCCATCTGGCGCAGGTAGCCGGACATCTGGATGCGCTCGCTGAAGTGGCAGTACGGGTACGGGATGCGCCACTTCCAGCCGAAGGCGTTCTCCCCGGAGGTCAGCTGGTCCAGCACCGGGTCGTCGCCGGTCGTGCCCCGGCCGAGGGAGAGCGCGCGGTCGTCGGCGGGCACGGCGGCGGGGGGTGACTGCGCCTGCCCGGTGCCCAGCCTGGACACCACGAACCGGGCCAGTTCGGCCGGCGGCTCCCCCTCGGGGGGCAGGAAGTCGCCGCGCCGCAGGGAGACCGCGACCTTGGAGGTGGCCGCCTTGAGCCGCTGCCCGCCCCGCTCCAGGGTCAGGGTGGCCCGGAAGCGCAGGACGTCGTCGGTGTCCTTGGTCGCCGGTTCGACCCGGGTATCCACGAGGTCGTCCATGTGCAGGGCGTGCAGGATGCGGGTGTCCAGGCCGACGAGGTCCAGACCCAGGCCGTAGTCCTCGAACAGGGCCCGGGCGGGCATCCCCGCGCTGCGGAAGTGCTCGAGAACGGCTTCCTCGATCAGGTAGTTGACGTGCTTGAACCCGATCCAGGTGCAGATGTTCGAGCCTTCGTACCGGGGCCGCAGGGCCACCTGCGTGCTCTTGCCGAGCAGCGGTTCCAGCACGGGCTCGGTGTCGGTGGTCATCGGTTGTGCTCCATGGTGAGGTGAGGGGATCCTGACGGCGGACCCGGCAGCCGGGTCCGCAGGAACGTGTTGGTGAGGTCCGCGAACTCTTCGGCCGCCGTGACCATCGGGAAGTGTCCGTGGCACGGCAGGACGTGCACGGACGCGTCGGGAAGCGACTTGGCGAGCCCTTCCGCGTCGGAGGGGGCGGCCACCATGTCCTCGCCGCCGCTGACGAGGAGGAACGGCATCGTCATCCGTTCGGTGCGCATCTGCGGCATCCGCAGATACGTGCCGAAGAACTGGAACCACCCGTAGGGGCTGACCAGATCGCGGATCTTCATGGCGATGGTGTGCCGGCGCTCCTCGGGGAGACGCCTGCTGGGCCCCATATGCATGCCCTCGATGAGGATCCGGTCGAAGTTGTTGACGTAGTAGGCGAGCGAGTTCCAGTCGAACTCCTCGGCCGTGGCCCGGTACAGCGGGGAGACGAGCACCACGGCGCTCGGCCCCCGGGTGTCCGCGCCGCCGGTGCTCCACCGGTCCAGCCAGGTCAGCGCGGCGCTGGTGCCGAAGGAGTGCGCGATGACGACGTCGGGCCCGCCCGGTACGGCGGCCACCGCCTGATCGGCCCAGGTCTCGACGGGGAGTCCGGTCCAGCCGTGCACCCCGGTGCCCCGCCACGGCAGGTCGGCGGTCCACAGCTCGCACCGCGGGTCTGCCAGCGGCAGGAAGGGGTCCCAGACACCGGCGTTGCTGCACAGCCCGTGCAGCAGCAGCACCCGCAGCGGCAGCGGGTCGGGGGCCAGTGCCCGCCGGGCGCACCGCACGATCACCGGCTGCTGCTCCGCGTCGCCACCGGACCGGCGTACCGGGGTGGCGTACCGGCCGGGGTCCACGCTCACGGGCGCTCCTCCCGGGCGGGGCGCAGCAGCAGGCCCGCGACCGCGTCATCGGTGTCGTCGCCCGTGGTGATCAGCGCCGTTCCGGTGGGGTGGGTGCCGAACCGGCCGACGGCGGCGGCACACTGGAGCACGCCCAGGGCGCCGTCGGCCCGTCCGAACACTCCGGCCGGGTCATGGCGTGGCGCGTCGGGGAAGCCTGGCGAGCCGAGGGCCGGGGGCTTCTCCTGGGAGGTGAACCAGATACCGGGGGCGGGGTCTCCCTCGGGGAGCACCCGCTCGACCACGGCCCGGACACTTCCCTGCCGGGTGTACGGCCCCAGGGCAGCCATCGGACGCGCGCCGCGGGCGCGGGCCGCCGGACCGCTCTCGACGACCAGGGCGACGGCGCCGTCCAGCAGTCGCTCCGCCGGCTCGCCGAGCAGCCCTTCCACCACGGGGTTGACGGTCTCCACGCCGATGACGACCATCCGGTCGCACCGGCCGGCGGCGACCAGGGCCGCGGCCCAGTACACCGCGTCGAGCCCGGAGGTCGGACCGTTGCAGAACATCAGGTTGGGGCCGCGCAGCCCGTGCTGCATCGCCACCGAGGAGGCGATCACATTGCTCGATGCGTTGGGCAGCGCCATGGGGCTGATGCGTGAGGTCGTCTCCACCGCGATGGCCGAGGCCACCTCGCAGACGGTGTCCAGGTTGCCGAGGTTGGAGCTGACGGCGACGCCGACCGAGTCCCCGGGAACGGTCAGTCGGCCCTCGCCGTCGGCCGGCAGCAGCCCGGCTGAGCGCAGGACGTCCTGTGCGGCGCACAGGGCGAGCTGGGTGGCCCGGTCCTTGTAGCGCAGGCCCCGGCGGCCGATCAGGGTGCCGGGGTCCACCGGTTCGGCGGGCCCCCGGGTGGTGCGCAGCAGGTCGGCGGCGTGGCGGGCGCCCGGCAGCGCCAGGCCGACGCCGGTCACGACGGCGTCAGATGCGATCACAACAGCGTCAGGCGCGGTCACGACGGCGTCAGATGCGGATGTCACGCGGCCACTCCTTCCACGATGGCGACCGCGTTGACCCCGCCGAAGCCGAACGCGTCGACCTGCGCGATCCGCAGCCGCTCCGCCTCCTCCGGCGGGGTGGGCCCGGTCGCGAAGCGGAACCGCCCGGCGACCCCGGCCGGGGTGTCCAGGGCGATGGTCGGCGGGACCCGGCCCGCGGCCAGCGCTCGGGCGGCGACGATCAGGCCGAGCAGTCCCGATCCGCCCGAGGTGTGCCCGGTCATGGACTTCACCGCCGTCATCAGCGGCCGGCCGATCCCGCTGCCGAAGACGTCGCACAGGGCCGTCGCCTCCGCCTCGTCGTTGAGGGCGGTTCCGGTGCCGTGCAGCAGGATCAGGTCGACGTCGTCGGCCTTGATACCGGCCTGCTCATGCGCCAGGCGAATGGCCTGGGCGATACCGGCCGGGTCGGGTGCGGTCGGGTGGGAGGCGTCGCAGTTCATGCTCGCGGCCCGGAGCCGGCCCCTGGCCAGGCGGGCCGCGGGGTGGTCCTCCCGCGTGAGCACCACGGCCGCGGCGCCGTCGCCCATGAGGGTGCCCCGGCGGTTCTGATCGAAGGGCCGCACCCGGTCCGGGGGGTCCAGCTGCACCCGGTCCAGCAGCCCGAACATGCTCGCCGTGATGGTGTCCACACCGGCCACCACCACCGCCTCGGCGGTGCCCGCGGTGAGCAGGTCGCTCCCCATGGCCAGGGCGTGCAGGGACGCCGAACACGCGTTGGAGATGGTGTAGGTCCAGGTGGCCCCGAAGCGCTCGCGCAGGGCGGTCCCGAAGTGGAGTCCGCCGAGGTCGAAGTCGGCGTCCTCGCACCACTTGAGCTCGACGGACCGCAGCTCCCGCAGTCCGGTGCCGACGATCACCGGGGTGGAGGAGAGATCCTCGCCAAGACCGGCGTCGCGCAGTGCCTCGGCCACCGCCCGCAACAGCCAGGCGGTCGCGCGGGACGGCACATCGGTGCCGTCGGCGGGGCGGTCGTCGATCTCGTAGGCGTGTGCGGCCCGGTAGGCGCGGCTGTCGAAGCCGCGCAGCGGGGCTCGTCCGCTGCGCCCCGCGCAGAGGGCGCCGAAGACCTCGTCGGCGTCCCTCCCGATGCTGGCCACCGCACCGGTGCCGGTTATCGCCCAGCTCATCGGGACCGTCGCGTGCGGTCGTTCACCCGTGCCACGTCTGTTCCTCCTCGTATTTGCCCAAGATCAGCACAGCGTTGTTTCCTCCGAAGGCGAGGCCGTTGTTCTGCACGACTCTCGGTTTGGCGGCGACGGCCTCATTGGGCACGCAGTCGAGGCCGCATTCGGGGTCGGTCTCGACATGGTTGATCGTGGGCGGGATGAACCCTTCGACGATGGCGAGCACACAGCCGATCGAGGCCAGCGCGCTGGCGGCTCCCATGCTGTGACCGAGCATCGATTTCATGGAAGTCGTGCGCGGGGCCGTGTCCGCCCCGAACACCCGGCGCACTGCGGCGGCCTCGGTCACGTCGTTGGCCCGGGTCCCGGTGCCGTGGGCGGAGATGAAATCGACATCTCCGGGCCCCACTCCGGCATTCTCCAGCGCGAGCCGCATACAGTCGGCCACGCTGTCCTCATCGGGTGCGACCGGATGGTGCGCATCGCAGTTCAAGGCGAACCCGAGCACTTCGGCGTGGATGCGCGCGCCCCGCGCCCGGGCGGACTCCAGATTCTCCAGGACCAGAACGCCTGCGCCCTCGCCGGTGAGTATTCCCTGGCGGTCCTTGTCGAAGGGCCGGCACTTCTCGGGCGCGATGGTGCCGATCCGGTAGAAGCCGGTGAACGTCTTGCGGCAGAGCGCGTCGGCGCCGCCGCACAGCGCGTAGTCCACGTCCCCGGAGCTGATGGCGTCGTACCCGTAGCCGATGGCGTAGTTCCCGGCGGCGCAGGCGGTGGGCAGGGTGACCGCCTCCACCGAGCGCAGGCCCAGCTCGCGCGCGACCGCCGACGACAGCCGGCCCGCGGTGACCCGCTCGGCCACCACCGGGTCCATCGCCTCGGGCCCCTTCGACACCTCGGTCTCGACCAGCCGGTCCATGTCCCGGGCCTCGCCGTCGGTGGTGCCGATCGCGGTCAGGCCCCGGCGGGCCCGCAGATCCGCCTCGTCCAGCCCGGCGTCCTCGACGGCCATCCGGGCGGCCGACACCGAGAACTGGCCCGCCCGGCCCAGCGTGTGCAGGGGGACGTTGCGGATGTGGTCCTCGGGGGCGAAGCCCGTCACCTCGCACCCCATGGCGTGGGCGAATCCCTCGGTGTCGAACGCCGAGATGGGCCGCACCGCGCTGCGTCCGGAGCGCAGTCCGGTGAGAAAGTCAGCCGTTCCGATGCCGATACTGGATATCGCTCCCATACCGGTGACGACGACTCGGTGAGGGGCCTCGCTCCGCATGTTCCCGCTCTCTCCTCAACTCCCGGCCGGCCGATCGAAGTCCGTTCCGCTTACTTGCCGCTCGCCTCGGCGACCACCGCATAAATCCCGTCGAGATTCACCATGCGCGACATCTCCGCCTGGTCGATGGAGATTTCGAACGTCTTCTCCAGGGCGGCCAGGATCTCGATGGCCCGCAGGGAGTCGGCGTCGTGGTCCTCCTTCAGAAGGCTGCTGTCCGTCAATTCCTCCGGATCGATTTCAAGGATGTCGCAGACGATTTCCTTGATGTCATCGCGGCGCTCCTGCACAAGTGCGCTCATATGCTCTTCCTCTGCCTTCTTCGCATTTGTTGGGGCCGACGCTCCAGGACATTACGTTCGGCCGAACAAGGGATTCAAGAGTTGCGGACACAAGCTGCCAACAACGCCCCGCCGATAGCGGTGAGTTGTCCATGTTCCGGCTTATGCCATGCGTAGCGGCAGGCTTTCCAGCCCGCGCATCAGAGTGCTGCTGCGCCATTCCAGCTGGGCCACCGGAGTTGCGAGTTCGATCGTCTCGAAGCGGTCCAGCAGCTTGGTGAAGACGACTTCGGCCTCCAGCCGGGCCAGTGGCGCGCCGAGGCAGAAGTGGATGCCGTGCCCGAAGGAGACATGGCCCCGGGCCTCCCGCTTCAGATCCAGCCGGCCGGGCTGGGGGAACCGCTCGGGGTCGTGGTTGGCGGAGTCGACGTTCACCATCACGAACTCGTCCTTGGGGATGAGCACGCCGCCGATCTCGACCGGTTCCTTGGTGAAGCGCATGGTCGCCTGGTTGACCGGGCTCTCATAGCGCAGGAACTCCTCGATGGCCCCGGGCAGCAGGGAGCGGTCGGCGCGCAGGGCGGCGAACTGGTCGGGGTGGGTCACCAGGGCCAGTGCGCCGTTGCCGATGAGGTTCACGGTGGTCTCGTGACCGGCCGCGAGCAACAGCACGGCCATGGCCGCGATTTCCTCGTCGTCCAGGGCCGACTCGCTGTCCTCGGTGGCGAGGGCGGAGATCATGTCGTCCCCGGGCGCCGCGCGTTTGGCGGCCACCAGCTCACGGATGTACGCGTCCATGGAGACGCTCGCGTCCCTGAAGACCTCGGGCTCGACCGCCAGCACGAAGGCGTTGGTCCAGGATCTGAAGGTGCGCCGGTCCTCCTCCGGCACGCCGAGCAGTTCGCACATCACGGTGATGGGCAGCGGGAAGGCCAGGGCGTCGATGAGGTCGGCCGAGTCCTGCCCCTGGACGGCGTCCAGCAGTTGATCGGTGATCTGCTCGATACGGGGCCGCAGCCGCTGCACCCGGCGCTGGGTGAAGCCCTTGTTCACCATGTGCCGCAGCCGGTGGTGCTCGGGCGGATCGGTGTTGAGCATGTGGTGGCTGAGGGCCTGGCTGAAGATCTCCTGATGGGCCTGGATCCGGCGCTCCCGCAGGATCCGCATGATCTGCCAGGAGTCCTTGGCGAACCGGGGGTCCGACAGCGCCTGGCGCACCGGCGCGTATCCGGTGACGAGCCACAGTCTGGTGCCGTTCGCCATCTCGAGCGGATGGACGGTGCGGGGGGCGGGTGCCGCCCCCGGCTCCGGTACCGGCCGCTCGGCGGCATGAGGGGGTTGGTGCACGGTCTTCTCCTGGGCGTATGGGTGGCCCGATCAGGCAGGCAGGGTGTTCATGCCGCGCTCGGGGGCGTTGACGAGGACGGACATGTTGCCGCCCGGGTGGGTGTTGTCGTGCATCAGCTGGTGCAGCCGGCCGACTCCCTCGAAGTCGTCGCAGCGGGTGAGACACGGGTCGAGGACGCCCTCGCTCACCAGCTTGGTCACCTCGCGGAACTCCCGGGTGTTGGCGCCGTGGGAGCCCTGGAGCCGCTTGGACCGCATCCAGAGGTGGCGCAGGTCGATGTCGCCGTTGTAGCCGGAGGTGCCGCCGCAGATCACCACCATGCCGCCGGTGGCGCACAGATAGACGGAGGTGGGCAGGGTCGCCTGGCCGCTGTGCTCGAAGACGATCCTCGGTGCGGCGCGCTCGCCGAGGATCTCCCAGATCTTCTTGCCGAAGGCCCGCGCGCCGCGCAGGAAGCGGGCCATGCCCTCCTCGTCGTCCGCGTCCGGGAGCCGGCCCCAGTGGTCGAAGTCATTGCGGTTGATGACGCCCCGGGCGCCGAGTTCGAGGCAGAACTCGGCACGCCGGTCGTCGGACACCACGGCGATGGGGATGCCGCCGACCATCCGGGTCAGCTGGATGGCGCTGGAGCCGAGGCCGCCCGCGCCGCCCCAGATGAGCACCGGGTCGCCGGGGCGCACCGTATTGCCCGCCCAGCCGAAGAGCTGGCGGTAGGCGGTGGGCGCCGAGAGCATGAAGCAGGCCGCCGCCTCCCAGGAGAGGTTCTCCGGCTTGGGGTGGCACTGGACCTCGTTGACCAGGCAGAACTGGGCGAAGGAGCCGTAGTTGGTCTCATACCCCCAGGCCAGGGCGGAGCTGGAGAACGGGGGCTCGCCGCTGAGGCGGATGTCCTCGGCCGTCTCGTCCCACTGCCCTCCGGAGAGGACCACCTGGTCTCCGGGCCGGACGTGGCGGACACCGGGACCGACCGCCCACACCACCCCCGAGCCCTCCGAACCGCCGATGTGGAAGTCCTCGGGGAGACCGAACTTCTGCCGTGCGGCGATGACGTCGACGGGCTGGCCGCTGGCGGCCCAGACGTTGTTGTAGTTGATGCCCGCGGCCATCACATAGACCAGCACCTGGCCGGGCCCCACGGCCGGGACGTCGACCACCTCGGTACGGAACGCCTTGACCGGCTCCCCGAAGCGATCCTGCCGGATGAGGGAGGCGTACATCTGCTGGGGGACCTCGCCCAGCGGGGGCAGTTCACCGAGCTCGTAGAGGGATTTGACCATGAAAGAGGCTCCTCATTCACATGCTGCGTTCAGGTGCGGTGTTCAGGTGCCGCGGACGACAGGGCGCGGACCGCGGGAAACGGGGCGCGGGAAACAGAGCGCGGGCCCGTGCGGGCTCATCGGGCGGCGAAGGTGTCCGCCAGCCACGTCCGGACGGCCTCGGCGGTGCGCGGGGCGTGTTCCTGCATCATCGAGTAGTGGTTGCCGGGGGTCGGAACCGTGATGTCCACGTGCTCCGGCGGCGGTGTGACGGCCCCGGTCTCGGGGTTGAGCACGGCCTGCTCCTCGGCCCGTACCAGCAGGGTGGGCACGGAGAGGGCGGGGATGTCGCTCCACTGGTGGAACATCGGCAGGTAGCGGCCCATGGCCGTGAGCTCCTCGGGCGGGACCTCCAGGTCTCCCTCCCGCTCGTGGTGCTGGTTCATCATCGTGGAGAAGACCCGGTTGTCCTCGCGGTGGCGCAGGCTGAAGCTGTCCAGCATCACCACCGCGGCGGGCGGGCGGCCGAGTTCCTCGAGCCGGGCCGCGGTGCCGTGGGCGACCCAGCCACCGGAGGAGTAGCCGAGCAGCACGAACGGCGTGTCCCCCGCGGTGTCGAGCACCGTCCGCGCCTGGGTGGCGAAGAGCGTGTCGAGGTCGGCGGGGAGCTGCTCGCCCTTGGCGAAACCGGGGTGGGAGAGCGCCCACAGATCCCGGACGCCCCGGAAGGGCGCGGCGAAGCGCGCGTACTGGTGGGCGCCCGCGGGCGCCACGTAGGGGGTGAGGCAGATGAGCGAGGGCCGGTCCGGGCCCTCCGCCAGACGCACCGGTACGGGGCGGGAGGCCGGCTCGTCCGGGGCGGAGTAGGCGGGGCGCAGCTGTCCCGCGACGTACAGCATCTTCACCGCCTCGTCCACGTGGCCGTGGGCGCAGGCGTAGTTGTAGAGCTGGACCAGGGTGTCGTCGGACGCCGTGGTGGGGGCGGCGGCCGGGGCTTCGGCGGGGGTGCCCTCCGTCGCGGCGCCGTCGGCCCCGGCGGCGGGCGGCGCCACGTTGGACCATACGTATCCGGCGAGTTCGCGCGGGGTCGGGTGGTTGAAGGCGATGGTCGCGGGCAGCCGCAGACCCACCGCGGTGCCGAGGCGGTTGCGCAGCTGGACCGCCGAGACGGAGTCGAGGCCCATCTCGAGGAACGGGCGGTCGGGGTCGACGTCCTCGGGCGAGCCGTGTCCAAGGACCTCGGCGAGCCGGTCGCGGACCAGCTCCAGGACCCGGGCCCGCTGCTCCTCCGGGGTGACGGAGGCCAGGCCGCGCTGCCAGTCCTCGGGCGTCTGCGGCGCGCCGGAGCCGTCGCCCTCGCCGGTCGGCTCGGTGCCCGGTCCGTCGAGGCGCTCCATCAGCGCCAGCGCCTCCGGGATCCCGGCCAGCAGCGGCCGGCGGCGCGCGGACGCGTATCCGGTGGTGAACCGCTCCCAGTCCACGTCGGCCACCATGGTGACCGCGTCGCCGCGGTCCAGAGCCGTGCGCAGGACCTCCAGCTGGGTCCGCGGGTCGATGCCGCGCAGCCCCCAGAGCTCTCCGGTCTCGGCGGCGGCCTCCTCCTTGGTCATGCCGAGGCGGTCGAAGGCGCCGTCGGGCAGGCCGTGCCGCCGCAGGGTCTCCTGCGAGGCGTCCTCCACGGCCATACCGCCCCCGGTCCAGCCGGTCCAGGCGAGCGCGGTGGCGGCGAGGCCCCGGCTCCGGCGGTGCTCCGCGAGCGCGAGCAGATAGGCGTTGGCCGCTCCGTAGTGGCCCTGGCGGCCGACGCCCCACACCGCGGAGACGGCCGAGAAGAGGATGAAGGCGTCCAGGCGGATGCCCATCTCCTCGGTGAGTTCGTGCAGATGGCGCGCGCCCTCGGCCTTCGCGGCGAAGACGTCGGAGAAGTCCTGTGGGGTGGTGTCGGCCAGGGCCTGAAGGCGGCCGATCCCCGCGCAGTGCACGACGGCGGTGAGCGGGTGGCGCCCGGGGACGGCGGCGAGCAGGTCGCGTACCGCCTCCCGGTCGCGCATGTCGCAGGCGACCACGGTGACCTCGGCGCCGAGGGCCCTGAGCTCGGCCACGCGTTCCGCCACGCCCGGGGCCTCGGGGCCGCGCCGGCTGGCGAGCATCAGGTGTCCGGCGCCCTGGTCTGCCAGCCAGGTGGCGACATGACCGGCCAGCGCACCGGTGCCACCGGTGACGAGGACCGTGCCGTCGGGGTCCGGGCGCCATCCGGCGGTGCCCGGCGCGGCGTCCGCCGCGCGGGTCAGGCGGCGGGTGAACACACCGGCGTCCCGGACGGCGAGCTGATCGTCGTCGCCACCGGCGAGCAGGGCGGTGAGGGTGCGCACCGCGGCCGGGCCCGGCTCGGCGGGCAGGTCGATCACACCGCCCCACCGGTCGGGGTGCTCCAGGGCGAGCACCCGGCCCAGGGCCCAGGTCTGCGCCTGGACGGGGTGGGTCACCGGATCGCCGTCGCCGGTGGCGACGGCGCCCCGCGTGATCAGCCACAGGGGCACGTCCGTCCCCGCGTCCCCGAGCGCCTGCGTCAGCGCGGCGGTGTGCGCGGTGCCCGCCGGTACGCCGGGGGCGGCCTCGGACGGCGTGTCGTCGTCCAGCGCGAGGAGGGACACCACGCCGGAGAGCGGCTGGCCGGGAAGGAGGTCATGGATCCGGTCCGCGAGGGACGCCCGGTCGTCCTTGGCCTCGACCGTCAGGGTCAGCACCGTCTCGGTGCGCCCGCGCACCGCGTCCACCACGGCCCGGGTGACGGCGTGTTCGGCGTATTCCGCCGGTACGGCCACGAGCCAGGGGCCGCGGTCCCCCGCGGGGTCCGGGCGCGCCGGCCCGAGGGGTTCCCAGGCGATCCGGTAGCGCCAGTCGTCGGTACGGTGGCGCCGGTGCCAGGTGGCCATGGCCGGGAGGGCGTCCGCGAGGGCGACGGCCCGGCCGTCGCCGGCCATGCCGAGGACACCGGTGAGCGCTGTGAGGTCCTCGTCCTCGACGGCGCGCCAGAAGGAATCCCGTGCCGGGTCCGCGGCGGCGGACGGCGGGCCTGCCGCCGGTGCCGGGCCGGCGGCCGCGGCCTTGAGCCAGAAGCGCCGCCGCTGGAAGGGGTAGGTGGGCAGGTCCACGCGGGTGCGGGGCGGGTCGGGGAAGGCCGTGGTCCAGTCGACGTCGACCCCGGCCGCGTAGAACTCGGCGGCGGCGCGCCGGAAGCACATGGGGCCGTCCTCGTTCCGGCGCAGCGAGCCGGCGGCCACCGCCGCGACCCGGGCGTCGAACGCCAGGTCCTGGACGGCCGCGGTGAGGAGCGGATGCGGACCGGCCTCCAGGAACGCCGTGTGCCCCTCGGCCATCGCGGCCCGTACGGCCAGGTCGAAGCGCACGGTCCGGCGGGCGTTGTCGTACCAGTACCCGGCGTCCAGCCGCGCGGTGTCCACCGGCTCCCCGGTCACCGAGGAGTAGAACGGGATATGCGTCGAACGCGGCGTCACGGCGGCCAGTCCCGAGACCAGTTCCTCGCGCAACGCCTCGACCTGCGCGGAGTGGCCCGCGGCGGCGGCGCCGCGGATCTTGCGCACCCGGACGCCTTCCGCGCGCACCTCCGCCAGCAGGGCATCGACGGCCTCGGGGGCGCCGGAGACGGTGATCTGGGTGGGGCCGTTGACGGCCGCGAGCGAGATCTCGCCGTCGTAGCCGCCGAGCCGGCGCTCCACCTCGTCCAGGGGCAGGTCCACCGCCGCCATGGCTCCGTTGCCGAGCAGCCGCATCAGGGCCCGGGTGCGGACGACCATGATCAGGGCGGCGTCCTCCAGGCCGAGGGCTCCGGCGACCACCGCGGCGGCCACCTCGCCCTGGGAGTGGCCTACGACGGCGGCCGGTTCCACACCGTGGGCCCGCCACAGCTCGGCCAGGGCCACCGACACCGCGAACGACACCGGCTGGAGCACTTCGGGCTCGTCCAGCGACGGCGCGCCGGGGCGCTGCCGCAGGATGTCCTCCACCGACCAGGTCACCAGGGGTGCGAAGGCGGCGTCGACCGCACGGAGGGCGCGGGCGAAGGCGGGCGACCAGTCGAGGAGGTCGGCGCCCATCCCGGGCCACTGGGCGCCCTGTCCGGGGAAGACGAACACCGGGCGGCCGAGGCCGGGGCGGGCGGCGCCGGTCACCGCGTTCTCGGCGGATTCGCCACGCTCGACGGCGGCGAGGAGATCCTCAAAGGTCTCCCGGTCCGATCCGACCAGCACCGCCCGGTGGGTGAAGGGCGAGCGGGTGGTGGCCAGGGCCGCTCCGATGTCGGTGACGGAGGCCGCGGGGTTCCGCGCCACCGTGGTCCGCAGCCGCCCGGCCTGTTCCCGCAGGGCGTCGGCGGTCCGGGCGGACAGCACCCATGGCACGGCGGTGGCGGACGCGGGGTCGGTGGTGGGCCGCGTGGCGGTCACCGCGGGTGGCTGCTCGACGACGAGGTGGGCGTTGGTCCCGGAGACGCCGAAGGACGACACGCCGGCCCGCATCGGCTCCTCGCCTTCGGGCCAGGCGCGGCCGCTGTCCAGTACCCGCACCGCGCCCGAGTCCCACGGCACCCGCCGGGAGGGGATGTCGACGTGCAGGGTCTTCGGCAGCCACCGGTGCTCCATGGCCTTGACCATCTTGATGAGGCCGGCGACGCCCGAGGCCGCCTGGGTGTGCCCGATGTTGGACTTGATCGACCCCAGCCACAGCGGCCGGTCCCCGTCCCGGCCCCGGCCGTAGGTGGCCAGCAGCGCCTGTGCCTCGATGGTGTCGCCGAGGGGTGTGCCGGTGCCGTGGCCGTCGACCGCGTCCACCTGGCCCGGCTCCAGCCCGCCGTCGGCGAGCGCCTGCCGGATGACCCGTTCCTGGGAGGGACCGTTGGGCGCGGAGAGCCCGTTGGAGGCGCCGTCCTGGTTCACCGCGGTGCCGCGGATCAGGGCGAGGACACGGTGACCGGCGCGGCGGGCGTCGGCCAGCCGCTCCAGTACGAGGACCCCCGCTCCCTCGCCCCAGCCGGTGCCGTCGGCGGTGTCCG
The DNA here is from genome assembly GCF_024298965.1 of Streptomyces rapamycinicus NRRL 5491. NCBI lineage: Bacteria > Bacillati > Actinomycetota > Actinomycetes > Kitasatosporales > Streptomycetaceae > Streptomyces > Streptomyces rapamycinicus. The sequence goes on along the minus strand of NZ_CP085193.1, from coordinate 10,699,762 downwards.
CGTACGCCTTGCACCTGCCGTCGGCGGCGTGCACCCGTTTGCGGGCGAAGTCGATGAAGGCGCCGGGTGAGGACATCAGCGCCACTCCCCCGCCGAGCGCCAGGTCGCACTCCCCGTCGCGCAGCGACCGGCACGCCTGGTGCAGGGCCACGAGGGAGGAGGAGCACGCGGTGTCCACGCTCACCGACGGGCCCTGGAGGCCCAGCACATAGGAGACGCGGCCGGACAGGACGCTCGCCGCGTTGCCGGAGATGAGGAATCCCTCGCTCTCCTCGGGGGGCTGGAAGAAGCGCGACAGATAATCCTGCTCATTGGTGCCGATGAAGACCCCGGTGGAACTGCCGCGCAGGGTGTGCGGCGCTATTCCGGTCCGCTCGACCGCTTCCCAGGCCACTTCCAGCAGCAGCCGCTGCTGTGGGTCCATCGCCACGGCCTCGCGGGGTGAAATGCCGAAGAAGTCCGCGTCGAAGTCGGCGACATCGCCGATGAAGGCTCCGGAACGGGTGTAGGAGGTGCCCATGTGCTCCGGGTCGGGGTGATAGATGCCCGCCACGTCCCATTCCCGGTCCACCGGGAAGCCGGTGACGGCGTCGCCGCCCTGCTCCAGGAACTCCCACAGCTCTTCGGGGGAGTTGATCCCGGCGGGGAAGCGGCAGGCCATTCCCACGATGGCGATGGGGTCTTCGGCCCGGCCGCCGGTATGGCCGCGCGCCACCGGCCGGCGCTGCGTCCTCTCCTCTTCCGCCCTGCCCTCTTCCGCCCTGTCCCCTTCCGCCAGTTCCTCTTCCGGGCCGGTGAGCCGGGTGAGCAGATGAGCGGCGAGCGCGGCGGGGTCGGGGTGGTCGAAGACGGCGACGGAGGAGAGCGGAACACCGGTGGCCGCGGTGAGACTCCGCAGCAGAGCCGCCGCCTTGTCACGGACGAGCCCGAGCGCGCGGAAGGGAGTGTGGGAGTCGATGGACCGCGCGTCGCCGGTTTCCCGTTGTTCGGCGACCTTGCCGCAGACGAGCCCCAGGAGAATCTCCAGCCGCTCGTGCCGCGGCAGCGGAGCCAGACGTTCCCGCAGTTCGTCCGGGGTCATTCCAGAACGGCTCACAGTAGCACTCCGAAAGAAGACAGCAAGACGGTTCCTCGCGATATGAGCCCGCGCTCTCCGCTTCCGGGAACCCTGGGAGACAACGGCGTGCGGCCATGGGAATTGCAGCAGCGCCGACGACCGGCGAACACCGAACCGCGAACGGCGACAAGAGTGAACAGGCCGGTTGGCTTTACCCGGAGATCGCCCCTTGCCCCGCGGGCACGTGTTCCTCCGGAGTCGCGGATGTCATACGGCCGAAATTAGCACCGGCGGTGCGGGGATCACGAGCGCGGCGATCAACGTGACCGGTAGTGTCCATGGGGCTTGCTGCGCAATTGGGCGTGACGTAGCGTCAATCGCCGCGCGCGCCCGGTATCACCGCGCGCGGGGGTGCGGACCATTTCCCCGGCCGACTTCCCCCCCCCGTCGACTTCCCAGGTCGACTTCCCAGGTCGACTTCCGAGCAAGTTCCCGATCAACTCCCCCATCAGCAAGGATGGTTTTCGGGCGAGTGCCGTGCAACGATCGCGCCGTGAAGTTCTACGTTCTGGGATCCTTGCGAGTCTCCGACGGGGAAGGCCCGCCGATAACCCTGGTCGGGAGGCGAGACAGGGCGTTCTTGGCCGAACTCTTAGCTCATGCTGGACAATCGGTGTCGACCGATCACATTGTCGAGGCGACAACGCCGGATCCACCTCCGACCAAACGGCTCAACGCGGTGCATGTCAGGGTGTCCCGGCTCAGGTCGCTTTTCCGGTCCCTGGCCGGACCGGACACCGTTACGTCCGTGATATCGACCCAGCCGGGTGGATATCGGCTGGTGCCCGCCGAAGTCGACTCCGAGCAGTTCGAGAAGCTGCTCGCCGCCGCCATGCGGGAACGGGACAAGGGCTATCTCGACGGGGCGGCGGTCAGGCTCGAACGCGCGCTGTCCCTCTGGGAAGGGGACGCGTTCAGCGACGCCGACGCGGGCGACTGCGTCGCGGCGGAGGCCGACCGGCTGGCCGAACTGCGGCTGGTCGCCCTGGAGGAGCAGACCGATGTGATGCTGGCCATGGGCGCCCACGCCCAGGTGGTGAGCAGGCTCAAGCCGCTCATCGAGCGGTATCCGCTGCGCGAGACCCTGTACCGCCATCTGATGTCGGCCCTGCACCAGTCGGGCCGTCCGGCCGAGGCCCTCGCCGTCTACGCCGATCTGCGGGCCAAGCTCGCCGAGGAGCTCGGCACCGAGCCGACCCCCGATGTGCAGCGCCTGTACCGGGCGCTGCTGTCACCGCAGCCGAAGCACCACGGATCGACCGCCGTGTGGCCGCCGTTCGCGGCGCTGGCCGACCGCCGTGCGCCCTCCCAACTCCCCGGCGACACAGCAGACTTCGTACCCTGTGAGACCACGGACGTGCTGGCGCCCGCCCTGACGGCGAGCGACCGCACCGCCACGGCCGTCACCGCCATCACCGGCCAGGGCGGATCGGGGAAGACGGCGACCGCCGTCCATCTGGCGCACCGGCTGCGCCCCTGGTTCCCGGACGGCCAGCTCTACGTCGACCTCGGGGGCAGCACCGGGCACCCCACCGACCCCGCGGCGGCGCTCGCCCAGATGCTTCTCGCGCTGGACCACCCGATGTCGGCGCTGCCCGAGGGGATCGGGGCCCAGGCCGCCTGCTTCCGTGACAGCCTCCGTGGCCGGCGCGTCCTCACGGTGCTCGACGACGCGGCCGACGAGGCGCAGGTCCGGCATCTGCTGCCGGGCAACGTGGAGAGCGCGGTCATCATCACCAGCCGGGCGCGGCTCACCAGCCTCCCCCTCACCTCCCGGGTCGAGCACGACGACATGAGCCTGCACCAGGCCCTGATGCTCTTCCGGCGGGTCGTGGGCACCGCGAAGGTGGACCGGGACCTCGCGGCGGCGCGCGAGGTGGCCCGGCTGTGCGGCTGTCTGCCGCTCGCCCTGCGCATCGCCGCGGCCAGGCTCGCGGCCCGGCCCCATTGGAGTTTCGGGGACCTCGCCCACCGGCTGACGCACCGGTCCAGGCCACTGGACGAACTCACCCATGGCCCGCTGAGCGTGCGTTCCTGCTTCGCCCCGGCCTACCACCGCCTGGCCGAGGACGATCGCCGGCTGTTCCGCATGCTCGGGCTGTCCGGGGTCCGGGGGCTGTCCGCGCCCCCGGGGACCGAGCTGCCGAGCCTCGCCGTGCCCGACGTGGCGGAAGCGCTGGAGCGGCTGGCGGACTCCCGGCTGCTGAAGGTCGTCCACACGGGCGTCCCCGGCGCCGAGCCCCGGTTCTGGCTGCCCGGCCTGGTCTCCGCCTACGCCCGGGAGCGGGCGGAAGCGGAGGCGTCGGAGATCGAACACGCGGCGGCCCAGGAGCTGCGGCGCCTGGAGGACCAGGAAGCCGCCGTCCCGGTGCTTCCGGCGGCGATCGGCCGGGTCCGGGCCGGCCGGCAGGGGGCGTGGGGCCCGGTGGGGAGGGAGCCTCTGTAGCCGGGAGGGTGCACAGTGGAAGACGTGGGAGTTCGCCGACGGCTGACGGACCTGATGAGGCCATGGCAACCTGGCACGCCTTGGTGGCGCTCCCGGTCGGGTTGATCGTCCTGATCACCGTGGTGGATCTGATGGCCCCGTCCCATGTCCACCTCGGCCCCCTGCTGGTGGTCGCCCCGGCCATCACCCCGTCGTTCGCCGGTCCCCGGACCACCGGGCTGATCGGCGCCCTGGCGGTGGCCGCCCAGATACTCATCGCGGCGCTGCGCGGCGGCTTCGACGTCAACCACCAGGTGCAGCTCGCGGCCCTCGCCGTGCTCTCGCTGCTCATCGCGGCCTACGCCCGGGAGCAGCGGCGGCGCCACCGTGAGCTGGCCCGGGTGCGGTCGGTGTCCGAGGCCACGCAGCGGGTCGTCCTCCGGCCGCTGCCGCACCGGCTGGGCCCGCTGCGAGTCGCCTCCCTGTACATGGCGGCCGAGGACGAGGCGCAGATCGGCGGGGACCTGTACGCCGCGACCCGGGTGGAGGAGTGCACCCGGCTGATCATCGGGGATGTCCGGGGCAAGGGGCTGACCTCCATCAGCGACGCGTCGGTGCTGATGGGCGCCTTCCGGGAAGCCGCCCACCTGACCCCCGGCCTGCTGGAGTTCACCGATGTCCTGGAACGCAGCGTCTGCCGGCACCTGGCCGAGCACATCGCCACCGCGAATGCCGAGTACGGCGGTGCCGAGCACGCCGGAGCCGAGCAGCCGCGGCCGGAGGCGGACGACGAACTGCGCGAGCACTTCATCACCGCCCTGCTGGTGGACATCCCGGACGAGGGCGCCGTGACGACGGCCAACTGCGGGCATCCGCCGCCCCTGCTGCTGCGGGACGGTGGCCATGTGACCACGCTGCACCCGGCCAATCCCGGCCCGCCGCTGGGCATGTGCGAACTCCCCAGGAGCTCGGGCGACCCCGGCACGCCCGAGACCATGCCCTTCGATGACGGCGACACGCTGCTGCTCTACACGGACGGGGCGGTCGAGGCCCGCGCCCCCGACGGGTCCTTCTATCCGCTGGCCCAGCGGGTCGCGCAGTGGTGCGGCTGCGGTCCCGAAGGGCTGCTGCACCACATCCGCCGCGATCTGCTGGCCCATGTCGGCGGGCGGCTGGGCGATGACGCCGCCATGGTGGTCATCCAGCGCTCGCCCCCGCTCCACCCGGTGGAGCAGCTGAAGAAGATGGTGCCGGTCAACGGCCCCCACCGCTGATCCTCCCGGCGAAGCGCTCAGCGGACCCGGTCGACGCGGCGCTCGTCCCAGACCGGCTCCGCCGTCTCGCGGACGACGCCGTCCGATCCGAAGACCAGGAAGCGGTCGAAGGACCGCGCGAACCAGCGGTCGTGGGTGACCGCGAGCACCGTGCCCTCGTAGGCTCCGAGTCCTTCCTGGAGCGCCTCGGCCGACTCCAGGTCCAGGTTGTCCGTGGGCTCGTCCAGCAGCAGCGCCGTCGTCCCGGCCAGTTCGAGCAGCAGGATCTGGAACCGGGCCTGCTGACCGCCCGAGAGCCGGTCGAAGTTCTGGTCGCCCTGGCGGTCGAGCTCATAGCGGCGCAGCGCGCTCATCGCGCGTCCCCGGTCCCGGGCGTGTTCGGTCCACAGGATGTCGACCAGCGTGCGCCCGAAGAGCTCCGGATGGGCGTGGGTCTGGGCGAAGTGGCCGGGCACGACCCGCGCGCCCAGTTTCCACTCCCCCCGGTGGGCGACGTCCTGGCCCGCCAGGAGCCGCAGGAAGTGGGACTTGCCCGAGCCGTTGGAGCCCAGTACGGCCACCCGTTCGCCGTAGAAGACCTCCAGGTCGAAGGGGCGCATCAGCCCCTCGAGCTCCAGTGCCCGGCAGGTCAGCGCCCGCACCCCGGTGCGTCCGCCCGCGAGCCGCATGGTGATGTCCTGTTTGCGCGGCGGCTCCGGTGGCGGCCCGGCCTCCTCGAACTTCCGCAGCCGGGTCTTGGCGGCCTGATAGCGGGAGGCCATCTCGTCGCTGCGGGCCGCGTACCGCTGCATGTCCAGCACCAGCCGTTTGAGCTGGGCGTGCTTCTCGTCCCAGCGCCGCCGGAGCTCCTCGAAGCGCTCGAACCGCTCCTCGCGGGCCTCGTGGTAGGTGGCGAAGCCGCCGCCGTGCACCCACACGTCGCTGCCCGCCGGGCTCGGCTCGACGCTGACGATCCGGGCGGCCGCGCGGGCCAGCAGCTCCCGGTCGTGGCTGATGAAGAGCACGGTCTTACGGGTCTCGCGCAGCCGCTCCTCGAGCCACTGCTTGCCCGGCACGTCCAGGTAGTTGTCCGGCTCGTCCAGCAGCAGCACGTCGTCGGGCCCGCGCAGCAGCGCCTCCAGCACCAGCCGCTTCTGCTCGCCGCCGCTGAGCGTGCGCACCTCGCGCCACTGGGCCCGTTCGTACGGCACTCCCAGCGCCGCGGTGGTGCACATGTCCCACACCGTCTCGGCCTCGTAGCCGCGCGCCTCGGCCCAGTCGCTCAGGCTCTGTGCGTAGGCCAGCTGGGCGGCCTCGTCGTCCCGCTCCATGATCGCCAGCTCGGCCTCGTCCACCGCGCGGGCGGCCTCGCGGATCCGGGGCTGGGCCACCGACACCAGCAGGTCGCGCACCGTCCGCTCATCGCGCACCGAGCCGATGAACTGCGGCATCACCCCCAGGGAGCCGCTGACCGTGACCGTGCCGCCGTGCGGCTCCACCTCGCCGGAGACCAGCCGCAGCAGTGTGGTCTTGCCCGCGCCATTGGGCCCGACGAGGGCGGCCACCGTCCCCTCGGCGACGCGGAACGACACATCGCCGAGCAGCAGCCGGCCGTCGGGCAGGAAGTAGGCGAGGTGCGCGGCCTCCAGATGTCCCATGGACCGGCATTCTCATGGCACGGCCGGGCGGTCGGCAAAGCGATTTTCCGGCCCGGGGCGCGAGGGATGCCCGGGTACGGCTGAACGCGGCGGCCCCGCGGTCCGTATGGAACGGTGAAACGTCCCCCGAGCAGGAGGCACCACCATGACGCAGTCGGCAATCCCCGGGCAGGGCACCACCCGCCGTGTCGTCGTCACCGCGGCCGGAGCGGCCGGGCTGGCCGCCACGCTCGCCGCATGCGGCAAGGACGACGACGGCGGTTCGGGCGGTGGCAGCGCGGACAGCGCCCAGGACGCCGGGGGCTCGCAGCCGTCGCAGGGCGCGTCGCAGAGCGCGGAGGCCGGCCAGTCGGGCGGCGGGGACGGCATGGAACTCGCCAAGACCTCCCAGATCCCCGAGGGCGGCGGCATGGTCTTCAAGGACCACAAGGTCGTGGTGACCCAGCCCAAGACGGGTGATTTCAAGGCGTTCTCGTCGATCTGTACGCACCAGGGCTGCTCGGTCGGCGACGTGAGCGGCGGCACCATCAACTGCCCCTGCCACCAGAGCAAGTTCGACATTACCGACGGCAGCGTGAAGGGCGGCCCGGCGCAGAAGCCGCTGCCGGGCGCGCAGATCAAGGTGCAGGGAAATTCTATCTGGATGGCGTGACGGCCGTCCGCCGCCAGCAGGCGGCCACCTCGTCGGCCGTGGTGACGGCGGCCACGAGGGCGAGGGTGTGACGGACCATCGCCGGGGTGTACGAGGCGGGCACCCCGGCGATCGCGTCCTCGGGCACCACGGCCGCGTAGCCGAGGTTGACGGCGTCGAAGACGGCGGCCGGGATCGCCACATTGGCCGACACGCCGGTGATGACCAGAGTGCGGCGGCCCAGATTGCGCAGCAGCGCGTCCACCTCGGTCCCGGCGATCGGCGAGAGACCGTGCAGCCGCCGTACGACCAGGTCCTCGGCCGCCACCGGAACCGGTTCGGCGATCTCCACCGCCGCGCTTCCGGTGAGCTGCCGGACCGGCAGCCGTTCGACGGCCCGGAACAGCGGCGCGTTACGGCTCGCGCCGCGTCCGTCGGCGCGCCGCTCGGCCACCGCGTGCAGCACCTGGACGCCCGTGTCGTGGGCGGCCGCCACCAACTGGGCGACACGCCCGAGTGCACCGGACTCCTGGGCCACGGCGGCCAGTTCGGGCAGCGCGCTGTCCGGCCCCACCACACCGCGCTGGCATTCGACGGTGAGCAGGGCGCAGCCCTCCGGTCGGAGCAGTTCCACGAGGTCTTCGCGGGGGCGCGGGCGCGCGGCGTCTTCGCGCGAGGGCGTGGCGTCTTCGCGCGGGGTCACGGCGTCTTCGTGGGGGCTCGGGGTCACGGCGCGGGAGAGTAGCGCCCCTTGCGTCATCAAGGAAGAGCCATCATCCTGTGCCGCACAACGGGTTACCGGGAGGTACAGGTCGGATGACCGTCACCCAGCGGCGGGGACGCCGCATCATGATGAGCCAGGACGAGCTGGACGCCTTCCTCGCCGAACAGCGCACCTGCCGGGTGGCGACCGTGTCCGCGGACGGGCGGCCGCACATCAGCCCGCTGTGGTTCTGCTGGGACGGCACCGTCCTGTGGCTGTACTCCCTGACCCGCAGCCGCCGCTGGGCCGAGCTGCGCCGCGATCCGCGGATCGCGGCGGTGGTCGACGACGGGCACGACTACGGCGAACTGCGCGGGGTGGAGCTCTCCGGCGAGGCGGTCCCCGTCGGTGAGGAGCCGCGCACCGGCGTGTCGTACCCCGAACTCGACACGCCGGAGCGGATGTTCGCGGCGAAGTACTTCGGCCTGGACGCCATGCCGCACGACGGGCGCCACGCCTGGCTGCGCCTGGCCCCCGAGGCGATCCGCTCCTGGGACTTCCGGAAGATGCCGCAGGGCTGAGAGTCCTGGTCGAGGGACGGTCAGTCGACGATCTTCTCGCCGACCGACCGCAGCACCTCGACCGCCGCCCGGATCGACGGCCTGCGATCGGCGTCGGCGCGCCAGATCGCGTAGATGTGCCGCCGCATCGTGGGCTGGCTGACGGGCACCATCCGCACCGCCTCGGGCACCGGGCCGCGGCCCAGCCGGGGCACCACGGCGATGCCCAGTCCGGCGGCGATCAGCGAGAGCTGGGTGTGGTGCTCATGCGCGGTGTGCCGGATCCTCGGCTCGATGCCCTTGCCGCGCAGGGTCACCATCAGCCAGTCGTAGCAGAACCCGCCCTTGGGCCAGGAGATCCACTCGTCGTCCACGAAGTCCTCCGGCTCGACCGCGCGGCGGCCGGCGAGGGGATGGTCGGCGGGCATCGCGACATCCACCGGATCGTCCAGCAGGGCGGCCTTCACCAGCCCGCCGGGCATCGGCAGCGGCTTGTTGTACCAGTCCAGGACCACGGCCAGATCGATGTCGCCGCGCACCACCGAGGGCACCGACTCATCGGGCTCCATCTCCTGCAGCCGCACGTTCAGCTGCGGATGTTCGCCGCGCAGCCGGCTCAGCGCGTCCGGGAAGAGACCGCGGACGGCGGTCGGGAACGCGCCCAGCAGCAGCTCGCCGACGGCGTGGCCGCGCTGCGCCTCCAGATCCGCCTGGGCCAGCTCCACCTGGGAGAGGATGCGCGCCGCGTGGTCGGAGAGCAGCCGACCGGCGTCGGTGAGCCGGATCCCGCGCCCGTTCTTGGCGAGCAATTGCTGACCGGTCTCCCGCTCCAGCTTGGCGAGTTGCTGCGAGACGGCGGAGGTGGTGACATGCAGCCCCTCGGCCGCCCCGCTCACGGATCCGTGGCGGGCCACGGCGTACAGCGTGCGGAGGCGATCCAGGTTCATGTAAGGAATACTACGCGATACCGCGAACTAATTCTCGCTTGTCCTAAGAGGTTGCAACCCACATCGTAAAGGCATGACCTCAGCCGCCGCCTCGGCGCCCCCTGCCGCCGCCACCACCGCGGAGCCCTCCTCCGAACCCGTCCGCCGACCGCTCCTCGACTGGCGCGTCCGCTTCGGCGCGCTCTCCCTGGTCTGGGGTTTCAGCTTTCTCTTCATCAAGGTGGGCAATGAGGCGTTCGCCCCCTTGTACGTCACGCTCGGGCGAATGCTGTTCGGCACCGCCGTGCTGCTGGTGACGCTGGTGGTGAAGCGGGAGCGGCTGCCGCGCGGGGCGCGGGTCTGGGGCCATCTGGCGGTGGCCGCGTTCTTCCTGAACGCACTGCCGTTCTCGCTGTTCGCCTACGCCGAGCTGACCATCCCCTCCACCCTGGCCGGGATCTGCAACGCCGCCTCGCCGCTGTGGGGGATGCTGCTCGCGGTGGTCGTGGTCTCCGACGACCGGCCGACCCGTCAGCGTGTCGCGGGTCTCGGGCTCGGCTTCATCGGCGTGTTGATCGTGCTGGGCGCCTGGCAGGGCTTCTCCGGCCAGGACCCGCTGGGCACGGCGCTGGCGCTGATCGCCTCGGCCAGCTACGCGGTCGGCTGGCAGTACGTCCGGCGCACGCTGAGCGACACTGGCCACTCCCATCTGTCGATGTCCGGCGGGCAGCTGCTGCTCGGCACGGTGCAACTCGCCCTCGTGGCACCGGTGTTCGCGACGACACCCACCTCCTTCCCGATCCTGCCCCTGCTCTCCGTGGTCGCCCTGGGCGCGCTGGGCACCGGAGTGGCGTTCCTGGTCCAGTACGGGCTCGTCGACGAGGTCGGCCCGACGACGGCGATGATGGTCACGTACTTCGTCCCGGTGATCGCCACCACCGCGGGCGTGGCGATCCTCGGGGAGCACCTCACCTGGAACACGCCGGTGGGCGCCGTGATCGTCCTCATCGGCGCGGCCCTGACCCAGCGGCGCTCCGACGCTTCCCGGACCCCGTCCGGTGGACGTAGCCGAACCGTACGGGTCCATCGCACAGGCTCCCAGGGGGCTTCTGATGGACGAACGCCGCGACGCCGCGGAGATCCATCAGAAGCCCCCTAACCCAGCCGTCCCGGCACGGTCGCCCCCGCCACCGCGGCCACCGCGTCGGCGACCGTGCCGATCTCGTCGGCGGCCAGCGGCGAGACGGTCAGCCGCACCCCCGGTGGCGAGGCCACACGGAAGCGCGCCCCGGGGGCGACGGCCCAGCCCGCGGCCAGCAGCCGGGCGACCGCGCCGGTCTCGTCCGGGACCGGCACCCACACGTTCATCCCGCCGCGCCCGTGCGCGGCGATCCCCCGCTCGCGCAGCGCCCGCACCAGCGCCGCGCGCCGCGTGTCGTACGACGCCGCCACCGCCGCCGGGTCGACCGCGCCCGTCCGCCACAGCCAGGCGACCGCGTCCTGCAGCAGATGACTGACCCAGCCGGGCCCCAGCCGCTGGCGGCCGCGCACCCGGTCCAGGGTGACGACGTCGCCGGTGAGCACGGCGAGCCGCAGATCGGGGCCGTACGCCTTGGCGGTGGAGCGGACCAGCACCCAGTGGTCGGTGCCCCCGGCCAGGGGGCGCAGGGGGGTGTCCACGATGCCGTGCCCGTGGTCGTCCTCGATCAGCAGCACATCGGGGTGGGCGGCGAGCACGCCCCGCAGCTCATATGCGCGTGTCGCGCTCACCGCCGCGCCCGTCGGGTTCTGCGCCCGGTCGGTGACCACCAGCGCCCGCGCGCCCTGGGCCAGCGCGTGCTCCACCCGCTCGGGCAGCGGTCCTTCGTCGTCGACCCCGACCGGGGCGGCGCGCAGTCCGAGCGCCGGGATCAGGTCCAGCAGACTGCCCCAGCCGGGGTCCTCGACCGCCACCGCGTCACCGGGTCGCAGATGCGCGGCCAGCACCCGCTCGATCGCGTCGAGCGAGCCGGAGGTGACGGCGACCGGCCCGGGCGGCACCCCGTCCGCGTCGAGGGCGGCCCGGGCGAGCTCGGCCACCTCGGGGACGACGTCCGGCGCGCCGTACAGCGTGGGGCGCTCCGCCGCGCGCGCCGCGGCCGCCGTGAGCGGCGCGCCGAGCGGGGGCAGCAGCGCGGGGTCGGGGTTGCCGCTCGACAGGTCGCGGGCGCCGGCGGCGTCGACGCCGATCCACTCGCGGGGCGTGCTGGACGGCCGGGAGCGCACCCGGCTGCCCCGGCGCCCGGCCGTCTCGATCACGCCCCGTTCGCGCAGCACGCGATAGGCGGCCGCGACCGTATTGGGATTCACGCCCAACCGCTCGGCCAACTCCCTTAGGGGAGGCAGCAGTTGGCCCGGCGGCAGCTCACCGGCGCCGACCGCGCGCTCCACACTGGCCGCGATCTCGGCTGCGCGGCGACCTCCGATCGGATATTCTCCTAGCACAAACGCTATTTTGCACTAGTGCAATGGAGGACGCAAATGCCCGCCCCGGACGCCACCGCCGCGACCAACGCGCCCGACAACGCCTACCCGCCGACCGACCGCACCGTGCCCACCCGCGCCCGCGAGCGCGCCTCGTACGACCGGGAGGTGGTGCACGCGATCCTCGACGAGGGCTACGTCTGCCATCTGGGCTTCATACGCGAGGGCGCCCCCGTCGTCCTGCCGACCCTCTACGCCCGGGTCGGCGAGCGTCTGTACGTCCATGGCTCGACGGGGGCGCGGCCACTGCGCATGGCGGGCGCGCCGGGCGCCGAGGAGCCGGGGCTGCCGGTGTGTCTCACCGTGACCCATGTCGACGGGCTGGTCCTGGCCCGCTCGGCGTTCCACCACTCCATCAACTACCGCTCGGTGGTGGTGCACGGCACCGCCCGCCCGGTGACCGATCCGGCCGAGCGCACCGCTGCCCTGGACGCCCTGGTGGACCATGTGGTGCCGGGCCGGGCCGCCGACTCCCGGCCCGCCAACGCCAAGGAACTGGCCGCCACCGCCGTGCTCCGCCTGGACCTCGAAGCGGTCTCCGCGAAGGTCCGCACCGGCGGGCCCAGCGATGACGACGAGGATCTGGAACTCCCCCACTGGAGCGGCGTGGTGCCGGTGGCCCACAGCTACGGCGCGCCGGTCCCCGCCGACGACCTCGCCCCCGACACGCCGGTACCCGGCTACCTCACCCGGCTCTGACCGGGCCGCCCCGCCGCCCCGCCGTGGGGCGGCGGGGCCGGTCATCCGCCCGCCGTGAACTCCCGCTCCCCCTCCACCGGCGCCGAGGCCGCCACCGGCTCGGCCGCGGCGGCCTTCGGGGTGGAGGTCTGGGCGATCAGAGCGCCGGTCAGCACCACCGCACCGCCGATGACCTGCGCGAGGCCCAGGTGCTCAGCCAGCAGCACCCATGCCAGAACGGTCGCGATGACCGCCTCCAGACAGGCGACCACCCCGGCTACCTGCGGCGAGAGCCGGCGCACCGACACCACCCCGGTGAGATACGCCAGCACCGTCGCCACCAGCACGATCCAGGCGAGCAGTACCGACGCGGGGACACGGGCGCCCGCCAGATCGGCGCGCCCGGCGAGAACGGTCCAGTCCATGCCCCAGGGGCGGCCGACCACGGTCAGCGCCACGGCCCCGATCAGCAGTCCGTAGGCGATGACACCGAACGGATCCGCCGGGTCCTGGCCGTCGCCGCCGTGGTCGGAGAGGACGAAATAGCCCACCTGACAGAACGCCGCGCCGAAGGCGAGCAGCACTCCGATGGGGTTGAAACTCAGCCCGGACCAGGCCTCCACCACACAGGTGAGGCCGCCGACCGCCAGCACGACCCCGACCGCCGCGGCCCGGCTCACCGGCCGGCGCTGGACGAACCGCACCCACCCCAGCACCAGCGCGGGCGCGAAGTACTCGATGAGCAGCGCCACGCCGACGGGGATCCGGGAGAGCGCCGCGAAATAACACGCCTGCACCCCCGCGACGGCCAGCAGACCGAAGCCCACCAGCAGTCCGGGGCGGCGGGTCAGCAGCCCACGATGGCGCCAGGCAAGGGGCAGCAGGACCAGGGCCGCGCCCGTCACCCGCAGCCAGGTGACCTCGAGCGGCGCGACCCCCGCCTCGATCAGCGGTTTGGCGGCGACACCCGATCCGCCGAACGTGAACGCCGACAGCAGGGCGAGCCCCAGGCCGGCCTTCCTTTGCTGTGAGTGATCTCCGGATACGCGCACCGGGCCATCATGTCAGCTCGCGTCAGCACCGTCACCCCTATGACTACTGTCAGACTTCCCCCTCCAACGCGGTGACCAGTGGCGCCACGGCGACACCCGCGCGCCGCAGCACCTCCATGGCACGACACTCCCGGTCACGGACGAACGCGGCGAGCAGGTCGAGACCGTCGGCGCGGGTCGCGCCACGGGAAGCGGCGCGGCGGACCGCCGCGTCGAGGGCGGCCACCGCGGCAGGCGACCATCCGGCCACCCCGCTCCCCGCCGACGGCGCCGCCCCCGAGTCCTCGACGCCGCCGCTCCACCGGAGCCCGTAGCCGATGGCGCGCTGCACCAGATACCCCAGCAGCCGGATCACCTGGGGCGAGCCACCGGGAAACGCGTCCCGTACGTCCGGGTCGGACTCCAGGAGGCCGTGCAGCAGATGGGCGGTGTCGATCTGCGCGTCACCGTCGCGTACGGCGCGCCGGCGGGCCCCGCGATCACGGTGGCCACCACGTCGCTCACCCGGTCCTCGCATCCGGTGTCGTCCGGGCCGGCGGAAAGGGTAGGACTTCGCACACTCTCACCCCATCAGTCCCTTCAGGCCGGAGCATCCTCGCCGGGAAGCATGTGCGCATCCCACCGTGGTTGTGCGTGGATGACCGGTTCTCCTCCTCGGGGAGGAGAGGGGCGGGGAGCGACCCTGATGGACCGGATCTGATGACCCGTCAGTATTGAATGTTCCGCGGCCCGGGGCTACGTTGCCCGGCACCGTCGCACACCACCACCCCGCAGCAACGCGCCGAAGGGACTCCCCCATGGCCGAGGTCAGCGCGCAGACACATATCGAGGCACCGGCCGAGAAGGTCTGGGCCCGGCTGACGGACTTCTCCACGTACGGCGACTGGAACGCCACCCACACCAGCTTCCCGCAGGGCGGCCCGGCCACGTTGGAGGTGGGGGCCACCTATCTGGAGAACATGAAGCTGATGGGTTTTCCGGCCGAGGTGACCTGGACCGTCGAGGAATGCGAACCGAACCGGCTGCTGACCACCCGGGGCAAGGGCCCGATGGGCGTGAACCTCGCCATGCGGTACTCGCTGGCACCGGACGGCGATGCCACGACGGTGCGCGTCGACGGGGAGTTCACGGGGGCGGCGGTCTCCTTGATGGCCGGGAAGCTGAAGGACTCGGCGTCCACAGCGCTCAATGAATCGCTGCGCAAGCTGAACGCGCTGGTGGTCTGAACTCCCCGACATCCCCGTCCCGCTCCGCCGCCCCCGTGCGGCCGCGCCCCCGTCCGACGGGGCTCAGCTCTCGCCGCCGCGCTCGGCGCCGCCGTTCGCCTCCTCCTGTTCGGCGAGGATGAGATACAGCCGCTTGCGCGACTCATTGATGACGGAGACGGCCTTCTGCCGCTGCTCCGCGCTGCCGGTCCGCCAGACCTGGGCGAACGCCTCCATCAGCCCGAAGCCCGCCTGGCGGACCTCCTGCATGGCCTCCCAGTCGATACCGCGTCCGGCCTCCTCCCACGGGGCGGCGGGCACCGCCTCGGCCTCGGCGCGGCCGGCGTCGGTGAGCGCGAACAGCTTCTTGCCGCCCTCGCTCTCGCTGCCGATCAGCCCCTCGTCCTCGAGCAGCTGAAGGGTGGGGTACACCGAGCCGGGGCTGGGCCGCCAGGCTCCCCCGCTGCGCTCGGTGATCTCCTGGATCATCTCGTAGCCGTGCATCGGACGGTCCTTGAGCAGGGCCAGGATCGAGGCGCGCACATCGCCGCGCCGCGCCCGACCGCGCATCCCCCGGCCACCCGGTCCGCCGCGGCCACGGCCGCCGAACGGGGGGCCGCCGAAGGGCGGACCATCGAAACCGGGGCCGAACGGACCGAACGCCGCGCGCCGTCCCTCACGCCCCTCACCTTCACCCCAGCCACGGTGGCCGGGTCCGCGGTGCTCACGTCCGTGTCCATGTCCTTGAGAACGCATCGTGACGCTCCTTTCTATCGTCGATCCATCACGACACTTCAACGATATATCGGAACCGATCGGATGCCAACCCCACTTCTCTCGCCACGCCGAGCCCCCCCGGACACCCTGAGAGCCGATTTCCGCGCAGCGGCTCCCTCGATAGCGGCCCTCTCCGCCCCAAGAAGGAGCCACATCCGAGTGATTGGCCATGGCTCACCCGCCGCCCGCCGCCTACGGTCGGCTCATGCGGATACGAATCGTCGACGCGTTCACCGACCGCCCCTTCGCCGGCAACCCGGCCGGGGTCGTCCTCCTCGACACCGACGCCTTCCCGGACGACCACTGGCTCCAGCAGGTCGCCGCCGAGGTCAACCTCGCCGAGACCGCCTTCGCCCACCCCCTCCCCCGGGCCGCGGAGGCCGACTGGGCGCTGCGCTGGTTCACCCCGGTCACCGAGGCGCCCATGTGCGGCCATGCCACGCTCGCCACCACCCATGTCCTGAGGGCCACGGGGGCCGCGACCGGCACGGTCCGCTTCGCCACCCTCAGCGGGGTGCTGTCGGCGACGGCCGACGACGGCGGCTCGATCACACTGGACTTCCCCACGGCCTCACTCACCGAGCTGCCGGTGCCCGAGAAGACCGCCGAGGTCGGCGCGGCGCTCGGCGCCCAGATCGTGGCCGCCCATCACGCCGGCCCGTTCATCGACGACCTCCTGATCGAGGTGGCCGACGAGAAGACCGTGCGCGCCCTGGCCCCCGACCTGGCCGCGCTCAGGCGGATCAGCCACCGGGGCATCATCGTGACGGCGGCCGCCGAGGACCCCGGGCGCGGGTACGACTTCGTCTCGCGGATGTTCGCCCCGGGCGTCGGCATCGACGAGGACCCGGTCACCGGCAGCGCGCACACCGCGCTCGCGCCCTAC
Source organism: Streptomyces rapamycinicus NRRL 5491 (assembly GCF_024298965.1). NCBI lineage: Bacteria > Bacillati > Actinomycetota > Actinomycetes > Kitasatosporales > Streptomycetaceae > Streptomyces > Streptomyces rapamycinicus. The sequence goes on along the minus strand of NZ_CP085193.1, from coordinate 10,683,368 downwards.
TGGTCGGCCCGGTTCGGCCGCGACGAGCTGACCGGGCTCCAGGCGTCCGCGCGCACCGGCCTGGTCCGCACCGCGCTGCGCGGCGACCGTACGCTGCTGACGGGCGGCGCCGTCACCGTCATCGACGGCGAGCTGCTGACCTGAGGTCCGTCACAGGGCGCCGGACGGCGGGTCAGGCCGTGGGCAGCCAGTCCACCCGGCCCGCCAGCACGGCGTATCCGACGAAGGCCACGATGTCGATCAGCGCATGGGCGGCGACCAGCGGCCCCACCCGCCCCCAGCGGCGGTAGAGCAGTACGAAGACCACGCCCATCGCCATGTTGCCGAAGAAGCCGCCGATCCCCTGGTAGAGGTGGTACGAGCCGCGCAGCACCGAGCCGGCCAGCAGGGCGGCCATCGGGGTCCAGCCCAACTGCCCGAGCCTGCGCAGCAGATAGCCGACCACGACCACCTCCTCCAGCACCGCGTTCTGCACGGCGGAGGCGATCAGTACGGGGATCTTCCACCAGACGTCGGGCAGCGACTCGGGCACCACCGTGAGGTTGCCCCCGGCGGCCCGCGCCCCGAGGTACAGCAGCAGCCCGGTGCCGCCGATCGCGGCCGCGATCGCGGCGCCCCACGCCAGGTCGAACCGGGGCCGGTCGCGGTCAAAGCCGATCACCCGCAGGCCGGCGCCCTCGCGCAGCAGCAGATGGGCCACGAGCGCGACCGGCACCAGCGCGGTGGTGATGCCGAACAGCTGCCAGGCGAGATCCAGCCAGGGCCGCCCCGGCGCCGCGGAGGAGTTGAGATTGGCCGCCTGGTCCTTCAGCCCGCCCGGTTTGGTCACCGAGCCGATAAAGCTGATCAGCGCGGACAGCCCGCTCGCGCCGAGGGACAGCGCCAGCACGAGCAGCGTCTCATTGCGCAGCGTCCGCCGCGAGAGCCCGTCCTCGACCACGGGCAACTCCGCGCCCCGCGCCTGTGACCGCACTCCTGTCCCCACTTCCGTCTCTCCGCCTCATCCGTGCACCCGCCCCGTTCACCGGACAATACGGGGTCATGGTCCACGGTGGGGGCGTCACCCGGAGAGATCGGTGGGCCAGGTGTGCACCGGTGCGTCGGTCCGCATCAGGGCACAGTAGCGGCGGGTCATGGCCGCGAGGGCGGCGTCCCGGTCCAGTCCGCCGCCCAGCGCCCGGTGGTAGGTGGCCGCCTGCCAGGACGCGCCGTTGACCCCCAGCTTGCAGCGCTCCTCGATCACGCCGAGGTAGCGGTCGCGGTCGGCGGGCTCCACGCCCCAGGAGTCGAGGCCGGACGCGGCGAGCGGCAGCAGCTCCTCGCGGACCAGCCGTACGGCGGAGGTGCGGGTCAGGGACGCCGAACGGCCGGATTTGGGCCACTGCAGGACCGCGTCGATGCCATGCCGGCAGGCGGCCTCGAAGTTGGCCGCGGCGGCCGCGAACGGCAGCCGGGTCCACACCGGGCGGGACTCCTCGGCGAGCGCCCTGACCAGCCCGTAGTAGAAGGCGGCGTTGGCGATGACATCGGTGACGGTGGGCCCGGCCGGGAGCACGCGGTTCTCCACGCGCAGATGCGGCACCCCGTCCACGACGTCGTAGACGGGCCGGTTCCAGCGGTAGATCGTGCCGTTGTGCAGCGCCAGTTCCTGGAGCTCGGGCACCCCGCCCTCGTCCAGCGCCCGCAGCGGGTCCTCGTCCTCGCCGGTGGAGAGCAGCGGCGGGAAGTAGCGCAGGTTCTCCTCGAACAGCTCGTACGCGGAGTCGATCCAGCGCTCGCCGAACCAGGTGCGCGGGCGCGCCCCCTGGGCGGCGATCTCCGGCGGGCGCACATCGGTGGCCTGGAGGAACAGCGGGGGCCGGGATTCGCGCCACGCCTCGTGGCCGAAGACGAAGGGGGAGTTGGCGCCCACCGCGATCTGCACGGCGGCCGCCGCCTGCGCCGCGTTCCACGCGTCCGCGAAGCGGCCCGGGGTGACCTGGAGATGGAGCTGGACGGAGGTGCAGGCCGCCTCGGGGGCGATGGAGGAGCTGGCGTAGGTGAATCGCTCCCGGCCCTCGATGTCGATGAGGAAATCCTCACCGCGGGCGGCCAGCATCTGCTCATTGAGCAGTTTGTAACGGTCGTCATAGGAGAGGTTCGTGGATCCCAGATCGTCCGCGGCGAGGGTTGGCAGAATTCCGATCATCACGATCTCGGAAGACACTTCCCTCGCCTTGCGGTCGGCATATGACAAACCGGTTCGGAGCTCTTCGGAGAGCTGATCGAGAACGCGTCCGTGCAAACGGTGGGGCACGATGTTTACTTCAAGATTGCACTGCCCGAGTTCCGTCTGGAAATCATGACTCCCGATGCGCTCCAGAACCTCCGCGTTCATCATCCTCGGCAGCCCGTCGGCCCCGGCGAGATTCAGCTCGATCTCCAGCCCCATCAGATTCTTCGGGCGGTCGAATCGCTTGTCGGCCAGGAGCCGGCCCAGCCCGTCGAGGCACTGCCGCAACCGGACGCGCTGCCGTCGCCGGCCGGACGGGTCGAACTCACCGGCTATGAGCTTCTCCCCCATCGAAGCGTCCCTCCTCGAGTGGATCATCGGCGCCGGGCGTGTGCACACCACGCTCGATGATGCCCACCAATGTGATCGATAACGCCCCGCGATCCCCACCCAGCCGGTAGGCTCTGTGGAACTGCGCATTGCGCTGGGGAAATGGACCAGCGAGTTCCAGCCTACCGCGCCGGGCTCAAAATGCCAGGTCATATCCGTTCATCTGGCACTGAATCGGGGAAAATCCCCGCCTTCCCGGGGTCTGGATATCCTCTTGTCGGCGATATCGGCAGCGGCTAGACGAAACACAACGGGAACACTTGTCGTATAAACTCGGCTAACGAGGCAGAGAGATAACGCCCGAACGGTCTGTTCCGGCTCCCCTCTGACCCGTGTTCCACCGACAGCGCCGCCCAAACCCGGCCCGCTATCGCTTCACCGTGTCTTCAAAGCGAGAGGCGACCCACCATGCCGCTGCATGTGCCCCAGGCCCCCGCGCCCGCCCTGCGCAGCGTCCTCACGGCCCTTGATTCCCCCACCGCCGTCCGCGAGGCCCGCACCCCCGTGCTCTCCACGCTCACCGGCCCCTTCGAACCCGAACTCCCGCTCCCCGTCCATGTCCTGGACGACATCACCGCCCCCGGCGGCCCGCCGCGCACCCGGCTCACCGGCTGGCGATTCCTGCTCCGCGACGGCGACCGTACGGTGGCCGCCGCCGAGGCGATGCTCACCGCCGACGGCTGGGCCTTCTCGCACTTCTCCGAGGGCCCCTACGTCAGCTCGGCCGAACTCGCCCTGAGCGAAGCCGAGTCGCTGCCCTCGGCGTACCAGCCGCGGCTGCTGTCCATCCCCGAGCTCTACATGGTCACGCTCTGGCTGCACGGCGACCTGACCGCGGACGGCGCCGAAGGCGGCCTCGGCGCCGGGGACCTGCTGGTGCCGCTCGCCCCGGCCCCGCCCGGTATCGCGGCGCACCGGGCGCACCGCGCAACCGATCTGCTGTCCGTCCTCACTCACCGGCTGACTCGGGCACCCTTGCTTGGCTCACCCGCCTGACCTGGGCCTTCGTCAGGACGGGAGCGCCCCGTGACCGTCGGGTCACGGGGCGCTCCGCAGCATCCTCGTAACAGTCCGGCCGCGATGAACCCTCCGGACGGGTGATGCGTCATTATCTAGCGAGACCGGTACCGCGAAATCCCTGCGGATTCCAGGCCGTAGGGCAACACTGGAGCAATCGACCGACTCAATTACGGGGGGCGGCCATGAACGCCGCAGCGAGCCGCAGGACCTTCACCACTCCGCAGCGAAAGAACCCTGTCATGTGCCAGCATCAACCACCCTGCCCGTCAGCCGACTCAGCCGACCGGGAGGCCGCCCATCTCGTGGCGCACCACCCGGAGCAGGGATGGAGCCTGCTGTGCAACGGCGTCCTGCTCTTCGAGGACACCGGTGAGCTGCTGCCGGACGGGCGCGTGATCGCACCATGCCGACCGCTGGGTTCCGAGCACGTCGTCACCGCGGCCTGACCTCCGCCGTCGACGGCACGTACATATCAGGGGCCGGCCCGGCGCGTTCGCCGAACCGGCCCCACTGACGCATCGCAGGGGTCAGACCCCTCAGCCCTCGTAGGACTCCAGCGGCGGGCACGAGCAGACGAGGTTACGGTCCCCGTAGGCCCCGTCGATCCGCCGCACCGGCGGCCAGTACTTGTCGGCCGCCGAGACCCCGGCCGGGAAGACCGCCTCCTCCCGGGAGTACGGGTGGTCCCACTCCGCGGTCAGCGACGCCGCCGTATGCGGGGCGTTCCGCAGCGGATTGTCCTCCTTGGTCCACTCGCCGGAGCCGACCTTCTCGATCTCGGCCCGGATGGCGATCATCGCCTGGCAGAACCGGTCCAGCTCCGCCAGGTCCTCGCTCTCGGTCGGCTCGATCATCAGCGTCCCGGCGACCGGGAACGACATCGTCGGCGCGTGGAAGCCGTAGTCGATCAGGCGCTTGGCCACATCGTCCACGGTCACACCGGTGGCCTTCGTCAGCGGACGCAGATCCACGATGCACTCATGCGCCACCAGACCGCCGGGGCCGGTGTAGAGCACCGGGTAGTGCGGCTCGAGGCGCTTGGCGACGTAGTTGGCGCCGAGCACCGCGACCTGGGTCGCGCGGCGCAGCCCCTCGGCACCCATCAGCCGGATGTACGCCCACGAGATCGGCAGGATCCCCGCGGAGCCCCACGGCGCGGCCGAGACCGGGCCGACGCCGGTGGCCGGACCGGCGGCGGGCTGCAGCGGATGGTTGGGGAGGTGGGGCGCCAGATGCTCGCGCACCGCGATCGGGCCGACGCCGGGGCCGCCGCCGCCGTGCGGGATGCAGAAGGTCTTGTGCAGGTTCAGATGCGAGACATCGCCACCGAACCGGCCCGGCTCGGCGAGCCCGACCAGCGCGTTGAGGTTGGCGCCGTCCACGTAGACCTGGCCGCCCGCGTCGTGCACGGTCGCGCAGATCTCGGTGATGTGCTCCTCGAACACCCCGTGGGTGGAGGGGTAGGTGACCATCAGGACGGCCAGCTGGTCGCCGTACTGCTCGATCTTGGCGCGCAGGTCGTCGGTGTCCACCTCGCCGTCCTGGCCGGTCTTGACCACGACGACCTTCATACCGGCCATCACGGCGCTGGCGGCGTTGGTGCCGTGCGCGGAGGACGGGATCAGACAGACGGTGCGCTGGGTGTCCCCGTTGGCCCGGTGGTAGGCGCGCACCGCCAGCAGCCCGGCGAGCTCGCCCTGGGACCCGGCGTTCGGCTGCAGCGAGACCTTGTCGTAGCCGGTGACCTCGGCCAGCCGCTCCTCCAGCTCACGGATCAGGGTCAGATAGCCCTGGGCCTGCTCGGCCGGTGCGAAGGGGTGCAGCGCGCCGAACTCCGGCCAGGTGACCGGCTCCATCTCGGTGGTCGCGTTGAGCTTCATGGTGCAGGAGCCGAGCGGGATCATGCCCCGGTCCAGGGCGTAGTCCCGGTCGGCCAGGCGCCGCAGATAGCGCAGCATCGCGGTCTCGGAGCGGTGCTGGTAGAAGACCGGGTGGGTCAGATAGCCGTCCTGGCGCAGCAGGGCCGCGGGCAGCGCGTCCGGCGCCGAGACGTCAAGCTCCTCGATCCCGGGGATCCCGGAGGCGTCGCCGTTGCCGCCGTCCACCCCGAAGGCGGACCATACGGCGGCGAGCTGCGCGCGGCCGGTGGTCTCGTCGCAGGCGATGCCGACGTGGTCGGCGTCGGTCAGCCGGAGGTTGACCCCGGCCTCGCGGGCTGCGGCGACGACCTCGGCGGCCCGGCCCGGCACCCGCGCGGTGAGGGTGTCGAAGAACGCGCCGTACACCACCTCGACACCGCCGGCCCGCAGCCCTTCGGCGAGCACGGAGGCGTAGCGGTGGGTGCGGCGGGCGATCGCCGCGAGCCCGTCCGGGCCGTGGTAGACGGCGTACATCCCGGCCATCACGGCCAGCAGCACCTGAGCGGTGCAGATGTTGCTGGTGGCCTTCTCCCGGCGGATGTGCTGCTCACGGGTCTGCAGCGCCAGCCGGTATGCCTTGTCGCCGTCGGCGTCCACCGAGACCCCGACCAGACGGCCGGGCAGGTTGCGGGCGTAGGCGTCGCGCACCGCCATGAAACCGGCGTGCGGCCCGCCGAAGCCCATCGGGACGCCGAACCGCTGGCTGCTGCCCACCGCGATGTCCGCGCCCAGTTCGCCGGGCGAGGTGAGCAGGGTGAGCGCGAGGAGGTCGGCGGCGACGGTGACGACGGCGCCCAGCTCATGGGCGCGCTCGATGACCGGGCGCGGATCGCGCACCGCACCGGAGGCGCCCGGGTACTGCAGCAGCACGCCGAAGACCCCGCGCTCGGCGATCCCGTCCGGGATGCCCCCGGCCAGGTCGGCGACGACGACCTCGACACCGGTCGGCTCGGCGCGGGTCCGTATGACCGCGATGGTCTGCGGCAGCACCTCGGCGTCGATCAGGAAGACGCCCTCCTTGACCTTGCCGACGCGCCGCGACAGCGCCATCGCCTCGGCGGCCGCGGTGGCCTCGTCCAGCAGCGAGGAACCGGCCGTGGGCAGCCCGGTCAGATCGGCGACGACGGTCTGGAAGTTCAGCAGCGCCTCGAGCCGGCCCTGGGAGATCTCCGGCTGGTAGGGCGTGTACGCGGTGTACCAGGCGGGGCTCTCCAGCACATTGCGCAGGATCACCGGCGGGGTGTGGGTGCCGTAGTAGCCGAGGCCGATCATCGACGGCAGCACCTGGTTGCGGTCGGCGAGCGCGCGCAGTTCGGCGAGCACCTCCGGCTCACTGCGGGCCGGCGGCAGGGCGTCCAGCGCCTCGGTGCTCTTGATGACATCCGGTACGGCGGCCTCGGTGAGCTCGTCCAGCGAGCCGAAGCCGACCTGGGCGAGCATCTTGGCCTGCGCCTCGCCATCCGGGCCGATATGGCGCCGCTCAAACGGAGTACCGGATTCCAAGTCGGAGAGTGCGATGCGATTGGCGGTCATCTGCGGGGGCCTCCTGGTCTGTGACGACCTACGAGGGGCACCGCGGCTCGGGTGCCCGGACGGCCTCCCCCTCTGTCATCTCAACCTGAGAGCTTCACCGGCCCGCATACCGCCTGACCGGTTTTCACCGTCGGTGAGGAGGGGTTCCGGAGCTGTGCTCGCCCGTGGCCCACCCTGCTTTCCAGAGTGACCTCACCCGCACGGTACGTGTGCCTGAGAGATTCCGGGGAGGGTTTGCTCCTTCGGCGCCTCCGACAGCGTCGGCGGAGGACTCTCCCGCACGGGGTCTGCAGCCACAGTCAGCGTACCAGCGGTTCTGCCGCGGGGGACGGTCGCGGGCGTTCGAGTGGCCGAGTGCGGCGATGTGGCTTTTTGTAGGTAGCAATGGGCACTTGCCACTTGCTTGTCATCTGTTTGCCACCTGTGGGAGAGAGCGTGCAGACCGATATCGACCCGCGGACCCTGATCGGCCGCAAGGCATTCGACCGCGAGGGCGCCAAGATCGGCACCGTGGACGAGGTCTATCTCGACGACGCGACCGGCGAGCCCGAATGGGCGGCGGTACGCACCGGGCTGTTCAGCCGGGACGTCTTCGTGCCGCTCGAACCGAGCGAGGTCGTCGGCGACACCCTGCGGGTGCCGTACGACCGGTCCCTGATCAAGGACGCCCCGGACTTCGGGGTGGGCCGCCACCTCTCCCCCGAGCAGGAGCTTCAGCTCTACCACCACTACGGCCTGGACGTCACGGGCTGACCCGGGCCCGGGCCGGGCTCGGCCCCGCCACCAGGCGCTGGGGCCCGCCCGTCCCGGCCCTCGGCCTCTTCCGGATCCTCATCCGCGTCCGCGTCCGGGCGCAGCAGCGGCAGCGGGTCGGCAGGCTGCAGCGCCGGATCGCCGACGGGGAACGTCCGTACTCGACCGGGTGGCGACCAAGGCTCCTCGAAGCGCACGGTCACCCGGCCCACCCCGCTCCCCTGCACCCAGCCCGCCCCGTACTCGGCGTGCCGTACATCGGAGCCCGGGAGCCAGCGCCGCGGCTTCTCAGCGTCCTCAGAGGCCTCTCCCACGACCTCTCCCACGGACACCGGTCTCTCGGGCCCCGGCGGGCGCCCGGCGTCCCCCACGGCCTCGTGAGCGGCCTGAGCGGTCTGAGCGGCCTGAGCCGCTTGTGCGGCCTGAGCGGCCTGGGCGGCCTGGGCGGCCTGGGCGGCCTGGGCGAAGAGATCCTCCTGCGTGTAGTCCGCCAGACCGCTGACGCCGACCCCCAGCAGCCGCACACCCGCCGTGGTGTCCACCCCGTCGATCAGGCGCGCCGCGGCCTCCCGCACCACTGCCGGGTCGTCGGTCGGCCCGCGCAGGGTCTCCGAACGGGTGAGCGTGGAGAAGTCGTACCGCCGCACCTTGATCACGACCGTCCGCCCCGAGCGGCCCGCCTCGCGCAGCCGCCGCACACAGCGGTCGGCGAGCCGCGCGATCTCCAGCTGCACCCGGGTGCGGTCGGTGAGGTCGACGTCGAAGGTGTCCTCGACCGAAATGGACTTGGCGTCCCGCTCGGCGACGACGGGCCGCTCGTCCCGGCCCTCGGCCATCAGGAACAGCGACGCGCCATGGGCCCGGCCCAGCAGCCGCACCAGCTCCGCCTCGCCCGCCTCCCGCGTCTCGGCCACGGTGTGGATCCCGGCCCGGCGCAACGTCTCCGCCGTGGCGGGGCCGACGCCCGGGAGCGTCCGCACCGACATCGGGCCGAGCAGATCGCGCTCCGTCCCGGGCTCGATGACCACCAGACCATCCGGCTTGGCCTGCTCCGAACCGATCTTGGCGAGCATCTTGGATCCGGCGAGCCCCACCGATCCGGTCAGCCCGGTGGCCGCCTTGATGTCGGCTCGCAGCCGCTCCGCCACGGCGCGCGCCGCCTCGACGGTGGGCTCGGTGCCGCCCGCCTCCAGATCGACGAACGCCTCGTCCAGGCTCAGCGGCTCCACCAGGGGCGACAGCGTGTGCAGCAGGGTCATGACGGCGTCGCTCACCTTGCGGTAGAGGGCGAACCGGGGGATGAGGAACGCCGCGTTCGGACACAGGCGGCGGGCCTGGGCCATCGCCATGGCGGAGTGCACGCCGAACACCCGGGCCTCGTAGGAGGCCGTGGCCACCACGCCACGCGGCCCCAGGCCCCCTACGATCACCGGCTTCCCGCGCAGGCTGGGCTTGGCCGCCTGCTCCGCCGAGGCGTAGAAGGCGTCCATGTCCAGATGGAGAATCGTCGGCGCACCCCTCACACCTCCGATGCTGCCGCACACCACTGACAGCCGCACACCACTGACAATGGGGCGGCACAACGGCCGGAGGCGGGCCCGGGGCGCCACTCGGTTCATCACCCGGGCGCCCAGCGGAAGGGCCGGCGCTAACCCGCCCGGTTGCGGCGCGCCGCGAGCTCGTCGGCCGGGTTGTGCCGGACCAGCGTCTCGCCGGTGTCCACCCGCTCGCCGTGCAGCTGGGACAGCGCGCTCTCCACATCCCGCCAGACGACGCCCACGGCGATCCCGAAGACGCCCTGGCCGCCCTGGAGGAGGTCCACGACCTCATCGGGCGAGGTGCACTCGTAGACGGTCGCGCCGTCGCTCATGAGCGTCATCTGGGCCAGGTCGTCGAGCTCCCGGGCACGGAGGTGCACCACCGCCGCCCGGATGTTCTGGAGCGACACACCGGTATCCAGCAGCCGCTTCACGATCTTGAGGACGACCACGTCCCGGAAGCTGTAGAGCCGCTGACTGCCCGAGCCGTAGGCCGGCCGGACGCTCGGCTCCACCAGCCCGGTGCGGGCCCAGTAGTCCAGCTGCCGGTAGGTGATGCCCGCGGCCGCACACGCGGTGGGCCCGCGGTATCCGATCCGCTCCGTCCCCCCCGCGGCGGGCTCGCGCGGCGGTGCGGCCTGTGCCGCGACCCGAGCCTTCAATGCCGGATCGGCCGACGCGCCCCCCTGGAGCGCATACGGACCTCCGGCCGCCGTGCCGTCGCCGGTGCTTCTCACGCCGACCTCCGTCCTCGACCTGCCATCTTGAAGGTAGGCAGTCACCCGGGGTGCGTCAACGATCGCCACACTCGGCACGCCGAGTGATAATCACCCTAAGGGTGGTTTCCCGTGCCCCTCGTCCGGGAAAGGCTACTCGAATGCGCGGGCGAGGACCGGCATACGGTTCACTGGCTGCTGGTTCCGAAGTCCTCGGGCGAGATCTGGTCGAGGAACTCGCGGAACTTCTCCACCTCGTCCTCCTGCTCGTCCGGGATCGCGATACCGGCGTCGTCCAGCACGCCGTCGCTGCCGTAGATCGGCGTTCCGGTGCGCAGCGCGAGCGCTATGGCGTCGGACGGCCGGGCGCTGACCTCCACACCGCTGGCGAAGACCAGCTCCGCGTAGAAGACCCCCTCGCGCAGATCCGTGATCCGGACCTCCGTGAGCTGCTGGCCGACCGCTTCGAGTACGTCCTTGAAAAGATCATGGGTCAGCGGGCGCGCCGGAGCCATGCCCTGCTGAGCGAAGGCGATCGCGGTCGCCTCACCTGGTCCGATCCAGATGGGGAGGTAGCGGTCGCCTCCCACTTCACGCAGGAGCACGATCGGTTGGTTGGAGGGCATTTCCACCCGGACACCCACGACGTCGAGCTCGTTCACACAGCAACCCTAGGACGTGCCCGGCCGGTTTGGATAGTCGGGGCCCGGCCGGTCACTGCCCGTGGACCCTCAGAGCCGACCGCACCAGGGCCGCGTGCAGCCGTACGGAGAGCGTGGCGAGCTCCCGCACACTGGCCTCCGCATGCGCTCTGGTCTGCGGATTTCTATGCAACCGCAGCGGGGCGACCACCTGCTCGACCATTCCGGCCTCGCGCTCGGCGGAGGCTTTCATGATTCGCAGATGACGTGGTTCCAGGCCGAAACGACCGAGTTCGGCGATGAGCCGGGCGACGGTCACCGCCTCGATGTCGTACCCGCCGCCGTCCGCGGTCGGCGCGAGCAGCCCGTACGACTCCCATTCGGCCAGCTCCGCCTCGCTGACCTCGGCCGTTGCCAGCAGCTCGGCACGGCCGACCCGGGCGGCCGTGGGGCCGTCCGAGACCGTGCCGGGGCCGCCGTCGAGCGGCCCGGGCTGCTGCGCTCCCTGCGGAACGGCAGGAAGCTGCAAGGGTTCGCCCCGCTCCAGGGCGTCCAGATGCTCCCGGATGACCTTGAGCGGCAGGTAGTGGTCACGCTGCATCCGGAGGATATGGCCGAGCCGTTCCACATCCTGCTGGCTGAATTTGCGGTAGCCGGACGGCGTCCGCCGCGGCTCCACCAGCCCCTCCGACTCCAAGAAACGGATCTTGGAGATGGTGACCTCGGGGAACTCGTCCCGCAACAGATTCAGCACGGTGCCGATGCTCATCGACCGGCCGCCCGTGGGGGCGGTGCCGGTATCGGCACCGCCCGACGGTGTCTGAAGCATGGACCTCCCCTGACGGGTCAGATGCCGACGCCCCGCTGGCTCGGGTAGAAGACCAGCCGGTACTTACCGATCTGCACCTCGTCCCCACTGGCCAGGACCACCGGCGCGTCGATCTGCTCCCGGTTGACATACGTCCCGTTGAGGCTGCCGACGTCCGAGACGGTGAAGCTGCCGTCCTGGCCGCGTCGGAACTCCACATGGCGGCGGGAGACCGTCACATCGTCCAGGAAGATGTCGCTCTGCGGGTGACGGCCCGCCGTGGTGACATCACTGTCCAGCAGGAAGCGGCTGCCGGAATTCGGCCCGCGGCGGACCACCAGCAGCGCCGACCCCAGGGGCAGCGCCTCGACGGCGGCCTGGGCCTCCGGGCTGAGCGACGGCAGCGGCGTCTGCCCGGTCACCTCGGAGTCGTACGCCTCGAGACCCGAGATCGAAATGGTGGAGGTGGTCTCCGAGGCACGCTCGGAGGGCGCGCCGCCCCGCAGCGGGGCGCCGCAATTGGAGCAGAACCGGCTGGCCTCCGCGTTCCGGTGGCCACACCGCTGACAGACCGGCAAGCCGAACCCTCCACCACTCCGAGAGGCCGATGGGTCCTCGAAACCTATGGGCCCGGCCGCGGAGGGGTCAACAGACGCGCCCTGCCCGCCGACCTGGTCACGGAAGAGCGGGCGCTCCTCGGTCCCCCCTCCGCTCTCCTCCGCGGCACGCGAGGCGCGGTGGCGGGCGGTGCTGCTGCCGCCATCCTGGCGGGCACTCTTACCGAACAACTTCCCGAACAACTTCACGGGCGATTCCCCTTGACTGAAACAGACCCGCCCGTGGGGCAGGACAAACCCTCGATGCACACACCAGACGGTCCGGACATCCTCACAACGTCCGTGACCACCAGACAGTTTCCATCACGCGCGGATCTTCTGGTGCGTTGACCCCCCGCGTCCACATGGTCTCCCCGAGAGACCCTCATTTCGAACCGCCTCACCGTGATGACGACCGAGCGTAGTCAGGCCGCTTCGCCGATCGCAAGGCATCCACAACGATCTTCTTCTCCCGCTGCACGGACACTGTGGCCTGCTCCTTCTCCAGGCTCTGCACCACCCCGCCCGGGATGTTCAGGGCCGGCTCCAGATCCTCCGGCTTGCCGATCACCTTCACAACATACGGTCGCGTCACTTTCCGTCCATCGATCCGGATCGCGCCACCGCTGTCCGAGAAGTAGGTGCCGGCGACCACGCGCACCTTGTCGATCTGGATCGCCTCGGCGCCCGCCGCGCGCAGCTCCTGGACCGTGTCGAGCAGCATGTCCGACTCCACGGAGCCCCGGGAGTCGTCGATGGTGATCGTGATACCAGGACCCTGTGCTGCCACCGTACCCGCGAGCACGCCCAGCTGCTGCTCCTTCTGGAGCGTCTGCTTCCGGGCCTCCTCGGCCTGGTCCGAGCTGTTCTCCAGCTCGGTGCGCTGATTCTCGAGGCGGCGCTTCTCGTCCTGGAGCCGCTGGGTGCGGGAGTCCAGCTCGTCGAGGATCCGGACCAGGTCCTCCTGCCGGGCGCCGCGCAGCACGCTGCTCTCGTTGGTCGAGCGCACCTGGATGGCGAGCCCCAGGCCGAGGCCGAAGAGCAGCAGGGCGACGATCAGCTGGGCGCGGGTGAGGCGCGGCGGCCATACGCCCTTCACCAGCCGCTGGCGGCCGGTCAGGGCGTCCTCCGGCCTCCGCTTGCCGCCGGAGCCCCCGGGGCCGGGGGCGGGGGCCACAGGCTCTCCGGGGCCGCTCCGGGACCCGTCGGCGGGCCTGGGGCCCTCGGCACGCGCCCCGGGCGTGTCCGCCGTGACGGGCCGGCTCTGAGCCTGCGGCGGCAGGGCCTCGGGCAGCACGGCCTTGGGCAGGGGCGTCCTCAGCGCGAGGTCCTTGAAGCCGCCCGGCGGGGGCCCGGCGGGCCTGCCCGGCCGCCCCGCCGGCGCGTCACGGCGCCCGGGCTTCCGGGCGGGCGGCGGAGTGCCCGGGCGCGGCGGCCCGGCCGCCGACGGCCGCTCGGGCTCGGCCCGCTTCGGCTCGGCCAGCCTCGGCTCGGCCCGCTCGCGAGGCTCCCCGGGGCGCGCGGGCCGCTCGGGCGTCTCCGGCCGCCGGGGCGGCTCGGGCGACCGCCGGGGCGGCTCAGTGGCCTTCTCGGGCGTTTCGGCCTTCGCCGCTGGTCCGGCTTCCGGCGACTGCTCGGCCTTCGGCGGCTGCCCGGCCTTCGCGTCCCTCTCGGCCGGAGGCGGCGCGTCGGCCGACTGGTGCGGCGTGCCGGCCGGCTCCTGTCGCGGCGTGTCGGCGGACTGGCCTGGCGTTTCGGCCGGCTGTCGCGGAGTGTCGGCCTGCCGTCGGTTTTCGGCCGATTGTGTGCTCTCGGGCTTCTCCGGGGTGTCGTCGGTCGTCATCGGCCTCACGCCCGGAACACATGGCGGCGGATCGCGGCCGCGTTGGAGAAGATCCGGATACCGAGCACGACGACGACTCCCGTCGACAGCTGGGCACCGACGCCCAGCTTGTCACCGAGGAAGACGATCAGTGCGGCCACCACCACATTGGACAGGAACGATACGACGAAGACCTTGTCGTCGAAGATCCCGTCCAGCATCGCCCGGAAGCCCCCGAAGACCGCGTCGAGTGCCGCCACGACGGCGATCGGCAGATAGGGCTCGACCACCGTCGGCACCACGGGTCGGACCACAAGCCCCACCACGACTCCCACGATGAGCCCCAATACGGCGATCACGATGTGCCCTTCCCTGTGTCGGCGTCACCCTTGCCGGAGCCACCGGCTATCGGTTCCGCGGTGCGTACGATCAGGCTCGGCGCGGCCGGAAGCCGGAGCGAGTCCTGGGCGGAAATGCTCGTACGGATGTCATAGTTCTGCTGCAGCACATGCAGGTACTGTCCGTCCGCACTGTTCTGGAAAGCGGTGCTCAGCCGCTGCCCGTCCCCCACCGCGAGTACCGTATACGGCGGCGCCAGCGGCTTGTTGTCGACCAGTATGGCGTCTCCCGCGGCCCTGATCGCCGAGAGCGCCGTCAGCCGCTGCCCGTTGATCGAGACGGCCTCCGCGCCCGACTCCCACAGGCCGTTGACGACACGCTGCATGTCGTGGTCGCGCACCCGGCCGGTGTCGGAGAAGTCGGCGCTCTCCCGTGGTCCCCCGCCGCTGCTCGCCGCGTCCTTGGCGTCGTCGACCACCAGCTTCACCCCCGGGCCCGTCACCTCGTTGGCCCCCGAGAGCAGCGCCACCAGATCGGCCTTGGCCCCGCCGTCCTTCTCCAGTGCCTGCCGCTGCTTCTCCCCGACCTCGCCCCGGAGCTTGTCCACGTTCCGGGCGAGCTTGTCCGCGTTCGAGTTCCCCGTCTCGATCCGGTCGATCAGCTCTCCCCGCTCCTTGGCCAGCGTCGGCGCCGATATCCGCGCCTCGGCGGCCCCGATGGTGATGACGACCGCGACCAGGACGAGGCCGAAGGCCAGCCCCAATTTGGCCCGCACGGTGCGCGGCAGGCCCGAGCGACCGGTCTCCCCGCGCCGCGCGGCGGCCTCCGCGTAGCCGTCGTCAAGGCTGTGGTCCATCACATTGGTCAGCAGCGACATGGACGCGTCGATGCGCGGGCGCGGGCGCGGCGATGCTGTGCTCCGAACGGGGGGCTGCTGCGACATGCCGCACATCGTCGCACGTGGGGGCCGCCGCCACCGAATGGCCCCTCCGGCGTGCCGGATCCGGGACCTCGGGACGGCGGTCCCACGCGCTTGGACGTGCTACCGCGGCCCCGCGATCAGCGCCCCGCGCTGTCCACGACGCTCGACCACTCGTCCAGCAGGGCCTGCGCGGACGCGTCGTCCGGGCCCTCCGCCCACAGATGGGTGACCGCCTCGGCCGGGTCGGGCAGCACCATGACCCACCGTCCGTCGGTCTCCACGACCCGCACCCCGTCGGTGGTGTCCACGGAACGGTCGCCCGCGGCCTCCACCACATGCCGCATGACCAGGCCCTTGACCGCCCAGGGGGTGGCCAGATCGCGCCGTTGGACGTGCGCCCGCGGAATCCGCGCATCGATCTGACTCAGTGTCAGCTGAGTGCGCGCCACCAGCCCGATCAGCCGGACGAAGGCCGCCGTACCGTCGAAGACGCTGCTGAACTCGGGGATGATGAACCCGCCGCGCCCATCGCCTCCGAAGATGGTGGACTCCGACCGGGCGACCCGGGTCAGATCGTCCGCCGCGGTGGTCGTCCACTCCACCTGTGTGCCGTGGTACGCCGCCACCTGCTCGGCGATACGGGTCGTGGTCACCGGAAGCGCCACCCGCCCGCTCCGCCGCTCCGCGGCCACCAGATCCAGCATCACCAGCAGCGCCCGGTCGTCCTCCACGATCCGGCCGCGCTCGTCGACGAGCGAGAACCGCTCACCGACCGGGTCGAACCGCACTCCGAACGCGGCACGCGCCGAGGCGACGATCTCGCCGAGCCGGGCCAGCCCCGACCGGCGGGCGTCGGCGGTCTCCGTCGGACGCGATTCGTCCAGGCCAGGGTTGATGGTCAGCGCGTCCACCCCGAGTCGGCCCAGCAGGCTGGGCAGCACCAGCCCGGCGCTGCCGTTGGCAGCGTCCACGACGACCTTCAGGCCGGACTCGGCGATGCCGCTGATGTCCACGGCCCGCAGCAGCGAGCCCGTGTACGAGTCGAAGACGCTCGACGGGAAGCTGAGGTCACCGATCTCGCCCGGGAACGCCCTGCGGTACTCCTGGCGGGCGTACACCCGGTCCAGCTTCCGCTGACCGCCCGCGGACAGATCGGCGCCCCGCTCGTCGAAGAACATGATGTCGACCGAGTCGGGCACCCCGGGCGAGGTCCGGATCATGAAGCCGCCGGCGCTGCCGCGCGCGGTCTGCTGCCGGGCCACCGGCAGCGGCACGTTCTCCAGATCCCGTACGTCGATGGCGCTGGTCTGCAGGGCGGAGATCATCGCCCGCTTGAGCGCCCGCGCGCCCCTGGAGTGGTCACGCGCCGTGGTGACCGTGGAGCCCTTCTTGAGCGTCGTGGCGTACGCCCCGGCGAGCCGCACCGCGAGCTCCGGAGTGATCTCCACATTGAGGATGCCGGAGACGCCACGGGCGCCGAACAGATGGGCCTGCCCCCGGGACTCCCAGATCACCGAGGTATTGACGAACGCGCCCGCCTCGATTGTCTTGAACGGATAGACCCGGACATTGCCCTGGACGATCGATTCCTCGCCGATCAGGCACTCATCGCCGATGACGGCCCCGTCCTCGATCCGGGCGGCGCGCATGATGTCGGTGTTCTTGCCGATGACACAGCCGCGCAGATTGCTCTGCTGGCCGACGTACACGTTGTCGTGCACCACCGCCTTGTGGAGGAAGGCGCCGCTCTTCACCACGACATTTGAGCCGACGACGGTGTGCTCACGGATCTCGGCACCGGCCTCCACCTTGGCGTAGTCGCCAATGTAGAGCGGCCCGCGGAGCACGGCCTCCGGATGCACATCCGCCCCTTCGGCGACCCATACACCGGGCGAGATCTCGAATCCGTCGAGCTCGACATCGACCTTGCCCTCGAGAACGTCCGCCTGGGCCTTCACATAGCTCTCATGGGTGCCGACGTCCTCCCAGTAGCCCTCGGCGATATAGCCGAAGATGGGCTTGCCTTCCTTCATCAGCTGGGGGAAGACGTCTCCGGACCAGTCGACCGGGACATCGGGATCGACGTAGTCGAAGACCTCCGGCTCCATGACATAGATGCCGGTGTTGACGGTATCCGAGAAGACCTGACCCCAGGTGGGCTTCTCCAGGAAGCGCTCGACCTTTCCGCCCTCGTCGACGATGGTGATACCGAACTCGAGCGGATTGGGAACGCGGGTCAAGCAGACGGTGACAAGGGCGCCCTTTTCCTTATGGAAATTGATCAGATCCGTGAGGTCGAAATCCGTCAGGGCATCGCCCGAGATCACAAGGAAGGTGTCGTCCTTGAGTGCTTCCTCCGCGTTCTTGACACTTCCGGCGGTGCCGAGTGGCTTCTCCTCATTCGCGTACGTGAGCTCCATGTCGAGCTCCTCGCCGTCACCGAAGTAGTTCTTGACGAGGGAGGCGAGGAACTGGACTGTCACCACGGTCTCGCTGAGACCATGCCGCTTGAGCAGCCGCAGCACATGTTCCATGATCGGCCGGTTGGCCACGGGCAGCAGCGGTTTGGGCATGGTCGAGGTCATCGGGCGCAGACGAGTCCCCTCGCCCCCTGCCATCACGACGGCCTTCATATCGGAAGCGTCCTCCTTGAAGAGACGACGGTCATGCCGACCGCGCACGCCCGATGGCCCTTACACCTGAAGTCGCTACGGGCCCCGGCCTCTATGGACGCCGCTACGGCGAGCTCAGTCGGCCGCGGTGTCCACCCTGACGAGTCGGCGGACCTGAACCACGTAGAGGACTCCTGCCCACCAATAGAGTGTTGTACCCCATCCGGCGAACGCCCATCCGAAAATAGCGGCGGTCGTGTGAAGCCAGCCACTTCCCTCACTCAGAAGGAGCAACGGGAAGGCATACATCAGGTTGAAGGTGGCCGCCTTGCCGAGGAAGTTCACCTGGGGCGGCGGATAGCCATGGCGTCGGAGGATGCCCACCATCACCAGCAGGACCAGCTCTCGCGCGAGAAGGGCCGCGGTGAGCCAGAGGGGCAGGATCTCGCGCCAGGTGAGGCCGACAAGAGTCGACAGTATGTAGAGACGGTCGGCCGCCGGGTCGAGAAGCCGGCCGAGGCTGCTGATCTGGTTCCAGCGGCGGGCCAGCTTCCCGTCGAGATAGTCGCTGATACCACTCAGTGCCAGTACCAGCAGCGCCCAGCCGTCGCTGTTGGGCCCGCCGAACTCGGGCCGGAGGATCAGCCACAGGAAAAGCGGCACGCCAACGAGGCGCGCCGCGCTGAGGATGTTCGGGATGGTGAGCACACGGTCCGTCTGGACGCGTGTCTCCTGTACCTCCACCCGGGAGCCTCCCGTGAGAAACAGGCCGATGATGCTCCATGACTCTACCGGTAGGCCCGCACAGGCCCCGCACCGGGGCGTAGTGGACATGGGCATAAAAAAGACCCCGAGGGGAATGATTTTCCCATCGAGGTCTTTTGAAGAATTGTTCGGCGGCGTCCTACTCTCCCACAGGGTCCCCCCTGCAGTACCATCGGCGCTGAAAGGCTTAGCTTCCGGGTTCGGAATGTAACCGGGCGTTTCCCTAACGCAATGACCACCGAAACACTATGAAACACACCACCGGACCCACCCACACCCAAAAACATAGAAGTATGGGGGTCGGACGGTTCGTTGCTTCAGAACCAACACAGTGGACGCGAGCACCTGAGGACAAGCCCTCGGCCTATTAGTACCAGTCAACTCCACCGGTCACCCGGCTTCCATATCTGGCCTATCAACCCAGTCGTCTACTGGGAGCCTTAACCCATCAAGTGGGTGGGAGCCCTCATCTCGAAGCAGGCTTCCCGCTTAGATGCTTTCAGCGGTTATCCCTCCCGAACGTAGCCAACCAGCCATGCCCTTGGCAGAACAACTGGCACACCAGAGGTTCGTCCGTCCCGGTCCTCTCGTACTAGGGACAGCCCTTCTCAAGACTCCTACGCGCACAGCGGATAGGGACCGAACTGTCTCACGACGTTCTAAACCCAGCTCGCGTACCGCTTTAATGGGCGAACAGCCCAACCCTTGGGACCGACTCCAGCCCCAGGATGCGACGAGCCGACATCGAGGTGCCAAACCATCCCGTCGATATGGACTCTTGGGGAAGATCAGCCTGTTATCCCCGGGGTACCTTTTATCCGTTGAGCGACGGCGCTTCCACAAGCCACCGCCGGATCACTAGTCCCGACTTTCGTCCCTGCTCGACCCGTCGGTCTCACAGTCAAGCTCCCTTGTGCACTTACACTCAACACCTGATTGCCAACCAGGCTGAGGGAACCTTTGGGCGCCTCCGTTACCCTTTAGGAGGCAACCGCCCCAGTTAAACTACCCACCAGACACTGTCCCTGATCCGGATCACGGACCCAGGTTAGACATCCAGCACGACCAGAGTGGTATTTCAACAATGACTCCCCCTGAACTGGCGTCCAGAGTTCACAGTCTCCCACCTATCCTACACAAGCCGAACCGAACACCAATATCAAGCTATAGTAAAGGTCCCGGGGTCTTTCCGTCCTGCTGCGCGAAACGAGCATCTTTACTCGTAATGCAATTTCACCGGGCCTATGGTTGAGACAGTCGAGAAGTCGTTACGCCATTCGTGCAGGTCGGAACTTACCCGACAAGGAATTTCGCTACCTTAGGATGGTTATAGTTACCACCGCCGTTTACTGGCGCTTAAGTTCTCAGCCTCGCCGACCCGAAAGTCGACTAACCGGTCCCCTTAACGTTCCAGCACCGGGCAGGCGTCAGTCCGTATACATCGCCTTACGGCTTCGCACGGACCTGTGTTTTTAGTAAACAGTCGCTTCTCGCTGGTCTCTGCGGCCACCACCAGCTCAAGGAGAAAATCCCATCACCAGCAATGGCCCCCCTTCTCCCGAAGTTACGGGGGCATTTTGCCGAGTTCCTTAACCATAGTTCACCCGAACGCCTCGGTATTCTCTACCTGACCACCTGAGTCGGTTTAGGGTACGGGCCGCCATGAAACTCGCTAGAGGCTTTTCTCGACAGCATAGGATCATCCACTTCACCACAATCGGCTCGGCATCAGGTCTCACCCACATGAGAGACGGATTTACCTACCCCTCGGGCTACACCCTTACCCCGGGACAACCACCGCCCGGGCTGGACTACCTTCCTGCGTCACCCCATCACTTACCTACTACCACCTTGGATCAGCGGCTCCACCACTCCCCTCAACTCCGAAGAGATCAGGGCGGCTTCACGGCCTTAGCATCAGAGGATTCGATACTGGGCGTTTCAAAGCGGGTACCGGAATATCAACCGGTTGTCCATCGACTACGCCTGTCGGCCTCGCCTTAGGTCCCGACTTACCCTGGGCAGATCAGCTTGACCCAGGAACCCTTAGTCAATCGGCGCACACGTTTCCCACGTGTGTATCGCTACTCATGCCTGCATTCTCACTCGTGAACCATCCACAACTCGCTTACACGGCTGCTTCACTCGGCACACGACGCTCCCCTACCCATCACAGCCCCCGTTAGGGGTACATGCTGCAATGACACGACTTCGGCGGTACGCTTGAGCCCCGCTACATTGTCGGCGCGGAATCACTTGACCAGTGAGCTATTACGCACTCTTTCAAGGATGGCTGCTTCTAAGCCAACCTCCTGGTTGTCTCTGCGACTCCACATCCTTTCCCACTTAGCGTACGCTTAGGGGCCTTAGTCGATGCTCTGGGCTGTTTCCCTCTCGACCATGGAGCTTATCCCCCACAGTCTCACTGCCGCGCTCTCACTTACCGGCATTCGGAGTTTGGCTAAGGTCAGTAACCCGGTAGGGCCCATCGCCTATCCAGTGCTCTACCTCCGGCAAGAAACACACGACGCTGCACCTAAATGCATTTCGGGGAGAACCAGCTATCACGGAGTTTGATTGGCCTTTCACCCCTAACCACAGGTCATCCCCCAGGTTTTCAACCCTGGTGGGTTCGGTCCTCCACGAAGTCTTACCTCCGCTTCAACCTGCCCATGGCTAGATCACTCCGCTTCGGGTCTTGAGCGCGCTACTGAATCGCCCTATTCGGACTCGCTTTCGCTACGGCTCCCCCACACGGGTTAACCTCGCAACACACCGCAAACTCGCAGGCTCATTCTTCAAAAGGCACGCAGTCACGACCGTGCTCCGAAGAACACGGCGACGCTCCCACGGCTTGTAGGCACACGGTTTCAGGTACTATTTCACTCCGCTCCCGCGGTACTTTTCACCATTCCCTCACGGTACTATCCGCTATCGGTCACCAGGGAATATTTAGGCTTAGCGGGTGGTCCCGCCAGATTCACACGGGATTTCTCGGGCCCCGTGCTACTTGGGTATCGCACAAGCAAGTTGCTGACATTTCAGCTACGGGGGTCTTACCCTCTACGCCGGGCCTTTCGCATGCCCTTCGCCTACATCAACAATTTCTGACTCACCCAGCCGCCGGCAGACGACTGAAGTACGAACCCACAACCCCGTACGCGCAACCCCTGCCGGGTATCACACACATACGGTTTAGCCTCATCCAGTTTCGCTCGCCACTACTCCCGGAATCACGGTTGTTTTCTCTTCCTGCGGGTACTGAGATGTTTCACTTCCCCGCGTTCCCTCCACATACCCTATGTGTTCAGGTATGGGTGACAGCCCATGACGACTGCCGGGTTTCCCCATTCGGACACCCCCGGATCAAAGCTCGGTTGACAGCTCCCCGGGGCCTATCGCGGCCTCCCACGTCCTTCATCGGTTCCTGGTGCCAAGGCATCCACCGTGCGCCCTTAAAAACTTGGCCACAGATGCTCGCGTCCACTGTGCAGTTCTCAAGCAACGACCAGTCATCCACCACCTACATGGACTCCGGCCTGTCGAGGGGATTCATTCCCTCAGACACCCAACAGCGTGCCCGACCCGGTCTCCGATCCGATCCGCGTTCCACACCCCAAGAGGGCAGTACTAGCAGCCGTCACACGAAGAACCGTGCCGAATAGTCAACGTTCCACCCATGAGCAACCGTGCAGGACATCTGCCCACAGTCGGCTATGTGCTCCTTAGAAAGGAGGTGATCCAGCCGCACCTTCCGGTACGGCTACCTTGTTACGACTTCGTCCCAATCGCCAGTCCCACCTTCGACAGCTCCCTCCACAAGGGTTGGGCCACCGGCTTCGGGTGTTACCGACTTTCGTGACGTGACGGGCGGTGTGTACAAGGCCCGGGAACGTATTCACCGCAGCAATGCTGATCTGCGATTACTAGCGACTCCGACTTCATGGGGTCGAGTTGCAGACCCCAATCCGAACTGAGACCGGCTTTTTGAGATTCGCTCCACCTCACGGCTTCGCAGCTCATTGTACCGGCCATTGTAGCACGTGTGCAGCCCAAGACATAAGGGGCATGATGACTTGACGTCGTCCCCACCTTCCTCCGAGTTGACCCCGGCAGTCTCCTGTGAGTCCCCATCACCCCGAAAGGCATGCTGGCAACACAGAACAAGGGTTGCGCTCGTTGCGGGACTTAACCCAACATCTCACGACACGAGCTGACGACAGCCATGCACCACCTGTACACCGACCACAAGGGGGCACCCATCTCTGGATGTTTCCGATGTATGTCAAGCCTTGGTAAGGTTCTTCGCGTTGCGTCGAATTAAGCCACATGCTCCGCCGCTTGTGCGGGCCCCCGTCAATTCCTTTGAGTTTTAGCCTTGCGGCCGTACTCCCCAGGCGGGGAACTTAATGCGTTAGCTGCGGCGCGGACAACGTGGAATGTCGCCCACACCTAGTTCCCAACGTTTACGGCGTGGACTACCAGGGTATCTAATCCTGTTCGCTCCCCACGCTTTCGCTCCTCAGCGTCAGTATCGGCCCAGAGATCCGCCTTCGCCACCGGTGTTCCTCCTGATATCTGCGCATTTCACCGCTACACCAGGAATTCCGATCTCCCCTACCGAACTCTAGCCTGCCCGTATCGAATGCAGACCCGGGGTTAAGCCCCGGGCTTTCACATCCGACGCGACAAGCCGCCTACGAGCTCTTTACGCCCAATAATTCCGGACAACGCTTGCGCCCTACGTATTACCGCGGCTGCTGGCACGTAGTTAGCCGGCGCTTCTTCTGCAGGTACCGTCACTTGCGCTTCTTCCCTGCTGAAAGAGGTTTACAACCCGAAGGCCGTCATCCCTCACGCGGCGTCGCTGCATCAGGCTTCCGCCCATTGTGCAATATTCCCCACTGCTGCCTCCCGTAGGAGTCTGGGCCGTGTCTCAGTCCCAGTGTGGCCGGTCGCCCTCTCAGGCCGGCTACCCGTCGTCGCCTTGGTAGGCCATCACCCCACCAACAAGCTGATAGGCCGCGGGCTCATCCTGCACCGCCGGAGCTTTCCACCACCAGACCATGCGGTCGGTAGTCATATCCGGTATTAGACCCCGTTTCCAGGGCTTGTCCCAGAGTGCAGGGCAGATTGCCCACGTGTTACTCACCCGTTCGCCACTAATCCCCGGCCGAAACCGGTTCATCGTTCGACTTGCATGTGTTAAGCACGCCGCCAGCGTTCGTCCTGAGCCAGGATCAAACTCTCCGTGAATGCTTCCGGGCTATCCCGGCAACACATCACGAGAGCGGAACCACCGGAGGAATAATCCGATGGTTCACAACGTCCTCGCTGTGTTCTTCTTCAAAGGAACCTCGTCCAACAATGGACGGGGTATCAACATATCTGGCGTTGACTTTTAGCACGCTGTTGAGTTCTCAAGGAACGGACGCTTCCTTCGAAACCGTTTCACCGGCTTCTCCGGGCGCTTCCCTTCGGTGTTTCACACGCTATCAGACTATTTCCGGCTCTCCGTACCCGTGTCTCTCGCAAGGCATGCGAAAGCGGATCCGAGATTTGGATCAAGTAACTGATGACGCCGCCCTGAACCTCGATGTGCACGCAGATGTTCGCAGTGCTTCATCCGGTGGGCAGGGATACGACAGTACAGCGCCCCGCGCGGCCGTGGCAAATCGATTCCTGGCCCGGGCACCCCCTCCTGCCTGCGCCACGTGTGCGGAATCCGTAGTTCCTATGACTTACTCTTCTGGGCAGTGCGCTGTCCGGGACAGGTGGTGACGGCGCGTGATGAATCTTCACCCCCCGGGAGGCTCCCATGACCAGCGTGACCTCACCGGTCACCGGCCGCGTGATCGGACTTGAAGCGGTACCCGATCCGGTGTTCTCCGGCGCCATGGTCGGTCCGGGTACGGCGATCGACCCAGTCCTCGAGCCCTTCGTGGCCGTGGCCCCGGTCGACGGCATCGTCGTCTCCCTGCACCCGCACGCGTTCGTCGTCGTGGACGGGGAGGGGCACGGTGTGCTCACCCACCTCGGCATCGACACCGTGCAGCTGAACGGTGAGGGATTCGAGGTCCTCATCAACAAGGGGGACACCGTCAAGCGCGGTGACGCGATCGTGCGCTGGGACCCGGCCACCGCCGTGGCCGCGGGCAAGTCGTCGATCTGCCCGATCGTGGCGCTCGAGGCCACGGCCGATGCCCTGTCCGACGTCAAGGAGGACGTCGATGTGAAGACGGGCGACACACTCTTCAACTGGTGAGCCGGGCGTACGCCCGGCGGCCGATGGGGACCGGGCCGGGCGGCGCACTGCGGGTACGACATCCACCATGGCGGGGTTCCGCCGTATCGACCGGGGACGGGTGACATGGAGACAACGCTGCGAGGCGTCGGCGTGAGCCACGGGGTGGCCATCGGCGAGGTGCGCCATATGGGGACGGCGGTCCTGGAGCCGCCGGCTAAGCAGATTCCGGCCGATGAGGCGCCGCGTGAGCAGGGGCGGGCGCGTCAGGCGGTGGAGGCCGTGGCGGCCGACCTGGTCGCGCGCGGCAATCTGGCGGGCGGCGAGGCCCAGGCCGTGCTCGAGGCCCAGGCCATGATGGCGCAGGACCCGGAGCTGATCGCCGATGTCGAGCGGCGCATCGCCGTGGGCAGCACCGCCGAGCGCGCGGTGTACGACGCCTTCGCCGCCTATCGGGCGCTGCTCGCCGGGGCCGGTGACTATCTGGCGGGCCGGGTGGCCGACCTCGACGATGTGCGGAACCGGATCGTGGCGCGGCTGCTGGGTGTGCCGATGCCTGGTGTGCCGGACAGCGATGAGCCGTATGTGCTGATCGCGCGAGACCTCGCCCCCGCCGACACCGCGCTGCTCGACCCGACGCTGGTGCTGGGGTTCGTGACCGAGGAGGGCGGGCCGACCAGCCACAGCGCGATCCTCGCCCGTGCCCTGGGGGTGCCGGCTGTGGTCGCGCTGCCCGGTGCCGGGGACCTGGTCGAGGGAACCCTGATCGCCGTCGACGGCAGCACCGGTGAGATCTTCGTTTCCCCGAGCGAGGAGAAGCGGGCCGAGTTGACGCGTGCCGCCGAGGAGCGCCGGGCCGCGCTGGCCGCCGCCTCCGGTCCGGGTGCGACGTCGGACGGGCACAAGGTGCCGCTGCTGGCGAACGTCGGCGGACCGGCCGATGTGCCGGCGGCGGTCGAGGCGGGCGCCGAGGGGGTGGGGCTGTTCCGCACCGAGTTCCTCTTCCTCGACGACAGCAGTCAGGCGCCGTCGGAGGAGAAGCAGGTCGATGCGTACCGGCAGGTGCTGGAGGCGTTCCCCGAGGGCCGGGTCGTGGTCCGGGTCCTGGACGCGGGCGCGGACAAGCCGCTGGACTTCCTCACCCCGGCCGATGAGCCCAACCCGGCGCTGGGTGTGCGCGGTCTGCGCACCCTGCTGGACCACCCCGAGGTGCTGCGGACGCAGCTCACGGCGCTGGCCAAGGCGTCGGAGGGGCTGCCGGTCTATCTCGAGGTGATGGCCCCGATGGTGGCCGACCGGCTGGACGCCAAGGCGTTCGCCGACGCGTGCCGTGAGGCGGGGCTGCGGGCCAAGTTCGGCGCGATGGTGGAGATTCCGTCCGCCGCGCTGCGGGCGCGCTCGATCCTCCAGGAGGTCGAGTTCCTGTCACTGGGCACCAACGACCTGGCGCAGTACACCTTCGCGGCCGACCGTCAGGTCGGTGCCGTGTCGCGGCTCCAGGACCCGTGGCAGCCCGCGCTGCTCGACCTGGTGGCGGCGTCGGCGGAGGCCGCGCAGGCCGAGGGCAAGAGCTGTGGTGTCTGCGGTGAGGCCGCCTCCGATCCCCT
Source organism: Streptomyces rapamycinicus NRRL 5491 (assembly GCF_024298965.1). NCBI lineage: Bacteria > Bacillati > Actinomycetota > Actinomycetes > Kitasatosporales > Streptomycetaceae > Streptomyces > Streptomyces rapamycinicus. The sequence goes on along the minus strand of NZ_CP085193.1, from coordinate 10,656,931 downwards.
GCTGGCGTGCGTGCTGGCCGGTCTGGGTGTCACCAGCCTCTCCATGGGTGCGGCCTCCATTCCGTATGTGCGCGCGACGCTGGCCAAGCACACGCTGGCGCAGTGCGAGCGGGCCGCCTCCGCCGCGCGCGCGGCGGACACCGCGGAGGATGCCCGCCGGGCGGCGCAGGCGGTGCTGTCCGGCGAATGAGCCGGTGAGTTGTGTGCTGTGTGCTGTGTGCTGTGTGCTGTGAGATGTGTGCGCTGTGATCCGCAAGCTTTGAGCTGTGGGTTTTGAGCTGTGCATGAAGGCGTCCCGTCGGGTGGCGGGACGCCTTCGGTCATTCCGGGCGGCTGAGCGGGATGCCCGCCCGGTATTCGACGCCATGCTCCGGAGGGATGGGTTCACCGGTCTCGGCGTCGGTGCAGTACGCGGTGAACACCTCCGCCTCGCTCAGCGGGCGCAGCCAGCCGTCCTGCAGCGCCCAGCCACGGACCGTCTCCGGGGAGTCCGCCACGATGGTGCGCAGCACCAGGCCGCCGGGGCTACGCAGGGCGAAACCGCAGGCCAGGACGGTGCGGAAGATCAGCCCCGAGGGCTCGGCCAGCTTCGGCGGGCCCGCTTCCCGTGCGTCGGCGTGGAGCACGGCGACCAGTGAGGTGCCATCGGCCGGGACGCTGCAGACCAGATGGTGGACGCCCGGCCCGACCGCCTCGACAACCGCGCGCAGCGCGGCCCCGGCGCGGTCGAACGCGGCGCGGGCGGTGGTGTCGTCGCGGCACTCCCCGTGGTGGCCGGCGCGGGAGAGCAGCGCCGTGGCGTACTCCCAGGTGGCCTGCTCCTCGGCCACGCCGATGAGCCGTGGCACCAGGCGGGCGATCGGCTGGCCCTCGTAGGTGACGGTGCCGCCCGCGACGGCCAGCTCGGCCGTATAGCGCGTGCGGCTCGCGGCGGCGTCCGGGTCGAGCCGGGTGTCCGCGCAGAACTCCTCGTAGGCGACGGGATCGAAGAGGGCGACGGTGGTGTGGACGCCCTTGGCGGCGAGCGCCTTCAGCAGCCCCTCCATCTCCCGTAGATACGCTCCGTGGTCATCGAAGGCGAACGACGCGTAGTGCCGCATGGCGGCGAAGTCCCGCTCGTCGGCGAGCAGGGCCACGGTGCTGGGCACCTCTCTGCGGAGGGCGCGCCGGGTGGTCTGCCTCCTCGTACCCTGCCGTGTGCGCGGCTTCTGTGTCTTCGGCTTCCTGTGCCCGCCCGGGCGGTTCCGGTGGCTCCTGCGTCCGGTGTGCGCCATGACTCCCCCTCAGCGCGGATGTTCAGTGCTCACTCACCGTAACCGGGACCACTGACAACGCTCCGTCACCACGGTCCCGTACCAGGTGGCGCTGGGCGCCGCACACCGCGGCGAGCCCCGCGCCGAGGCCGAGCCAGCCGAGGGGGCCCGCCGCGATCGCCGCCGTCACCGCGAGGGGTCCCGCGCTGCGCTGGACGGCCTGGGCCAGACCGTGCACGCCGAGGTAGGCGCCCTGTGCGGTGGGCGGGGCGAGGACCACGGACAGCTCCCAGGAGATCGTGGCGTGCAGCATCTCCGCCACGGTGAAGGCGGTGGCGGCCAGCACCAGCGTGACGGCCGCGAACCAGGGCGCGCCGACGGTCGAGGCGGCCAGCGCGGCCCCGCCGGCGAGGAAGGCACCGGCCAGTGGCCACAGCGAGGTGCGTGCGGTGTGCGAGGTGGCGCCGAAGCGGGCGAGCGGGACCTGGAAGAGCACCACAAGCAGGTTGTTGAGGACGAGCAGCAGGGGGACGAGTTGATGCGGTGTGCTGGTGGCCGTCACGGCCCACAGCGGCAGGCCGACCTTGAAGACCGAGTCGTCGAGGAAGAGGACGGCCTCGCTGGCGGTGTAGGCGAGATAGCGGCGGTCGCGCCAGGGGTTGGGGGCGGTGGTCTTCTCTGATACGGATGCGGATGCGGGTTCGGGTTCGGGTTCGGCGGGGGCGGGTGCGCATTCCGCGGGGGTTGATTCGCCGGGTTCCGCGGAAGCGGATGCGGATGCGGATGTGGATGCGGATGCGGATGCGGATGCGGATGCGGATGTGGATGCGGATTTTGCCGCGATTCGGGAGGCCGAGGGCGGTTCGGCGCAGCCGAGCGTGAACAACGCGGAGGCGACGAAGGAGAGCGCGTCACCGATCAGCAGCCAGCGGTAGACGGTGACCGTGCCGCCGGTGAGCGCCGCGGCCGCCGCGAGGCCGCCGACGGCCCAGCCGACGTTCATGGCGGTGCGGCTGATGGCCTGGTAGCGGACGCGCTCGGAGCCCGCGACCCGGGTGGCGTACAGCTTCGTCAGGACGGCGGCCCCGCGGTCGCCGAGGCTGCCCACCGAGGCGATGGCGAGCAGAAGCCGGAGGTCGGTGGTGGTGAGGAGGGCCAATGAGGCGGCGGCGCGCACCAGTTGGACGGAGATCAGGAGCGGGCGCAGCCGGACGCGGTCGGCGAGGAGGCCGCCCAGGGGCGGGCCCGCGATGCCGATGGCTCCGGATACCGCGAGCAGTACGCCGATTTCGGCGGTGCTCAGCCCGGCGGCGAAGGTGAAGTAGAGCGTCGCGGTCGCGCCCCACAGGCCGGAGCCTATCCGGTCGACGAAGGTGACGATCAGCATGCGTCGGCCGTCCCGGCCGCCGGGGATGCGGTCGCTGAGCGCGGTGCGGCGCGTTGGCTTGCCCACCCTGGTCCCCCTTGACATTCTCTTTTGTATTGATACAGAGTGCTTTCTGTGGCGACACAATATGAGATCACCGGTGCGTCGGCCAAGGGAATTGCCGCATCCGTCGAACAGGGCGTGGTGGAAGGGGCGCTGGCGCCCGGTACCGCGCTGCCTCCGGTGCGCCGGCTGGCGGAGCGGCTGGGCATCAGTCCCGGCACCGTCGCGACCGCCTACAAGGAGCTGCGGCGGCGCGGGATCGTGGTGACCCAGGGACGGGGCGGCACGGTGGTCGCGCCGATGCCCGCCGTCGCCTCGCGTCGCCCGCCGCCGGTGCCGGAGGGGGTGCGCGATCTGGCGGGCGGTCACCCCGATCCCGCCTTCCTGCCCGCTCTGCTGCCGACCGCCCGGCTCTCCCCCGGAGTGCGGTCGCACCGCGCCCAGCCCCGGCTGGCCGGTTTGGAGGAGCTGACCCGCGCCTGGTACGAGCGCGACGGCGTGCCCGCCGAGCACCTGACCTTCGCCCATGGCGCACTGGACTGCGTGGCCCGGCTGCTGTCCGTCGAGCTCAGGCCGGGCGACGCGGTGGCGATGGAAGACCCCGGCTACCACCATCTGCTGGACCTCGTCCCGGCGCTGGGGCTGCGGACCGTGCCGGTGGCCGTGGACGACGAGGGGATCCGGCCGGACGCGCTGCGGACCGCGCTGCGGGCCGGGGCGCGTGCGCTGATCTGCAGCCCGCGTGGGCAGAACCCTTACGGTGGCTGGTTCTCGGCGGGACGCCGGGATGCGCTGTTGGGGGTTTTGGGTGAGGCGCCGGGTGAGGTGCTGGTGATCGAGGATGATCATGCGGCGGATGTGGCGGGGGTGCCGTTGTACAGCCTGGCTGGGGGGGGGGGGGGGGGGGGTGGCTCGGTCAGCGCGGGTGGCGAGGCCGGTCCGGCGCGGTGGGCGCATGTGCGTACCGTCTCCAAGCACCTGGGGACCGACCTGCGGTGGGGCGCGCTCGCCTGCGACCGTACGACGCTGGCGCGCCATGACGGCCGGATGCTGCTGACCTCCGGCTGGGTCAGCCATGTGCTGCAGGAGACGGTCACCCGGCTGATGACCGACCCGGAGACCCAGGCCCTGGTGGCCGCGGCCCGGTCCGCCTACGCCCGGCGGCGTGAGGCGCTGCTGGCCGCGCTCTCGGCCCGGGGGATCGCCGCGCACGGGGCGAGCGGGATGAATGTGTGGGTGCCGGTGCGGGACGAGGCGGCGGTGGTCAACGGGTTGCGGACGCGGGGGTGGTGGGTGGCGGCCGGTGCGAGGTTTCGGCTGGCTGCCGGGGCGGGGGTGCGGATTACGACGGCGGGGTTGGGGGAGGCGGATGCGGGGGTGTTGGCGGGGGATGTGGCGGGGGTGTTGGGGGAGGCGCAGGCGACGTATGGGGGGTAGGCGGGGGTTCTTCCCCACCTCGCCCCTTCCCGAACCGGGGCGCGGCCCCGGCCCCCGCCGGGGCTCCGCCCCAGACCCCGTTTCGGGGGCTCCGCCCCTGGACCCCGCTCCTCAAACGCCGGAGGGGCTGGATGTGCGGCTCCGCCCTGGGCCCCCAAGCCCCGGAGTGCGGCTCCACCAGAGCTCCTTCGAACGCCGGAGGGAGCCAGAGGGAGCCGAGGGGTCAGAGGAGACTGGGGGCCAGAGGGGACCGGGGCCGGAAGGGGCCGGGGGCGAGAGGGAACCGGGGGGCCGGAAGGAGCCGGCGGGCCAGAGGGGACCGAGGGCCCGGAGGGGCCCGTATCGGGCGAGGGGCCCGTATCGGGCGGACTCAAGGCTTACGCGCCCGCCTGGCGCCTCCCCTGGGCCAAGCGCTCGTAGTACCGCAGCAGTTCCACATCGTCCACCGAGCCCGGGTTGACCGCCTTGTCGAGGGACGTGCCCTGGAGGAGGCGCTTGACCGGGACCTCGATGCGTTTGCCGGTGAGGGTGTGGGGGACGCCGGGGACCTCGATGACCTCGTCGGGGACGTGGCGGGGGGAGAGTTGGGTGCGGATGGTGGTTTTGATGCGGGTCAGGAGTTCCTCGTTCAGGGTGGCGCCGGGGGCCAGGTGGACGAAGAGGGGCATCCAGTAGCCGCCGTCGGGTTGTTCGACGCCGATGACGAGGGATTCGCGGATCTCGGGGAGGCGTTCCACCGCCTCGTAGATGTCGGCGGAGCCCATCCGGACGCCCTGGCGGTTGAGAGTGGAGTCGGAGCGGCCGTGGATGATCACGGTGCCTCGGGAGGTCAGGGTGATCCAGTCGCCGTGGCGCCAGGCGCCGGGGAACATCTCGAAGTAGCTGTCGCGGTAGCGGATGCCGTCGGGGTCGTTCCAGAAGCGGACCGGCATCGACGGCATGGGCCGGGCCACGATCAGCTCGCCGACCTCGTCGACCACCGGTTCGCCCTGTGGGTCCCACGCCTGGAGGTCGGTGCCCAGGCCTGGGGCCTGGAGTTCGCCGATGTAGACGGGGAGGGTGGGCACGGCGCCCGCGAAGCAGCTGCAGACGTCTGTGCCGCCGCTGACGGAGGCGATCCACATGTCCTCGGCCACCTCGTCGTGGATCCACCGGAAGCCGTCCGGCGGCAGGGGGGAGCCAGTGGTGGCGACGCATTTCACGGCGGAGAGGTCGAAGTCGCGGCCCGGGTGGACATCCGCCTTGCGGCAGGCCATGACGTATGCGGCGGAGGTGCCGTAGAGCGTGGTGCCGGTGCGTTCGGCGACGCGCCACTGGGCGGCGGTGTCCGGGTGGCCGGGGCTGCCGTCGTAGAGGACGACGGTGGCGCCCACCAGCAGCCCGGACACCAGGAAGTTCCACATCATCCAGCCGGTGGAGGTGTACCAGAAGAAGCGGTCGTCGGGGCCGATGTCGCAGTGGAGGCCGAGCTGCTTGAGGTGTTCGAGCAGGATGCCGCCCTGGGACTGGACGATCGCCTTGGGCAGGCCGGTGGTGCCGGAGGAGTAGAGCACCCACAGGGGGTGGTCGAAGGGGAGCTGTTCGAAGACCGGCTCCGCCGGTTCGCGGACGATGTCGTCCCACACCAGCGTGGACTCGGGGGCGGGGGTGCCCAGCAGCGGGATGTGCACGACGGCGCGCAGGCTGGGCAGCTCGGCGCGCAGCTCGGTCACGGTCGCCGTGCGGTCGTGGGTCTTTCCGCCGTAGCGGTAGCCGTCGACGGTGAAGAGCACCACCGGTTCGACCTGCTGGAAGCGGTCCAGGACGCTGCGGGCGCCGAAGTCGGGGGCGCAGGAGGTCCATACGGCGCCGACCGCGGCGGCGGCCAGGAGGGCCACGGTGGCCTGGGGGATGTTGGGGACGTAGCCGCTGACCCGGTCGCCCGGGCGGACGCCGAGGCGGCGCAGCTCGGCGGCGACCGCGCCGACCTGGCCGCGCAGCTCGGCCCAGCTCACCGGGCGCGGGTCCTGGACCTCGTCGACGTGGAGCAGCGCGGGGTCGTCGGCGCGGGCGGGGTCCTCGGCGGCGCGCAGGGCGTGCTCGGCGTAGTTGAGGGTGGCTCCGGGGAACCAGCGGGCGCCGGGCATGGTGGCGTCGGCGAGCACCCGCTCGTACGGGGTGGTGAAGCGCACCTCGAACCATTCGGCGACCGCCCGCCAGAAGGTCTCCAGCTCCGTCACCGACCAGCGGTGCAGCGCGGCGTAGCTCGCGGTCGGGTCGTCGGGGCCGGGCGCGGGGGCACCGTGACGCTCGGCCGCCCAGGCGTGGAAGGCGGTCAGCCGGGACCGGGCGATCCGGTCCGCGCCGGGCTGCCACAGGGGGTGCGGCCGGTGGTCGGAGTGGGCTGCGGTGGTCATGGGTGTCGGCTCCCGGGCTGTCCGCGTCGGATGTGTCCGTGAGTGGCACATCCGCCTCGTATGCGTCCGGTCAGGACGATGCCATGTGATCGACTCCCGCACCAGGGGCGCCACTCCACATCACAGGGCGGGATCATGTGCGAGGACCACAGGTGAACGGCAGTTGAACCATATCCCTGCCGGGCGTCGGCAATGGCAGGCTGATCAGTATGGATGCGCGTGACCTGGTGCGGTCGGAGAAGCTGGTGCGGTCGGTGAGGGTGCTCTGCACCGCGCAGGGGCTGCGGTCACTGCGCTCGGCGTGGCGGCGTCGGCGTTCCGACGCGGCCGCGCTGCCCCGCCGGGGCACCGAGCTGGCCCGGGTGCCGGGTGCGGTGCAGGGGGCCGATCCGGAGCCCGGGGGCGGGCTGGTGCGGTTCGCGCGGTCCTCGCTGCGGGTGCGGGTGACCGCGGGCGGCGCGGTGTTCTGCGGCTGGGACGGGGCCGAGCCGGAGCCCTCGTACGCGCTGGACGGACCCTGCCCGGAAGCGGACGAGCGGGCGGAGCTGGAGCCGGACACCGATGGCGGCTGGCGGGTGGTGTCCGAGCGGGTCACGGTGACGGTGGGGCGGACCGGCACGGTGGAGGTGCGTACCCCGGGCGGGGTGGTGCTGCGGCGGGATCTGCCGCCGCGGTGGTGGGAGCCTGCCGGGGCGCGGGGGCCGATGGGGCCGGTGGGGCCCGTGGGGCCGGGAGCGGAGTCAGGGCTCGGGGCGGGGTCCGCGGAGCCGGGGCCGGGGGCGGGGCTCGCGGAGCCGGGGCCGGGGGCGGGGCTCGCGGAGCCGGGGCCGGGGGCGGGGCTCGCGGAACCGGGGCTGGGGGCTGGATCCCCCGCGCCGCGGCTCGCAGAGCCGGGTACAGAACCAAGGCTTACGGAGCCGGGACCGGGGGCGGCTGGGGCGGGATCCGCCGAGTCAGGGCTCGCGGAGCCGGAGGCGGGGCAGGCGCCTGGATCCGCGGAGCCGGGGGCGGCGCCCCGGCCCGTGGATCCAGGGCTCGGACCGGGGCTGGGCGGGGAGGGTGCTCGCTGGCTCCAGCTGTCCGAAGTGGCCGCGGACGCCCGCTTCTTCGGGCTCGGTGGACGGGCCTCCGGGCCCCGGCTGCGGGACGGGGTGTACCGGCTGTGGAACACCGATCCCGGCGGCAGCTTCGAGCCGGGGGACGATCCGCTGTATCTGACCATGCCGGTGCAGCTCGTGGTGGCCGACGCGGGCACCCATCTGGTGTTCCACGACAACTCCTGGGACGGCGCGGTCACCCTGCGGGAGGGCGAGGAGGGCGCGGGCTCCGGCCATGACCGGCCCGGCAGCTGCCGGACGCGGATGGAGGGCGGCCCGCTGCGCTACTGGGTGATCGTGGGCACCACCCCGGCGCGGGTGCTGCACGGCTGGACGGCGCTGACCGGCGCCCCGGCGGTGCCGCCGCGGTGGGCGCTCGGCCATCACCACGCGCGCTGGGGGTTCCGCGACGCGGAGGAGGTCCGGCGGGTGGTGGCGGGCTACCGGGAGCGGGATCTGCCGCTGTCCGCGCTGCATCTGGACATCGACCACCTCATCGGCCACCGGGTGTTCACGGTGGACGGCACGCGCTTCCCCGATCTGCCGGGGCTCGCCGCCGAGCTGCTCGAGGAGGGGGTGCGGCTGGTGTCGATCGTCGACCCCGCGGTGAAGGCGGAGCCGGGCAACGAGGTGTACGAGAGCGGGGCGGCGGACGACGTCTTCGTCCGCGACGCCCGGGGGCGTGAGGTGCGCGGAGTGGTGTGGGCGGGTGAGTCGGCGTTCCCCGACTTCACCGATCCGCGGGTGCGCAAGTGGTGGGGCGGGCTGTACGCGGAGCGGCTGGCGCAGGGCTTCTCCGGGGTGTGGCACGACATGAACGAGCCGGTGTCGTTCGCCGCCTTCGGCGAGACCACGCTGCCGCGCTCGGCCCGGCACGCCCTGGAGGGCCGGGGCGGCGACCACCGCGAGGCGCACAACGTCTACGGGCTGGCGATGGCGCGGGCGGGCTACGAGGGGCTGTGCGAGCTGCGCCCCGACGAGCGGCCGTTTCTGTTCTCCCGCTCGGGGTGGGCGGGGCTGCAGCGGTACGGGGGCAGCTGGTCCGGCGATGTGGCCACGGGCTGGGCGGGGCTGCGGGCCTCGCTGTCGCTGGTGATCGGGCTGGGCCTGTCCGGGGTGCCGTATTCGGGGCCCGACATCGGTGGCTTCACGGGGTTTCCCTCGCCGGAGCTGTATCTGCGGTGGTTCCAGCTGGGCGCGTATCTGCCGCTGTTCCGCACCCATTCGGCGATCTCGGCGGGGCGGCGGGAGCCGTGGGAGTTCGGGTCGCGGGTGCTGGAGCACGCGGCGGCGGCGCTGCGCGAGCGGCAGCGGCTGCTGCCGTACTTCACCACGCTGGCACAGCTGGCCGCGCGCACCGGCGCCCCGTATGTGCGGCCCGTGTGGTGGCGGACGCCCAAGGACCGGGCGCTGCGCGACTGCGAGGACGCCTTTCTGCTGGGGGACGCGCTGCTGGTGGCGCCGGTTCTGGAGGAGGGCGCCCGCCGCCGTCCGGTCCGGCTGCCGCGCGGCCGCTGGTACGACACGGTGACGGGCCGGGCGTACCACGGCCCCCGACAGGTGGTGCTGGACGCTCCCCTGTCGGGCATCCCGGTCCTGGCCCGGGCCGGTTCGGTGGTGCCGGTGGCGGCGCCGGACGGCGGGGTGGAGCTGGAGGTGTGGACCCCGAGCCAGGGCCGCAAGGGCGCGGGCACGGGCTCGCTGGCCGTGGACACGGGCGACGGCTGGGAGAAGCCGGAACTGCTGCGCTTCACCACCCGGCTGCGGGACGGCGAGGTGACGATCGAGCGCGAGGGCGGCGGCGAGGTGGGCTACCCGATACGGGTACGAGGCGAGGCCCCGCCCGCCGAGGACCGCCGCGGCCCCCGGACGAGCTGACCGCGGCGCGCGGCCTGCCCAGCGCGCCGCTCCGGGCGCCGCTCGGGCAGGCCGCCGCCGTTGGGGGCTCCCCCGGGCCCGCCGGAGTGGGGCCGCAGCCCGGCGGATACGGGCGAGGGCCGAAGCTGGCCCTGCGGAAACGGCACGGAAACGGCCCCGGCCGAAGCCGTCCGCCCTGGACCACCGTGCGATGGCCGGCAGCGGGAGCCCTGACGGCTCGGCGGCGGGGCCGCCGACGGAGGCAGATCGCGGCGGAGGCGGCAAGCCACGCCCGTACGGCCGGGACGCCAGGGCGCCGGGACGCCGGAACGCCGGGGCCGGTCGCGATACGGCAAGCCATGACCAGCCCGCAAGAAGCCGAAAGCCATGCCGGGAGCCCGCCGCAACGGCGCCAAGGACACCCCGCGGTGCGGACTCGCGAACGCGAGCACCGACCGCAGCGCGCCCCGCGGACGCGGCAGGGTGCACCAGGCCGACACCCGGTCGCGGCACGGCGCGCCAAGGCCCCCGCAGGAAGCCGACCGCCGCGCGGAAGCCCCGGCGGCAGCGGCGCCGAGGGATACCCGCGACCCAGCGAACGCGGGCTCACGCACGCGGGCTTGTTTTCGCTTCTCGGGGTGGGATAAGTGATGGGCATGCCAAGACTCGCCGTCGCGCTGCGTGCGCTCGCTCTGCCCGTTGCCGCTCTGCTGGCCGTCGCGCCGTACACCCCGGCGCAGGCGAAGGCGGAATCCAAGGCTCCGAAGGAGTTCGTGGCTCTACGGGACGTCGATCCGACGATCCGGCAGGAGATCCGGTACTTCACGCCGCACAACTTCACCGGCGATCCGGTGGACGGCTACCGCCGGCCGATGTGCGTCCTGACCCGCCCGGCCGCCGAGGCGCTGCACCAGGCGCAGCGTCAACTGCTGCTGCGCGGCTACACCTTGAAGGTGTACGACTGCTATCGGCCGCAGCGCGCGGTGAACGACTTCGTGGAGTGGGCCAAGGATCTGGGCGATCAGCGGATGAAGGGCGAGTTCTATCCGGAGGTCGACAAGACGCGGCTGTTCGAGGACGGCTATATCGCCGAGAAGTCGGGGCACAGCCGGGGCAGCACGGTGGATCTGACGATCGCGCGGCTGCCCGCGCTGCCCACGCGCCCCTATGTGCCGGGCGAGAAGCTGGTGCCGTGCTACGCGGCGAAGAAGGACCGCTTCCCGGACAACTCCGTGGACATGGGCACCGGTTACGACTGCTTCGACACGCGCTCGCATACGCTCGATCCGCGGATCAAGGGTGTGCAGCGGGCCAACCGGCTGCTGCTCAAGGGCACGTTGGAGAAGCTCGGGTTCGTCAATCTGGCCGAGGAGTGGTGGCACTACACCTTCAAGCCGGAGCTGTTCCCGGACACCTACTTCGACTTTCCCGTCTCGCGCCGCTCGCTGACCGGCTGAGCGGGCGTCACAGCCGGCCGCCCGCCGTGTCCGAGGACAGCCGCTGGGCGATGTACACGGGCACCACGGACACCAGGATGAGCAGCGCGGCGACGACGTTGACGACGGGTGCCTGGTGGGGGCGGGCCAGGTTCTCGTAGATCCAGATGGGCAGGGTGCGGGTGCCGGGCCCGGCGGTGAAGGTCGTGACGACGATCTCGTCGAAGGAGAGCGCGAAGGCCAGCAGCCCGCCCGCGAAGAGGGCCGAGCGCATGGCGGGGAAGGTGACGTACCGGAAGGTCTGCCAGGAGCGCGCCCCGAGGTCGGCGGAGGCCTCGGCCAGGGAGGGCGCGATACGGCGCAGCCGGGCGCCGATGTTGTTGAAGACGATGACGACGCAGAACGTGGCATGCCCGACGACCACCGTGAACAGGCCGAAGCCGATGCCGATCGGGTCGAGGACGGTGCGGAAGGCGGCGTTGAGGGCGATGCCGCTGACGATGCCGGGCAGCGCGATCGGCAGGACGAGCAGGAAGGACACGGTCCGCCGCCCGAAGAAGCGGTGCCGGTGGACGGCGTACGCGGCCAGGGTGCCGAGTACCAGGGCGATCGCGGTGGCGGCGAGTCCGGCCTTGAGCGAGGTGAGCAGGGCCTCGCGGGCGCCGTCGCTGTGCAGGGCGGCCCGCCACCAGCGGCCGGTGAGGCCGCTGGGCGGCCAGCCGAAGGAGCGGTCGGCGTTGAAGGAGTTGAGCAGCACCAGCAGCAGGGGGACGTAGACGATCGCGAGGCCGGCCGCGGTGACACAGCCGAGGACCACTCGGGCGGTGCGCGAGAGGCGCATGGGCCCACCTCCTGGGGCGACTGGAGCGGACTGGGCGGACTGGAACGGCTAGAGCGAGTCGAGGGCGCCCGCACGGCGTACGGCGGCCAGGTAGCAGACGATGAGGACCACGGGTACGGCGGAGAGCGCGGCGGCCATCGGCAGGTCCAGGGTGACCTGTGAGGCGATGACATTGCCCAGCAGCTGGGTCTTGCCGCCGACGATCTGCACGGTGAGGTAGTCGCCCAGGCTGAGCGAGAAGGTGAAGACGGATCCGGCGAACACGGCGGGGCGTACGGCGGGCAGGACGACGGAGCGCAGGGTCCGCCAGGCGCCGGCGCCGAGGTCGGCCGAGGCCTCCAGCATCCGCTCGGGGAGCCGTTCGAGGGCCGCGTACACCGGAAGGATCATGTACGGCAGCCAGAGGTAGGCGAGCACGATGATGACGGCGGTGGTGCCGTAGCCGGGCCCGTGCAGCCCGAACGGGGCGAGGGCGGCGCCCACGACGCCGTCCTCGCCGAGCATGACCCGCCAGGCGTACGCCTTGACCAGATAGCCGGCCCACAGCGGGGTGAGCACGGCGACCAGCAGCGGCCGCCGCCACCGCCGCCCCGCGACCCGCGCCATGCAGAACGCCATGGGCAGGGCGAGGAGCGCGTCGATGACGGTGACCGCGACCGCGATGGACAGGGTGCGCAGGGCGATGGTGCGGTAGACGGGGGTGGTCAGCAGCTCGTGGAAGTTGTCGGTGTTCCAGGTGTGGACGACGTCGGAGGTGAAGGAGTCGGTGGCCCAGAAGGCCGACAGCAGCAGGATGCCGAGCGAGCCCAGATAGGCCAGGGTCAGCCAGAGCAGGGGCGGGGCGAGGAGCGCGGTGAGGCGCAGCCGCGAGCCTGGGGTGGGCGCGGCGGGCATCTCAGCCCTTGACCTCCGTCCAGGCCCTGGTCCACTGGGCGTAGTCGGTGCAGCTGGCGTCCTTACGGCCGTCGAGGCACTCCTTGATGGGCGTGGTCCAGAAGTGGACGCGCTGGAAGTACTTCTCGTCGTCCGCGTGGAAGATCGCGCAGTGGTTCGGGTCGGAGGTCTCGGCGCACGCCTTACGGTTGGACGGAGCCTCGCCGAAGTACTCCGCGACCTGGGCGTTGACCTTGGGCGAAACGATCCAGTCGAGCCACTTGTAGGCGCAGTTGGGGTGCTCGGCCTTGGCGGACACCATCCAGGTGTCGGACCAGCCGGTGGCGCCCTCCTTGGGGAGCACCGCCTTGACCGGGGCCTTCTCGGCCTTGGTCAGGTTGGCGATGACCTGCCAGGTGGTGCCGATGACGCTGTCGCCGCCCTTGAAGGCGGTGATCTCCTTCTGGTAGTCGCTCCAGTACTCCCCCACCGCCTTGTGCTGCTTCTTCAGCAGGGACACGGCCGCGTCGAGCTGCTTCTGGTCGAGCGCGTAGGGGTTCTTGATGCCGAGCGAGGGCTTGGCACGCATCAGATAGAGCGCGGCGTCGGCGATGTAGATGGGCGAGTCGTAGGCGGTGACGTGCCCCCCGTACCGCGCGGAGTCGTCGAAGACGGCGCGCCAGGAGTCGGGCGCGGGCTTCACCTTGTCGGTCCGGTACATGAGGAGGTTGGCGCCCCGGCCGTGCGGAATGCCGTACATCCGGCCGTCCTTGGAGTTGAACGGCTGGTTCTTGAGGGCCGGGAAGATGTCCTTGTAGTTGGGGACCAGCTTGGTGTTGACGGGGGCCGCGTCGCCGGAGGCGATGAGCCGTAGGGTGGCGTCGCCGGACGCGGAGACCGTGTCGTACTGCCCGGTCTTCATCAGCGAGACCATCTCGTCGGAGGTGCCGGCCGTCTTGGTGTTCACCTGGCAGCCGGTCTTCTTCTCGAACGGGTGAACCCAGTCCACCTTGGGGTCGTTGGAGCCGTCCTCGGCGTAGCCGGCCCAGGCGATGATGTTGACCTTGCCCTCGCCCTTGCCGAGCTTGTCGGGTGCGTGACCGCCCTTGTCGTCATCGGCGCCCGAGCCGCACCCGGCCGCGGTCAGCAGCAGCGCGCAGACGGCGGCCGCGGACCTCCACGCAGACGTCTTCCGTTTCCGCATCCGGTCCTCCTCGTCCCACTAGGCACTTGAGGCCCGGCCAGTATCGGGCCGGCGGTGGGCCCTCGCCAGGGTGCCGTCGGCAATGACAAGGTCAACTCGGGACCGGGAAGGCGTCCTTCTCGTCCCAGGACAGCCCGATCTCGCCGTCCGGGCGGGCGGATTGAGGGAGTCCGGTGAGGTTCTGGCGGAGCACGGTGAGCCGGTCGCCGTGCGGAAGCGCGATGGTGAAGCGGGTGTGCGCCCCGGCGTGCACGATGTCGGTGATGCGCCCCGTGACGGTCCGTCGGCCGTCAGCGGATGCCGCGGCTACGGCGGGCGGCGCCACGGGCTCGGTGAGCAGGATCCGCTCGGGCCGGATGGAGTACGTTCCGGGGCGGCCCACGACACGCACCGCCGCCTCGCCGCGCAGCAGGTTGGTGGTGCCGACGAAGCCCGCGACGAAGGCGGTGGCGGGGCGTTCGTACACCTCGACCGGCGGGCCGGTCTGCTCGATGCGGCCGTCGCGGACCACGGCGATCCGGTCGCTCATGGTCAGCGCCTCGTCCTGGTCGTGGGTGACCAGGAGGAAGGTGATGCCGGTGGTGCGCTGCAACTCCTTGAGCTCGGTCTGCATCTCCTGCCGCAGCGCCAGGTCGAGCGCGCCGAGCGGTTCGTCGAGCAGCAGCACGGCGGGCCGGTCGACGAGGGCGCGGGCGAGGGCGACGCGCTGGCGCTGGCCGCCGGAGAGCTCGGCGGGGCGGCGGCCGGCGAAGCCGTCCAGCCGTACGGTGGTCAGCGCCTCGCGGGCGCGGGCGAGCCGCTCGGCCTTGCGGACGCCGCGCACGGTCAGGGCATAGGCCACGTTCTGCTCGACGCTCATATGCGGGAAGAGCGCGTAGTCCTGGAAGACGGTGTGTGCGTCGCGGCGGTTGGGAGGCGTCGTGGTGACGTCGTCCCCGGCCAGTTCGATACGCCCCGAGGTGGGCTGTTCGAACCCCGCGACGAGCCGTAGCAGGGTGGTCTTCCCCGAACCCGAGGGGCCGAGCAGCGAGAAGAACTCGCCCTCGTGGACGGTGAGATCGACGGCGTCCACCGCGCGCACCGTCCCGAAGTCCTTGGTGACGGCCTCGAGCCGGACGGCCGTGCGCGTCGTCGTGGTCCCGGTCCGCGTCCTGGTCTCCGTCTCCGCCACCGACCGCTCCCCTCACCCTTCGGCTGATCAGGCCCGTGATCGCGGCCCGTGATCGCGGTCACTGTACCGGGGTTACGCGCGCTACGGTCCCCGTGCCACACTTCTGACACATCGTCAGTTACGAGGTATCGGGAGGGACCGTGCCCCCCACGCGTGTGCCCGTGGTCGACGGGTGGTTCACCGCCGAGGGCGGGGAGTTCCGGCTGCTGGGGACGTGCTGCCGGGACTGCGGGGCGGTGTACTTCCCCCGGGAGGACGCCTTCTGCCGTGTCCCGGGCTGCTCCGGCACCGAGTTGGCGGAGGTTCCGCTGTCCCGCCGCGGGCGGGTGTGGTCCTACACCGACGGCCGCTACCGGCCACCCGCCCCCTACCCGTCCGACCCCGAGCTCACATGGCGGCCCTACACACTGATCGCCGTGGAGCTGACCGCCGAGCGGATGGTGGTGCTGGGGCAGGGCGCCCCCGGGGTGACCCTGGCCGATCTGGCCATCGGCATGGAGGTCGAGGTGGTGCCGGGGGTGCTGGCCGAGGAGGGCGGGCGCACCCTCACCACCTGGCACTGGCGGCCCGTTGCCGAAGAGGAGCCTGATACCGGGGAGCGGCCCGTTCCCGGCGGGCGGCCCGTTCCCGGGGAGGCGTCATGACCGGTGAGGTGGCAGTGCTCGGCGCCGGGATGCACCCCTGGGGGAAGTGGGGCCGCGGCTTCGTGGAGTACGGCACGAAGGCGGCGCGGGCCGCGCTCGCGGACGCCGGGCTCGAGTGGTCCGCGATCCAGTCCGTGGTCGGCGCCAACACCGTGCGCTGCGGCTATCCGGGGCAGGTCGCGGGCGCGACCTTCGCCAAGGCGCTGGGCTGGCAGGGCGCCCGTGTCACCAGCGTGTACGCGGCCTGCGCGTCCGGCGCGCGGGCCATCGACACCGCCCGCGCCCAGATCCTGTCGGGCCTGGCGGACACCGTGTTGGTGGTGGGCTCCGACGCGGCGCCCAAGGGGTTCTTCGCCCCCGCGGGCGGTGAGCGGCCGGACGATCCGGACTGGCTGCGCTTCCGGGTGCTCGGTGCCACCAACCCCGCCTATTTCGCGCTCTGGGCCCGCCGCCGGATGGCGCTGTACGGCGACACGGCCGAGGACTTCGCGCGGGTGAAGGTGAAGAACGCGGCCGCGGGCGCCGCGAATCCGTACGCCCGCTACCGCTCCCCCGTCACCGCCGAGGAGGTCGCCGCGTCGCCGGTGGTCGCCGATCCGCTGCGGCTGTTGGACATCTGCGCGACCTCCGACGGGGCGGCGGCGCTGGTGCTCGGCAGCGTGGCGACGGCGCGGCGGCTCGGGATGGCGCGCCCGGTCCGCATCCGCGCCGTCTCGTCGGTCTCCCCCACCCATCCGCGCACCGCGCTGGACCTGCCGGACATCGCCACCGACTCCGCCCCGCCGGGCTCCCCCGTGCCCGATCCGTTCCGGCCCTCCATCGCGCGGGCGGCGTACGAGGAGGCGGGTCTCGGACCGGAGGATCTGTCACTGGCCGAGGTGTACGACCTGTCCACGGCCCTGGAGCTGGAGTGGTACGAGGACTTGGGGCTGTGCGCGCCCGGGGAGGGCGCGAAGCTGCTCCGCGAGGGGGCGACGGCGCCGGGCGGGCGGATTCCGGTCAATCCGAGCGGGGGTCTCGCGTCCTTCGGGGAGGCGGTTCCGGCGCAGGCCATCGCCCAGGTGTGCGAGCTGACCTGGCAGCTGCGCGAGCAGGCGGGCGAGCGGCAGGTGCCGGGCGCGCGGGCCGGAATCACCGTCAACCAGGGGCTGTTCGGACACGGTTCGTCGGTCGTCGCGGTCCGCTGAGCGGCGCCCGAGCGGCAACCGCCCGGTGGCCGCCCGGCAACCGCCCGGTGGCCGCCGGGTGACCGTTCAGCGGCTGCCCGGTGCCCAAGTGGTGCCCGGGTGCGCGGCGATACCAGGGCAACGCCCTTACGGTTGTCACGAACACCGTTGCCGTCCATCACCTTGACGCCCCCTGACCCCCGGTGAACACTGCTGCGGTGTCAGTCGGCGTCGCCGCGCGCAGGCTCTCTCCACGGTCACCCCCATGGGCGATTCCGATGCACCCGCACGCTCGAAACGACCCAGCACGGAGGACCGGGGCCACCCGCCCCGGGCGAGGTCCTAGGAGCCGCCATGAGCAATGGGGACATCTTCACCGGTGAGGTCATCGGCACCGCGATACTGATTCTCTTCGGCGCCGGTGTGTGCGCCGCCGTCACTCTGAACCACTCCAAGGCCAAGTCGGCCGGGTGGATCGTGGTCGCCTTCGGCTGGGGCTTCGGCGTCATGGCCGGCGCGTACACCGCGGCCCCGCTGTCCGGCGCCCATCTCAACCCGGCGGTGACCGTGGGCGTCGCCGTGGACACCGGCGACTGGGACAAGGTGCCGCTCTACATTCTCGCGCAGCTGGTGGGCGCCGTGATCGGCGCGGTGCTGACCTGGGCGCTGTACTACGCGCAGTTCGCCGCCAACGCCGATGAGAAGACCGCCCTGCCCACGCTCGGGGTCTTCTCCACCGTTCCGGAGATCCGGAACCCGGTGGCCAACCTCGTGACCGAGATCATCGCGACGGCCGCGCTGGTGCTGCCGCTGCTCGCGTTCGGCCAGGTCGACGGCATCGGGATCGGCCCGGTCACCGAGGGCGGCGGCACCGTGGTCCTCGGCTCGGGCATCTCCGTCCTGCTCGTCGCCTTCCTGGTGGTCGGCATCGGCCTCTCCCTGGGCGGGCCCACCGGCTACGCCATCAACCCGGCGCGCGACCTCGGGCCGCGCGTCGCCCACGCCCTGCTGCCCATCCCCAACAAGGGCACCTCGGACTGGGGTTACGCCTGGATACCGGTGGTGGGCCCGCTGATCGGGGCCGTGCTGGCGGGTCTCGTCTTCAACGCAGCCTTCTGACCGAAGGAGACGCCATGCCGCATCCGACGGACACGTACGTCGCCGCGATCGACCAGGGCACCACCTCCAGCCGCTGCATCATCTTCGACCGGAACGGCGCGATCGTCGCAGTCGACCAGCGCGAGCACCGCCAGATCTTCCCCAAGCCCGGCTGGGTGGAGCACGACGCCACCGAGATCTGGTCCAAGGTGCAGGCCGTGGTGGCCGGTGCGCTGGCCAAGGCGGGGCTGCGGGCCGACGAGCTGACCGCGCTGGGCATCACCAACCAGCGCGAGACCACGGTCCTGTGGGACCGCCGCACCGGCAAACCGGTGCACAACGCTATCGTCTGGCAGGACACCCGCACCTCCGGCCTGTGCGAGGAACTCGGCGGCGAGGTGGGTCAGGACCGCTTCCGGGACACCACCGGACTGCCGCTGGCCAGCTACTTCTCCGGGCCCAAGGCCGCCTGGCTGCTGGACCATGTGCCCGGGCTGCGCCGCCGCGCCGAGATGGGCGAGATCGCCTTCGGCACCATCGACTCCTGGCTGATCTGGAACCTCACCGGCGGCACCGACGGCGGGGTGCACGTCACCGATGTGACCAACGCCGGACGTACCCTGCTGATGGATCTGCGGACCCTCCAGTGGGACGCCTCGATCCTCTCCACGATGGGCCTCCCCGAGGCGATGCTGCCGGAGATCCGCTCCTCCGCCGAGGTGTACGGCACGGGGGTCGGGCAGCTGGCCGGTGTGCCGGTGGCCTCCGCGCTCGGCGATCAGCAGGCCGCCGTCTTCGGCCAGACCTGCTACGGCGTGGGCGAGGCCAAGAACACCTATGGCACCGGCAGCTTCCTGCTGCTGAACACCGGTGACCGCCCGGTGCCGTCCAAGAGCGGGCTGCTGACCACGATGGGCTACCGGCTCGGCGGCGAGCGGCCCGTCTACTGCCTGGAGGGATCGATCGCGATCACCGGTGCGCTGGTGCAGTGGTTCCGCGACCAGCTGGGCATCATCCGCTCCGCCGACGAGATCGAACCGCTCGCCGCGAGCGTGGACGACAACGGCGGGGCGTACATCGTCCCGGCCTTCTCGGGGCTGTTCGCCCCGTACTGGCGCTCGGACGCCCGCGGTGTGATCACCGGTCTCACCCGCTACGTCACCAAGGCGCATCTGGCCCGTGCCGTCCTGGAGGCGACCAGCTGGCAGACGCGCGAGGTGGTCGACGCGATGTACCAGGACTCCGGGGTGCGGATCAGCACGCTCAAGGTCGACGGCGGCATGACCGCCAACGACCTGCTGATGCAGCATCAGGCCGATGTGCTGGGCGTCCCGGTGATCCGTCCGGTGGTCGCCGAGACCACGTGTCTGGGCGCGGCGTACGCGGCCGGGCTCGCCACCGGCGCCTGGCAGGACCTGGACGAGCTGCGGGCCCACTGGAAGCGGGACGCCGAGTGGAGCCCGCGGATGACCGAGGAGGAGCGGACGCGCGAGTACGGCAACTGGCGCATGGCGGTGGAGCGCAGCTTCGGCTGGCACCGGGAGGGGCAGCGGGCCGAGGGCCCCTGAGCCGCACCCGGCACCGGCGAACGGCCGCCTCGTACGGCCGGCGCGAACGGCGGCCCGCACCCCGGACGGCGGGGTGCGGGCCGTGCCGTTCAGCCCCGCGCGGAGGCCAGCATCGCGTGCTCCACCACCGAGATCAGCACATGCTTGGCCGAGTCGCGCTCCCGGGCGTCGCACAGGACGACCGGGGTGCCCGGGTCGAGGTCCAGGGCGTCCCGCACCGAGTCCTCCGGGTAGCGGTCGGCCCCCTCGAAGCAGTTGACGGCCACGGTGAAGGCGATGTCCCGCCGCTCGAAGTAGTCGATGGCGGCGAAGCAGTCCTCGAGCCGGCGGGTGTCGGCCAGCACCACCGCGCCCAGCGCGCCGGTGGCCAGCTCGTCCCACAGGAACCAGAACCGGTCCTGGCCCGGGGTGCCGAAGAGATAGAGCACCAGGTCCTCGCGGAGCGTGATGCGCCCG
Source organism: Streptomyces rapamycinicus NRRL 5491 (assembly GCF_024298965.1). Classification (NCBI taxonomy): domain Bacteria; kingdom Bacillati; phylum Actinomycetota; class Actinomycetes; order Kitasatosporales; family Streptomycetaceae; genus Streptomyces; species Streptomyces rapamycinicus. Next base: position 10,637,005 of record NZ_CP085193.1, on the reverse strand, counting down.
AAGTCCATGGCGACGGTGGTGGTCGTCTTGGACTCCACCCCCGCGATGTCGTCGACCGGCCGGCCCGCCTCGGTGAGGATCTCCTCGGTGCGCAGCGGTCTGATCTCGCTGACCGCGCCCACCAGGGTCGTCTTGCCCACCCCGAAGCCGCCGGCCACCAGTATCTTCAGCGTGACCGGTTCGACGATATGTGGGCGGCCCAGGTCAGAGTGCCCGTAGCCCATTGATCACCTCGCGCAGAATCCTCTCGTCCGGCAGTTCCGCCGGAGGTACGGGCCGGGACACTCGGACGAGTGCGGCGTGGAGCAGATCGCCGATGAGCACACGGATCACGCCGATCGGTAGGTCGAGCTCGGCCGCCAGCTCGGCGACGGACTGCGGACTGTCCCGGCTCAGTTCGACGATGTCGATGTGTTCCGGGGACAGCGTCTGGTCGGCGACGGTCCGGTGGGTCGCGCTGTCGGCGACGACGACGGCGATCAGATCCAGTTTCTCCTCGGCGGCGCTGCGGGTGCGTCCCCGCGTCATCGCGTAGGGCCTGACCACCGGTCCCGCCGCGTCGTCGAACCACCGGGCGGCGCGCTCCGGGTCTCCGCTCATTTCCCCCGGCCTCCGTCACCCGGTGGAGCGCGGGGCCGAGCCCAGATGCACGCCCACCCGCTTGACCAGCAGCGTCATCTCGTACGCTATCTGGCCCACATCGGAGTCGGCGTCGGCCAGGACGGCGAGACAGCTGCCGTCGCCGGCCGCGGTGACGAACAGGAAGGCGTCGTCGAGCTCGACGATGGTCTGCCGGACCCGGCCGACGTCGAAGTGACGGCCGACGCCCTTGGCGAGGCTGTGGAAGCCCGAGGCCACGGCGGCCAGGTGTTCACCGTCCTCCCGGGACAGATCGCGTGAGCCGCCGGTGAGGAGTCCGTCCCCGGACAGCACCAGCGCCTTGCGGATGCTGCCCACTCTTCCTACCAGTTCGTCCAGCAGCCAGTTCAGCTCGCCCGACGCGTTGGGTGATCCGTTGGGCGCTGCGGCGTTCGATGCGGTCATCGACCGTCCCCCTCATGTGTCGTTCCCGGACTTGCGTCCGCGCCTCCGGATCCGGTGGCCGACTGCCGCCGACCGCGCTGCCAACCCCGTTGGAGCGAGGCCATGGTGGCCCTCGCCTGCTCGGCTTCGCGTTCGGGATCGTTCTCGGCAGGGGTTCGGTCGTCGGTCGGGGGCGCGGGGTCGTTCTTCAGCTGCGGGGCCAGGCTGGCCTGCCGTACCCGCTTGGGGAGGCCGGAGGCCGCCCGCTGGGTGGGCACCGGACTCTCCTCCGGTCCCCGGCGCTCCGGCCCCGTGCGCCGCGGGCCCTGGTCACGGCCCTGGGCCTGGTCCTGGCCCTGGCGTTCGGAGCGCTCGGCCCAGGACGGCTGCCCCGGGCCCTGGTTGCGGCTGTGCCGTCCGCCGGCCGTGCCCTCGACCGGCCGGCCGTGGTCGGCGACCAGGACCGGCGGGACACGGCGGGGCAGCGGCGCGGGGCCGCCGCCCGGTTCGGGGTCCGGGCCGTCCGGAGCCTGCTGGTGCTGCTCCACGGTGGACGGAACGGGTCCGGTGCGCACGGACTGGCGCGTCTTGAGGCCGCGGGCGCGGAAGATGCCGCCCACTTCGTCGTCCTCGTCGGCGTCGTCGTGGTGGGCCTCGTGCGCCAGGGCCGCGGCCAGGGAGGCGAGCTGGGAGGTCTGCTCGGCCTCGTCGGCGGGCCCGAGCCGGACGTCGCCCACGCCACGCCGCGCGGTGTCGGTGTAACGGCCGCCGGTGTCGCGGTCGTCGGTGTCCCCCCGGGTGCCCTCGTCGGTGAGCAGGTTGGAGGGGATGAGCACGATGGCCGTGGTGCCGCCGTACGGGGAGGGCTGGAGCGAGACCCGCACCCCCTGCCGCTGGGCGAGCCGGCTGACCACGAACAGCCCGAGCCGGTCGGTGTCGGACAGCTCGAACTCGGGGGTCTCGGCCAGCCGGAGGTTGGCCTCCAGCAGCGCGTCGGGCGTCATGCCGAGACCGCGGTCGTGGATCTCCAGGGTGAAGCCCTTGGCGACCCGCTCGCCGTGCACCTGGACGGCGGTGTGCGGCGGCGAGAAGACGGTGGCGTTCTCCAGGAGTTCGGCGACGAGGTGGGTGAGGTCGCCGACGGCCGGCCCGACGACCGCGATCCTGGGCAGCCGGCGGATCTCGATCCGCTCGTAGTCCTCCACCTCGGCGACGGCGGCGCGCACGACGTCCATCAGCTGGATCGGCTTGCGCCACTGCCGGGAGGGGGCCGCGCCGGAGAGGATGACCAGACCCTCGGCGTGGCGCCGCATACGGGTGGTCATATGGTCCAGGCGGAACAGGTCGGACAGCTCGTCGGTGTCCTCGGTGCGCCGCTCCATGGTGTCCAGGAGGGTGAGCTGACGGTGCAGCAGGACCTGGCTGCGGCGGGCGAGGTTGACGAAGACCTCGGAGACGCCCTGGCGGAGTTCGGCCTGTTTGACGGCGGCCTCGACGGCGGCCCGCTGCAGGGTGTTGAGGGCCTGGCCGACCTGGCCCATCTCATCGGGGCCGTAGTCCAGCCGGGGCGCCTCGGTCTCCACGTCGATCTGCTCGCCCGAGCCGAGGCGGCGCATCACGCTCGGCAGCCGGACGCTGGCGACCTCCTGGGCGTCCCTGCGCAGCCGGGACAGATCGCGGACCAGGCTGCGGCCGATCCGGAACGAGACGAAGACGGAGACGATGAGGGCGACCAGGCCGAGGATGCCGGCGATGCCCGCCTTGAGCATCACGCTGCTGGCCACCGGGTCGATGCGCTTCTGGAGCCGGTCGGTGGCCTCCTCGCCCAGCCGGTCGTAGTCGTTGAGGACGGGCTGGGCCGCGGCCTCCCAGTGCTCCTGGTCCAGCGACTTGATGGCGGTGGCGGGGTCCATCGAGGAGAGGATCTTGCCCTCGGCCACGCGCAGGGCGGCGGGGGCGGCGTTGGTGCGCCGGTAGTCGGCGAAGACCTTCTGCTCGGAGTCGGGGAGGATCGGCAGGTTGATCTCGTAGAGCAGGGTGCGCTCGGCGATGAGGTCGGACATCGCCTGGAGGTCCGCCAGCGTCATCTTGCGCGCCGTCAGCGCCGAGACGAACAGCGCGTCTTCGCGGGAGAGCGCCTCCCGGGCGCGGATCATGGCGACCAGCGCGCGGCCCTGTTTGTCGAGGTCGGTGTCGGGCACCGCGTGGAGCGAGCTGCGGAAGGTGTAGCAGAGGTCGACGAGCTTGTTGTAATACTCATACGCCTGGGTCGAGGAGATGCCGTCGTCCTCGACCTTGCGGCGCAGACTGTCCAGTCCGTCCGCGGCCTTGAGGATGTTGTCGAGCTGTTCCTCGGAGTCGTCGTTCATCTTGCCGTGCACATCGCCGTCCGACTCGGCGGCCCGCAGCATGTCGATCGCCTGGTCGGTCTTGCGCTGCAGGGAGTGGAGCACGGGCAGGGCGTCCGACTGCCGCGGATCGGCCAGCAGGATGAGCGTCTGCCGGCGCTCCTTCTGGACGGCGTGCACCGCGTCCTCGGCCGGCTGGCCCGCTTTGTCGATGATGTCGGACGCGTCCAGCAGTTGCATTGCCTCGCGACCGGTGATCACCGTGGCGAACGCCCATATCGCCGTCAGTGACACGAGCGGCACCAGCAACAGCGCCACGATCTTCCTGCGGATGGACTTACCGCGAAAGCGCATGGCCTCCCTAACGTCTACCCCGAATTCCAGGGGCGGGGTTCCGAGTTCCGACATCGAGCGGGCGCGAGCCTACTACTGCCGGTTGGACAGTTCGAAGGCGTGTCCACTTGATGCAGGGAGTCCCTTACAGCCCGTGATCGGGAGTTGTCGGGTGATTCCCCGACTTACCCCCCGCCGCTCGGCACCCCTCCCCCGGCCGCCGCATGCGGCCATTCGGCCGCGCTTGGCTTGTTTTCCCCTCCCCAGGGGAACCCGTGGTCGGTGCCATTCGTGATCCAACGGGGCACACTAGGGGGGCATACGACCCAAGTCCCGCTATCTGACTCGGCCGCATCGGGGCAGAGCATGGAAAGGGGTGGGAGCGTCATGGACGCGATGGACAAGGATCGCGACATCCCGGCGCACGGGGTCCGGCCGTTGTGGACCGAGGAGCCGGCCCGGAGGCGGCGGCTGCCCGATCCCGTCCGTACGGCGGCGGTGCGGGCGGTCATCATCATCGCCGTGACCCTGGTGGAGGTGATGGTCGCCCTGCTGTGCACCCTGGCGGGCTCGTGGTCCGCCTTCCCCGTCGTGCTCGCCACGGTGGCGAGCACGGTGGTGGCGACCTGGGGGGTGCTGGACGTGTGGGTGACCCGTCAGGTCTGGCGCCAGCGCTACGGGGTGGTGTCCCGGCCCAGCAGCACGGCCCGCGAGATGCGCCGCCAGCGCCGCCGGGAACGGGCCCGTGAGGCGGACCCGACGGTCACCTCCCGGCCGGCTGCGGAGCGCGGGCCAGCTCGCGGCGCAGCCGCATGAAGGGCCGGGGCCGGTCCACGCCGAGGGCGGCGGTGGGAATCGCGTCACGTTCGTAGACGGCGAGGAAGCCGCCGCCGTCGGCCGGGTCCCCATCGAGGATCCGGACCGTGTCCCCGGGTTCGCGGCGCCCGGCGTACTGGATGCGCGCGCCATACTGGTCGGACCAGAAGTAGGGGAGCGCGTCGAAGCGTTCGACGGTGGACCCGGCGAGCAGATTGCGGGCGGCCACGTCGCCCTGGAGCATGCCGCTGGTCCAGTGCTCGGCCCGGACGGTGCGGGCGGTGCCAGGCCGGTCCAGCCGGGCCACGTCCCCGACGGCCACGACGTTGGGCAGCGCGGTGACACAGCCCTCGTCGCACCGCACCCCGTCGTCCAGGGCCAGACCGGAGCCTTCCAGCCACCCGGTGACGGGACGCACCCCGACGCCGACGACCACCACATCGGCGGGCAGCGCCCGCCCGTCGGTGAGCTCCACACCGGTGACCCGGCCGGCCCCGCGCAGACCGGCCACACCGGTGCCGCACAGCAGGGTGGCCCCGCCCCGCGCGTGCAGCCCGGCGCACACCCGGGCCATCTCCTCGCCCAGTTGGGGCACCAGCGGCAGCGGCGCGGCCTCCACGACGGTGACGTCGAGCCCGAGGGCGGCGCAGGAGGAGGCCACCTCGGCGCCGATGAAGCCCGCGCCGATCACCACCGCCCGCTCGGCGCCCGCGCGCAGTTCGGCGCGGAGCCGGAGCGCGTCGTCGAGGGTGCGCAGAGTGTGCACCCCGTCCAGCGGCGGGAGGGGCAGCGTTCTGGGCGTGGCGCCGGTGGCGATGACGACGCCGTCGGTGCGCAGGGCGCGGCCGCCGGCGAGACGGAGCTCCCCGGCCGCGGTGTCCAGCGCCTCGGCCCGGACGCCGAGCAGCCATTCGGCGTCCAGTTCGGCCTCGTCCTCGGGGTCGGTGAGGGCCAGGGGCCCCAGACCCTCGCCCGGGTCGCCGTCCCCGGTCAGGAACTCCTTGGACAGCGGTGGGCGGTCGTAGGGGCGGTGGTGCTCCTCGCCGACGACGACCAGCCGCCCGTCGTACCCCTGGGAACGCAGGCCCCGCGCCGCGTGCAGACCCGCGAGCGAGGCCCCGACCACGGTGACCGTCCTGACCGCCGTCATGCCACGGCTTCTTCCGGCGCCGCGTGCACGGGCCGGCCGGGAACGGTCTGCACCGCGGGGTGGACATACAGCATTCCGTCCACGACCGTGACAGCGTGGGTCCGTACGGGCTTACGGGCGGGCAGACAGGTCGGCTCGCCGGATCGCAGATCGAACAGCGCGGCGTGCAGCGGGCATTCCACGTAGCAGCCTTCCAGCCACCCGTCGGAGAGGGAGGCGTCCTGGTGGCTGCAGGTGTCGTCGATGGCGTAGAACGCACCGTCGGTGTGGAACACCGCGATCGGCGCGGTGGCATCGCCGGCCTCGATACGCACCGACTCACCCTCCGGCAGGTCCTCGATACGGCAGACGGGAATCATTGGCCCCCCTCACGTTGATCGGTATCATGCGTTGTGGATAGTGCACTGAAAAGCGCGATGCGCAACAGAATCCAGATCGGGAAGGCAGCCGTCAAGAGTTCCCCGCCCCGAGGGGCCCCACGCAGAGCCGCCGGATGGTGAGATCAGAACCATGACGAACACGACCGAGGATCGGGCCGAGGAGAAGCGGGGGACCTCCGGGGCAGTGCAGTCGGTGGACAGGGCGGTCAGCGTCCTGGAGATCCTTGCCAGACTCGGCGAGGCCGGAGTGACCGAGATCGCCGATGAGCTGGGGGTCCACAAGTCGACCGCCTTCCGGCTGCTCGGTGTTCTGGAGAACCGCGGACTCGTCGGGCAGGAGCGGGACCGGGGGAAGTACTACCTGGGCGCCGGGGTGCTGAGACTCGCGGGCGCCGCCGCCATCCGCCTGGACATCTCGCAGGAGGGCGCCCCGGTATGCCGGGCGCTGGCCGACGAGACCGGCGAGACGGCCAATATCGCCGTCCTGGACGGGGACGCGGCGGTCAACATCATGCAGGCGCGCGGCGCCGCCGCGGTGACCGCCTTCAACTGGCTGGGCCGGCGCACCGCGCTGCACGCGACGGCGAGCGGCAAGGTGCTGCTCGCGCATCTGTCGGGCGAGCGCCGGGAGCGGCTGGTGACGCGGAAGCTGCCGCGGTTCACCGAGCACACCATCACCACCTCCGCCGAGCTGCGGCAGCAGCTGGAGACGGCGGCCGAGCGCGGGTTCGCCTACTCCTGCGAGGAGCTGGAGATCGGGCTGAACGCGGTGGCGGCGCCGGTGCGCGGCCACGACGGCGCGGTTCTGGGGGCGATCGGCGTCTCCGGACCGGCGTACCGGATGGCGCAGAGCCGGTTGCCCGATCTTGCCGAGTACGCCGTGAAGACCGCCGAGGAGCTGTCCCGGCGGATGGGCTTCCCCGGCTGAGCCAACCCACCACCCCACCCATCCGACGAGGGGGCCGGACGACTCCGGCCCCCTCGTCGCGTCTGTGCCCAGGCGTTCCGTGAGGCGTGCGATCTACGCGAATTCCCCCGTCAGCGCCGGTTCACAGACGGTTTACGCGCACCCCTTGACCGCACGGGGCGGCGACTTTCAGGATGTCTCCCATCGCGCAACACGCCGCGCCATACGCAACTGGGGGGTAACCGGCGGCCGTTGAACGGCCCCGGTCTCACCCTCCTTCGAGGCAGTCATGCCAGCTCCCGTGCACCGGTCCCTGCGATCGCAGGAGAACAGAGGAGTGAGCCATGCCGCAAGAAGCCCGCGCCGTCGTCGCGGTCAAAAAGGGCGCCCCGGTGGAAGTGGTGCCCGTTCTCGTGCCCGAGCCCGGCCCCGGTGAGGTGCTGGTGGGAGTGCAGGCGTGCGGGGTGTGCCACACCGACCTGCACTACCGGGACGGCGCGATCGGTGACGAATTCCCGTATCTGCTCGGGCACGAGGCGGCCGGAATGGTCGAGGCCGTGGGCCCCGGCGTCACCGCGCTCGCCCCCGGCGACTATGTGGTCCTGGCCTGGCGGGCGCCGTGCGGCGGCTGCCGCGCCTGCCGCCGGGGCCGCCCGTGGTACTGCTTCGACAGCCGCAATGCCGCGCAGCCGATGACCCTGACCGACGGCACCCCGCTCAGCCCGGCGCTGGGCATCGGCGCGTTCGCCGAGAAGACGCTGGTCGCGGCCGGGCAGGCGGTGAAGATCGACCCCGGGGCACGGCCCGAGGCGGCGGGCCTGATCGGCTGCGGGGTGATGGCCGGGTACGGCGCGGCCGTACACACCGGCGGGGTGTCCAACGGCGACACGGTCGCGGTCATCGGCTGCGGCGGCGTCGGCAACGCCGCGATCGCCGGGGCCTCGCTGTCCGGGGCCCGCCGGGTGATCGCCGTGGACATCGACGACGCCAAGCTGGACGCGGCGACCCGCTTCGGCGCCACCGACACCGTCAACTCCCGTGGTACGGACCCGGTCGAGGCGGTGCGCGAGCTGACCGGGGGCTTCGGCGCGAATGTGGTCATCGACGCGGTGGGCCGCCCCGAGACCTACGCCCAGGGCTTCTACATGCGCGATCTGGCCGGGGTGCTGGTGCAGGTCGGGGTGCCGGACCCGGAGATGCGCATCGATCTGCCGCTGATCGATCTGTTCTCGCGGGGCGGTGCGCTCAAGTCGTCCTGGTACGGCGACTGCCTGCCCAGCCGGGACTTCCCGGTCCTGGTCGACCTCCACCTCAGCCGCAAACTGGATCTGGAGGCGTTCGTCAGCGAGACGATCACGCTGGACGAGGTCGAGGCCGCGTTCGCGAAGATGCAGCGCGGTGAGGTGCTGCGGTCGGTGGTGGTCCTGTGAATGCGCCATTGAATTCCCGTGTTGTGATCGTCGGGGCCGGGATCGTCGGCTGCTCCCTCGCCGATGAGCTGGCCGCCCGCGGCTGGCGGGACGTCACCGTCCTGGAGCAGGGCCCGCTGCTCGCCCCCGGCGGCTCGACCTCGCACGCCCCCGGGCTGGTCTTCCAGACCAGCCCCTCCAAGACCCTGACCGACCTCGCCCGGTACACCGTGGAGAAGTTCTCCTCCCTCGAGGTCGACGGGCTGCCCTGTTTCAACCCGGTGGGCGGTCTGGAGATCGCCACCAGCGAGGAGCGCTGGGCCGATCTGCACCGCAAGGCCGGTCTCGCGGCCTCCTGGGGCGTACGGTCCGAACTGCTCGGCCCGGCCCGGTGCGCCGAGATGTGGCCGATGCTGGACCCGGAGCAAATCCTCGGCGGCCTCCACACCCCGGACGACGGGCTGGCCCGGGCGCTGCTCGCCTCCCGCGCCCAGATGGAGCGGGCCACCGCGCACGGCGCCCGCTTCCTGGACCGGCACACCGTGACCGCCATCGAGCGGGAGGGCGGCCGGGTGACCGCCGTCGTCACCGACCGGGGGACCTTCCCGGCCGACATCGTGGTCTCCGCCGCCGGCTTCTGGGGCCCGCTGATCGGCGCGATGGCGGGGGTCCCCGTCCCGCTGCAGCCGCTGGCCCACCAGTACGCCAAGACCGGGCCGCTGCCCGAACTCGCGGGGGTGAACGACCCCCGTGCGGAGGCGAGCAAGCCGATCCTGCGGTTCCAGGACCGCGATCTGTACTACCGCGAGCACACCGACCGCATCGGCATCGGCAGCTACGCCCACCGCCCGCTCCCCGTGGATCCGGCGCGGCTGCCCGCGTACGACGACGCCCCGGTGATGCCGTCCTCGCTGCCGTTCACCCCGGAGGACTTCGCCCCCAGCTGGGAGGACAGCGTCCGGCTGCTCCCCGCGCTCGGCGCGAACCGGGTCGAGGAGGGCTTCAACGGCGTCTTCTCCTTCACCCCCGACGGTATGCCGGTGATCGGCGAGTCCCGCGAGGTGCGCGGCTTCTGGCTGGCCGAGGCGGTGTGGGTGACCCACTCCGCGGGCGTGGCCCGGGCCGTGGCCGAGTGGATGACGGACGGGCGGCCGGGCATGGACGTCCATGAATGCGATCTGTACCGCTTCGAGGACGCCCAGCGCTCCCCCGCCTACGTCACCGAGCGGGGTCAGCAGAACTTCGCCGAGGTCTACGACGTCATCCATCCGCTGCAGCCGATGGAGCAGCCCCGTCCGCTGCGGGTCAGCCCCTTCCACGTCCGGCAGCGCGAGTTGGGCGGGTACTTCCTGGAGGCGGCGGGCTGGGAGCGGCCGCACTGGTACGAGGCGAACGCCGCGCTCGCCGAGTCCGTCGAACTGCCCCCGCGCGACGCCTGGTCGGCCCGCTACTGGTCGCCCATCGCCGCCGCCGAGGCCAGGGCCACCCGGGAGCGGGTCGCGCTGTACGACATGACGCCGCTCAAGCGGCTGGCGGTCACCGGGCCCGGGGCGCTGGACTTCCTCCAGCGCATGACCACCAATCAGCTGGCGAAGAAGCCCGGCGCGGTCACCTACACCCTGCTGCTCGACGGGGCCGGGGGCATCCGCAGCGACCTCACCGTCGCCCGGCTCTCCGAGCACCACTTCCAGGTGGGCGCCAACGGCGGGCTGGACCTGGACTGGCTGCTGCGCCACGCGCCGGATGACGTCCACATCGCGGACATCACCCCCGGGACCTGCTGCGTCGGGGTGTGGGGCCCACTCGCCCGGGAGCTGGTCCAGCCGCTCACCCGCGACGACTTCTCGCACGAGGCGTTCGGCTACTTCAAGGCCAGGCAGACCTATATCGGCCATGTCCCGGTGACCGCGATGCGGCTGAGTTACGTGGGCGAGCTCGGCTGGGAGCTCTACACCACCGCCGACATGGGACTGCGGCTGTGGGACACCCTGTGGGAGGCCGGGCAGCGCCACGGGGTGATCGCCGCCGGGCGCTCGGCCTTCAACAGCCTGCGGCTGGAGAAGGGCTATCGCGCCTGGGGCCATGACATGACCACCGAGCACGACCCCTACGAGGCCGGGGTCGGCTTCGCCGTCCGGATGAACAAGGGCGACTTCGTCGGGCGCGCGGCGCTCGAGGGCCGCTCCGAGGAGACGGCGGCGCGCCGGCTGACCTGTCTCACCCTGGACGACCCGGCCGCGGTCGTCCTGGGCAAGGAGCCGGTGTACGCCGACGGCGTCCCGGCGGGCTATGTGACCAGCGCGTCCTACGGCTACACCATCGGCCGGACCGTCGCCTACGCCTGGTTGCCCGCCGCGGCCGCGGTGCCCGGCACCGCCGTCCACATCGAGTACTTCGGCGAGAAGGTGCCCGCGACCGTCGCCGCCGAGCCGCTCTTCGACCCGCGCATGGAGCGCATCCGCCGCTGACACCGAGCGCCGCGCGAGCGGGAAACGGCCGCTTGGAGGCCCCCCTTGGCACTCACCGGCGACACCGCCCACCCCATCGAGCTCTTCGACCCCCGCCGGCTGACCGCCGCGACCGCCTGAGGAGAACCCATGACTGTGGCTCCCGAGTCCCCCGCCATCACGCCCCCCAGTCTGCTCGCCACTCTCCCCGGCCACTGGTACACCGCTCCCGGGGTCTTCCGCCGGGAGCAGGAGCACCTGTTCGAGGCCATGTGGTTCTGCGCGGTGCGCGGGGCCGACCTGGACCGGCCGGGTGCCTTCCGCACCGTGCAGGTCGGCCGGGAGAGCGTGCTGATCACCCGCAACCGGCGGGGTGAGGCGCGGGCGTTCCTCAATATCTGCCGCCACCGCGGCGCCCGGCTGTGCACCGAGGAGTCCGGTACGGTGCGGCGCTCGCTGCAATGCCCGTACCACGCCTGGACCTACGATCTGGACGGCCGGCTCACCGCCGCCCCCAACCTGTCGAAGATGCCCGATGTCGACCGGGGCGAGCGCGGACTGGTGCCGGTACGGCTTCGCGAATGGCTCGGCTATGTCTGGGTCTGCCTGGCCGAGGAGCCACCGTCGTTCGAGGAGACGGTGATCGGGGAGGTGGCCGAGCGGCTCGGCGACGCGGACTCCGTGGAGCGCTACGGAGTGGCGGGGCTGGCGCTGGGCCGCCGGATCTCCTACGACGTCAAGGCCAACTGGAAGCTGATCGTCGAGAACTTCATGGAGTGCTACCACTGCGCGACGATCCACCCCGAACTGACCGAGGTGCTCCCGGAGTTCGCCGACGGGCTGGCGGCGCAGTACTTCGTCGGGCACGGCGCGGAGTTCGCCGAGGAGGCCCAGGGGTTCACGGTGGACGGCAGCGAGGGGTTCGACCGGTTCGCGGGGATCGCCGACGAACAGGACCGCCGCTACTACGCGATCACGGTACGGCCGCAGGTCTTCCTCAATCTGGTTCCCGACCACGTGATCATGCACCGGATGTTCCCGCTCGCTCCCGATCGCACGCTGGTCGAATGCGATTGGCTCTACGCACCCGAAGTGGTGGCGTCCGATCGGGATCTGTCGAAGTCGGTGGAGCTGTTCCACCGGGTCAACACCCAGGACTTCGACGCCTGTGAGCGCACCCAGCCCGCCATGGACTCCCGCGCCTACCGCGACGGCGGGGTGCTCGTCCCCAGCGAACACCACATCGGCGCCTTCCACCGATGGGTGACCGACCATGTCCCGACCCCGGAAGCGGAGGAATGCCCGTGACGGACCTCTTCATCGGTGGCCAGTGGACCGGCGCGATCGACGAGCGCACCCGGGAGATCCGCTGCCCGGCCGACGGATCGCTGGTGGCGGTCGTCGACGAGGGCGGCGGCAAGGACGCGGCCGAAGCGGTGGCCGCCGCCCGCCAGGCATTCGACCAGGGGCCCTGGCCCCGTACCCCGGTCGGGGCGCGCGGCGATCTGCTGCTGCGCGTCGCCGCTCTGGTCGAGCGCGACAAGGCCGCGCTCGCCCGCGCCGAGTCCCTGGACACCGGGAAGCGCCTGGCCGAGAGCGACGCCGACATCGACGGTGTGGTGGCGTGCTTCCGCTACTACGGACAGCTGGTGCGCACCGAGGCGGACCGGGTCGTGGACACCGGCAGCGAGTACGCCGTCAGCCGGGTGGTCTACGAACCGGTCGGGGTCTGCGCACTGATCACCCCGTGGAACTATCCGCTGCTGCAGACCGCGTGGAAGGTGGCGCCCGCGCTCGCCGCGGGCAACACCTTCGTACTGAAACCCAGTGAGCTGACCCCCAGCACCGCGATCGCCCTGATGCGGCTGCTGGCGGAGGCCGGACTGCCGGACGGGGTGGCCAATCTGGTGCTCGGCCCGGGCGCCGAGGCCGGGGCCCCTCTCACCGACAACCCCGATGTGGACATGGTGTCCTTCACCGGGGGCCTGCGGACCGGGCGCCGGATCATGGCCGCGGCCTCGGGCACGGTCAAGCGGACCTCGCTGGAGCTGGGCGGCAAGAACCCCAATGTGGTCTTCGCCGACGCGGACTTCGACACGGCCGTGGACTACGCGCTCACCGCGGTCTTCCTCCACTCCGGGCAGGTCTGCTCGGCCGGGGCCCGACTGCTGGTGGAGGAGCCGGTGCACGACGCCTTCGTCGAGGAGGTCGTGCGCCGGGCCCGCGGCATCCGGCTCGGCGGGCCGTTCGACGAGCGGGCCCAGACCGGCCCGCTGATCTCGGCCGCGCACCGGGCCAAGGTCGAGGCGTATGTGGCGGCCGGGCTCGCGGAGGGGGCCCGGCTGCGCTGCGGTGGCACCCGCCCCGACGATCCGGCCCTGGCCGACGGCTACTACTTCCTGCCGACCGTCCTCGACCGCTGCCACAGCGGGATGTCGGTACTGGCCGACGAGTCCTTCGGGCCGGTGCTCACGGTGGAACGTTTCGCCGGTGAGGACGAGGCGGTGCGGCTGGCCAACGACACCGTGTACGGGCTCGCCGGGGCCGTATGGTCCGGTGACGAGGGGCGGGCGCAGCGGGTGGCCTCGCGGCTGCGGCTGGGCACCGTCTGGATCAACGACTACCACCCCTGTCTCCCGCAGGCGGAGTGGGGCGGGTTCAAACAGTCCGGGACCGGGCGGGAGTTGGGGCCCAGCGGGCTCGCGGAGTACCGGGAGGCCAAGCACATCTGGCGCAATACGCGGCCGCGTCCGCAGGGCTGGTTCGCCTGACCGGGGAGTCCGTCCGGCTCCGGCTCCGGGTCCGGGACGGCGGGGCGGGGCGGGACGACAGGGCGGGGCGGGACGGTGCGGTGCGCGCTGCGCCATTCGGGTGAGCCACGGCCGAGGATATTGCCCGGGTCCCACTGGAATGGGTTACTGAATCCGTCCGATTCCGGTGGGCTGCCCATCCTTTCCGGCGGAGTGGAAGACGCCTTGCCAGATCGGAGCCGTCATGCCCTGTCGCCCGTTGGGACTCGTCCTCGTCACCGATCCCGGTGAGAACTGCATCGCCGTCGTGGATCCGGAATCCCACAGGCTCGTTCCGACGCTCAGCGCGCCGATCCCGCTCCCGGCGCGGAGCATGCCCGACCGGCTGGTGGTGCGCACCGCGCTCGACCGCCTCGACGCGCTGGCCGCTCTCCGCCGCGGCACCCTGATGGGCCCCCTCCCCGGCGATCCGGACCGGCCGGTGCTCCCCGGGGCGCGGTCGGGCCTCGATGCCGTTCGCCCGCTGGGCGCGTACGAGCTCTTCAACCAGTTCGCCGGGATCTTCCCCGACCAGGGCCCGTACAGCGGCGGGACGCTGGTGACCGTCATCGGCAGCCACTTCTCGGGCGCCACGGACGTGTTCTTCAGCACCCGTCGGGCGGCGAGCTTCTCCGTCCTCGACGACCAGACCATCGTCGCGGTGAGCCCCTCGGGGACGGGCTCGGTCCCGGTGTATGTCACCACCCCGGGCGGCACGGCCCCCATCGGCTCGTTCTTCTACCTCCCCTGGCCCACCCTGACCGGCATCACGCCCGTCGCCGGACCGCTCGGCGGGGGCGACATCGTCGAGCTCACCGGCGTCAATCTGAGCACCGCGGGGCTGGTGCACTTCGGCGACTCCGTCGCCCACCCCACGGCCGTCTCCGACCAGCACCTCCTCGTGACCGCTCCCCCGGCCTCGGGGCCCGGCACCGTTCCGGTGTACGTCATCACGGTGGGCGGGGTGAGCAACCGGCTGCTCTACACCTATGCCGCCGTGCCGGTCGTCACCGACGTCAGCCCGGCCACGGGGTCCACCGCGGGCGGCGAGCCCGTCGTCCTGACCGGCACCGGGCTCGGGCATGTCACCGCCGTCACCTTCGGCGGCGTCCCCGCCACGTCCTTCGGGTCGATCTCCGACACCCTGCTCGTCGTGGTGACGCCCCCGAACGTGCCCGGCCCCGCCGACATCACCGTCACCACCGCCGGGGGCAGCGTGACGGTTCCGGACGGCTTCAACTACGTGGCGCCGTCCACCACGACCCTCACCTCCGCGCCCGACCCCTCCGTCGTCGGCCAGCCGGTGACCTTCACCGCCGTGGTGGCGGGCGTTCCGCCCACGGCGGGCACCCCCACCTCCAACGTCACCTTCGACTTCGGCGACGGAAGCCCGACCGTGGCCGTCTCCCTCACCGGTGGCACGGCCACGGTGGGCCACGTCTACGCCGCGCCGTCGGCCGCCCCGTACACCGTCACCGCCGAGTACGGCGGCGATCTGTACTTCACGGCCTCGACGGGCACGGACACCCAGACCGTGGGCCAGGCCTCGACCACCACCACGGTGAACTCCGCCCCCGATCCGTCCGTGCCCGGACAGACCGTCACCTTCATCGCCCAGGTGGCCCCCGCGCCGCCCGGGGCCGGTGCGCCCACCGGCACGGTGACGTTCGACTTCGGCGACGGCACCACGGCCGTCACCCAGCCGCTGACGAACCGTGCGGCCACGGTGACCCACGCGTACGCGGACGTCTCCGGCAGCCCGTACCCGGTCACCGCCACCTACAACGGCGACACGAACTTCACCGCCTCCACGGGCACGGACGCCCAGATCGTCGAGCAGGCGGGGACGGCCACCGCGGTGAGCTCCGCACCGGGTCCGTCCGTCGTCGGCCGGCCGGTGACCATCACCGCCACGGTCACGGCCGTACCACCCGGTATGGGCACCCCCACCGGGACGGTCACCTTCGACTTCGGGGACGGCGCCCCGACCGTCACGGCGCCCCTCGCCGGCGGCACGGCGACCACCGGCCACACCTACACCGACACCGCCGGCAGCCCCTACACCATCACCGCCACCTACAACGGCGACACGAACTTCACCGCCTCCACGGGGACGGACCTCCAGTCGGTGGGGCAGTCCTCGACCGCGACCGCCGTGTCCTCCGCGCCCGATCCTTCGGCGGTGGGCGAGCCGGTGACCGTCACCGCCACGGTCACGGCGGTCGCCCCGGGGGCGGGCACGCCGACGGGCACGGTGACGTTCGACTTCGGCGACGGCACCCCGACCGTCACCCAGCCCGTGTCCGCGAGCCAGGCGGCGGCCACGCACACCTACACCGGCGCCTCCGGCAGCCCGTACGCCATCACGGCCACCTACAACGGTGACGCGAACTTCCTGACGTCCCTCGGCACCGACTCGCAGACCGTCCAGCCGGCCGCCACCGCCACCGCCGTGACCACCGCGCCCGACCCCTCGGCGGTGGGCGACCCCGTGACCTTCACCGCCACGGTCACGGCGGTGCCGCCCGGCGCGGGCACCCCGACCGGGACGGTCACCTTCGACCCCGGGGACGGCACCCCGCCCCTCACCGCCTCCCTCTCAGGCGACACCGCGACCGCCACGTACGCCTACCCCGACACCACGGGCAGCCCCTACACGGTCACCGCCACCTACAACGGCGACGTGGACTTCACCGCGTCCAGCGGCACCGACACCCAGACCGTCGAACCGGCCGCCACCGCCACCGCCCTCAGCTCCGTGCCCGACCCGTCCAGCGTGGGGCAGTCCACGACGTTCATCGCGAAGGTCACCCCCGGCACCCCGGGGGCCGGTTCGCCCACGGGCACGGTGACGTTCGAGTTCGGCGACAGCACGCCACCCGTCACGGCGCCCGTGACCGGCGGCACGGCCACGGTCGCCCACACCAACCCGGAGTCGGCGACCCCGTACACGGTCGCGGCCAGCTACAGCGGCGACCCGAACTTCCTGACGTCCTCGGCGGCGGGCACCCATCAGGTCGTCCAGGGCGTGTCGACCACGGTGCTGACCACCTCGCCGTCCCCCTCGGTGACCGGCCAGACGGTGACCTTCACCGCGGCCGTCGCGGCCGTGCCCCCCGCCTCCGGCACCCCGACCGGCACGGTGACCTTCGACTTCGGCGACGGCACCGCGCCCGTGGCCCTCCCCCTCACCGGCGGTTCGGCGACCACCGACCACGCCTACACCACCGCGGTCGGCAGTCCGTACACGGTCACCGCCGACTACGACGGCGACGCCAACTTCGTGGCATCCGTCGGCACCCGCCTCCACACCGTCGACCCGGCCGGAACCGCCACCACGATCACCGCCACGCCCGACCCGACCGTCACGGGGGAGCTGGTCACGGTCACCGTGGTCCCCACCGGGCCCGGCGCGGGCACCCCGACCGGGCCGGTCACCATCGGCTTCGGGGACGGCACCCCGGCGGTCACCGCCGAGTTGGTGAGCGGCTCGGCCACGGTCACCCATGCTTACGCCAGCACGGCGGGCAGCCCGTACACCATCGCGGCCGAGTACGGCGGCGACGGCGACTTCGCCCCGTCCGAGAACACCCTCGTCCACGCCGTCGAACCGGCCGCGACCACCACCGTCGTGACCTCGTCACCGACTCCGTCGGCGGTGGGCCAGACCGTGACGCTGATCGCGCGGGTGGCGCCGGTGCCGCCGGGCGCGGGCGCGGCCACCGGCACCGTGACCTTCGACTTCGGCGACGGCACCACGACCGCCACCGTGCCGGTCGCGAACGGTGTGGCCACGACGACGCACGCCTACACCTCCACCACCGGCAGCCCGTACACCATCACCGCCACCTACAGCGGTGACGACAACTTCGCCACCTCCACCGGCACCGCCGTCCAGCCGGTGGCGATGAGCGTCTCCGCCACCGCGACGACGGTGAGCACCACCCCGGACCCGTCCGTCGTCGGCGAGGCGGTGGCCGTCTCCGCGACGGTGACGGTCCTGCCGCCCGCCGTGGGCACCGCCACCGGGACCGTGACGTTCGACTTCGGCGACGGCACGCCGACCGTCACCGTCCCACTGACCGGCGACACGGCGACGACCAGCCATGCCTACGCCTCGACTGCGGGCAGTCCGTACACCATCAGCGCGGTCTACAGCGGGGACGGCGACTTCACCGGGTCGGCCGGGTTGGACATCCAGACCGTGACCCCGGCCCCGTCGTCCACGACGCTGACCTCCGCGCCGAACCCGTCCGTGACCGGCCAGCCGGTCACCTTCACCGCGACCGTGGCATCGGGACAGGCGGGCGCGGGGACCCCGTCCTCCACGGTCACCTTCGACTTCGGCGACGGCACTCCGACCGTCCGGGCGCCCCTCACCGACGGGACGGCGATCGCCGTCCACGCCTACCCGGACACCGCGGGCAGCCCCTACACCGTCACCGCCACCTACGACGGGGACGTGAGCTTCACCGGATCCGCGGACACCCTCACCCAGACCGTGAACCCGGGGGCCACCTCCACCACCGTCTTCTCCTCGCCGGACCCGACCGAGGTCGGCCAGCCCGTGACCGTCACCGCCAACGTGGCGGTCGTCGCCCCTGGTTCGGGCACCACCAACGGCACCGTCACCTTCGACTTCGGCGACGGCACGCCGACGGTCACCGCGCCCAGCGTGGCCGGTGTGGCGGCGGTGACCCATGCCTACACGGGGACGTCCGGCAGCCCGTACACCATCAGCGCCACCTACGGCGACGACGGCGACTTCGCGCCCTCCACCGGCGCCGACGTGCACACCGTGCAGCCGTCCTCGACCACCATCACGGTGACCGCCGATCCCGATCCGTCGGTGGTGGGCGAGGAGATGACCGTCACCGCCACGGTCACGGCGGTCTCCCCGGGGGCGGGAACGCCGACGGGCACGGTCACCTTCGACTTCGGCGGCGGCACTCCGCCGGTCGACGTGCCCCTGACCGGTGCGGCCGCCATCCTTTCGCACACGTACGCGAGCAGCCTCGGCAGCCCGTACACGATCACCGCGACGTACGGCGGCAGCGACGACTTCCGGTCCTCGGTGGCCACCGAGCCGCAAACCGTCCTGCAGTCCGCGACGACCACCACGGTGAGCTCCGCGCCGGAGCCGTCCGTCGTGGGCCAGCCGGTCACCTTCACGGCGACCGTGGCGCCGGTGGCACCGGGCGGGGGCTCGCCCACGGGCACGGTGACGTTCGACTTCGGCGACGGCGGCACCCCGGCCGCGGCCCCGGTCGTCGACGGCCTGGCAACGGCCGTGCACGCCTATACGACCGCGGCGGGCAGCCCGTACCCCGTCACCGTCACATACGGCGGCAGCCCCGACTTCACCGGCTCCGGCGACCTCGTCACCCACTCCGTGGGCCGGGCCCTGACCACCACGGCGGTGGTCTCGGCACCGGATCCGTCGGTGGCGGGCCAGCCGGTGACCGTCACCGCGACCGTCTCGGCCGTCGCACCGGGAGCCGGAACCCCCACCGGAACCGTCACCATCGACTTCGGGGACGGCACCGCCCCCGCCACCGCGCCGGTCACGGCCGGGGTGGCCACGGTCACCCACGCCTGGGCCGACACCTCGGGCAGCCCGTACACCATCGCGGCGGACTACGGCGGCGACGCCGACTTCACCGCCTCCACCGGCACCGACACCCACACCGTCGCCCAAGCCGCCACCCACACCGATGTGGCCTCCTCGCCCGATCCCTCGGTGACGGGTGAGCCGGTGACCCTCACCGCCACCGTCTCCGCCGTCGCACCGGGAGCCGGAACCCCCACCGGAACCGTCACCTTCGACCCCGGCGACGGCACGGCCCCGGTCACCGCGCCCATGGCGGGGGGCGTGGCCACCGTCAGCCACGCCTACACCGACGCCTCCGGCAGCCCGTACACCATCACCGCCACCTACGACGGCGACGCGGACTTCCTCACGTCCCCCGGCACCGGCACCCAGACCGTGGGCCGCGCCTCGACCACCGTCGCCATCAGCGATCTGCCGGAGCCGTCGGTCACGGGCCAGCCGGTGACGTTCCTCGCGAGGGTGGCGCCGGTCGCCCCGGGCGCGGGCGCGCCCACGGGCACGGTGACCTACGACTTCGGCGACGGCACCGCGCCGGTCGACGTCCCGGTGGCGGACGGTGTGGCGACGGCCGCGCACACGTACGCGACGGCGGCGGGCAGCCCGTACACGGTCACCGCCGCCTACGGTGGGGACGCCCGCTTCATCGGCTCGGTGAACACGGAGACGCACCTCGTCGAGCGGGCGTTGTCGACGACGACGGTGGACTCGTCGCCGAATCCGTCGGTCACCGGCCAGCCGGTGACGGTCACCGCCACCATCACGGCCGTCGCGCCCGGAGCCGGAGCCCCCACCGGCACGGTCACCTTCGACTTCGGCGACGGCACGGGGACCGTCACGGCGCCGGTCGTCGGCGGGGCGGCGACCATCACCCACGCCTATCCGATCGCCTTCGACAGTCCGTACACCATCACGGCGGACTACGGCGGCGACGCCGACTTCACCGCGTCCACCGGCACCGCCACCCACACCGTGAACCCGGCCGCGACCTTCACCACGGTGACCTCGGCCCCCGACCCCTCGGTGGCCGGTCAGGCGGTGACCATCGGCGCCACCGTCGCACCGGCCGTACCGGGGGACGGAATCCCCACCGGCACCGTCACCTTCGACCCCGGCGACGGCACCCCGGCCGTCACCGCGCCGCTGGCCCAGGGGGCGGCGAGCATCACCCACACCTACGCGAGCACCTCCGGCAGCCCGTACACCATCACCGTCTCCTACAGCGGCGACGCCGACTTCACCGCCTCCACCGGAACCGACACCCAGACGGTCGGTCAGGCGGACTCCGCCACCTCCCTGGTCAGCTCGCCGGACCCGTCCGTGGCGGGCGAGCAGGTCACCTTCACCGCCAGGGTCTCCGCCGCGGCCCCGGGGGCGGGCAGCCCGACCGGCACGGTCACCTTCGACTTCGGCGACGGTTCGCCGACCGCCACCGCACCGGTCAGCGGCGGGGTGGCCACCGTGGCCCACCCCTACGCGACCTCGGTCGGCAGCCCCTTCACGGCCACCGCCGCCTACAGCGGCGACGCCGACTTCGCGCCGTCCACCGCCACCGCGACGCATACGGTGCTGGTGAGCGCCGCCACCACATCGACCACCGTGACCTCGTCGCCGGACCCCTCGGTGACCGGCCGGGCGGTGGCCTTCACCGCGACCGTGGCACCGACCCCGCCCGGTGCCGGGGTGCCCACCGGCACGGTGACCTTCGGCTTCGGCGACGGCACAGCGACCGCCACCGCTTCGCTCTCCGCCGGGGTGGCGACCGTGGTCCACCCCTACACGACCGCGGTGGGCAGCCCGTACACGGTCATCGCCTCCTACAGCGGGGACGTCAACTTCAGCTCATCCGCGGGCACCGACACCCAGACGGTCGCCCCGGCGTCCACGACCACGGCGGTGACCTCCGCGCCCGATCCCTCCGTGGTCGGGCAGCCGGTGGCCGTCACGGCGACCGTGGCCCCCGTCGCCCCGGGGGCGGGGGTGCCGACCGGCACCGTCACCTTCGACTTCGGCGACGGCGCCCCGGCCGCGTCGGCGCCGCTGACCGGCGGGGTGGCCACCATCAGCCACACCTATACGAGCGCCGACGGTTTCACGGTGACCGCCACCTACGACGGCGCCCCCAGCTTCCTCCCGTCCAGCGGCACCGACGCCCGGACCGTGCACCAGGCGGCCACCACGACGGCGGTGGTTTCCTCGCCGGATCCCACGGTCAGCGGTCAGCCCACCACCCTCACCGCGACGGTGGTGCCGGTCGCCCCGGGGGCCGGGGTGCCGACCGGGACGGTCACCTTCGACTTCGGCGACGGCACGCCGACCGCCACCGCGCCGCTCGCCGACGGCCTCACGTCCGTCGCCCACACCTACGCGGGGACCTCCGGCAGCCCGTACACCGTGACGGCCACCTACAACGGGGACACCGACTACGCGGCGTCCACCGGCACCGATGTGCACACGGTCAACAGGGCGGCCACCACGACGGCGGTGTCCTCCTCGCCCGACCCCGGCGTCACCGGGCAGACCGTGACCCTCACCGCCACCGTCACCGCGTTCGCCCCGGGCACCGGGACGCCCACCGGCACCGTCACCTTCTCCTTCGGGGACGGCACCCCGGCCGTCACCGCGCCCCTGTCCGGTGGCACGGCCACCGCCACCCACGCGTACGCCGGAGCCACCGGCAGCCCCTTCACCGTCACCGCCACCTACAACGGCGACACCGGCTTCGCGCCCTCCACCGGCACCGACACCCAGACCGTCAACAAGGCGGCCACCACCACGACCGTCGCCTCCGCGCCCGACCCCACCGTCAGCGGCCAGACCGTGACCCTCACCGCCACCGTCACCGCGGTCGGGCCGGGCGCCGGAACCCCGACGGGGACGGTCACCTTCTCCTTCGGGACGGCACACCGGCCGCCACGGCGCCGGTCGCAGGGGGCGTGGCCACCGTGACCCACGCCTACGCGGGGACCTCGGGCAGCCCGTACACCGTCACCGCCACCTACAACGGGGACAACGGCTACACCTCGTCCACCGGTACCGACAGCCAGACGGTCAACAAGGCGGCCACGACGACCACCGTCGCCTCCGCGCCCGACCCCAGCGTCACCGGCCAGACCGTGACCCTCACCGCCACCGTGGCATCGGTCCTCCCCGGCGCCGGAATCCCGACGGGGACGGTCACCTTCTCCTTCGGGGACGGCGCACCCACCGTCACCGCGCCCCTGTCCGGCGGCACGGCCACCACCACCCACCCGTACACCATCAGGACCGGCAGCCCCTACACGGTCACCGCCACCTACAACGGCGACACCAACTACACGACCTCCACCGGCTCCGACAGCCAGACCGTGGGCCGGGCGGCCACCACCACGGCCGTGGTCTCCGCGCCGGACCCCTCGGCGACCGGGCAGTCGGTGACCCTCACCGCCACCGTGGGATCTCTCTCCCCCGGCGCCGGAACCCCCACCGGCACCGTGACCTTCAGCTTCGGAGACGGTACGGGCAACAGCACCGTGACCCTCTCCGGCGGCGTCGCGACCGTCAACCACACCTACACCACCAGGACCGGCAGCCCCTTCCCCATCACGGCCACCTACAACGGGGACATCAACTTCAACGCGTCAAGCGGCACCGACACCCAGACCATCAACGCCAAGGCCGCGACCACCACCACCGTGACCTCGATCCCCGACCCCTCGGTGGTGGGCCAGCCGGTGACCATCAGGGCGACGGTCTCGTCCGCGTCCGGCACCCCGGTCGGAGCGGTCACCTTCTCGTTCGGCGACGGCACCAACACCGCCGTGGGCATCCTCTCCGGCGGCATCGCGACCGTCACCCACACCTACACGACCACCACCGGGAGCCCGTTCACCATCACGGCCACCTACAACGGGACCGAGAACTTCGCCACGTCCAGTGGCACCGACACCCAGACCGTGAACAAGGCGGCCACCACCACGGCCGTGGTCTCCTCCCCGAACCCCTCGTTGGTGAGCGATCCGGTGACGGTCACCGCGACCGTCTCCTCCGTCGCCCCCGGTACGGGGACGCCCACCGGAACCGTCACCCTGGCCATCACCGACCGGACGCCCCAGGTGGTGACGCTGGTGAACGGCACCGCCTCCGCGACGTTCAACCCGCTGCAGAAGGGGACGCACACCGTCACCGCCAACTACAACGGGGACGTCAACTACGCGGCCTCCTCGGCATCCGTCACCCAGACGGTGAACACCGGTTCGGGATGACCCACCGGGCTCATGCCCGGTCCGCCGCCCCGTCCGGCGCCTCCGCGTCCGCCTCGGGGCGGCGGTACATCCGGGTGGCGGTGATCTGGCCGTGGACCTGCTGCTCCTCCTCCGGCTCGCGGACCGGCAGCCCCGGCCGCAGATGCTCCTCGACGCTGATGTACTTCAGCCCGGCCCGCAGATCCGCGTCATTGCGCAACCGGATCACCAGCGGGAACTCGGCCAGCGCCGTGGTGTCGAACAGCCCCGTCGTATAGAGCAGCTGCACCCCCAACGCGTCCGCCACCGCCCGCTGGAGCTCCAGCAGATAGGTGGCGTTGGCGCGGCCGATGGGGTTGTCGAGGAAGAGCGTGCCCGCGTGGCGGTGCTTGTCCCGGCCCCGGTCGTTGCTGCGCAGGGCCGCCATCGTGCAGTACAGCGCGATGGCGGCGGTCAGCAGCTGGCCGCCGGAGAAAACATCGCCCATCTGCCCCACCGGCACCCGCTCGGCCCGCAGCACCGCGTCCGGCTTGAGGATCTCCACGGCCACCCCGCGCGGCTGGAGCGCGGCATGGACCCCGCGCAGCAGCAGCGACATGCCGTCCCGGCGCAGATCGGAGTTCTTCCGGACGGCGGAGCGGGTGGCCTCGTCGATGACCTCGCCGAGCCGCTCGGTGAGCGAGGCCTGATCGGGGTCCTCGAAGCGGATCCGCAGGAACTCCTGGCCCGACCACTCGCCGAGCCCCTCCGGGAGCCGGGAGAGCCGCTGCGCCGAACGCAGGGTGGCCAGGCAGGACTCGACGAGGCCGCGCAGCCGGTCCACGATCGAGTCGCGGTTGCGCTCCAGCTGCTCCAACTCGTCGGTGAGCACGCGCAGCCGGGGCGCGAACGCCTCGGCCCAGGCCGCGGCGTGCTCGGGCAGCGCGGCCGCGGGGAGTTCGCGGATCTGCTGGCGGGCGGGGGTGCGCACCTGCTCGTAGCGGGTGGAGTTGGCGTGCCGTACGAGGACGTCGCTCGCCTCCCGCAGCGAGGACTCGGCCGCCGACAGGTCGGCGGCGCAGCCGCGCAGTGAGCGGCGGGTCTCGGCGGCGGCCTGACGGGCCTCGGCGAGATCCCCGGCGTACGGCTCGGGCCGCTCGCCGTCGTCCTCCGCGCCGGGGCCGTCCCGCAGCAGATCCCGCAGCAGGGCGGCGGTCTCGTCGAAGCCGCCCGCGGCGTCCTCGGCGGCGCGGTGGGCGCGCACCAGGTCGGCGTGGGCGGTGCGGGCGCTCTCCAGGGCGTCCGTACGGGCGGCCAGTTCGCCGTTGGCGCTGCGCAGCAGCTCCTTCGCCTGCTCGGCGTCGGCCGGGACGGTCTCCTCCGGCAGCTCGGTGTGGGCGTCGCCGTCGGCGGGGGCGAGCCGCTCGGCCTCGCCGCGCAGCCGGCCCAGCTGCTCGCTCGCCGTCGACGCTCGGCTCTCCAGCATCTGGACCAGCGATTCGGCGCGGGCGGCGGCGGCCTGCCGGGAGGGGCCGTCGGCGCCGTCGGTGCCCTCCAGGAGCTGGGCGGCGCGGGTGCGGACCTTGTTGGTGAGTCGGTCGAGGGTGGCGAGGGCCGCGCTCTCGTCGCTCTCGGCGCGGGCCTGTTCGGCGCGGAGGTCGGCGCCGACGCCGACCTTCTCGTAGACCTGGGAGGCGGCGCGGTACGCCTCGCGGAGCGCGGGCAGCGAGGCGGAGGGCGGCCCGGTGGCCTCGCCGAGGTCGTCGGGGGCACCCGCGATCTCCGCGCGCTCGGCGCGCAGGGCGCGGGCGGTACGGCGCGCGTCGTCGGCCGCGCGCTGGGCGGCGCGCCGGTCCTCGTCGGCGGCGCGGGCCCGGTCCACACAGCCCGCGGCGCGCTCCTCGTACTCGACGGCCTCCTCGGCCAGTTCGCGCAGCCGGGTCTGCCAGGTGGCGCGCTCCCGCAGCCGGTACGCCAGACCCGCCAGCGCGTCCGCCACCCGGCGGGCCCGCTGCGCCGCCTCCTGGCGCTCGTCCCGGACCCGGGCGGCCTCGGTGGCGGCCTCGTCGGCCTCGGCCCGTGCCGTGCGCGCCTCCACGAGGTCGCTCTGCGCGGTGTCGGCGGCCTCCCGTGCGGTCTCGGCCGCGGCCGCGAGCTCCGCGAGCCGCCCGGCCGGGCAGCCGGTGCGCCAGGAGGCGAGCCGCGCGGACAGCGCCCGGTCCCCGGCCAGCCGGGCGGCGAGTGCCCTGATCTCCTCGTCCCGCGCGGTGGCACGGGCCCGCAGCTCGCGCCGCTCGTCGTCGGCGGCGCGCTCGTCGTGCATCGCCGGGTTCGGCGGCACGAGGAAGACCCCGCTGTCCTCGGCGTCGGGCGCGGGCGTCGGCGCGAGCAGCGCGGCCGACGTCCCGACGGCCACGGCGGACCGCGGCAGCAGCGACGCCTGGCCGAGCACCTCACGGGCGCGGGCGTGGGTGCCGGGGTCGGTGATGACGACGCCGTCCACCAGCTCGGGCCGGGCCGCGAGCACGGCGGCGTGGTCGACGGGGTCCACGGCCTGGGCGAGATAGCGCCAGCCCGGGAGCGCGGGGATGCCGTGCTCGCCGAGGAACTCGACGGCCGCCAGCACATCGGCGCTGGGCGGCAACAGCCCTCCGTCACCGAGCGCCCCCAGGATCCGCGCGTCCTCGGCGGCAGCGGTCCGCAGCTCGAACAACTGCCGCTCGGCGGAGCCCACGCTCTCCTCGAGCAGCTCCCGCAACGCCTCGGCGTTCCGGTCCAACTCCTCGGCGGTGAGCGGCCCGTCCACGAGGGTCCGCGGGGCGGTCTTGGGGCGGCGACCGCGGTCGCGGTCCGGCTCGCCGCCGGGCTCGGGGCTCCAGCAGTCGGAGTCGTCGGCGGTGGAGCCGGAACCGGCGTCGGCGGCGGCGTGGTTGTCGGCGGTGCCGGTGACGGAGTCGGTATCGGCGGCGTGGTTGTCGGCGTTACCGGTAACGGCCTCCGCCTCAGCCTGACCGCCGTCGGTGGCGTCGGCGGCAGCCTCTGATGCGCCCTCACCGTCGTCGTGGCCCCCGACCCGGGCCGACACCTCCCCGGGCGGCCGGGAGCCGGCCGCCACCACCCGGGCGCCGCCGCGCGGGCGGCCCGACGGCGCCGCGTCGGTAATGACGGCGGTGCCGGTGGCGACCCCCGTCCCGCACTGACCCCCGTCACCGTCCCCGACCGGAGCCAACACGCCCCCGGACGGCCGGTGACCGTCCGCCACGGCCGGGGCGCCGCCGCGCGGGTCCTCCGGGCGCGGGCCGTCATCGCCCGAGGGGGCGCCCTCGGCGTCGTCGAGCCGCACCGTCACCCGCCCCGCGGGCCGCGACTCCGCGGCGAGCGGACGACGCCGGTGAGCCTCCCCCGGACTCGCCTCCGCGTCCTCGGCGCAGGCCGCCCCATGCCGAGCGGGCCGCGTCCCTTCCGCCTCACCACCGACGAGCGCGGTGTCCCCCGCCCCGTCACCCCGGCCGGTGCCCAGCCACCGGTCGCCGACGGAGGCGGCGTCGCGCTCCGCCCGATCTGCCCCGCCCACCGGTCCAGCGGCCGAGAGGCTGTCCCCCGCAACGGCGGGGCGCCCTCCGCGTCGGCGACGGCATCCGTCGACCAGGCTCCGGAACCCGGGGCGGCGCCCGGTCCGGTGGCGTCCTCTGTCGCGAGGCGGGCGCGGGTGTCGGTGGGGGCTCCTCGGGGGCGTAGGCGTGGTCGTGGGGCGCGGGCTCGCCGTCCACGGGGATCGTGTGGGCGGCGGGGTCCGCGCGGAAGGCGGCGGGGAGTTGCGAGAGGCCGACGTCGTCCCCGTCCTCCTCGTCCACGTGGACCGTGATCCACCCGGCCCGGTCGGAGTCGGTCGGCAGGGCCCGGGCGCCTCGGCGGCCCACGCCGTCCGCGTCCGGAATGCGTACCGTCACCCCGCGCGCCGCGCGCGCGTCCGCCGGTGACGGGCGGGTCTCGGCGCCGCGCGGGGCGGGGACGGCGGCGGACGGCTGCGGCAGACCCAGCAGTTCGACCAGGCGCTGCTCCGCGCCCAGCGCCTCAGCGGCGCGCCGCTCCGCGTCGTACGCGGACTGCGCGGCCCGGGCCGCGTCCACCGCTCGCGCCGCGGCCAGTTCGGTGCGGGCCTCCTCGGCGGCGGCCGACTTCGCGTGGTCGGCGGTGCGCCGGGCGGTCTCGCGGGCCTCGTCGAAGGCGGCGACCGTGGTCTTCTCGGCGTCGCTGGCGGCGAGTGCGGCGCGGGCCGGGTCGGCGTCGGGGGCGGAGTCGTCGAGCCATCCGGCGCGGACGGCCTCGGCAGTCTCCTGCTCGACCTCTGCGAGCCGCTGGCGCAGATGCTCGGCGTCACTGCGGGCGCGCTGGGCCGCCGTGGCGGCGGAGGTGGCGTCGCGGTGGGCGGCCTCGCCCGCCTCCTGGAGGCCGGCGGAGCGCTCCTCCTCCTCGTTGGCGACCCGCTCGCCGTCCTCCGCGGCCGCGTGCAGGGCGCGGACGAGGTCGGCGGCGGCCTTGGCGCGGGCGGCGAGCGCGGGGGCCGCGTCCCGCTCGGCCTCGCGGATGGCGGCGGCCACGCGCGCGGACCGGTCGGCGGCGGCGCGGTGGCGCAGCACCGTCTCGGCGGCCTGCCAGGCGGAGTGCAGGGTGCGGGCGTCGTTGAGCTCGCGGCGCTGCGCGGCGGCGCCCTTCTCGGCGGCGGCGAGCGCCAAGGAGGCGTGCCGGAAGGCGAGTTCGGCGGCGACGAGGTCGCTGCGGCCGCGCGCGCCCTCGGCGGCGGTGACGGCCTCGGCGGCGGAGGCGACCCGTTCGGCGAGCTCGGCGGCACGCGCCCGCTCCTCGGCGCCGCGCGCGGACAGCCGCCGGGCCAGCGTACGGGTGCGGCGCTCGGCGCCCGCGTGCACACCGCGCGCCTGCTCACGCCGCTCCGCGGCGTCCGCGATGCGCTGGAGCAGATCGAGCGAACCGGCGGTGAATTCACGCTCGGCGGTCAGCTCGGCGCGGCGGCCCAGCTTGTGGGCGAAGCCGTGGACGAGGTCGGCGAGCCCGTCGGTGTCGCGGGTGTCGGTGACGGCGCGCAGCAGGAGGTCGGTGAAGTCGGAGTCGTTCTTGACCGCGAAGAGCCCGGCGGCCTCGCCCTCGTCGGCGTTCATCTCCCGCTGGTAGCGGAAGAGTTCGGGGTCGAGGCCGAGTTCGCCGAGGTGTTCGTTCCAGCGCTCGTGGATCTCCACCCAGACCACGTCCAGATGCGGGTACGCCTTGGCGGCCTCCGTAAGGGCGTCACGGAACCCCTTCATGGTGCGGCGGCGGCCGCGGGCGGTGGAGGCGCCCTCGACGACGGGCCGCACCGCGGCGGACTCGGCGACCGGCAGCGAGTCCAGGCTCATTCCGGGGCCGGGCCGGAAGGAGTACCACGCCTCGGCGAACTTCCGCGGGTCGTTGGAGACCTGACGGCCGCGCCATTCGCTGACCTTGCCGACGACGACGGTCTCACCGGTGACGGTGTGCTGCCACTCCAGCGCGACATGCCCGCAGTCGTCGGCGAGCAGGAACTTGCGCAGCACACCGGAGCTGGCGCCGCCCAGGGTGTTGCGATGGCCGGGCAGCATCACCGAGAAGATCAACTTGAGCAGGACGGACTTGCCGCCGCCGTTCTCCAGGAAGAGCACCCCGGCGGGGGCGGGGCGGCGCGGCGGGCCGACCGGCTCCTCCTCGAAGAACTCCGCCTGGGTGGGCGCGGGGCTGGGCACCGGCTCGCCGACTCCGCGCAGGTCCAGCACGGTGTCGGCGTAACGCGCACCGGCCGGCCCGATGGAGTAGAGGCGGATCCGGGACAGCTCGTACATGGCGGACTCTCGTTGTCGGAAGGTGTGGTGGTGTCGGGCTGGCGGGGGGCCGGGCGTCGGGGTTCAGGAGTGGAAGGGGAGACCGGCGTCGGCCACCAGGTCGAGGTCGTCGCCCTGGTCGGGGGCAGCAGGGTGGCGCCGCCGTCTCCGACGGGGACGACGCCGAGCTCCAGCAGCTCGGCCATGGCGGCGGAGGCCGCCATGTCGCGCACCTGGAGCTGATAGCGGGCGGTCGTGCGGTAGGTGCCGCCGGATTCGTCGCCGGTGCGCTGGAGGAAGCCGGAGTCGACCAGGAAGGCGACGGCCTTGCCGACGATGCCGGTGGTGGAACCGGCGAGCCTGCGCGCGTCCTTGGTGGCGCCGGTCGCGCTGCGCCGGGCGTAGACCCGCCAGGCGGACTCCAGTCCGGGCGCACCGGTGGCGGGGTCGGTGTTCTCCCCCTGCTCCTCGGCGCGCTCCTCCAGCCGCCGGCACGCCTGGCGGACGAAGGCGTCGACCCCGTTGACGGTGACGCGGCCGATATAGCCGTCGTCGGCGAGGTCCTCGGGGCGGGGGAACGCCAGGGCGGCGACGGCGAGATGGGCGAGGCCGTGCAGAAAGCGGTCGGCGGAGTCGGTGGCGGCGCGCCGGGCGTAGTCGCCCATGCGGACGGCGAAGACGGAGTCCTCGGCGGCGGTCACCGCCATTCCGGCGCGGGTCGACACCTCCAGCACGATGAGCCCGAGACCGGCGGCGATGGCGTCGGTGAGGCGCGCGAACGCCGGTTCGTCGCGGTGGCGGCGCAGCAGTTCGGCGTATTCGACGTCCCGCGCGGGCAGCAGCTTGGGCTGGAGCCCGAAGGCCACCAGCCGCGCGGCGTCGGCCGCGTCGGCGGGCGTCAGCCCGGCGGGCGCCGGGGCGGGCGCCGCGTCCGGCGGTGTCATCTCGTCGATGTCGTACTCGGTCACGGCTGAACCTCCTCGCGCGGGGCGTACTCATGGGTCGCGGTCATCACGCCACCTCCGCGCGGTCGGCCGCCATACCGGCCGCGTCCAGCAGGGCGGTGCCCACTATCAGGTCGGCACCGCCGAATTCGGGGTCGTCCAGCTCGGTGCCGTCGTCCACGGCGAAGAGCAGCCGCTGCTCGCCCTGGCGGTAGGCGGTGCCGACCGGGGGCTCGCGGCGTGGACGGTGAGGAGGGCGATCAGATAGGGCAGATCGGGGTCGCGGCGGCGGGCGTCGGCGAGCAGCCCGGACAGCCGTCGCGGGGCGTCCGCGGGCAGTTCGAGCAGCTCCATGGCCACCGCCAGCTGCTCCTCGCTGAAGCGGCTGTCGTCGGGGGTGGCGATGAGGTCGGGCTCGGGCATCTCGGCGCCGAGGTGCTCCCGCTCCACGGCGGGGTGAGCAGCATCTCGACCAAGTCGCTCATCCGCACCGAGGTCGGGGTGCGCAGCCCCGTGCCGCGGGCGAAGAACGCGTCGGTGACCCGGCCCGCACGCTCGACGGGCAGCGGGAGGACGGGGGCCAGTAGCTGTCCGTACAGGTCGTATCCGGAGCGCGGGGCCGGGGGCGCGAAGGCCTGGCGGTCCTGCTCGGCGCGGAACAGCGGACCGGCCTCCAGCAGCCGGGACTGCAGCTGGGTGTGGCGCCGGATGCAGTCCTTGACGATGTCGACGAGCTCGGCGGCGCGCCGCTTGTGCTCGGCGCTCTCGGCCTCGTCGCGCGCCTTGCGGATGTTGGTGAGGATCGCGTTCTCGTGGCGGTAGCGGTCGGCTACGTGGTCGAGCGCCTCGCTGATCAGCTCGGGGACGGTGCTCAGCCAGTCGACGGCGCGGACGTTGCGCCGGGTGGCGTCGAGGGTGCGGCGCAGCGTCTCCGAGTACTGCACGGTGCGGTAGCGGGCCTGCTCGGCCGCGAGTTGGGCATCGGCGAGGCGGCCCCGGCTGATCAGGACCTCCAGCTTGACCTCGGCGGCGATCTGGGCGCTGGTGACATCCGTGTCGAGGGCGCCGACCAGGACGTTGACCGCCTCGTCGGTGGTGCGCAGATAGACGCTGCCGCCGGGGCCCGGCACCTCCTCGATCAGCTTGAAGTCGTAGTCCCTGCGGACATACACCCCATCGGGTCCGAAGGTGCCGTAAACGGCGCGGAAGCCGCGGTCCACGCTGCCGACGTTGATCAGGTTCTCCAGCACCCAGCGGGCGACCCGGTCGTGCTCTGCGGCGGGGCGCCCGGGGGCCTGGGCCGCCACCCGGGGCAGCAGCCTGACCACTATCTGCTCGTGGTCGGCGCCGGTGTCGAAGTCCATGTGGAGCGTGACGAGATCGATGGCGGCGAGGGCGACCTCCGCCATCGCGTACACCCCGTACTCCCCCGCGAGGTTGGCCTTGCGCGCGTCGAGGTCGTGCAGCGGCGCGGTGCAGGCGAGCGCGCGCAACCGCCGGGCCAGGCCCTCGTCGGCGGCCGGGCCCGGGGCCGGCCGGGCGGCCCCTTCAGCGGTGTTGAGCTGGGGCGCGGCGGCCCCCGGGGGTGGAGATGTCACGTCGCACAGAGTAGGCGGTCGCACCGACAACGTACGAAACGGCACGGAGATCCCGCTATGGCACACCAGGTCCCCGCGCGTGCACGCGTGTACACCGGCGCGCCCCCGCACCTCACCGATCCGTCAGTCTACGGCTCACCGGCCGGTGGTCCGTCCAGGGCGAGCGCCGCGAAGGTGGCGAGCCAGTGGTCGCCGGTGAAGTCCCCGGAGACGGTGGCCGGGAGCCCGGCGGCCAGATGGTCACGGGCCGCCGTCCGCAGCACGTCCGCGCGCGGATCGCCGTGCGGCAGGGCGGCGGCCAGGCGGCGGAGCGCGGCGGCCCGGCTGAGGATGAGGCCGAGGAGGTGACCGATCTGCGGATCGGCGGGGTCGGAGACGATGGGCGGGGTGAGCACGGTGACGGGCGCGCCCCATTCGACGCCGGGGAGGAAACGTTCCAGCCAGCGCGCGAACTCCTCTTCCGGCAGCACCCGGCAGACCGTCTCGGCCTCGGTGAGCGCGGGCGAGAGGAAGTCCTGTCCGGAGGGCTCCCAGTGGACGGGGGCGTCACGGTCGTCGGCGAACCAGTCGAGGACGGCCTCGGTGACCGGTTCGACGATCCCTTGACGCCCGCGGCGGCCGCGCTGTCCAGGACCAGGCCGAGGGCGAAGGCGCTGTTGGTGTGGACGCCGTGCCGCACCGGGTAGGTGGCGCGTTCCAGCCATTCGCTCAGCAGTGCGCACACGGCGTCGGCGGCCGGTTCCAGGGCCTCCGCCCAGCGCTCGCCCGCGGGCCCCGGCAGGCTCCGGCACTCGGCCGTCAGCGCGAGCAGCCAGGCCCATCCGTAAGGGCGCTCGAAGGAGGGATGGGCGCGCAGATAGTCCGCCTCGGCGGCGAGGGCGCCGGCCGTAAGGTGCCCGTCCAGTACGGCGGTGACCTCGTCGGCGCGGATCCGGTCGGGGCAGCGGCGCAGCAGCCGGACCAGCAGCCAGTGCATATGGACCGCGGAGTGCCAGTCGTAGGAGCCGTAGAAGGCGGGGTGGTGCCGGCGCGGCTCGACCAGGTCCTCGGGACCGCGCAGCAGATGCGCGGGGGCGTTGGGGTAGGCCCGGGTGACGTTGGCGGTGGCGAGGGCGGCGAACCGGGCCGCGTACCGGCCGAGTTCGCCCCTCGTCCCGTCCGGCTCGTTCATCTCGTCCGGCTCGTTCGCAGCGTTCGGCTCGTCCGGCTCATAGGCGTTCAATGCGTTGCCCCCTCGGCGACGCGCAGATCGGTCCGGGTGTGCACGGCCGCCCGACGATCGCCCGCAGCGCGTCGGCGGCCAGGGCGGCGGGCAGTGCGGGTTCGGCGCCGTCCACGACCTGTTCGGGCACGTACGGGAGGTGGACGAAGCCGCCGCGCAGGGCGGGCCGCTCGGTGGCGATGAGATGGGCCAGACCGTAGAAGACGTGGTTGCACACAAACGTTCCGGCGGTCTGTGAGACGGCGGCCGGAATCCCGGCCTCGCGGACGGCCGCGACACACGCCTTGACGGGCAGGGACGCGAAGTAGGCGGCGGGACCGCCCTCGACCACCGGTTCGTCGATGGGCTGACGACCGGCGTTGTCGGGTATGCGGGCGTCGTCCACGTTGATCGCCACTCGCTCGACGGTGACACCGGGACGGCCGCCCGCCTGGCCCACGCACAGCACCAGGTCGGGGTCGGCCTCCGCCACGGCGGCGGAAAGCTCCTCGAGGGCGGTGCCGAAGACGCAGGCGAGTTGTACGGCCGTGACCTCGGTGCCGGGCGGCGGATCGGCGGCCACCAGGGATACGGCCTGCCACGACGGGTTGACGGCCGAGCCCGCGAAGGGTTCGAAGCCGGTGAGAAGCACGCGGGTCACAGCAGCGGCCCCTTCAGAAGGCGAACAGCGAGATGATGGCGATGTTGCAGACCAGCAGCGCTCCGGCGGTGGGGATCTGCGCCTTGATGGGCCCGTACTGGTCCTTGAGTTCCAGCAGGGCGGCGGGCACCAGATTGAAGTTGGCGGCCATGGGTGTCACGAGCGTGCCGCAGAATCCGGCCAGCATGCCGACGGCGAGGACGACGGGCGCGTCCCCGTGCATCTGCTGGATGAGCACGGGCCAGCCGATGGCGGCGGTCATCACCGGGAAGGCGGCGAAGGCGTTGCCCATGATGACGGTGAACAGGGCCATTCCCACGCAGTAGACGGCCACGGCCACGTACTTCTGGCCCTCCGGCAGCACCTGTTCGGTGATCTTGCCGACCTGGGTGCCCACCCGGCCTCCTGGAAGATGGAGCCGAGCACGGCGAGCAGCTGCGGCAGCAGCAGCGCCCAGCCCATGGACTCCAGCAGGCTCCGGCCCGCGTGCAGCGGCACCGCGGGCCGCCGCTCGCGCACCACGACCATGCCGACCAGCAGCCCGACGATCGCCCCGAAGCCGAGGCCCAGGATGGTCTCGCTGCCCGCCTCCAGGACCGGTTCGCCCCCGATGTGCCAGTGCTTGACGGCCGAGGCGCACACGACGGCGACCAGCGGAATGGTGAGCGCCGGGACGAACAGCCTGCTGCCGAGCCGGGCGGCCGAGGCGGCGCGCTGCTCGGGCGTGGTGGTGCGCGGCACACCGCGCCCGGTGAGCGGGAAGCCGCCCAGGCAGACCATGGCGAGGACGGCGACGCCCAGCGGTTCGGCCGGGGCCTTCTTCTCCACCACCCAGCTGCTGTAGAAGAAGCAGCCGCCGAGCAGCCCCCAGAACGCGGCCGAGCCGAGGCGCTTGGGGTTGGTGCGGTCGACGACCATCTGGGCGGCCATGGCGAGGAAGACGGCGCCGACGAGCCAGTAGAACCACTCCGCCTTGATCACTTGGCTTCCTCCGCGGTGCGGCTGCCCTCGGCAGCGGATCGGCCGCCGGAGGCGGCGAGGTCGTGGTCCAGCGAGCGGTCCAGGCGCAGCAGCCGGAAGCCGTGGATGAGGAACGCGCAGACGGCGGTGGGGATGGCCCACAGCGCCAGCTGCAGGGGCTCCAGGTGGGTGTGGTACGTGGTGTTGACGAACCCGGTGATCAGCAGGATCGAGCCGATGGCCAGGAAGCAGTCCTCGCCGAAGAACAGCCCGACCGTGTCGGCGCTGGCGGAGTACGAGCGGACGCGCTCGCGGACCCGCTCGGGCAGCGGGCCGTGGCGGCGCTCCGCCGCACCCTCGGCCATCGGCGCGACCATGGGCCGGACGCTCTGGGCCGGCCCGCCGATGCTGGTGAGGCCGAGGGCGGCGGTGAGCTGGCGCAGCAACAGGTAGAGGGCGAGGAACCGGCCGGTGGTGAGCTTGCCGAGCCGGCCGATGAGGGTACGGGCCTGTTCCTGGAGGCCGTGGCGCTCCAGGAGGCCGATCACGGGCAGGGTGATGACGAAGATCGTCACCGAGCGGCTGGAGGCGAAGCCGTTGCCGAAGGCCGCCAGGATCTCCTGGGGCGAGAGCTTGGCCAGCAGTCCGGTGGCGATGCCGGCGACCCCCACCACCAGCAACGGGTTGCGTCGTGTGGCGAATCCGAGGATCACCACGAGGACGCCAAGGAGAACGATCATGCGTCCCGCCTTCCGCGCACAAGGACCTCACGGGGGCGTGAGGAGGGTGCACCGGAGGCTAGGCGTTCGTTCAACGATCCGACAAGAGCCTGAAACGAACTTGTTCCGGCCCCGCCGGATCGTTTACCGCTGGGAAACCTCTATCGACGGGACATCTTCCGCCCGTAGGCGTCGGCCAACTGTCCCTGGGAATCGTCCAGATAGGAGGCGAGCAGCCGCTCGGCCTCCATCGCGTCGCCGCCCTGGAGCACCTCCAGGATCTGACGGTTGCGCACCAGATAGGGAGCGTAAAAGCGGCGGGGGTCGGCCATGACGTGGAAGACCAGCCGGAGCTCGGCCAGCACCGCGCGCATCAGTTCGTCGGCCCGGGGGCTCTCGGCGAGGGAGACGATCGCCTGATGGAAGCGGATATTGGCGGTGGACAGGTCTTCCCAGGCCCGGTCCCGGGCGGCGCGCTCGCCCGCCAGGACCGCCGCCTCGACCGCCCGCACCTCGTACGGCGGCTCGCCCAGACCGCGCACCGCCGCGCATTCGACGAGCCGGCGCACGCGGTAGATGTCGTTGAGGTCGTCCACCGTGACGACGCGGACGAAGACGCCGCGGTTCAGCTCGTGCACCAGCAGCCGCTCGTGGGTCAGCAGGCGGAACGCCTCCCGGAGGGTGTTGCGCGAGACCCCGAGGGCGCCGCCCACGCTGTCCTCGGACAGCCGGGTGCCGGGCGGGAAGAACCCCTCGGCGATGCGGTCGCGCAGGATGTCCGCGACGCGCTCCGCCGTGCTGGTGCGCCCCAGCAGCGCCCGGTCGGCCTCGAGACCGGCGGCGAGACCGGGGACCGGGGCGTACCCGTCCGGCTCCACCGGCTCCACGGCTTCCGCCGTCTCCGGCGCCTCCGACACCTCCGGCGACTCGTCCGACGACTCGCCGGAACGGCGATTTGCACCTTTTGCCCCGTACGCCACATCAGCCCCTGTTCGGTGTCTCGTTCGTCCCGTATAGCGAGAAGTCAAGCCCAGAAACCGCTACTGGACAACAACCATCTTGTCGGATCGTTCAACGATCGCTTACCTTGTGGTGCCATCCGCATCCCCTCACGTATCCCCACGCCCGAACGGACGGATATGACCGCATCCTTGGCGAACCTGTCCATCGATCTCAACGCCGACCTCGGCGAGGGGTTCGGCCGCTGGCAGCTCACCGACGACGAGGCCCTGCTGTCCATCGTCACCAGCGCCAATGTCGCCTGCGGCTTCCACGCCGGGGACCCCTCGACCATGCGCCGGGTGTGCGAGCTGGCCGCCGAGCGCGGGGTGCGCGTCGGGGCCCAGGTCTCCTACCGGGACCTGGCCGGTTTCGGCCGGCGCAGCATGGACGTCCCGCCCCGGGAGCTGGCCGACGAGATCGCCTATCAGATCGGCGCGTTGGAGATCTTCGCCCGTGCCGCCGGGACGCGGGTGCACTACGTCAAGCCCCATGGCGCGCTCTACAACCGCAGCGTGCACGACGAGGCGCAGGCCGCGGCCGTGATCGAGGGCGTCAGGCTGGCCGTCGGCGGTCCGCTGCCGGTGCTGGGGCTGCCCGGGTCCCGGCTGCACGAGGCAGCCCGCACGGCCGGGCTGCCGGTGATCGCCGAGGCGTTCGCCGACCGCGCCTACACCGCCGCCGGGACGCTCGTACCGCGCACCGAGCCCGGCGCCGTGGTCCACGACCCGGACACGGTGGTCAAGCGCGCCCTGGGCTTCGCCCGCGACCGCGCGGTGACCTCGGTCGACGGACGGCGCATCGAGGTGGACGTGCGCTCGCTGTGCGTCCACGGCGACACCCCCGGCGCCGCCGACCTCGCCCGCCGGGTGCGGTCCGAGCTGGCCGCCGCGGGGGTGCGCGTGGCGGCGTTCATATGACGGTGCGGACCCTGCCCGTCGGTGAGCACGGGCTGCTCATCGAGCTCGACAGCGGTGAGGCGGCGGAGGCGCTCCACGCGGAGTTGCTGCGCCGCGCCGCCGAGCGGCGGCTGCCCTCCGTGCGCGAGATCGTGCCCGCCGCCCGCACCGTGTTCCTCGACGGGCTCGCCGACCCCGGGCGGCTCGCGGCCGAGCTGCCCGGCTGGCGGATACCGCCCCTCGACCGCGGCGACAGCGAGATCGTCGAGGTGCCCGTGCGGTACGACGGGCCCGATCTGGACGAGGTCGCGCGGCGGTGGGGGGTGACGCCCGAGGAGGCCGTACGGATCCACTCCGGCGCCGAGTTCCGGGTGGCCTTCTGCGGCTTCGCGCCCGGCTTCGGCTATCTGACGGGACTGCCCGAGCGGTTCCACGTGCCGCGCCACGCCACGCCCAGGACCCGGGTGCCGGTCGGCTCGGTGGCCCTCGCGGGCGGGTACACGGGCGTCTATCCGCGCTCGTCCCCGGCGGCTGGCAGCTCATCGGCACCACGGACACCGTGCTGTGGGACACCGCGCGGGAACCGGCGGCGCTCTTCACCCCCGGCACTCGCGTCCGCTTCGTCCCGGTATCGGGCAGCGCGGCCCCGGAAGGGGCGGCGCCATGACCGACAGCGCCTTCGTCGTCGTACGGCCGGGAGCCCTCACCACCGTCCAGGATCTCGGCCGCGCCGGCCACGCCCATCTCGGGGTGCCCCGCTCGGGGGCGCTCGACCAGCCCGCCCACCGGCTCGCCAACCGCCTGGTGGGCAACGCCGAAGGGGCCGCGACCCTGGAGACCACGCTCACCGGCTGCGCGGTGCGGCTGCGCCGCCCGGCGACGGTCGCGGTCACCGGCGCGCCCTGTCCGGTCACGGTCGACGGCCGCCCCGCCGCGTGGGGCGCGGCCGTACGGGTGCCGTCGGGCTCGCTCCTGGAGGCCGGGGCCGCCGCCCACGGGGTGCGCAGCTATGTGGCGTTCGACGGCGGTGTCGAGGCCGAGCCGGTGCTCGGCAGCCGGGCCACGGATGTGCTCTCCGGGCTGGGCCCAGCCCCGCTCGCGGACGGCGCCGTGCTGCGGCTCGGGCGGCCGCGCGGGCCGGTGCCCGCCGTGGACGGGGTTCCCCATCGCGGCGTCGCACCCGAACTGGTGCTCCCCGTGGTGCTCGGCCCGCGCGACGACTGGTTCACCCCCGCGGGGCTGCGCACCCTCTCCACCGGGGACTTCCGCGTCTCGGCCGCGAGCAACCGGATCGGGCTGAGGACCGAGGGCCCCTCGCTGGAGCGGGCGCGGGACGGTGAGCTGGCCAGTGAGGGCATGGCGCTCGGCGCGCTCCAAGTCCCGCCGGACGGACGGCCGGTGCTCTTCCTCTCCGACCATCCGACAACCGGCGGCTACCCCGTCGTGGGCGTCGTGCCGGAGCGGTATCTGGCCGCCGCGGCGCAGGCCGTCCCCGGCACTCCGGTGCGGTTCACCCCGCTGGGCCGGACCTCCTGGGGTCGGACTGCCGGGCGGACCGTCCCGGACGGGCCTGAGCGGCCTCGCTGAAGTCCGGTGCGGTTCGGGTGCGCCCCGAAGGGGCGCGGGGCTGTGTCGATATGCCGCTCCGCCGCGGCAGTGTCGATATGCGGCTCCGCCGCGTGGCCGGCCACGGCACAGCCGCGGATGAACGACCGCACCTCGCGGCACTTCCCGCGGAGCGCTCAGCGGGCGCGCCGTGCGCCGACGCGCTGCCTGCGCTGTGCCTTACGGCGCAGCGCGCGCGCTCCTCCTCACCGGTACCGCCCCAGACCCCGTGGGTCATTCCGCTCTCCAGTGCGTAGTCCAGGCATTCCTGGATCACCGGACAGCGCCGGCAGACCTCCTTGGCCAGCGACTCCTGCCGCCGGGCGGCCGGACCCGCCACCCCCACGGGGAAGAACAGCTCCGGATCCTCGTGCGTGCATTCGGCGTTATGCCACCAGGCCATGGCTGCCCCTTCCGTGAACGACGTTGCTGAAAGCACCCGCCGTCGGGCTCACGCGCGGGGTGCGCGGGGCGGGCGCCCGTGGGTCATTCGGGCGCGTCCGGGCGGGCTTTGACACGGTTCGGGTTTCCGATCGTGGCGGCGGCAAACGGATCCGAACACGCCATGCCTCATATCGGGCTGCCTGGTTGAGCCCCGGGGCGGCTTGGGGGCCCTCCCAGGGGCGTCAGTCCCGCAGCCGCTCGGGCAGCAGGATGACGGTGCTGCCCGGCCGGCCGATCCAGCGCGGACCGCCGTCGACCGCGACCCCCGTGGCCGCGGCGGCCATCGCCAGCGCCCGCGCCGTCCAGCCGGACGGATGCCCGCCGTCCCGAACCGATACCGCCATGCCTCCTCCGGGTCGCCCCGCTCCGGGTCGAGCATGACCTCCTGGCAGGAGCACATCGCCCCGTCACGGGCTATGGAGGGGTGGATGAAGGCGTCGGGGTGGTCGAAGACCGAGACGGCCACGGTGCCCCGGGAGAGCGGTGCCAGCACCTCCTCGCCGTGGATGGCGATCCCGTCGAACTGCTGGAGCACCACGCCACCGGGCGCCGCGCCGACCAGCAGGCGCCCCTCCTCCTCCAGCAGGACATCCGCGTAGTCGGCCCCGCCTCCTTCCTCGCCGTTCTCTTCCTCGCCGTCCTCCACCTCGTCCTCGTCCTCGCCGATGGTGGCGACGATGTCTCCGCCCAGCGCGGCCACGACCTCCGGCACGCTCCGTCCGGCCACGAACGCCACACAGCCTCAGTCCTGGTACTCCCCGCCCTCGCCGTCGAAGGCGGCGATCAGCTCATCGGCCGCCCGCTGCGCGGCCCGCTCCTCGGGGGACGGCTCCCGGGCGCCGGGCGCCCCGGCCACCAGGTCGGCCAGCGGCGTCCACCACGCCAGCTCACCCGGGCTCCGCCCGTCGGCCTCCCGGCGCCGCCAGGGGTCGGCCCCGGCCGCGATGAGCGCCGACGCCTTCTCCCGGTCCCAGTTGCGCACCGCGTGCCACAGCGCGGTGCGGCCCGCCGCGTCCGGCTGGTCCACCTCCCGCGCCACCGTGAGCAGTTCGGCCAGCACTTCGGCGCTTCCCGAGCAGGCCGCGGAGTGCAGCGGCGCCATATGGCCGCCGAGGATGCGGTCAGGGTCGGCTCCCGCGGCGAGCGCGGCGCGCACGGCCCGCGGATCCGTCCAGTCGTGGATGTCCTGCCAGTCGGTCATGCGTCCAATCTGGCATCCGCCACCGACAATCCGTCCCCGGCCTCCTCCGGCGGGCCGTAACCGCCGCCGCCCGGGGTGTGGAGGACCAGGACGTCCCCACCCCGGCGTCCGCCGCGTCGCGGCCGTCCAGGCGGTCCACCGAACCGTCGGCGCGCTCGATCAGGTTCGCGCCCAGCGCTCCCGGTTCGCCACCGGCCATGCCGTACGGGGCCACCCGGCGGTGGCCGGTGAGGAGGGCGACGGTCATCGGCTCCAGGAAGCGGATGCGGCGGGTGACGCCGTGGCCGCCGCGCCAACGGCCGCGGCCGCCGCTGCCCCGGCGGATCGCGAAGCTCTCCACCCGCACCGGATAGCGCCACTCCAGCACCTCGGGGTCGGTCAGCCGGGAGTTGGTCATATGGGTCTGTACGGCGTCGGCGCCGTCGAAGCCGTCCCCCGCGCCGGAGCCGCTGGCGACCGTCTCGTAGTACTGGACGCGGTCATTGCCGAAGGTGACGTTGTTCATCGTGCCGGAGCCCTCGGCCTGGACGCCCAGGGCCGCGTACAGGGCGCCCGTGACGGCCTGGGAGGTCTCGACGTTTCCGGCGACCGTGGCGGCCGGGAAGACGGGCGCGAGCATGGAACCCTCGGGGATGCGGACCTCCAGGGGCTTCAGACAGCCGCTGTTGAGCGGGATGTCCTCGGCCACCAGCGTGCGGAAGACATAGAGCACGGCCGCCATCACCACCGAGCTGGGCGCGTTGTCGTTGCCCGGCCGCTGGGGCGAGGTGCCGGTGAAGTCCAGGACGGCGCCACGCGCGTCGCGGTCCACCGTAAGGCTGACACGGATGACCGCCCCGCCGTCGGTCTCGTAGCGGTACGAGCCGTCGCGCAGCCCGGCGACGATACGGCGCACCGACTCCTCGGCGTTGTCCTGGACGTGCCCCATATAGGCGTGCACGACGTCGAGGCCGAACTGCCCGATCATCCGGCGCAGTTCCTGGACGCCCTTCTCGTTGGCGGCGATCTGGGCGCGCAGATCGGCGAGGTTGGCGTCCGGGGCGCGGGACGGATACGGCCCGCCGGTCAGCAGCTCGCGGGTCTCCCGCTCGCGCAGCGCCCCGTCCCGTACCAGCAGCCAGTTGTCGAAGAGGACGCCCTCCTCCTGGATGGTGCGGCTGAAGGCGGGCATGGAGCCGGGGGTGATGCCGCCGATCTCGGCGTGGTGGCCGCGCGAGGCGACGAGGAAGAGCAGTTGGTCCCCCGGCTCGTCGAAGACCGGGCTGACCACGGTGACGTCCGGCAGATGGGTGCCTCCGTGGTACGGGTCGTTGATCGCGTACACATCGCCGGGCCGCATCGCGCCCCCGTTGCGCCGCAGCACCTCCTTGATGGACTCGCCCATGGAGCCCAGGTGCACCGGGATGTGCGGGGCGTTGGCGATGAGGTTGCCCTCGGCGTCGAAGAGGGCGCAGGAGAAGTCGAGCCGCTCCTTGATGTTGACGGAGTGGGCGGTGTGCTCCAGGCGGACGCCCATCTGTTCGGCGATGGCCATGAAGAGGCTGTTGAAGACCTCCAGCATCACGGGGTCCACCTCGGTGCCGACCGCGGTGGTGATCGGGCGCGGCCGGACCCGGGTGAGCAGCAGATGGCCGCGCTCGCCCATGGTGGCCTGCCAGCCCGGATCGACCACGGTGGTGGCGTCCTCCTCGGCGACGACCGCGGGCCCGGTGACCCGGTCCGACGGGCGCATACGGTCGCGTTCGTAGAGCTCCGTCCGCTGCCAGTGCCCGTCCGAGAACATCCTTACGGTCGTCACGGGAGCCAGTTCGCCCTCCCCGGGCGGCCGTTCCACGGCATGGCCGCCGGTGGGCCCGGACGCGCCGACCGCCTCGACCGACACCGCCTCGACGACCAGCGGCTTGTCCATGGTGAAGGCGTACCGGGTGCGGTGCGCCCGGACGAAGTCCTCGGTCATCGCGGGGGCGGAACCGAGCGGGACGGGGATGCTGGAGTCGGTGCCCGCGTACCGCAGATGGACCCGGGCGACGGTGTCCAGGGTGTCCTCCGGGACCCCGTCCGCGAGGAGTTCGCCACGGGTCTGACCGGCCAGCCGCGCGCACAGTTCCCGCACCCGCGGCAGCGTCTCCTCGCCCAGCTCCGCCTCGACGGCCTGCTCTCGCATGGCGGTGGCGTCGGCCACCCCGATGCCGTATGCGGAGAGCACCCCGCCAGCGGCGGCACGATCAGCGTGCCGATGCCGAGGGCGTCGGCGACCGCGCAGGCGTGCTGGCCGCCCGCGCCGCCGAAGCTGGTGAGCGCGTAACGGGTGACGTCACGGCCGCGCTGCACGGAGATCTTCTTGACCGCGTTGGCCATGTTGAGCACCGCGATGTCCAGGAAGCCCGCCGCGACCTCCTCCGGTCCGCGCCGGTCGCCGGTGGCCTCCGCGATCTCCTCGGCGAGCGCGGCGAAGCGCTCCCGGACCGTCACCGCGTCCAGCGGCTGGTCGGCGTGCGGGCCGAAGACCGCGGGGAAGTGGTCCGGCTGGATCCGGCCGAGCATCACATTGGCGTCGGTCACGGTCAGCGGGCCGCCGCGCCGGTAGCAGGCGGGGCCGGGGACGGCCCCGGCCGAGTCCGGCCCCACGCGGTAGCGCCGGCCGTCGAAGTGGAGCACCGAACCGCCGCCCGCCGCCACGGTGTGGATGTTCATCATCGGGGCGCGCATCCGGACCCCGGCGACCTCGGTGCCGAAGATCCGCTCGAACTCGCCCGCGTAGTGCGAGACATCGGTCGAGGTGCCGCCCATGTCGAAGCCGATGACCCGGTCGTGTCCGGCCTCGCCGGCGGAGCGCGCCATGCCCACCACACCGCCCGCGGGCCCGGACAGCACTGCGTCCTTGCCCCGGAAGTGCGCGGCCTCCCGCAGCCCTCCGTTGGACTGCATGAACATCAGCCGGATATCGCGCAGTTCGGCGGCCACGTCCTCGACGTAGCGGCGCAGGATGGGCGACAGATACGCGTCGACCACGGTGGTGTCGCCGCGGGACACCAGTTTCATCAGCGGGCTGACCTCGTGGGAACAGCTCACCTGGGCGAAACCGAGGTCGCGCGCCACCGCGGCGACCGCCTGTTCGTGTGCGGCGTGCCGATAGCCGTGCAGCAGGACGACGGCGGCGCCGCGGAAGCCGTCGCGGTGGGCGGCGCGCAGCGCCTCGGCGGCGGCGTCGAGGTCCAGGGGGCGGACGACCTCGCCATGGGCGTCCACCCGCTCGGGGATTTCCACCACCCGGTCGTACAGCGCCTCGGGGAGCAGGATCCGGCGGTCGAAGAGGCGGGGACGGTTCTGGTACGCGATGCGCAGCGCGTCCCGGAACCCTTCGGTGACGACGAGGACGGTGGGCTCGCCCTTGCGCTCCAGGAGGGCGTTGGTGGCGACCGTGGTGCCCATCTTGACGACGTCGATCCGGTCGGCCGGGACCGGATCGCCGGGGCCGAGCCCCAGCGTCCGCCGGATCCCGGCGACGGCCGCGTCCGGATAGCGCTCGGGGTGGTGGGACAGCAGCTTGCGGGTGACCAGGCGGCCGTCCGGACGCTTGCCTACGACGTCCGTGAAGGTTCCGCCCCGGTCGATCCAGAATTCCCAGCGACCCGTCACCCCGCCATTGTCGCAGCGGACGGCGGTGTGCCGGCGATGACGGGATCGGCGGACGGGTGGGGCAGTGGGGCGGTGGCCGGGTGCGGAAGGTGGGCGGGGGCCGGGCCGCGGGT
Source organism: Streptomyces rapamycinicus NRRL 5491 (assembly GCF_024298965.1). Lineage (NCBI taxonomy): Bacteria > Bacillati > Actinomycetota > Actinomycetes > Kitasatosporales > Streptomycetaceae > Streptomyces > Streptomyces rapamycinicus. The sequence continues at coordinate 10,592,761 of NZ_CP085193.1, read as the reverse complement.
CACCGCGGTGAGCGCGGCGAGCGTCGCCCGCCGGTCCCGGTCCTCGAGCAGATGTCCGGTGCCCTTGAGGCGGTGGCGCCATTCCAGGGCCGCCAGCGCGACCAGACCGGGCAGGAGGTCGGTGCAGCGGTCCGCGATCCAGCGGGTGCCGCGGGTCGCCATCCACCACGCGGAGGCGGCGCGCGAGGGCGCGGGGCCGTCGAGCTCCAGGGACGGCGGGGCGCCGGTCGCGATGGACCGGGCGCGCAGGGCGCCGTGGAACTCCCTGGCCAGCAACCGGTGCCCGAGCTCGCTCGGATGCAGCCGGTCCACGCTCCACGCCCGCCGGTCGGCGACCCAGGTGTGGTCGCTCAGCTCCACATGGACCGCCTCGTGGCGCTGGGACAGCGCGTGCACCACTGAGTTCACCGCGCGCATCCGGCGCCCCAGCGGGCGGGCCAGCGCGGACGGCAGCCCCAGCATCCGCCCGGGGTCGGGCAGGCAGGCGGTGAGCACCACGGCGCCGTCGGCGCGCAGCGCGCCGATCGTGCGGTCGAGGGCCTCGGCGACCCGGTGGATGTCGAACGAGTCCCGCAGGGTGTCGTTCCCGCCGACCACGACCGACACCAGATGCGGGCGGGCGCGGCGGGCGGCGGGCAGCTGTTCGTCGGCGACATCGGCGGCCAGCGCCCCGCTGCGGGACAGATTGACGAACTCGACCGGCTCGTCGGGGTGCGGCCCGGCCGCCGCCGCCAGCAGCGCGGCCCAGCCACGCCATCCGCCGCCGGGCGCCGGGTCGCCGAGCCCCTCGGTGAGCGAGTCGCCGAGGGCGGCGAACCGCAGCCTGCGCGGCTCCGCGCCCTCGCCCGCGCCCTCGCCCGCGCCCGTGGCCTCCGCGTCGCCCGATGTCGTGCCCGGCGCCCGGCCCGCCCGGTGCGGGGCAGCGGCCGCGTCCTGCCCCGCACACCCCGTCTCCGTAAGGACGGCCTCCGTACGGACGGCCTCCGTACGGAGGCCGTCCTTAGGGACGGCCTCCGTACGGGACGGCTCCGTACCAGCGCGGCCCCCGTGTGAGCGTCGGCTGCGCTCACCGCACACCGCCGACGGCCCGGGGCGCGGAGACCGCCGGAGCGGCCGGGAGCGCGGCGGCCGGGAGCCGACCGCCGTCGGCGCACCGGACGCCCTCGGTGGACGCGTCATGGGCGGCCAGGAAGGAGGCGACCGCCGCGGGCCAGCCGTAGCGCTCGGCCCGGGCCCGGGCCGCCGCCCGGCGCAGCGGCTCCGAGCGGCCGAGGACGCGCTCGACGGCGTCCGCGAAGGCCGTTCCGTTGTCGGCCGCGGTCTCGCCCGCCGCGCCGACGATGTCCGGCAGCGCGGAGAGCGCGCTGACGACGACGGGTGAACCGCAGGCCAGCGCCTCCAGCGCCGCGAGGCCGAAGGTCTCCGCCGGACCCGGCGCCAGCACCACATCGGCGCTCGCCTGGATGGCGGCGAGCCCCGCCCGCTCCGCCACATGGCCGATGAAGACGGCCGGCAGCCCCTCGGCGCGGGCGCGGGCCTCCAGGCGCGGCCGGAGCGGCCCGTCCCCGGCGACCACGAGCGCCGCTGAGACGCCGCGCCGCCGTAGCTCGGCGAGCGCGTCGAGCGCCCGGCCCGGCCGCTTCTCTGGCGAGAGCCGCGAGCACATGGCGATGAGCACGGCCGCCTCACCGCGGTGGTGGTCCCGCAGCGCCGCGTCGTGGTGGGAGGGGTGGAAGTGGCCGAGATCCACGCCCAGCGGGGCGCGTACGACGTTCCGCGCGCCGATCCGTACAAACTCGCGCGCCGCCCATTCGGTGGTGCAGACGATCCGCGAGTACGCCCGCGCGGTACGGAGGTTGAGCCGGTCCGCGGCTCCCTCGGCGAACCCGTCCGGCACCCCCCAGGTGCGCAGCACGGCGTCCGCGCTCTCATGGGAGACCATCACGGCCGGTACGCGGGCGCGCCGCGCCCACTCCCCCGTCCAGCGGAGGGAGGTGCGGTCCGACACCTCGAGCCGGTCCGGTGCGAGGCCGTCGAGCAGCCGGGTCAGCCGCCGCCGGTCGGTCAGGACGCGGTAGCCGCCGGTGCCGGGGATGGTCGGCCCGGGCAGCGTGATCACCCGTCCCTGCCGGGTGTGCTCGTCCGAGACCCGCTCGCCCGGCACCACCAGGACGGCCTCGTGCCCGGCCGCCTGGTATCCGGCCCCGAGCTCGCGCAGCGCGGTGCGGAGCCCGCCGGAGGCGGGGGTGACGAAGTTGGCCAGCCGGACGATGCGCAGTCCCTTGCCGTTGCTCATGCTCTGCTCTCCTCCCACGGCGCTCATGCGGCGACCGCCGTACGGGCCGCCAGGACCTCGGTGTAGTGGTCGATGAGCTGGTCGCCGATCGCCGCCCAGGTGCGGCCCTCGACCGCCTCCCGGCCGGCGCGGCCCAGCGCCGCGCGCAGCTTCGCGTCGGCCGCGAGCAGCGATACGGCGTCGCTCACCTCGGTCGCGTCCCCGGGCGGCACCAGCAGCCCGGTGCGCCCGTGGTCGATGAGGTCCAGCGGGCCGCCCGCCGCGGGCGCGATCACCGGGACGCCGCTGGCCTGGGCCTCCTGCACGGTCTGGCAGAAGGTCTCCTGGGGCCCGGTGTGGGCGAAGACGTCCAGCGAGGCGAAGACGCGGGCCAGGTCGTTGCCGGTGCGGCGGCCGAGGAAGCGGGCCCTCGGCATGGCCGCCCGCAGCGCGGGCTCGCTCGGCCCGTCCCCGACCACGACCACCTGGACACCGGGCAGCTCGCTCAGCGGCGCGAGCAGTTCGACGTTCTTCTCCGGGGCGAGGCGGCCGATGTATCCGACGATCAGCTCACCGCCGGGGGCGAACGAGCGGCGCAGCTCCGGGTCGCGGCGCGAGGGGTGGAAGCGCTCGGTGTCGACCCCGCGCGGCCACAGCCGGATCCGCGGCACGCCGTGCTCGTCCAGGTCGCGAGCGGCGGCGGTGGAGGGGGCGAGGGTGCGGTCGGCGGCGGTGTGCACGGCGCGGATGCGCCGCCAGGCGGCGTTCTCGCCCGCGCCGAGGTAGGTGCGGGCGTAGGAGCCCAGGTCGGTCTGGTAGACGGCCAGCGCGGGTATCCGCAGCCGGAGCGCGGCCGTCATCCCGCGCGCGCCCAGGACGAAGGGGCTGGCGAGGTGGACGACATCGCTGCCGTGGGACGTGATCGCGGCCGCGAGCTTCCGGCTGGGCAGCGCGACCCGCACCTGCGGATAGCCGGGCAGGGGCAGGGACGGGATACGGACGACGGGGTACGGATGCGACCGGTCCATCTCCCCTTGGCTCTCGGGTGGACCGCCGGCCGCGGCGGGCGGTGGTCCTCCGGGGGGACCCGCCGGTGCGATGACCAAGGGGTGATGACCACGGCGGTGGAGGTGGTCCGCGGTCTGCAGCGTGCAGTGAGCGACGCCGTTGATGTCGGGTGGGAAGGATTCAGTCACGATGGCGACACGCATACCGGTGTTGTCGGCGTACGAAGGGTGGCCCCGGCGTCGTGAACGTTTCGCGCCGTGGAACGTCCCATGAGCGTTGGCCCTCGCACCTCGAGGGGCCCGCTCAGGCCCCTGGAGGGATCGCCGCAAACCCGCATGAACCCGCCGGAATCAGCGGCCGGTCACTCGGCGTGAATGTTTCGCTGCGACGGCCCCGTTCGGGACGGAGCGGAGATACGGAGGGTGATGAGCCTCTCACCCATGCCCAGGAAGACGCGGCCGACGCCTTGGGGGTTGCCTGCCCCCCCCGGTCTCGGGGCGCCTGCCCCGGGGCCGTATGCCGGGGGCGGCCGGGGAGGGGTCAGAAGCCCGGGGTCTCGGGTCCGATGCGGCTGCGGACCGCCGTCTGGACCTCGGCCTCCTCCGCCGGGTCGGCGGCCAGCCGGCGGAGCTGTTCGACGACGCGGGCGTCGGCGGTGGCGGCGTGGCGGGCGGCGACTTCGCGGGTGCTCTCCTCGCAGTCCCAGAGGCATTCGACCGCGAAGCCCGCCGCGAAGGACGGATCGGTGGCGGCCAGCGCGCGGGCGGCGCGGCCGCGTAGATGGGAGGAGGCCGTCTCCCGGTAGATATGGCGCAGGACGGGCGCGGCACAGGAGATCGTCAGGCGCCCGGCGCCGTCGACGAGCGTCCACAGCGTCTGGGCGTCCGGGCCCTCGGCCCGCACCGTGCGGCGGAGTGCGGCGAGTACGAGTGGGGTGTCGTACTGACCGCCGCGGCAGGAGAGCATCGCGGCCGCCGCATCCCCGAGCGCGTCGGGGCGGTGGGCCCAGATGCGGGCCCGGTCGAGGGCGGCGATACTGCGCATGCGTTCGAAGGCGGAGAGGGCCGCCTGGGAGACCAGCTGTGAGGCGTCCGGCTCGGTCACGGCGGCCTCGATCAGGTCGAGCACCTCGGGGTCGCCGATCTCCGCCAGGTGCCGCAGTGCCGCGGCGCGGGCGGCGTCGGGGGCCGACGCGGCGGCGGCGAGGAGCTCCGGCCGGTCCTCGGGACCGGCGACGGCGGCCAGACAGCGGGCGGCCGCGTCGGGCCGGCGGGCGTCCGGCTTCAGATCGTGCTCGCGCTGGGCCCACAGCAGGATGTCGTGGACGCTCCAGCCGGGGCGCGGCCCCGAGGGCCGCAGCTGGCGCTGCCATCGGTCGAAGGCGCCGCGCTCGGCCGCCGCGCGCACCCGCGGCCCGTGGTCCGGGTCGTCGGCCCACAGCCGCCAGGGCCGGGGTTCGTAGGCGCCGCGCACCACGGCGGCCAGTTCGGCGTCGCCGTCGGGGTTCCGGGGGAAGTGGGCGAGGATGGCGGGGGCGAGGCCGCGCAGCCCGGTGTCGTCGTCGCGCAGGGCCAGCTCGTCGAGGGCCCATTCCCAGTTGCTGCCGGCCGCGGCGTAGCGGCGCAGCAGCCGCAAAGCGTCGGACCTGCCGTAGGCGGCGAGGTGGCCGAGGACGGAGAGGGCGAGCCCGGTGCGCTCCTCGTCGTCGTTGACCAGGTCGTCGGGGTGGAACAGATGCTGTTCGATCTCGTCGAGCCCGGCGTCGAGGTCCAGACAGAGCCTGGCGTAATAGAGCGAGCGGTTCTCGACCTGCCAGTCACGGCGGGGGTCGCGCAGCACACAGTGGTGCAGTGCCGCGAGCGCCTCGGCCCGCGGCGCGGCGAGGGCGTGCAGGGTCCCGTCGCCGCGGCCTCGCTGCAGGAGGCCGAGCAGGGTGCCGCTGGGCGCTATGTCTGGATCGAACATGAGGTCAGCATCCGGTGCGGGAGGTTCGCTGGCAACGGGATTTCCGTCGATCGGCATTCTTGCCGATGTCCTGCCGCCGTATGCCTGATGAACGGTGCGGGACTGAGGGGACTCCCGAGCGCCGCAGCCTACCCGGAATCGCGCCCTCCGCCGATTCCCGCCCGACATGCACCCGGAAGGCCATCGGCATATGCCACAAGCACCACCGGATCGGGTATTGCCAAACCGCTTACGGGATGTCGCACCCTGTGCAAGAGTCGTTACCGGTCCCTCCCTCAAGACCCGGCCGCGCCGCGCCCGTATCGGAGAACGTCATGCCGTCCCCCCGCTCCGCGGACCATCCCGCCGTATCGCCTCCCCAGCGTGACACGGTGGACGCCCTCATCTCGCAGACCCAGCGGCTCCGCGGCGGGCTCGACGCCGTCCGCCGCGACACCGTCGCGGACCTGGGCGGCACGGATGACGCGCAGGTGCGCTGGCAGCGCGCACTGTGCGAGCTCGCCGTCCACCAGCTGGACGATCTGGGCCGGCATCTGGGCGAGCTGCGCGAGGGACTGCCCGCCGACGCCCCCGCGACGGCCGGCCCTTCCGAAACTGTCGATCGCGTCGATACGGCCGATGCCGTCGATACGGCCGATCCCGCCGAGACCGTCGATCCCGCCGGGCCGGAGGCCGACGCGGCGGCGGGGGCCCCGGCCGGAAGTGAGGCCGCCGGTCACACCGCCACCGGCCCCGGTTCGCTGCTGAGCCGGGTCGGCAGCGCCGAGTGGAACCTCCTCACCGACGAGGTGACCTGGTCCGACGAGCTCTGCCGGATCTTCGGCCGCGACCCCGGGGACGGCGGGCTCACCCTCGACGAGCTGCCCTCCTGGGTCTTCTCCGAGGACCAGCCGATCCTGACCGGGATGGTCACGGACTGTCTGGTGGACGGAAAGCCGATCGACGGCGAGTTCCGCGTCGTGCGCGAGGACGAGGTGGTGCGCACCGTCCATATGGCGGGCGAGCCGGTGCTGGACACCGACGGCAGCACCGCCTCCATGTGGGCCGTGCTCCGGGACGTGAGCGAACTGCGCCGCAGCGAGCGCGCGGTGCGCGAGAGCCGGGACACACTGCGCCACCAGCGGCGGATCGCCCGGACCGAGCGCCGGCTGGCGGTGGAGGTGCAGGAGGCCGTACTGCCGCCTTGGCGCGGCTCCCTCCGGCTCCCGGCCCGCGACGGCTTCCCGGGCGCCGGACCGGCGCCCGACGGCGCCGCCCTCGACCTCGCCGCCCACTACCTCCCCTCCGAGTCCAGCGCCCAGATCGGCGGCGACTGGTACGACGCGCTCGAACTCCCCGATGGCCACACCCTGCTGAGCGTCGGCGGCCTCACCGGCCACGGTGTGACCGCCACCTGCGGCATGGCCATGCTGCTGGGCGCCGTGCGCGGCATGGCGGTGGCCGGGATCGAGCCGGGCGCGGTGATGGGGCGGCTCAACCAGCTGCTCGCCGTCTCCTCCCAGCCCGCGCTGGTCGGCGCCGTCTGCGCGCGGTACGACCCGCGCACCCGCACCCTGGCGTGGGCGCAGGCCGGACACCCCGCTCCGCTGCTGTTCCGCGACGGGACGGGGCGCCCGCTGCGCTCTCCCGACGGGGTGCTGCTCGGCGCCACGACGGGCGCCGCGTACACCCAGTGCGAGGAGCGGCTGGAGCCGGGCGATCTGCTGGTGCTGCACACCGGACGGCTCGCCCGGGACGCCGAGGGCGCCACCGAGCGGCTGCTCGCGCTCGCGCCACGACTGACCGCCGCCGAAGGCGCACAGGAGTGCGTGCGGACGGTGGCCGAGGCGTTCGGCGACGAGCCGCGCGAGAACGACGCCTGTGTGCTGATCGCCAGGGTCACCGGCGCCCGCGCATGACGCGGCGCCCCGCGTCGGCGTGACGCGATGAACGGCCCCTGCGGAGGGCGCTGACCCCGCGTAAGACGTCAGCTCCCCGTAAGGCGTCGACTCCCCGTGAGGCCTTGACCCCGCGCAAGACGTCGGCCCCTCGTAGGGCGTTGACCCCGCGTACTGCCCCTCGTCATGCCCTGCGTACGGCGTGGCCCGGTCGCTAGACGGCCGCGCTCTTGGCCATGGAACCGGGCCCTTTCAGCCCCGTGCCACCCTTACCCGCGCCTCCCTTCGGCATCACCTGCTGGATCTCCTCGCGCAGCTCCCGGATCGCCGGTGATGTGCCGTACCGCCCGGTGAGCCGGTACATCTCGCGCAGCCGGTCCCAGGTGCGGTGCGAGGAGTTCTGCTCGATCGTCAGCAGTGCCATCCGGGCATAGCGGTCGGCCTGCTCGGGATCGCCGCCGAGGAAACAGGCCGAGGCGATGGAGATGTGGTCGAAGATCTGGGACCGCTGGCGCCCGCCCTCCCGCATCCGCAGCGCCTTCTTGGCATGGCTCTGGGCGATCCCCGCCACCCCCGGCTCATGCTCCGCCAGGGTGCGGTAGACCAGTCCCTGCATGCCGTGCAGATCGGCCTCGTTGAACAGCTGCATCCAGCTCGGCGCCGGTCCGTCGTCCCGGTCCGAGACGAACAGCTCCTCCGCCTCGCCCAGGGCGCGCCGCACCGCCTGGCCCTGGCCCTTGGACGCCTGCGCCCATGCCTCGATGGTGCAGAACATGGACCGGGTGCGCGGCAGCGCCGCCTCGCCCGCACCGGACTTGGCCAGCCTCATCAGCTCCAGCGCGTCGTCCGGGCGACCGAGGTGCACCATCTGCCGGGCGGCCCGGGAGAGCGCCTCGCTCGCCCGGGGCCGGTCGCCGCCCTCGCGGGCCGCGTGGGCGGCGATGACGAAGTACTTCTGGGCGGTCGGCTCCAGGCCGACGTCATGGGACATCCAGCCGGCGAGGACGGCCAGATTGGCCGCCACCCCCCACAGTCTGCGCTGCAGGTGCTCGGGGTGGCGGTAGGCGAGCATGCCGCCCACCTCGTTGAGCTGGCCCACCACGGCCTTGCGCTGGAGCCCGCCGCCGCGGGCGGCGTCCCAGGCGCGGAAGACCTCAACCGAGGTCTCCAGGGCGTCGATCTCCTGGGAGCCCACGGGGGCGGCCTCGTAGCGGTCGAAGCCCACGGGCTCGACGGAGAGGGGGTTGTCGGTACGGGGCGCGTCGGTGGCGAGGGTGGGGTCGGAGAGCAGAAAGTCGCTCATGGCACCGGTGATGGCGGATCCCGCGGCGAGCGCGGCACCCGCACCCACCAAGCCGCGTCGGTTGAACATAAGGTCCATTCCCGTGAATTCGGTGAGGACCGCGGCCGTGGACTCGGGCGGCCAGAGCAGCCCGTCGCCGGACTGCCCCTTTCCCGCGCGCCCCCCTCGTCCGAACCCGAGATCCTCGATGGTCACGACTCGACCGAGGCGCTCGGTGAACAGGGCCGCCAGCACCTTGGGCACGGGATCGCGCGGCGTCTCGCCGGTGTCGATCCAACGCCGCACCCGCGAGGTGTCGGTCGCCAGCTGCGGATGGCCCATGGCCGCCGCCTTCCGGTTCACGAGCCTCGCGAGCTCCCCCTTGGACCAGCCGGCGAGGCCGAACAGGTCCGCAAGACGGGTGTTGGGTTCCCTCGTCACGTCAAGCCCCCAGGTTCCTCGGCTGACTTGACAGTAACGGTCCCGTCACGAGCCGTGCGACTATTCGCCAGGGTTCGCCAGGGTCCGCCAGATGGTGTGCCACCCGCACAGGGGTGTGATGTAGGAGTGCGTTACCCGGCCCGGTGGCGGCTCGAGTTCGACCGAACCGCATTCCCCAGGGTGCGGCCCCGCCCCGGGGCCGGGTGCGTACGCAATTCGTCGGCACACGAAGGGATCTGTCTCGCCCATGTACGCAGCATCGTCCTCCGTGTCCGCCCCGCCCCGGCCGTACCGGCGGCAGCTGCCCGGCAATGGGCCGTACCTCGATCCCGCCCCCGGCGGCCGGGCCCGGCGGACCGCCGCCCTCGGCTCCGTGCCGCCCCGCGGGAGACTCGACTTGTCCGGTCCACAGGGTGCGCAGCTGCGCACCGCGATCACCTCGGTCCACCGCATCTGTCCGGAGTTCAACCCGGTGCAGGTGCTGCGGCGCAGCGGCCGGTCCGTGCTCCTGATCGGGGCGACCGGGCGCAGCACGGCGGTGGCCAAGTGCCTGCTGGACCACTCCCCGGCGTGGGCCGAGCGGTTCCGCCGGGAAATAGCGATGTACCGGGCGTTCGTCCGCCAGCGCCCGCCGGTGCGGGTGCCCCGGCTGATCGCCGCGGACCCGGACAACTGCGCGCTGGTCATCGAGCGGATGCCCGGGCGGATCGCGGCCGCGCAGCGCCACCCCACCGAGCCCCCGCCGCGTGCCGATCTGGGCGCGGTGCTGGGTGCGATCCGCCGGATCAACCAGTGGCGGCCGCCCGCCGATCTGTTCGACGCCCCCATCGACTACGCCGCCCGGCTGGCCCGCTATCACGAGCTCGGGCTGCTGACCGACCGGGACATGGGCGATCTGCAGAAGCTGCTGCGCGGCGTCTCGCACGCCTGCGGGCGGCAGACCCCGGTGCAGTTCTGCCACGGCGACGCCCTGTTGAACAACGTCCTGCTGTCCCCCGCGGGCCCGGTGCTCCTCGACTGGGACCACGCGGGCTGGTATCTGCCCGGCTATGACCTGGCCACGCTGTGGACGGTGCTGGGCGACGCCCCCGTCACCCGGCGCCAGATCAGCCAGTTGGCGCAGGCCGCCGGCCCGGCCGCGCGGGACTCCTTCCTGGTGAATCTGATGCTGGTGCTGACGCGGGAGATCCGGCAGTACGAGACCGCGGTGCAGCGCACCATGCACGACCCCGCTCCCGTGGTGCCGGGCGCGGTGCCGGCCGGTGAGGAGCAGCGGCTGCTGCTGCGTCGGCTGCACGACGACTGCGCGCTGGCCCGGCGCGCGGTGCGGGCGGCGGTCGGCACCCGCTGAGCGGAGGCGGGGTGGCGGCCGCCTGGCGCGTCACCGGTCTGGACCGGTGACGCGCCGCAGGCGGGTGGACATACGAACGTCCGTCCGGGTGACGGCGATTGACGCCACGCCTGGCAGCGCATATCTCTAAGTGGCTCGGCTCGGCCCGGCCCGCTTGAGGAGGCTGCAATGCCAGGATCCGCACAGGACAGCGCCCACGACGCGCACAGAAGCCCGTCCGGCCCCACCCGGAGAACCACGCTGCGGACCGCGGGAGCCGCGGCGTCCGCCGCCCTTCTGCTCCCACTGGTCTCCGCCACCCCCGCCGCCCATGCCGACCAGCGCCGGGCCGATGGACCTGGTGCCGACGGAGGGACCCTGCGGCGCGCCTTCGCGACCGCTGCCGCCGAGTACGGCGTTCCGCTGAGCGTGCTCCTGGGCGTGTCATATCTCCAGTCGCGCTGGGACGGCCACGGTGGCGCGCCCAGCGTCACCGGTGGCTATGGCCCCATGCACCTCACCGACGCCCACACCGCCCTGCTCACCGCCCCGCACCACAGCCAGGGCACCGAGGACGCGCGCGGCGATCTGGCCCGGCCGCTGAGGGTCCCCAAGGCCACCGTTCCCCAGCCCCGGCAGCTGCCCGCCCGGCTGCGCACCCTCAGCCGCGCCGCGGACCTCACCGGGCTGTCCGCGGCGGCGCTGCGCGGCGACGAGAGCGCCAATGTGCGCGGCGGCGCGGCGCTGCTGGCCGCCACGCAGAAGCGGCTGGGGCTGCCGTCGAGCGAGGATCCCGCCGACTGGTACGCGGCGGTGGCGGCCTACTCCGGTGCCGATGACGCCGCGGCCGCGGCCTTCTTCGCCGACGAGGTGTACGGGGTGATCCGCGGCGGTGCCGCGCGGACGACCGCCGGCGGCGAGCGGGTCTCCCTCGACGCGGCCCCCGATGTCGCCCCGGACACCCGGCAGCTGCGGACGCTCGGTCTGCCGTCCCGGGCGCGGGATCCGCGGGTCGAGGCCCCGAAGGACGTGTCCTGCGAGTGGATCCCGGCGCCCTACGAGGAGTTCGGGGAGGGCGACTACGGCAACCACGACCTGGGCGACCGCCCCTCCTCGCAGTCCGTCGACTACATCGTCATCCATGACACCGAGGGCTCCTGGGACACCACCATCAAGCTGGTCCAGGACCCCACCTATGTGTCCTGGCAGTACACCCTGCGCTCCTCCGACGGGCATATCGCCCAGCATGTGCCGCTCAAGGACGTCGCCTGGCACGCGGGCAACTGGTACGTCAACGCCAAGTCCATCGGCCTGGAGCACGAGGGGTTCCTGACCGCCCCGGACGCCTGGTACACGGAGACGATGTACCGCTCCTCGGCACGGCTGGTGCGCTATCTCGCCAAGCGGTTCGACATCCCGCTGGACCGCCAGCACATCCTGGGCCATGACAATGTGCCGGGCACCACCACCTCCACCATCAAGGGCATGCACACCGACCCGGGGCCCTACTGGGACTGGGCGCACTACTTCACCCTGCTCGGCGCGCCCTTCCGGCGCACCGCGGGCTCCTCCGGCGGCCTGGTCACCGTCCGCCCCGACTACGACACCAACCGGCCCGCGTACACCGACTGCGAGACGGCGGGCCAGGCCTGTGCCCCGCACGGCTCGTCCGCGGTGCGGCTGCACACCGCGCCGAGCGCGGACGCCCCGCTGGTCAAGGACATCGGGCTGCGCCCGGACGGCTCGGACTCCACGACCGGGGTGAACGACACCGGCGCCCGCGCCACCACCGGGCAGCAGTTCGCGGTCGCGGGGCACGAGGGCGACTGGACGGCGATCTGGTACCTCGGCCAGCGGGCCTGGTTCCAGAACCCCAAGCGGCGGCCGACGGCGGTGAGCGCCAAGGGGCTCGTGGTGACGCCCAGGGCCGGGGCCGCGGAGGTTCCGGTGTACGGCCGCGCCTACCCGGAGAAGGAGGCGTATCCGGAGGGTGTGCCGGTGCAGGCGGTCTCGCCGCTGCCGTACAAGCTGCTCGCCGGGCAGTCCTATCCGCTGGGGCTCAGGGTGCGGGGCGAGTATCTGTGGGCGACCACCTTCGATCCGGCCGGCCACAAGGTGGTGCGCGGCCAGGATGTGTACTACCAGATCCAGTTCGGGCACCGGGTGGCGTTCGTCCGGGCCGCCGATGTGACGGTCCGGCGCTCGGGGAAGTGAGCTGATGGGCCGTCAGTCCGACGCCGTATGACGGGCGGCCGGGGGCCGGTGGGCGACCGTACGGGCGTCTCACGGCCCCCGGCGAAGGTCCGTCAGCGCTGCTGGAACATCTCCGCGGGCAGCGGCTTGAGCAGCCGGTACAGATCGTCGGTGATCGGCCGGTCCCAGCTGGCGATGGTGACGAGCACACCGTCGCTGCGGTCGAACTGGGCGCAGGAGATCCGGCCCTCGGAGAGCTTGATCCGGCGGACGATGAGCAGATTGTCCTCGTGCATGACCGGGCTGTCCTCGGTGTCCACCACCTGAACCGGCTCGTCGTTCCCCAGCGCCGCCAGCAGCTGGGTCACCTCGAACGGCGGCTGGCCCTCGGCGACCTCCCGGGCCGGGGACCCCTCGGGCAGATTGCCGATGATCATCGCCGGGCCGCGGCCGCCGAACAGGTCGTAGCGCAGGAAGACGCCCTGGCAGGTGCCGTCCGGAGCGGGCAGCAGCCCCGCCCCGAGGTCGCCGGGCCAGTCTCCCGGGTCCATGGCGAGGACGTCGAAGTCCGGCCCGGTGGGCGTGGCGGCGCTGCGGCGGCGGAGGAAGGACATGCGGACATGGTACGTGGCCGCGCGCCGGTTGCCGTGCCGGGGAGCGGCCGGGCCGCACCCCTCATCCGGGGTCGGGCGCCGGGCGCTGCGGAAGGCCGACCGTGGGGGTGATGAGCCGCTTGGCCAGCCCGGACCGGTCGGTGCCGACCTTACGGTAGACATCGGACAGCAGCCGGGCGACCTCGCGCTCCTCGAGCCCCGTGGCCTCGCCGATCCGGGCGTCCGACCAGCCCTCGGCGGCCCGCTCGGCGATGACCTGCTCCTGCGAGGTCAGCGGGCTGGTGTGATCGACTCGCAGTTGCATGGGGCGCAGCCCGGCCGCGGACAGCTCGTCGCGGGCCCGGGCCGCGAGCGCGTCGGCGCCGCAGCGCACCGCTCCCTCCAGACCGCGGTAGAGCCGGTCGCCGGCCTCCTGGGGCAGGCCGATGCGGCGCAGCGCGGCGCCGTGGTCGACCAGCGCCACGGCCAGGTCGTACGCGGCCGGTGACCGCATCAGATGGCTGACGGCCTCGGCCAGCAGCTTGATCCGGTCCGGCCCCTGGGTGACGGTGGCGGCGGCGTGCAGCGCCTTGCCGATGGCGGAGTGGGTGCCGAACTGACGGGCGCGGCGCACCGCGTCGTCGGCGACCTCGGCGGCCTGCCGGGGATCGGTCAGCGCGAGGGCCTGCGCGAGGTGGAGCTGCCAGGGGCACCAGGCGGGGTTGCGCATACCGCGCCCGTCCATGCGGCGGCCGACCTCGGTGAGCTGGTTCCGGGCCTCGCGGTGGAGGCTGGCGGCCAGCAGCAGCTCACCGCGGACCGACGGGACATCGGGGCAGAGCGTGGCCTGCGGCAGGGTCTCGCCGCGGTGGCGGGCCGCGAACTCCTGAGCCTCCTGGACCCGGCCCCGGCAGATCAGCGTTCCGATGAGGGTGCCGACCGCGGTCCAGTGGGCGGGTGTCGAGGAGCCCACCAGATCGGCGATCCGCATCCCCTCACGGGCCAGCTCCTCCGCCTCGCCGAGGGCGCCGCGGCGCAGCCGGGCATAGCCGAGGAGGGTGAAGCCGAACGCAAGGTGGGAGCCGCGCCAGCCCTTGCGCTCGCATTCGGCGATGCCCTTGTTGAACAGCTCCTCGGCGCGTCCTGGCTGGTCGCAGTGGAGGAAGACCAGGGCGACCAGGATGGGCACCTCGAAGCCCCAGTCGTCATCGGTCCAGCTGAGGCCGTCGCCGAGGGCTTCCTCCGCGTAGTGCAGGGCAGTGGCGACCGGTTCTCCGCGCGTCATCGCGTCCCAGGCGCGCAGCCCCATCAGATAGCGCTCGGCCATGCCGCGGCCGGTGAGGTGGTCCGCGAGCCGGGCGAGCCGCCGGGAGCGGGCGGGCGACTCCTTCTCGTCGGCGCGGAACATGTTCCACATCAGCTGCTCGGTCTGCATCCGCAGCCGGGTGCGGGCGCTGGTGGCCCGCCCGACCTCGTCGGCGAAGACCTGGGCGGCCTCCTCCATCCGGCCGCTGTGGCCGTATGCCTGGGCGAGCCGGTAGGTGATCGCCTCACGCAGTTCGGGGCCGAGCGCGGGCTCCTCGAGCGCGGCCCGCAGATGGTTGACGGTGACGTCGGGTTCGGTGAGCTGGGCGGCGCAGCCCAGCTCGTACAGCACGGCGGCGCGCTCCTCCAGGGCGGGCGGTTCGCGCAGGGCCCGGGCCAGACAGCGGCGCCCCGCGACGGGGGCTCCGGCGCGCAGATACTCCCGGGCGGCCGCCCGCAGATGGCGCACCACCCACGGGTCGCCCTCGGGGTGCATCTCCAGCAGATGCCGGCCGGCGGCCGCGGAGCCCAGGCCCGCGCCGAGCACCACGGTGGCGGCCTGACCGTGCATGGCCACCCGCAGGGCACCGGGGATGGCCTGGTAGACGGCGGTGGCGATGAGCGGGTGGAGGTACTCCAGGGGCCGGGTGCCGTTGCCGGGGCGCGGCGGGGCGGGGCCAGGATCCGCGCGTCGACGAGCCGGGCCACCATGTCGGCGGCCTCGGTCTCGCTGAGCCCGGCGACATTGGCGGTCAGCGCCGGGGTGGCCTCGATGCCGAGTACGGCGACGGCCCAGGCGAGGCGGACGGCGGCGGTGCCGAGGCGGGTGAGCCGGTCGTTGAGCCCGCTGTCCTTGGCCGCGGAGACCAGCTCGCGCAGCGCGGGCAGGTTCTCCGACTGCGGTTTCAGCCGGCGGTCGCGGATCTTGGCGGTGAGCTCGGTGACCTCCCAGGGGTTGCCGCCGGTCATCGCCCAGCACTCGCGGCAGAACGCCTCGTCGGCGTGGTCCCCGAGGACCTCACGGACGATCCTGCCGACTCCGCCCGGGGTGAGCGGCGCCAGCACATGGGGCCGTGATCCCTGGCGCTCGACCAGAGTCCGTATCGCGACGACGTCGGCGGTCAGGTCCTCCGGGCGGTAGCCGACGGCGAGCAGCAGGGGCAGATCGGCGGTGCGCGGGGCGAACCGGGTCAGCCAGTCCAGCGATTCGGGGTCGGCCCAGTGGACATCGTCGAGGATCATGACGACCGGGGCGTGCTCCACGGCGAAGCGGGTCACCAGCCAGTCGAGGCCGTCGCGGACGCCCTGTGGATCGGGTGCGCCGCCGTGGCCCGAGACCACCAGGCCGACCGCGGGCGCGACGATCTCGTACCAGCCGCCGAGGATCCTGCGGTGCTCGTCCTCGCCGCTCTCCGCGAGCACCGGCTGGAAGAGCTGGCGCACCACATGGAAGGCCGCGCCCTGTTCGTGCTCGCCGCCGCGGGCCCGGAGCACGGTGCAGCCGCGGGCGGCGGCCCTTCGGCGCGCCTCGCCGAGCACCGCGGTCTTGCCGGCGCCGCCGGGCCCCTCGAAGGCGATCACTCCGCCGCCGCGGGTCTCGGCCCCGTCTCCGGGATCCGTACCGCACAGTTCGGTCAGCGCGGCGTCCACCGCGCGCAGCTCCCGCTCCCGCTCCAGCAGTGTCCGACGCGTCCGGTTCTGTTGGCTCATGTACTCCGCCACGTTGCTTCCCCTCCGGCAGGTGACGCCGAGCGTAGCGCGGATGGCACGCTGCGTAGCTCCCCCATGGGGGGATTTCCGCCGGGCATTGCCAGTGGCACACGCCAATTCACCACCTCCTCTATCGATGCCACGTTCCGCACGCGAGGATGACCGGATTCAACGGGTTGGCCAGATACCGCTTTCGCCTGTGGTACATGCGGGCTCGGGTTGCCCGAACGACGAAGGGGGCGGACACGACTCATGCACACGCACGCTGCGCGACCACACTCCCGTCGGACGGCACTGCCGCGCCGGGCGGCCCTGTTCGGCTTTCCGGCCTCCGCGGACCTCAGTCCCGGCACCGAGGCGGCCAGGCACCACACCATCCAATGGCTCTCGCGGTTCGGCGTCTTCGAGGACCGCGCGTCCGTCGCGGAGTACGACGCGCTCCGCTTCGACGTACTGGCGGGCGTGTTCTACCCCCGCGCGACCGGCGCCGATCTGAACCTGGGCAGTGACCTCGTGGGCTGGTACTTCGTCTTCGACGATCAGTTCGACGGGGAGCTGGGCAGCCGTCCGGAGGCGGTGGCACGGCTGGTGGCGGACGTCATCCGGATCACCGACGAGGATCCGGCGCACGGCAGGGCGGGCGGCGACGACGGGCCGCTCCTGGAGAGTTTCCGCGACCTGTGGCGCCGCATCAACTCCGGGCGGCCCCAGGTGTGGCGGGACCGCTTCCGCCACCACTGGCTGGAGTACCTGCACTCCTACCACCGCGAGGCGCTGGAGCGGACCGGTGCCCGGCCCGGGGCCGGCGGCGCCGACGCGCCGCGCACGGTGGAGGACGTGCTGGCGCTGCGGCGCCACTCGATAGGCGTACAGCCCTGTCTCGACCTGAACGAGCCGTTCGGCGGCTACACCCTGCCGCCCGCCCTGCACGGCGGCTTCCCGCTGGCCCGGATGCGGGAGGCTACGGACGATGTGGTGGTCTTCACCAATGACATCGCCTCCCTGGACAAGGAGCTGGCCGTCGGCGACGTCCACAACAGCGTCATCGTCCAGTGGGAGCGCGCGGGTGGTGAACTTGAGGACGCGGTACGTCATGTCGCCGACCTGGCCAATGCCCGGTACGGCTGGTTCGAGGAGACCGCGGCCGAGCTGCCCGCGCTGCTCGCCGAGGCGGGGGCCGACCCGGACACCCACCGCGGCGTGGCGCGCTATGTGGACGGCATGCGGCATGTGATGACGGGCAATCTGGGCTGGTCCCTGCGTACGGCCCGGTACGACGAGCAGGGCACCGAGGCGGTCAGCGGTGGGCGGCAGCGGCCCTGGGCCCAGCTGACCGGCGCTCAGTTGGCGTAGAGCTGCTCGATCGCTCAGTTCGCGTAGAGCTGCTCGATCTGCGCGGCGCAGAGCTTGTAGACCGCGTCGCGCCGCAGTTTGAGCGAGGGCGTCAACAGCCCGTCCGCCACGGTGAATTCCTTCGGGAGGATGCGGAAGGCCCTGATCGACTCCGCCCTGGACACCGAGAGGTTCGCCGTGGAGACCGCCTGCTGGATCTCCGCGTGCAGCGCCTTGTTCGCCGACGCGTGCTCCCGGCCGACCGGGAGCCGCGCGCCGACCACCTGGTGCCAGCGCCTCAGCATCTCGGCGTCCAGGGTGATCAGCGCCCCGACGAAGGGGCGGTTGTCGCCCACCAGGACGCACTGCGAGATCAGCGGATGCGCCCGCAGCCGCTCCTCCAGCAGCAGCGGGGAGACGCTCTTGCCGCCGCTGGTGATGATGATGTCCTTCTTACGGCCGGTGATGGTCAGATAGCCCTCGCCGTCGAGGAATCCGACGTCTCCGGTGTGCAGCCAGCCGTCGCGCACCGCGGCCCCGGTGGCCTTCGGATCGTCCACGTAGCCCGCGAAGACGGTGCCGCCGCGCACCCACACCTCGCCGTCCGGCGCGATGCGCACCGCCGTGCCCGGCATCGGGCGGCCCACGGTGCCGTGCCTGGGGCGGCCGGGTGGCTGCGCGGTGACGGCGGCGGTGGTCTCGGTAAGGCCGTAGCCGTTGTAAACGGTGATCCCGGCGCCGGCGAACATCAGCCCCAGCTCCCGGCTGAACGGTGAGCCGCCGGTGACCGCGTAGCGCACCCGGCCGCCCAGGACGGCCCTCAGCCGCCGGTAGACCATGTGGTCGAAGACGGCGTGGGCGGCCCTGAGCCCGGGGCCCGGCCCCTTCCCCGCGCCCTGTGTCTGCCGCTCGACCGCCGCGGCGTAGCGCACCGCCGTGTCCATGGCCCGCTCGAAGAGGGAGCCCTTGCCCGCGTCCTGGGCGGCGGTGCGGGCGGCTCCGAGGATCCGCTCGAAGATATAGGGCACCGCGAAGACGCAGGTCGGATGGAAGGACTGGAAGGACGGCAGCAGCGAGGACGGGCTGAGCTCGGGCTCGTGCCCCAGGAGGATGCCGCTCCGCACACAGAGCACTTGGACCATCAGTCCGTAGATGTGCGCCAGCGGGAGGAAGGCGAGGATGGCGGGCCGCTGTCCGGGCTCGGCGAAGAGTCCGCTCCAGCCCGCGAAGACGGTGTCGCACTCGGCGGCGAGATTGGCGTGGGTGATCATGCACCCCAGGGGCCGTCCGGTGGTGCCCGAGGTGTAGCAGATGACCGCCGTGGAGCGGGGTTCGACGAGCCAGCGCCGCTCGGTGACCAGTTCGTCGTGGACCCCGGCGCCGCGCCGCCACAGCTCCGTTACGCACCCCTGGTCCATCTGCCAGATGGAGCGCAGCGCGGGAAGGGCGTCGCAGACGGCGCCGACGGTCATGGCGTCGTCCTCGCCCTCGACCACCACGGCCACGGCCCTCGTCCGGGCCAGGATCCAGCCCACCTGCTCCGCCGAGGAGGTGGGGTAGACGGTCACCACCTGGGCGCCGACGGACCACAGGGCGTAGCTGAACAGCGTCCACTCGTAGCGCGTCCGGGCCATCAGGGCCACCCGGTCCCCGAACCGCACTCCCTCGGCCAGCAGGCCCTTCGCCAGCGCCAGGACCTCGTCCCGGAAGGCCGCGGCGGTCACCGGAGTCCACTGGTCGCGGTCGGCGGCGTCGCGCCGGGCGAGCTGGATCCTGTCAGGTTCGCGGTCCGCCAGCTCGTACACCGAGTCCGCGAGCCCGCCCGCGCGCAGTGGTTCCACCATCTGAGGGAGACTGAATTCGCGCACGACACCCCCTTTTCAGCCGACTTTCCGCCCCGCGCAACGGGGAGGTGGGAGGGAAAACTACCTCCCGGGGCCGGGGCTGCATAGAGCGTGGACGATTCTGCTCCCACCCATGGAGACCCGGCGCGACCTGCCGATGTTACCGTGAGTCACGCTCACATTTCGGCATGAGGTGTGAGGGGGTCGTGAAGTCGCGATGACCTTATGGGTAACGGACCCGGAGGCCCTGCCCCGCGATATGAGGCGCCATCAGGCCGCCCCGCGTTTCTGATCCTGGCCGATAACACACTACGGGGCGGGCCATCCGGTCCTGCCGGATCCGCCCGCCCCGATCAGCCTCTCCGGTTCAGGTGAGGTCGAACTCGCCCTCGCGCGCGCCCAGGACGAAGGCGCGCCACTCGGCCGGGGTGAAGATCAGCGCCGGGCCCTCGGGGCGGCGGCCGTGGCGCATCGCGATGAATCCCTCGATGAAGGCGATCTCCACATCGCCCACGCCCTGGCTGCTCGACTGCCACTGGGCGCCCGAGAGGTCGAGTTCGGGCTTCTCGCCGCTTCCTGTCAGTGGCTGTTCGGTGGTGGTGGTATCGGCCACGTCAGCTCATCCTCCCGCATCGTCGTCCGCGCCCCACCCTAGCGATCGCGGCCGGTGCCGCACAGGCCACGAAAGGAGGAGTGAGCAGGAGACTCATCCGGCGGGTGAAGTGTCCGCGACCACCCACATCGAGAAGAACTGCGAGCCTCCGCCATAGGCGTGGCCGAGCGCCTTACGGGCGCCGTCGACCTGGTGTTCGCCCGCCCGCCCGCGCACCTGGAGCGCGGCCTCGGCGAACCGCAGCATGCCGGACGCCCCGATGGGGTTGGTGGACAGCACCCCGCCCGAGGGATTGACCGGAAGTTCGCCGTCGAGCTCGGTCACCCCCGACTCGGTGAGCTTCCAGCCCTCCCCCTCGTCCGCGAAGCCCAGGTTCTCCAGCCACATGGGTTCGTACCAGCTGAAGGGCACATACATCTCCACCGCGTCGATCTCCCGGCGCGGATCGGTGATCCCGGCCTGGCGGTAGACATCGGCCGCGCAGTCCCGGCCGGCCCTCGGCGAGACGAAGTCCTTCCCCGCGAAGAGCGTCGGCTCGCTGCGCATGGCGCCGCCGTGCATCCAGGCGGGGGGATACGGGGCGCGGTCCGCGCCCGCGCGGTCGGTGAGCACCATGGCGCAGGCGCCGTCCGAGGAGGGGCAGGTCTCGGAGTAGCGGATGGGGTCCCACAGCATCGGGGACGACCGCACCTGGTCCAGCGTCAGATCGTGCTCGTGGAGATGCGCGTAGGGGTTGCGCAGGGCGTTGCGGCGGTCCTTGTAGGCCACGAGGGCGCCGATGCCGGAGGGCGCGCCGGTGCGCCGCATATACGCCCGGACGTGCGGGGCGAAGAAGCCGCCCGCCCCGGCCAGCAGCGGCTGCTGGAAGGGGATGGGCAGGGACAGCCCCCACATGGCGTTGGACTCCGACTGCTTCTCGAAGGCGAGGGTGAGGACGGTTCGGTGGACGCGGGCGGCGACCAGGCCCGCGGCCACCAGCGCGGTGGAGCCGCCGACCGAGCCCGCGGTGTGCACGCGCAGCATCGGCTTGCCGACCGCGCCGAGCGCGTCGGCGAGGTACAGCTCTGGCATCATCACGCCCTCGAAGAAGTCGGGGGCCTTGCCGATGACGACGGCGTCGATGTCCGACCAGGTCAACTGGGCGTCCTCCAGGGCCCGTACGGCGGCCTCCCGGACCAGCCCGGCGATGGAGACGTCACGGCGGGCGGCGGTGTGCTTGGTCTGGCCGATCCCGACGACGGCCACCGGCTCCTTCGTCATGAGGCATCCCCTTCCAGGACGGCCACCAGGTTCTGCTGGAGACAAGGGCCCGAGGTGGCGTGGGCGAGGGCCCGGTCGGCGGCGCCGCGGTGGATGGCGGCGGCGGCCTCACCGAGGCGGATCAGCCCGGCGGCCATCATGGGGTTGGCGGCGAGCGCCCCGCCGGACGGATTGACCCGTACGTCCTCCCCCAGCCGCAGCTCACGGCGGAGGATCAGCTCCTGTGAGGTGAACGGCGCATGCAGTTCGGCCAGGTCGACGGGGGTCTCGAAGGCACCCGCGCGCTCGGCGGCGAGCCGGCTGGACGGGGAGCGGGTGAGGTCCCGTACGCCGAGGCCGTGCGCCTCCATCCGGTGGTCCATGCCGCGGATCCAGGCGGGACGGCGGCAGAGCCGGCGCGCGGTGTCCCCGGCGGCGAGCACGACGGCGGCCGCACCGTCGCCGACCGGCGGGCAGTCGTGGCGGCGCAGTGGCCGCACCAGATACGGCTCGTCCAGAAGGGCCTCGGGCGGGGGTGAACCTGCCAGCTGGGCATGGGGGTTGTCCTCGGCGGCGGTCCGGCAGCGCACCGCGACCCCGGCCAGCGCCCGCTCGTCGGCGACGGTGTCCCCTGTGTCCTCCGCGTCGAGCAGCGCCTGGGCCTGGAGGGCGGCGAGGGAGACCGAGTCCGGCCACAGGGGCGCGACGTAGTACGGGTCGAGCTGGCGGGTCAGGACCTCCCGCAGATCGCCGGGCGAGGACTTGCCGTACGAGTAGACGAGCGCGGTCTCGGCCTCGCCGGTCAGCAGCCGCGTCCACGCCTCGTACAGCGCCCAGGCGCCGTCCATCTCCACATGTGACTCCGAGATGGGCGGCCAGGCGCCGACGCCGTCGAGGGCCATGGTGAAGGAGAAGGCGCGGCCCGCCAGATAGTCGCAGGAGCCGGAGCAGGTGAAGTCGATCTCGCCCGCCCGGAGCCCGACGGCGTCGAGCACCTGGTGGAGGACGGGCATCAGCATCTCGACCTCGGAGATCTCCGGGGTGTCGCGCCGGTGGTCGCTCTGGCCGAAGGCGACGATGGCCACCTCTCGCATCTACAACAGCTCCTTGTAGGTGTCGTAGTCGGCGTCGGGTTCGCCGGTGGGGCGGTAGTGGTCGGGGTAGCGGCCGTCCTCGCTCCATACGGGCTCCACGCGCAGCCCCATGCGCACCTCGTCGTAGGGGATGCCGCCGATGCGCGCGTGGAGGGCCAGATCGGCGCCGTCAAGGGCGATGTGGGCGTAGACGTACGGCACCTCGATATCGAGGTTGCGGGCCTTGATGTTGACGATGCAGAAGGTGGTGACCGTGCCGCGCGGGCCGACCTCCACCTGCTCGGCGGTGGCGACACCGCAGGTGGGGCAGGCGCCCCGGGGCGGGACGTACACCTTGCGGCAGGACGGGCAGCGCTCCCCGTAGGTGGTGCGGCCCGCGAGGGCCTTCAGATAGCGCGACTGGGCGCGGCCGGGCGCGTAGCTGTAGTCGAGGCGGGCGGGGGCCACGATGCCGCTGACGGGGTCGGTGAACTCTCCGCTGTGCGGCACGGCTTCGCCGCCCTCGGCGCCGTCGTACGGTTCGAAGCAGGCGATGTCGGTGATGGCGCCCTCGCGCTCCGCGGCCCAGCGGACCCGCACCCGCATCCCGGTGCGCACGGCGTCGGGGCCGGGTGCGTCCAGGGCGTGGAGGAGGGCGGTGTCCGCGCCGTCCAGCCGCACCAGCACCCAGGCGAAGGGGGCGCTCAGGGGCTGGCCGCGGCGCGGCGAGGGGTTCCAGGCCCAGGTGGTGACGGTGCCGGTGGGGGCGACCTCGACGAGGTCGGCCAGCTCGTCGGCGGTGACCGGGTCGTATTCGACGGGCGGCACCAGCACCCGGCCGTCGGTGGTGCGCACCCCCAGCACCGTGCGTGTCCGCAGTCCGGTGAGGAAGGCGCTCTGCACCGGGCCGAGGGAGCGGGTGAACGGGAACTCGACGACCAGAGGCGCCTGGAGCACCTCGGGTGAGGGAGCCGGGGTCATGGGGGGTGCGTCTCCTTCCGCGCGGCCGCGGGGTGGGTGGTGGGTGCGGCGGGCCTGAGGTGTGGGGGTCACGCCCGGCGGTAGACCGGCGGCCGTTTCTCCGCGAAGGCTTTCGAGCCCTCCTTGGCGTCGGCGGTGTCGAAGATGGGCCAGCCGCGCTCGAGTTCGGACTTCAGGCCGTCGGTCTCGGTCATCTCGGCGGTCTCGTAGACCGACGCCTTGACGGCCTCGACGGCCAGCGGGCCGTTGGCGTTGATCAGCTCGGCGAGCTCCAGTGCCTTCTCCAGCGCCGTGCCGTCCGGGACGACATGGCCGATCAGCCCGATCCGCGCCGCCTCCTCGGCCGGGTAGGGGCGCCCGGTGAGCAGCATCTCCAGGGCGTGGGTACGGGGCAGCTGGCGGGCCAGCCGTACGGTGGAGCCGCCGATGGGGAACAGTCCGCGCCGGACCTCGAAGAGTCCGAAGGTGGCGCCGCGGCCCGCGATCCGGATGTCGGTGCCCTGGAGGATCTCGGTGCCGCCCGCGACACAGGGGCCCTCCACGGCGGCGATCACCGGCTTGCGCGGCCGATGGTGGCGGAGCATGGCTTTCCAGTGCAGATCGGGGTCGGCCGCGAGGCGGTCGCGGACGTGCTGTCCGTCCATCCGGCCGCCGCCCGCGAGCGCCTTGAGGTCCATTCCCGCACAGAAGGCCCCGCCGGCGCCGGTGAGCACCACGGAGCGCACGGCGTCGTCCTCGTCGGCCTCGGTCCAGCCGTCGTACAGCCCGACCAGCATCGGCAGCGAGAGCGCGTTCCTGGCTTCGGGCCGGTTCAGGGTGAGTACCAGGGTCGCGCCGACGCGCTCGACGATGAGGTGTTCGGTCCCGCTTGTCACGACGTCCTCCCGTCTCGAGACCTAGAACAGGTTGCAGCAGCCGGGGACCGACTTCAAGAGGAATCTGATGCTCAGTCAGATTTCTTGTTCCGAAGGCCTTCCCACCTCATCCCGGCGCGGCTCTAATGAGCGCCGAGCCGCCGGATCGAGGGGTCAGGAGGAGCCATGGAGTACAACCTTGCCGACCTGTTCGAGTCGATCGTCGACACGGTGCCCGGCAGAGAGGCGCTGGTGTACCTCGACCACCCCGGCACCGGGGCCGGGCGACGCCTCAGCTACGCCCAGCTGGACGCGGCCGCCAACCGGCTCGGCCACCATCTGATGGACAGCGGGATCGCCCCGGGCGAGCATGTCGGACTGCATCTGTGCAACGGCGTGGAGTACCTCCAGACCGCGCTCGCCTGCCTGAAGATCCGGGCGGTGCCGGTGAACGTCAACTACCGCTACGTCGAGGACGAGCTGGTCTACCTCTACCGGGACGCGGAGCTGGCCGCGCTGGTCTACGACGCCGAGTTCGGCGAACGGGTGGCCGCCGCGCTGCCCCACACCGGCACCCTGCGCCATCTGGTGCGGGTCGGCACCGGGGACGGCCCCGGTCCGTCCGTGGCGTTCGCCGACGCCGAGGCGTCCGGGTCGCCCGAGCGCGGCTTCCCGGCCCGGTCCGCCGACGACCGCTTCATCATCTACACCGGCGGCACCACCGGGATGCCCAAGGGCGTGGTCTGGCGGCAGGAGGACCTCTTCTTCTCCGGACTGGGCGGCGGCGCCCCGACCGGCCAGCCCGTCGAACGCCCGGAGGAGCTGGCCGAGCGGGTGGCCGCGGGCGGCGAGGGACTGGTCTTCTTCCCCACCCCGCCGCTGATGCACGGAACCTCCACCCTTACGGCCTTCATCGCGTTCAACTTCGGCCAGAAGGTGGTGCTGCACCGGAAGTTCGTGCCGGAGGAGGTGCTGAGGACCATCGAGAAGGAGAAGGTCACCGCGGCCTCGCTGGTCGGCGACGCGATGCTGCGCCCCCTGGTGGACGCCCTGACCGGGCCCCTCAAGGGCACCGATCTCTCCTCGCTGCTCAGCGTCAGCAGCTCGGGCGCGATCCTCTCGGAGACCGTACGCGCCCAGTTCGCCGAGCTCTCCCCGCACACCCTGCTGCTGAACAACTTCGGCTCCTCGGAGTCCGGTTTCAACGGCACGGCCACCGCCGACTCCGGCCCCGAGAAGGGCTTCCGGCTGAGCGTCAACGCCCGGACGACGGTGGTGGACCCGGCGACCCTCGCCCCGGTGGCACCCGGTGAGCCCGGCCGGATCGCCCAGCGCGGCCATGTGCCGCTCGGCTACTACAACGACCCGAAGAAGACCGCCGAGACGTTCTTCGAGGCGGACGGGGAGCGCTGGGTGCTGCTCGGCGACATGGCGACCGTCGACGAGAACGGTGTGATCACCGTCCTCGGGCGCGGTTCCCAGTGCATCAACACCGGGGGCGAGAAGGTCTATCCGGAGGAGGTCGAACAGGCCCTGAAGGCCCATCCGGATGTGTACGACGCGCTGGTGGCGGGCGTGCCGGACACCCGCTGGGGCCATCGCGTCGCGGCCGTCGTCCAGCCCCGTACGGAGGCGTCCGCGCTCACCGCCGACGCGGTCCGCGACCACTGCCGGGAGCGGCTCGCGGGCTACAAGATCCCCCGTACGGTCGTCTTCACCGACCGCATCCAGCGCTCCCCCAGCGGCAAGGCGGACTACCGCTGGGCGCGGGCGGTGGCGGAGGCGGAGGGAGCGGACCGAAGCGCTCCGCGGGAAGCCCCCTGACCTGCCGTCGATCGTCTGCGGCTGCATCGTGGCTGGTCGCGCCCACGCGGCGGAGCCGCACATCGACCCAGCCCCGCGCCCCTTCGGGGCGCGACCGAACCGCCGGACTTCAGTGAGACCGACTAGGCTGACCGGGTGATCGTTCCCCCTCCTGTGACCCTCGCCGACGGGATCACGATGCGGATCGTCGTCGAGGACGACGCCGAGGCGCTCGCGGACGCGTTCACGCGCAACCTCGAGCATCTGCGCCCCTCCAGCCCGCGGCGGGGCGAGGGTTTCTTCACCGCCGACGGCCAGGCCGCCCGGCTGCGGGACCAGCTGGAGCAGTGGGAGTCCGGCCGGCTGGTGCCCTGGGTGCTGGCCGGCGGCGAGCGGATCCTGGGCGCGGTCACGCTGTCGCACATCGTCCTCGGCCCCTGGCGCAACGCCCATCTCGGCTACTGGATCGACGCCGGACACGTCGGCCGCGGGCTGGCCACCCTGGCCGTCCGGTCCGTCTGCCGGACGGCCGACGAGCGGCTCGGACTGCACCGGATCGAGGCCAGCACCCTGGTGGAGAACGTCCCCTCCCAACGCACCCTGCTGGGCTGCGGATTCACCCGGATCGGCATGGCGCCGGACTATCTGCACATCGCCGGTGCCTGGCGGGACCATCTGCTCTTCCAGCGCGTCCTCAACGACCGTCCCGCGCCCTGACCACCGCCTTACGGCGCTCCGCGCTCGCACACCGAGGGCAGCGAGCGGCCCAGCGCCACGGTGTGCAGCGGGTCCAGACGCCGCCCGTGGACCACGGCGGCGGCCCCCGCCGTGAGGTGTCCCACGCAGGAGGGGGACTCGCGCACGGCCGCCGAGTCCGCGATGGCGCCCACGAGTTCGCCGTTGATCCGGTTGATCTCCAGCCGGACCCGGCCGAGGTCGGGGCGTTCGGTGGGCGCCTGTGAGGGGTCGGCGTCCCAGCGGCTGTAGAGGCCGCGCTGGACCACCTTGCTGGCCTCGATCTGGTCGCGGAAGATCCTCGACGTGGCCACCGGGTCGGCGCCCAGCTCCTCGGCCTGCCGCGCCACCGCCTCCAACACCTCCCGCTCCCGAGCCGGGTCGTCGATCGGGCTGTCCGTGCCCCACTTCGCGGCGGCGACCTCGTCGGCCACCAGCACCCGCTGCGCGGCCAGGTCGACCAGCGGCCGCAGGGTGCCGTGCCGGGCGTGGGCCGGTCCGGCCGGTCCGGCCGGTCCGGCCGGTGCGGCCGGTGCGGCCGGTGCGGCGACGGCGGCGGTGGCCCCGGTGGCCAGCACGGCGGCGGCCAGCACGGCGATCAGCGCATGGCGCGGGGACGGATGCGGTCGCATGGGCGAGGTTCCTCTCTCGGCGGTACGGGCGGCCCGCGCCGTCGTCCGGGCGGCCGGGGGGCGGGTCCTGGAACGATAGGGCGCCGCACCGCGAGCACGCCACGGGGCCGGTCCCGCGGGAAGCGGAACCGGCCCCTTGAGCGAAATGGCCGGATCGGGCGGGCCGTCGCGGCCGACCCCACGCTCAGTGTGGGGTCATCCCACGCTCAGTGTGGGGTCTGGCCCGCGTCGGCCGCCCCCTCCCAGTACGGCTCGCGCAGCCGCCGCTTGTAGAGCTTGCCGTTGGGGTCGCGCGGCATCTCGGCGATGAACTCCACCGACTTGGGGCATTTGTAGCCCGCGAGCCGGGTGGTGCAGTGGGCGAGGATCTCCTCGGCAAGACCGGGTCCCGGCGCATGCCCCTCGGCGGGCTCCACCACCGCGATGACCTGCTCGCCCCAGTCCTCGTGGGGAATTCCGAAGGCGGCGGCGTCGGCCACGGCCGGATGGGTGAGCAGCGCGGCCTCGATCTCGGCGGGGTAGATGTTGACCCCGCCGGAGATGATCAGGTCGATCTTGCGGTCGCGGAGGTAGAGATAGCCGTCCTCGTCCAGGAGGCCGAGGTCGCCGACGGTGAAGAAGTCGCCGATGCGGTTCTTCTCGGTCTTGGACTTGTCCTTGTGGTAGGCGAAGCCCCCGGTGCTCATCTTCATGTAGACGGTGCCGAGTTCACCGGCCGGGAGCCGGGTGCCCTCGTCGTCGAAAATGGCGATCTCGCTGATGGGCCAGGGGCGGCCGACGGTCCCCGGTTTCTTCAGCCAGTCCTCGGCGGTGGCGAAGGCGCCGCCGCCCTCGCTGGCCGCGTAGTACTCCTCGACACAGCCGCCCCACCAGTCGATCATCCCGCGCTTGACGTGGTCGGGGCAGGGCGCGGCGCCGTGGATGGCGTGGCGCATCGACGAGACGTCGTAGGACCGCTTGACCTCGTCGGGGAGGGCGAGCAGCCGGTGGAACTGGGTCGGCACCATATGGGTGTGCGTACAGCGGTAGGTGTCGATCAGGCGCAGCATCTCCTGGGGCGTCCACTTGTCCATGAGCACCAGGGGATGGCCGATGTGCAGCGAGGAGCTCGCGAACTGCAGGACGGCGGTGTGGTAGAGCGGTGAGCACACCAGATGGACGTGGTCGGGCTCCTCGGCGCGCGGGGTGATGCCGAAGAACCGCAGGAAGCCGCCGAGGTGGCTCTCCTCGGGGAGCTTTCCGGTCAGCGCACGGCGGATTCCGCGCGGCCGGCCCGTGGTGCCGGAGGTGTAGTTCATCACCCAGCCCAGCTCGCGGTCGGCGGGCGGCTCCTCCGGCTGCCCCTCGAGGAGTTCGGCGTACGGGCGGAAGCCGTCGATGGCGCCGACGGCATAGCGGTGGGTCGCGGGCAGCCCGGCCTCGTCGGCGGCCGCGGCCGCCTGCCCGCCGTAGCGCTCATGGGCGATCAGCACCTTGGCGCCGGAGTCGGAGACGATCCAGGCGATCTCGGGGCCGACCAGATGGTGGTTGACCGGCACCAGATAGAGCCCGGCCTGGGTGGCGGCGAGCGCCGCGACGAAGAACTCCACCCCGTTGGGCAGGACGACCGCCAGGGCGTCGCCGCGGCGCAGCCCGGCGGCGCGCAGCCCGGCGACGAGCCGGTTGCACGCGCTGTGCAGCCGCCCGGCGGTCCACTCCTCGCCGTCCGGGGCGATGAGCACGGTGCGGTCGGGCTCGAGCGCGGCCTGGGCCCAGAAGCCGTTGGGTGTAGGGGACATGGCGGTCCGGTCCTCCTTCTGACGGCGGGGTCAGGGGAATATCGAACGGGGGTGGATGGACGGGGTGGGCGGTGGTGTGCGGGGCGGGCGCGGTCAGGCGCGTCCGGCGATGCGGTTGACGCGGTCGATGGCGCGCTCGAAGCCGCGGGTCAGCTCGTCGAAGACCGCTTGCACCGGGCGGACGGAGTCCATCCGGCCGACGATCTGGCCGACCGGCGTGCCGAGCAGCGGTTCCACCTCGTACTTCTGGATGCGCGAGACGGCCTCGGCCACCAGCAGCCCCTGCAGCGGCATGGGCAGCGGGCCCGGGCCGTCCGGGTCCTCCCAGGCGTCGGTCCATTCGGTGCGCAGCTGGCGGGCGGGTTTGCCGGTCAGGGCGCGGGAGCGCACGGTGTCCCCGGATCCGGCCGCCAGCAGCTTGCGGATGAGGGCCGCCGAATGGAGTTCGGCCTCCTCGGTGGTGAGCCAGAGGGAGCCGATCCACACGCCCTGGGCGCCCAGCGCCAGCCCGGCGGCGATCTGCTCGCCACTGCCGATGCCGCCCGCGGCGAGTACGGGCAGCGGGTCCACCGCCCGCACCACCTCGGGGGTGAGCACCATGGAGGCGATCTCGCCGGTGTGGCCGCCCGCCTCGTAGCCCTGGGCGACGATGACATCCAGCCCGGCCTCCTTGTGGTGGAGGGCGTGGCGGGCGCTGCCCGCGAGGGCGGCCACGAGGATGCCGTGGTCATGGGCTCGGGCGACGACGTCGGCCGGGGGTGAGCCCAGGGCGTTGGCCAGGAGTTTCACGGGGTAGTCGAAGGCCACGTCGAGCTGGCTGCGGGCCACCTGCTCGAGCCAGCCGGTGATCCGCCAGCCGGACGCCTCGCCCTCGGCCAGTTCGGGTACGCCGTGCTTGGCGAGGGTCTCCCGGACGAAGGTGCGGTGGCCCTCGGGGATCATCGCCTCGATATCGGCCTCGGTGACCCCCTCCACCTTCTTCGCGGGCATCACGACGTCCAGGCCGTACGGTCTGCCGTCGGTGTGCGCCTCCATCCAGTCGAGGTCGCGGGCCAGCTCCTCGCCCGCGCCGTAGCGGACCGCGCCGAGCACACCGAAGCCGCCGGCCCGGCTGATCGCCGCGGCCACGGCGGGGAACGGCGTGAAGCCGAAGACGGCGTGCTCGACACCCAGCCTTGCGCTCAGCTCCGTCTGCATGGTCGGCAGGATGCCGCAGCGCGCCGGACGAAGGAAGAGTTTTTCTGACGCTACGTCAGATTCGGCGCAAGAAAACCGTCCCGGGGCCGTCCGGAGGGCTCCCGGAGGTCACTTCTCCAGCACCGCCATGGCCGCGTTGTGCCCGGGGATCCCGCTCACCCCGCCGCCGCGCACCGCGCCCGCGCCGCACAGCAGCACATTGGCGTGGCGCGTCTCCACGCCCCAGCGGCCGGTGCCCTCCTGGGCGTACGGGAAGGCCAGGTCCCGGTGGAAGATGTTGCCGCCGGGCAGCCGCAGGTCGGCGTCCAGGTCCAGCGGGGTCTTGGCCTCGATGCACGGCCGGCCGTCGGCGTCCAGGGCCAGACAGTCGGTGATCGGCTCGGCCAGATGGGCGTCCAGCTCCGCCAGGGTGGCGCGCAGCAGCGCGGCGCGAGCCGCGTCGTTGTCCTCGGTGAACAGCCGGGCGGGGGTGTGCAGTCCGAACAGGGTCAGGGTCTGATAGCCCTCGCGGGCGAGCTCCGGGCCGAGGATCGACGGGTCGGTCAGCGAGTGGCAGTAGATCTCCGACGGCGGCCGGTGGGGCAGCTCCCCCGCGGCCGCCTGGCGGTACGCCTCCTCCAGCGCGCCGTACCCCTCGGCGATGTGGAACGTCCCGGAGAACGCCTCGCGCGGGTCCACCTCGCGGTCGCGCAGCGCGGGCAGCCTGCGCAGCAGCATGTTCACCTTGAGCTGGGCCCCTTCGGCGGGCGGGGCGGGCGGCTCCTCGCCCAGCAGCCGGGCCAGCTCGCGGGGCGCCGCCCCGACGAGCACATACCGGGCGGCCGCGGTGCCCTCCCCCGCCTCACCCGCGTACCGCACCTCCGCCGAGGTGCCGTCGGTGGCGATCGACATGACCTCACGCCCGGTCGCGATCCGCGCGCCCGCCGCGCGGGCGGCGTCGGCGAGCGCGTCGGTGAGCGCGCCCATGCCGCCGACGGGAACGTCCCAGTCGCCGGTGCCGCCGCCGATCACGTGGTACAGGAAGCAGCGGTTCTGACGCAGCGACGGGTCGTGGGCATGGGCGAAGGTGCCGATGAGCGCGTCGGTGAGGACCACACCCCGGACGAGGTCGTCGTCGAACGCGGCCTCGATCGCCTCCCCCAGCGGCCGCTCGAACAGCGCCCGCCACACCGCGTCGTCCCCGATCCGCGCCCGCAGCTCCTCCCGGGTGGGCAGCGGCTCGGTCAGCGTGGGGAAGACCCGCTCGGCGACGCGCTGGGTCATGCCGTAGAACCGCTCCCAGGACGCGTACTCCCGGTCCGACCCGGTCAGCCGCTCGAACGCGGCGCGCGTCCTGCCCGTGGCGGCGGTGTCCACCAGCAGCCCGGTGGGACGCCCGCCCCGGACGTCGGGCGTGTACGAGGACACCGCGCGCTTGCGCACCGCGAAGCGCAGTCCGAGGTCGTCGACGATCCGCCGCGGCAACAGGCTGACCAGGTAGGAGTAACGGGAGAGCCGTGCGTCCACCCCGGGATAGGGCCGCGTGGACACGGCGGCGCCACCGGTGTGGCCGAGGCGCTCGAGCACCAGCACGCTCCGCCCGGCGCGGGCGAGGTACGCGGCGGCGACCAGACCGTTGTGACCACCGCCGACGATGACGACGTCGTACGCATCGCTGTGAGACATGCCCTCTGGTTAGCACGCGGTGATCGCCGGGGCCAGGCCGCCAGGGGGTCGCCCCGGCTGCCAGGGGTCACCTCGGCCGCAGGGGATCGCCTCGGCCACGGGAGGTCACCTCTGCCGCCGGAGGTCACCTCGGCCGAGGACGCCGCCCCGCCGTCCCGGCCGCCTCAGCCGTCCCGGCCGCCTCAGCCGTCCCGGCCGCCTCAGCCGTCCCGGCCGCCTCAGCCGCCTCGGCCGTCTCTTCGCGGCGGCCCAGCCGCTCCAGGCAGTGCGCTTCGTCGCCGCGGCTGACCAGGGTGTCGGGATGGTCGGGGCCGAGGACGCGCACGCGGGCGCTGGTCACCCGGCGGTAGCCGGTCAGCGCGTCGGACCAGCGGCCGAGCCAGCCCAGGGCGACGGCGACCTCGCGACGGCTGACCAGGGTGTCGGGGTGGTCCGGGCCCAGGGCGCGCTCGCGCAGGGCGCAGACCTCCCGCGCCTCGGCGAGCGCCTCCTCCCAGCGGCCCAACCGCCCCAGGCCGACACCGAGGCCGTGCCGGGCGCGCAGGGTCTCCGGATCGGCCGGGCCCTGGGCGCGGGTGCGGTCCTCGACCAGGGCGCGGTAGACCGCGAGGGCCTCCTCGCCCCGGCCCAACCGCCCCAGACCGGCGCCGATCTCATAGCGGGCCGCGAGGGTCTCGGGGTGGTGGGGGCCGAGGGTGCGGGCGCGGGCGGCGGCCACCTCGCGGAAGATGCCCAGGGCCTCGCCCCAGCGGTCGAGGCGGCCGAGGGCGCAGGCCACCTCGTAGCGGGTGACCAGGGTGTCGGGGTGGTCGGGGCCCAGCACCCGGGCGCGGGCCGCGGCCACCCGCTCCGCCATCCGGTACGCCTCCGCCCGGCGCCCCAGACAGCCCAGGTTGAAGGCGAGGTTGTGGCGGCAGCGCAGGGTGTCGGGGTGGTCGGCGCCGATGGTCCGCTCGCGGGCGGCGAGCACGGCGGTGTAGACGTCCTGGGCCTCGGTGAAGCGGCCGAGGCGGCCCAGGGTGAACGCGGTCTCCTGACGGGCGGCGAGGGTGTCCGGATGGTCGGGGCCCAGGACGCGCCAGCGGCCCGCCGCGACCTGCTCGTACTCGCGCAGCGCGTCGCCGGGGCGGCCCAGGATCCCGAGGGCGAAGGCGATCTCGTAGCGGCTGGCGAGGGTGTCGGGGTGGTCGGCGCCCAGTGCGAGCTCGCGCTCGGCGGCCACCGCGCGGTGGGTTTCCACGGCCTCCGCCCAGCGGCCCGCCCGCCCAAGGTCCAGCCCGGCGCGGTGCCGCTCCGCGAACCGGGCCCGCATCCCCGGCGGGGCGGGGTCAGCGGTGCCGCGGCCCCCGCTCCGGCCCCCCGCCCGGCCCCCGGTCCAGGCGCCGGTGAGCGCGGCCGACGCGTCGGGCGGGGTCGCCGACAGCAGTCCCACCCCGCCGGTGTGCGCCTTGGACCCGGTGGTCATACGACGGGCCCAGGCCGGGAGGCGCGGAGCCGGCGGCCCGGCGGTCAGAAGGCTGGGAACCAACGGTCCCGCGGCCGGGAGCGCGCCGCGCGGCTCGGGGAACGGCGACGGCCGCCGGGACGCACGCCCCGGGGCGATCCGCCCGGCGAACTCGGCGGCGTCACGCGGACGGTCCTCCGGGGTCTTGGCCAGCAGATCGAGGACGGCGCGCTCGAACGGCTCGGGGAGCTCGGGCCGGTGGCGGCGGGGCGGTGCGGGCGGGGTGTGGCGGTGGCCGACGAGGATCGCCCAGGCGTCGTCGAGGGCGAACGGCGGCGCCCCCGTGGCCAGTTCGTAGAGCACACAGCCCAGCGAGTACAGATCGCTGCGGTGGTCGACCGGGCCGCCCGCGATCTGCTCGGGCGACATGTAGTGCGGGGTGCCCATGGCGATGCCGGTGCCGGTGAGCCGGGAGGTGAAGCCGACGTCGTCGCCGAGGCGGGCGATGCCGAAGTCGCAGAGCTTCACGGTGCCGTCGGTGAGCCGCATGATGTTGGCCGGCTTCAGGTCGCGGTGCACCACGCCCTGGTCATGGGTGTAGGCGAGGGCCTCGGCCACCTGCTCGGCGATGTCCAGCACCTCGGGGACCGGCAGCGGCCGGCGCGCGTCGTCGCCCAGCAGCCGACCGAGGTCGCGGCCCTCCAGCAGCTCCATGACCAGGTACAGCACACCCTCGTGCTCGCCGAAGTCATGCACCACCGTGACGCCCCGGTGCTGCAGCGCGGCGGCCACCCGCGCCTCCCGCCGGAAGCGCTCGCGCACCACACCGGTGAACGAGGGGTCGTGCCGCGACCCCAGCGGTTTGAGGCATTTGACGGCGACGCGGCGGCCGAGCGACTCGTCCCGCGCCCGCCACACCTCGCCCATTCCCCCGCGCCCGATCCGGTCCAGCAGCCGGTACCGGCCCTGGATCAGCTTGATGTCCGCCATGCTCCCCCTGCCTTGGCGGAAGTCAGCTCCCGCCGCCCCCGTGGAGACCGGCCGCGAACGGCCGTGCACCCGTCGCATCCCCGCTGTCCAGTATGGCCGCGTTTCTGCGCAGTTTGTAGGGCGAGGGGCGGCTGCCCGGGCCGAGCCGTTCGACCGCCCGCATGATGTGCTTCGGCGGCAGCTGCCAGCGGGCCCTGGGCGGGATGCAGCGCAGCGCCCCGCCCATCGCCCGCAGCCTGCGGGTGACCACCCGCGGCGGGGGCGCCGGGCGCCCGTACAGTGCGTGGGCGTACGGGGGCAGCGTCCCGTAGGCGAGCGAGGCGAAGCGCCCCCAGATCACCTCGCGCGCCGGGACGAGCAGGGCATGGACCGGGGGCCGCCGCAGAAAGGCGTCCACCTCGCGGGCGTCGGGGGTGGCGGCGAGTTCGGGGCGCACCTTCGCGAAGTAGGCGGCGAGCGCCGCCGTATCGCCCGGTACGGCGGCGGGGTCGAGGCCGACCAGCCGGGCGGACACCACGTTCTCGGCGACGTAGGCGTCCGCCTGGGAGTCGGTGAGCGGATAGCCGGAGCGCCGCATCACATGGAGGTAGGAGTCGAGCTCGGCGCAGTGCACCCACAGCAGCAGCTCGGGCTCGTCGACCCCGTACCGGACCCCGGTGGCCGGGTCGGTCAGGGAGAGCCTGCGGTGAATGCCGCGGACCTTGGCGCCCGCCCGCTCGGCCGCCTCGGTGGTGCCGTAGGTGACGGTGGCGACGAACCGCGCGGTGCGCAGCAGCCGTCCCCAGGCGTCCTTGCGGAAGTCGGAGTTCTGGGTGACGCCGCGCACCGCGAGCGGATGCAGGGCCTGGAGGTACAGGGCACGCACGCCCGCGATCCACATCACCGGGTCGCCGTGCATCTGCCAGGTGACCGACCGTGGACCGTAGAGCCCCGGGTCGCCGTCCGGTCCGCCCCGCCGTATGGCCGCCGCCATGGCCACCACCTCCCGACGGCCAGCCTAGGCGCTCCGCTGGACGTGCCCTGACCTGCCGTCGATCGTCTGCGGCGCCGTCGTGGCTGGTCGCGCCCCGCGGCGGAGCCGCATATCGATACAGCCCCGCGCCCCTGCGGGGCGGGGCCGCCCGGGGCTCACTTCTTGAGCGGCTGGGTGAAGCGCAGCAGATTGCCGGCGGGGTCGCGGAAGGCGCAGTCGCGGACGCCGTAGGGCTGGTCCATGGGCTCCTGCAGCACCTCGCCGCCCGCGCCGCTGATGCGCTCGAAGGTGGCGTCGCAGTCGTCCGTCGCGAAGAGGACGCCGCGCAGCAGGCCCTTGGCCAGCAGCTCCGCCATGGTCTGTCTGTCGGCCGGTGAGGCGTTCGGGTCGGCGAGCGGCGGCTCCAGGACGATGCTCACGTCCGGCTGCGAGGGCGACCCGACGGTCACCCAGCGCATCCCCTCGAATCCGACGTCATTGCGCACCTCGAGGCCGAGCACATCGCGGTAGAAGGCGATCGCCTTGTCGTGGTCGTCGACGGCGATGAAGCATGTGGAAAGGGTGATGTCCATGCCGCTCACGCTACGGCCGGGGGGCGGAGCCCGCTTCTCCATTCCTGACCGGTCGCGTGTGGATCTTGGCCATGCACGCCGGGATGGCGGCGCCGTGGTCATGGCCGCGGGCCCGGTAGCCGCTCGGGCTCTCGCCGACCAGCTGTGTGAAGCGCGAGCTGAACGACCCCAGTGAGGTACAGCCGACCGCGACGCAGACCTCGGTCACCGTGAGGTCGCCGCGCCGCAGCAGCGCCTTGGCCCGCTCGATGCGGCGGGTCATCAGATAGCTGTACGGGGTCTCGCCGAAGGCGGCGCGGAAGCTGCGGGAGAAGTGGCCCGGCGACATCAGGGCGCCCCGCGCCAGCGCCGGGACGTCGAGCGGCTCGGCGTAGTCGCGGTCCATCCGGTCGCGGGCCCGCCGCAGCCGGACGAGGTCATCGAGATCCTGCCGTTTCACCGGCTCAGTTTCCCACAGCGGGCGCCGGTGCGGCCCGGGAGCGACGGGCGCCCGGACCGGTCGAGGGTACCGGGTCGGGACGGCAACCGATCAGGAATGAAGAAGCCCCGGTCACGGGGGCGTGGCTAGCGTCAAGCCATGACCTGCGAATCGGACGTATTGTTCGAAGCCGGTCGGGTCGATTCGGGCGACACCGGCGGGGGCCGCGCGACGGCCCCCGCCCGAACAGATGGAGACACCATGAGCAGGGCCACGGACAAGGACGCGGGGTCGCCTGAACCCCACGCCGCCGACAGCCACGATCTGATCCGGGTGCACGGCGCGCGTGAGAACAACCTCAAGGACGTCAGCATCGAGCTCCCGAAGCGTCGGCTGACGGTGTTCACCGGCGTCTCGGGCTCGGGCAAGAGCTCGCTGGTGTTCGACACCATCGCCGCCGAGTCACAGCGGCTGATCAACGAGACCTACAGCGCCTTCCTCCAGGGCTTCATGCCGAACCTGGCGCGCCCCGAGGTCGACGTGCTCGACGGGCTGACCACCGCCATCACCGTCGACCAGCAGCGGATGGGCTCCGACCCCCGCTCCACCGTGGGCACCGCCACCGACGCCAACGCGATGCTGCGCATCCTCTTCAGCCGGCTCGGCACACCGCACATCGGCCCGCCCGCCGCGTACTCCTTCAACGTGGCCTCGGTCTCGGCGACCGGTGGCTTCACGGTCGACCGCGGGGCCGAGAAGACGAAGACCGAGAAGGTGAGCTTCAGCCGCACCGGCGGCATGTGCACCCACTGCGAAGGCCGGGGCAGGGTCTCCGACATCGACCTCGCCCAGCTGTACGACGACTCCAAGTCGCTCTCCGAGGACCCGTTCACCATTCCCACCTACACCGGGGACGGCTGGGTGGTGCGGGTCATCTCCGAGTCGGGCTTCTTCGACAAGGGCAAGCCGATCGCCAAGTACACCAAGAAGGAGCGGCACGACTTCCTCTACCGCGAGCCGACCAAGGTGAAGATCAACGGGGTCAACCTCACCTACGAGGGGCTGATCCCGAAGCTCCAGAAGACCTTCCTGTCCAAGGACCGGGAGTCGATGCAGCCGCACATCCGGGCCTTCGTGGACCGGGCGGTCACCTTCGCCGAATGCCCCGAGTGCGACGGCACCCGGCTCAGCGAGCTGACCCGCTCCTCGAAGATCGGCAAGGTCAACATCGCCGACGCGTGCGCGATGGAGATCCGTGACCTGGCCGGCTGGGTCCGCGGGCTGACGGAGCCGTCGGTGGCGCCGCTGCTCACCAAGCTCCAGCACACCCTGGACTCGTTCGTGGAGATCGGCCTCGGCTATCTCTCACTCGACCGGGCCTCGGGCACGCTCTCCGGTGGCGAGGCCCAGCGCACCAAGATGATCCGCCACCTCGGCTCCTCGCTCACCGATGTGACGTACGTCTTCGACGAGCCCACCATCGGTCTGCACCCGCATGACATCCAGCGGATGAACAACCTGCTGCTGCGGCTGCGGGACAAGGGCAACACCGTGCTCGTGGTGGAGCACAAGCCGGAGACGATCGCCATCGCCGACCATGTCGTGGACCTCGGCCCCGGCGCCGGCACGGCGGGCGGCACCGTGTGCTTCGAGGGCACCGTCGAGGGGCTGCGGGCGAGTGACGGCGTCACCGGCCGCCATCTCGACGACCGGGCCACGCTCAAGGACACGGTCCGCAAGGCCACCGGGCAACTGGAGATCCGGGGCGCGTCCGCGAACAACCTGCGGGACGTCGACGTCGACATCCCGCTCGGGGTGCTCTGCGTCATCACCGGCGTCGCGGGCTCCGGCAAGAGCTCGCTCGTCCACGGCTCCATCCCGGCCCCGGAGGGTGTGGTCTCGGTGGACCAGACCCCGATCCGCGGCTCGCGCCGGAGCAACCCGGCCACGTACACCGGGCTGCTGGACCCGATCCGCAAGGCGTTCGCGAAGGCCAACGGCGTCAAGCCGGCGCTGTTCAGCGCCAACTCCGAGGGCGCCTGCCCCACCTGCAACGGCGCCGGTGTCATCTACACGGACCTGGCGATCATGCAGAGCGTGGCCACCCCATGCGAGGACTGCGAGGGCAAGCGGTTCAGCGCCTCGGTGCTGGATTACCACCTCGGCGGCCGTGACGTCAGCGAGGTGCTGGCGATGCCGGTGACCGAGGCCGAGGAGTTCTTCGGCAGCGGCGAGGCGCGCACCCCGGCGGCCCACAAGATCCTTCAGCGGATGACGGACGTCGGACTCGGCTACCTCACCCTCGGCCAGCCGCTCACCACGCTGTCCGGTGGCGAGCGGCAGCGGCTCAAGCTGGCCGTGCACATGGCCGACAAGGGCGGGGTCTACGTCCTGGACGAGCCGACCACCGGGCTGCACCTCGCCGATGTCGAGCAGCTGCTCGGGCTGCTGGACCGGCTCGTGGACTCCGGCAAGTCGGTCATCGTCATCGAGCACCACCAGGCCGTCATGGCGCACGCCGACTGGATCGTCGACCTCGGCCCCGGTGCCGGTCACGACGGTGGCCGCGTCGTCTTCGAGGGCACCCCGGCCGACCTCGTGGCCGCCCGGTCCACCCTCACCGGTGAGCACCTCGCGGCGTACGTCGGCGGCTGACCGGGGCGGTCTCCACCGGCACCGGCACCGGGCCCGGCACCGGACCCCTCGCGGGAAGCGCCGCCGGGCGGCGGCTCAGCGGCGCACCCGTGGCATCCCCAGCCCGATCCAGGAGATGATCTCCCGCTGGACCTCGTTGTTGCCGCCGCCGAAGGTGAAGACGACGCTGCTGCGGTAGCCGCGCTCCAGCTCGCCGTGGAGGACCTCGCCCGCCGAGCCCTCCTTGAGCGGACCGGCGGCGCCGACGATCTCCATCAGCCAGGCGTAGGCGTCACGGCGTGCCTCGGAGCCGTAGACCTTGACGGCGGAGGCGTCCTGCGGGGTGAGGGCCTCCCGCTCGAGGGCCTCCACCATCTGCCAGTTGAGCAGCTTCATGGCGTCGAGCCGGGCGTGGGTGCGGGCCAGCCGGCCGCGCACCCAGCCCAGGTCGATCACCCGGCGGCCGTCGGGCAGCTTGGTGTCGGCGGCCCACTGGCGGACGCCGCGCAGGGCGCGGATGGCCATGGTGCCGTGGGCGGCGAGGGTGACCCGCTCGTAGTTGAGCTGGGTGGTGATCATGCGCCAGCCCTCGTTCTCGGCGCCGACGCGGCGGGTGGCCGGGACGCGGATGTCCTCGTAGTAGCTGGCGGTGGTGTCGTGGGAGGCGAGGGTTTTGATGAGGGTGGCGGAGTAGCCGGGGTCGTCGGTCGGGACCAGCAGGATGCTGATGCCCTTGTGGGGTTTGGCGTCGGGGTCGGTGCGGACCGCGAGCCAGACCCAGTCGGCGGTGTCGCCGTTGGTGGTCCAGGTCTTCTGGCCGTTGACTGTGTAGTGGCCGGAGGTGGTGTCGCCGTCGCGCACCGCGCGGGTCTTGAGGGAGGCGAGGTCCGTACCGGCGTCGGGCTCGCTGTAGCCGATCGCGAAGTCGATCTCGCCGGAGAGCACCTTGGGCAGGAAGTACGCCTTCTGCTCCTCGGTGCCGAACCGCATGATGGTGGGCCCGACGGTGTTGAGCGCCATCAGCGGCAGCGGCACCCCGGCCTGGGCCGCCTCGTCGAAGAAGATGAACTGCTCGACCGGGCCGAGCCCGCGCCCGCCGTACTCCTCGGGCCAGCCCACCCCCAGCCAGCCGTCGGTGCCGAGCCGGCGGATGGTCTCGCGGTAGAACCGCTTCTGCCCGGTGGAGTCGGCGTAGCGGGCGTAGGCGTCATCGGGGACCAGTTCGGCGAAGTACGCGCGCAGCTCATCGCGCAACCGCCGCTGATCAGGGGTGTATTCGAGGTCCACGGCCCCTCCTGGAGTCTCGCGTGCGCCATGACGGCGGGCTGGGAGCGTCCTGGGATCGAGGGGCACGGTAGAACGTGTTCCAAAAATACGGAAGGGCCGTGGACCGGGCGGGTCGACCCGGTCCACGGCCCGGGTCTCAGCCCGCCGTCCGGGACGGGGTGTCGTCGCCGCCCGGCCGTACGACCCGAACCGGCTGGCCCGGACGCCAGGTGCGCAGTACCAGCCGCCCGTTCTCCAGGGTGGTGTGCACCACCTCGGTCACCTCGGCGCGGAAGAGGTGGAAGGGCTCGGGCGGCCGGATCTCCTCGGCGAAGCGGGCGATCGTCCCGGGGTCGGTCACCTCGACCGCCCGGCCGCTCACCCGGATGTCGCCCTCGGTCAGGTCCTCGCCCGGGCCGGGGTTGGCCTGCACCGAGAACCGGGGGTCGCGGCGCAGGTCCAGCGCCTTGCGCGACTCCGGCATCATGCCGAGCCACAACTCGCCGGAGAGGAAGTTCACTTCGAGCGGGGTGACCCGCGGGGAGCCGTCCTGGCGCAGGGTGGCCAGCACATGGTGGCGGTAGCGCCGGAAGCGGTCCTGGGCGTACTCGGCGAAGGCGGGCTCGGCCGCCGCGAATCCGGCCCAGCTGGTGGTCGGGTAGGTCATCGTCATGGCGCCCATGCTCGGACCGTTTCCGGACGTCTCCTGTCGGGATTTCCGGACTTCCCACTCCCGCGCCTGGTCCGGGGGCAGATACGCGTTCCACTCGGTGCCCGGCAGCGGATAGGCGACCCAGGTGCGGGCGTAGGCCGGGGGCCGGGCCCGGCCGCGCCGCAGCAGCAGCGCGGTCGGCTCCCGGGCGGCGCGGCGCAGCAGCGAGGGCAGGGTGGTGGACCGGTTGTTCCCGCTGGTCTGGGCGGAGGAGCAGCCCGCGTGGTACGCGACGGGCAGGGCGCGGTCACCGGTCACCAGGCAGGGCGGGCGCAGCCCCAGCCGCTGGAGCCCCTTCGCGGCGGTGCGATAGCGGCCGGTGGTGGCGTCGGACTGCTTGGCGGTGTGGTTGAGGATGACGAACTGGCTCGCCAGATGGAGCGTGATGATCACCCCGAGGGCGACCGCCAGGTGCTGCGGCGACCGCGCGGCCCGTACGGCGCGGAACACCAGCCCGGCGATCGGCAGCGCCAGCAGCGCGTAGGAGGGCATCAGGAAGCGCGGTGCGGAGTAGCCGATGAGCAGCAGATAGGGCAGGGCGAGGGTGGCCGCGCAGGCGATGGGCAGCACGGTCAGCGGTACGCCCGGGGGCCGGACGGCCGGGCGGCCGAGCCCCACCCGCACCCGGCGCAGCTCCTGGCGGTCGCGCAGGGCGGTGTGCACGGCGAGAAGGGTCAGCACGGGCAGCGCCAGCCACCACACGGTCAGCTCCGGGTGGCGCAGCGGCACCTCGCAGGGGCGGCACAGCTGGGGCCCGTTGAGGCTGCGCAGCGCGGCGCCGACGCTGAAGTGCAGGCCCATGCCGCCCTCGACGTCGCTGGAGACGTTCAGCCGCTCCCCGATGCCGCCGAAGCGGTCGTACGCCTCGCCGATCCACTGGGCGGCGCCGAGCAGCGGTCCGCCGATCAGCGGAAGCAGGGCGGGGCGCCAGGTGCGCACCCCGATCGCGCCGATCAGCAGCGGCAGGGTGAGCCATCCCCCGTCGGGGGTGCGGACCAGGGTGACGCCCGCGAGGACGGCGGCCAGCCACCAGCGGGCGTTCGGTTCGTCGGGCACCCGGAGGAACCAGCCGACGGCGGCCACGGCGCCGATCGCCACCCAGAGGTTGGGCATCACCGCCGGCCCGCTGATCTGGGTGATCCACAGCCCGGAGAACAGCAGCGCGGCCAGGGCCACCTGGGGTGCGGGCAGCAGCCGGGCCCAGACCCGGAAGGCGCCGTAGAGCGCGCCCGCGGACAGCAGCATCAGCAGGATCCGCAGCGCCGGAATGGAGTCGGTGGCGGATACGAGGGGCGCGACCAGGAGACTGACGCCGCGCGAGCGGGGTGCGCTGAAGTACGCGGGCGGGGTGCGCGGATCGACCTGGGAGACATACACGGACTCGTCCCAGCCCAGCGCGTGCCCGGTGTGCGGGATCACCATGGCGAGCTGGACCACGGCGTATCCGATGGCGACCAGGCCGAGCCAGGGGGCCGGACGACGATACCGCTGCGGCGGGCGGTGCTGGGGGCGCGGGGGCAGGACGGCGGCCGCCGGTGCGGCAGTATTCTCCATGCGCGCACCATATGATGACTATGTACCTTTTTCGTCCTATTAGGCCGTTCGGCTCAGTGTCCAAGGGGTGCCAGGGACGCGACGGATCCGTACGCTGTTGCAGCGGTGCACACCCCCATCCGGCGGAGGACGGACACACCTATGAAAATGCTCATCAACGTCCCCGAGACCGTGGTCGCCGACGCCCTGCGCGGACTGGCCGCCTGCCACCCCGAGCTGATCGTCGACGTCGACAACCGGGTGATCGTCCGGCGGGACGCGCCGATCGAGGGCAAGGTGGGACTGGTCTCCGGCGGCGGCTCGGGGCACGAACCGCTGCACGGCGGTTTCGTGGGCCCCGGCATGCTCGACGCCGCCTGCCCCGGCGAGGTGTTCACCTCCCCGGTGCCGGACCAGATGGTGCGCGCCGCGGCGGCCGTGGACAGCGGCAAGGGCGTGCTGTTCATCGTCAAGAACTACACGGGCGACGTGCTCAACTTCGACATGGCCGCCGAGCTCGCCGAGGACGAGGGCATCCAGATCGCCAAGGTCCTGGTCAACGACGACGCGGCGGTCACCGACAGCCTCTACACGGCGGGCCGGCGCGGCACCGGCGCCACCCTGTTCGTGGAGAAGATCGCGGGCGCGGCGGCCGACGAGGGCGCGCCGCTGGAGCGGGTGGAGTCGATCGCCCGGCGGGTGAACGAGCTCTCGCGGAGCTTCGGCGTCGCGCTCACCGCCTGCTCCACCCCGGCCAAGGGCGGCCCCACCTTCGACCTCCCCGCCGGGGAGCTGGAGTTGGGCGTGGGCATCCACGGCGAGCCGGGGCGTGAGCGGCGGGCGATGATGACCTCCCGCGAGATCGCCGACTACGCGGTGGAGGTGGTGGTCGAGGATCTGCGCCCGGACAGCCCGGTGCTGCTGCTCGTCAACGGCATGGGGGCGACCCCGCAGCTGGAGCTGTACGGCTTCGCCGCCGAGGTGCACCGGGCGCTCGGCGAGCGCCGGGTGGCGGTGGCGCGTACGCTCGTCGGCAACTACGTCACATCACTCGACATGGCGGGCGCCTCGATCACGCTGTGCCAGGTCGACGAGGACCTCCTGCGGCTGTGGGACGCGCCCGTGCGGACCGCCGGGCTGCGCTGGGGCGCCTGAGGCCGGCCGGCCCCCGATACGTACGCTGTCGCCGTTGGCTACACCCCGAGGAGGCGTCTGTGTCCAGCAGTGAACCCGCCGTCGACGACGTGCTCGACACCCCTTTCTTCCTCCGATGGCTCACCGCCGCCGCCACGTCCGTGAGCCGTGAGGCGACCCGTCTCACCGACCTGGACTCCGCGATCGGCGACGCCGACCACGGCACCAATATGCAGCGCGGCTTCGCCGCCGTGTCCGAGGCGCTGGAGAAGGAGCCCCCGGGCTCGCCCGGGGCCACGCTCATCCTGGCCGGGCGCCAGCTGATCTCCAAGGTCGGCGGGGCCTCCGGGCCGCTGTACGGGACGCTGCTGCGGCGCGCCGGAAAGGCGCTCGGCGACGCCGAGCAGATCACCCCGCAGCAGCTGGCGGACGCGCTGCGGGCCGGGGTGGACGCGGTGGCGCAGCTCGGCGGCGCCGCGCCCGGCGACAAGACGATGCTGGACGCGTTGCTCCCCGCCGTCGAGGCGCTGGGCGCGGGCACCGGCTCGTTCGCGGCCGCGGGCGAGGCCGCCGAGAAGGGGGCGCTGGCCACCGTGCCGATGCTGGCCCGCAAGGGCAGGGCCAGCTATCTGGGTGAGCGGAGCGTCGGCCACC
Organism: Streptomyces rapamycinicus NRRL 5491; assembly: GCF_024298965.1. Taxonomy (NCBI): domain Bacteria; kingdom Bacillati; phylum Actinomycetota; class Actinomycetes; order Kitasatosporales; family Streptomycetaceae; genus Streptomyces; species Streptomyces rapamycinicus. The sequence continues at coordinate 10,548,706 of NZ_CP085193.1, read as the reverse complement.
AGGACCCGGGCGCCACCTCGTCGGCGCTGATCATCGGCGCACTGGCGGAGGCGGGCCGATGACCGACGAGAGCGGGAAGGTCGGCATAGTCCTGGTGTCGCACAGCGCGGCGGTGGCCGACTCCGTCGCCGAACTGGCGAAGGCGCTGTCCGGAGGCGGCACGGCACCGGTCCGCGCCGCGGGCGGCACCGCGGACGGCGGGTTCGGCACCAGTCCGGAGCTGATAGCGGAGGCGGCCCAGGCGGTCGACCGGGGCGCCGGAGTGGCGGTCCTGGTGGATCTGGGCAGCGCGGTCCTGTCCGTCAAGGCGCTGCTGGCCGAGGGCGACGAACTGCCCGACGGCACCCGGCTGGTGGACGCGCCGCTCGTGGAGGGCGCGGTCGCGGCGCTCGTCACGGCCTCCACCGGGGCGGATGTGGAGGCGGTGCTCCAGGCCGCCTCGGAGGCGTACGACTACCGCAAGGTCTGATACCGCCGCGCGCTATTGGACGGGGCCCCGCCGGTGACGGCGGGGCCCCGTTCCGTTCGCCCCCGTTCAGTCCGGCCCCTGTTCCTTCGGCGTCCTGTTCACTTTTCAACGAACACTCCGGGTGCATATTTGCGCCGCCGCTTATTCCACTGTTACTCGGCGCGTACGGGGCGAGTTGCCCGGTTTCGGACCGCTCCGGGCGCGGCGACAGCACCCCGCCCCCTTCAGCCGTCAAGTGATAGGCGCGATACCAGAACGGGCTTCCGAATCCGTCGATCTTGCGTCTAGACTGCTCATGTCCGAGTGGGGGGACCGGCGGCACTCAGGGGGAATAAAATGGGCGTAATTGAGTGTGCCCGCGCACACCTGGCATCCATCGAACCGATGATGTCCACGCGGGTGTCGCACCGGCCGTGGCCTCTTTGCGGCCCGGCCCGGATTCCACGCGCGGAAATGACCCGACCGCGCCGACCGCACGATTCCCTGAGCGTCTGATCGTCGCGCCCGTCACGGGCGTTCGATATATCGACCATGGGGCGGCGGTCATGACGCACGCCTGCCTTCGTGGTGCCGTACAGAGCACGGACGGCAATCCATCTTTTCCGTAGGAAGCAAGGGTTTCCGCGTGCCTGTTTTCTTCTCCTTAATCAACGGATTTCGACATTTCGACGTGGAGGAGTCAGTCGCATGACCACGCCCACGCTCAGCCCCGGCCGCTTGGATGCGGATACCGTCCGCAAGTCGGTGGACGTCGTACTCGAAGATTTCCTGACGGCCAAGGCCGGCACCACTCCGCAACACCATCTGCCGTATCTCTCCGGGCTGCTGAAGGATTTCCTGTCCGGCGGAAAGCGCATACGGCCGCTGTTGTGTGTCACCGGCTGGCAGGCCGTCGGCGGCGGCGAGGACACCGAGACGGTGTTCCGGGTGGCCGCCTGTCTGGAGATGTTCCACGCCTTCGCGCTGATCCACGACGACGTCATGGACGACAGCGACACCCGTCGCGGCCGGCCGACCATCCATCGCACCCTGGCCGCGCTGTGCGCCACCGACCGCAGACCGGATCAGATCGAGCGGTTCGGGGTCAGCGGGGCGGTGCTGCTCGGCGACCTCGCCCTCACCTGGTCGGACGAGCTCCTGCACTCGGCCGGTCTGACGCCCGACCAGTTCGACGCCGTACTGCCGCTGCTGTCGGAGATGCGCACCGAGGTGATGCTGGGCCAGTACCTCGATCTGCAGGCCACCGGGGAGCTGACGGACGACGTCGAGGCCACCCTCACGGTCAACCGGTACAAGACCGCCAAGTACACCATCGAGCGTCCGCTGCACGTCGGAGCCGCCGTCGCGGGCGCCGGACCGGAGGCCATGGAGGCGTTCACCGCCTACGCCCTGCCGCTCGGCGAGGCGTTCCAGCTCCGCGACGATCTGCTGGGCGTGTACGGCGATCCGGAGTCGACCGGCAAGTCCCAGCTGGACGATCTGCGGGCCGGGAAGAACACCACCCTGATCGCGCTCGCCCTGCGCGGCTCCGACACCGGCCAGGCGGCGCGGCTGCGCAGCCTCATCGGCAATCCGCTGCTGGACGAGCGGGACGCCGCGACCATTCAGGAGATCTTCGCCGCCACCACCGCCCGGGAGGCCGTCGAGCAGATGATCGACGACCGCCGGACGCAGGCCCTGCGGGCCCTCGACGACGCCCCATTCACCGCGGACGCGGTCAACGCGCTGAAGCAGATCGCCCGCATGGCCACTGTGAGGAACTCATGACGACAGGACTTTCCACGGCCGGGGCCCAGGACATCAGCCGGAACAGCGTCCGCCCGTACCTGGAGGAGTGCACCCGCCGCTTCCAGGAGATGTTCGACCGCCATGTCGTCACCCGGCCCACCAAGGTCGAATTGACCGACGCCGAACTGCGTGAGGTCATCGACGACTGCAACGCGGCGGTGGCGCCGCTCGGAAAATCGGTTTCCGATGAGCGCTGGATCTCCTATGTGGGGGTGGTGCTGTGGTCCCAGAGCCCCCGCCATATCAAGGACATGGAGGCGTTCAAGGCCGTCTGCGTCCTGAACTGCGTGACGTTCGTGTGGGACGACATGGATCCCGCGCTCCACGACTTCGGTCTCTTCCTGCCCCAGCTGCGCAAGATCTGCGAGAAGTACTACGGCCCCGAGGACGCGGAGGTCGCGTACGAGGCGGCACGCGCCTTCGTCACCAGCGACCATATGTTCCGCGACTCGCCCATCAAGGCGGCGCTGTGCACCACGTCCCCGGAACAGTATTTCCGTTTCCGGGTCACCGACATCGGCGTCGACTTCTGGATGAAGATGTCGTATCCGATCTACCGGCATCCGGAGTTCACCGAACACGCCAAGACGAGCCTGGCCGCGCGCATGACCACCCGCGGACTCACCATCGTCAACGACTTCTACTCCTATGACCGCGAGGTCTCCCTGGACCAGATCACCAACTGTTTCCGGCTCTGCGATGTGAGCGATGAGACGGCGTTCAAGGAGTTCTTCCAGGCCCGGCTCGATGACATGATCGAGGACATCGAGTGCATCAAGGCGTTCGATCAGCTGACGCAGGACGTCTTCCTCGATCTGATCTACGGCAACTTCGTCTGGACGACCAGCAACAAGCGCTACAAGACGGCCGTCAACGACGTCAACTCCCGCATCCAGTGAGGGAACGGGGACCCGTGACTCCCACGAAGAGCTCCGCACAGCCGGAGCGCTCCTGGACCACCGGCACGGCGCCCGGCTCGGTGCCGCTGCTGGGGCACACCCTGGCGCTCTGGCGCCGTCCGCTGCAGTTCCTGGCCTCCCTGCCCGCCCACGGCGATCTGGTGGAGGTCAGGCTGGGGCCCAGCCGCGCCTATCTGGCCTGCCATCCCGAGCTGGTCCGTCAGGTGCTGCTCAACCCCCGGGTGTTCGACAAGGGCGGGGTCTTCGACAAGGCGCGGCAGCTGCTCGGGAACAGCCTCTCGGTCTCGCGGGGCGAGGACCACCGCTACCAGCGGCGGATGATCCAGCCCGCGTTCCACACCCCGAAGATCGCCGCCTACACCGCCGCGGTCGCCGATGACACCCGCGCCGCGATCGGCTCCTGGGAGCCCGGGCGCACCCTGGACATCAGCGACACCATGCACGCCCTGCTGATGCGGGTGGCCGCGCGGACGCTGTTCTCCACCGGGATCGACGAGGCGACGATCGACGAGGCGCGCCACTGTCTGCGCATCGTCTCGGACGGCATCTACAAGCGCACGATGGCGCCATTGGGGATCATGGAGAAGCTCCCCACCCCGGGCAACCGGCGCTACGACCGGGCCAATGCCCGGCTGCGGAGAATCGTGGACGAGATGATCCGCGAGCGCCGGCGCTCCGGCGCCGACCACGGCGATCTGCTCTCCACGCTGCTGCGCGCCGAACACCCCGAGACCGGGAAGGGCCTTGACGACGGCGAGATCCTCGACCAGGTGGTCACCTTCCTGGTGGCCGGGAGCGAGACCACCGCCTCGACCCTCGCCTTCGTCTTCCATCTCCTGGGCGCCCACCCGGAGGTGGAGAAGCGGGTGCACGCCGAGATCGACGAGATCCTGGAGGGCCGCTCGCCCACCTTCGATGACCTGCCGTCCCTGGAGTACACCCGCGGGGTCATCACCGAGTCGCTGCGGCTGTATCCGCCGTCCTGGATGGCGATGCGGGTCACGGCGGCCGAGACCGAACTCGGCGGCCGGACCGTCCCGGCGGGCACGATGATCCTCTACAGCGCCCAGGCGCTGCACCACAACCCCGAGCTGTTCCCCGACCCCGAGCGGTTCGACCCCGAGCGCTGGCTCGGCGACCGCGCCAAGGAGGTGGAGCGCGGGGCGCTGCTCCCGTTCGGCGCGGGCAGCCACAAGTGCATCGGGGACGTGCTGGCGCTGACCGAGACCGCCCTCATCGTGGCCACGATCGCGAGCCGCTGGCGTCTCCGCCCGGTGCCCGGGACGACATTGCGCCCCGAGCCGAAGGCGACGCTCGAACCCGGCCCGCTGCCCATGGTGTGCGAGCCGCGCTGACGACGTCCGGTCCGGGGTCCGCCCCGGACCGGGCACCCCGCACCTTCCGTACCCCACCTCGCGAGTGAAGGACATCTTCCGCATGAGGACCGCGCAGCAACCGGCGACGCGCAACTGGCGGCACGCCGTCGCCCCCGGCGGGCTTCCGCTGGCCGGCCATGCCCTGCTCATGGGCCGCAAACCGCTTCAGTTCCTGGCCTCCCTGCCCGCCCACGGCGATCTGGTCGAGCTCCGGCTGGGGCCCCGGCCCGTCTATCTGCCCTGCCATCCGGAGCTGATCCAGCAGGTGCTGGTGAACGCGCGGGTCTACGACACCGGCGGGCCGGTCAAGGAGAAGGCCAAGCCCATCCTGGGCAACGGCCTGATCACCTCCGACTGGGCGGACCACCGGCGGCAACGCCGACTGGTGCAGCCCGCGTTCCACGCCGCCCGGATCGCCAAGTACGCCGAGGTGATGGAGCGGGAGTGCGAGGCCGAGTCCACGGCGTGGACGGCGCGCCGGCCCATCGACGTCAGCCACGAGATGCTCGCGCTCACCGCGCGGGTGACCGCCCGTGCGCTCTTCTCGACCGATATGGCGCCGCATGCCGTGGCCGAGATCCAGCACTGTCTGCCCATCGTCGTGGAGGGCGCCTACCGGCAGGCGATCGACCCCACCAGGCTGCTGGCCAAGCTCCCGCTCGCGGCGAACCGGCGCTTCGACGACGCGCTCGCCCGGCTGAACCAGCTCATCGACCGCATGATCGACGACTACAAGGCGTCGGACGACGGCGACCGCGGCGATGTGCTGTCCGCGCTCTTCGCGGCACAGGACGACGAGACCGGCGGCACGATGTCGGACCAGGAGATCCACGACCAGGTCATGACCCTGCTGCTGGCCGGGATCGAGACCACCGCCTCCGCGCTGACCTGGGCCTGGTTCCTGCTCGGCCGCAATCCCCGGGCCGAGGCCGCGCTGCACGCCGAGGTCGACGAGGTGCTGGGCGGGCGCGCCCCGCGCTACGCCGACGTGCCCCGGCTCGCGTACACCCAGCGGGTGTTCAGCGAGGCGCTGCGGCTCTTCCCGCCCGCGTGGCTGTTCACCCGGACCACCACCGAGACCACCGAGCTCGGCGGGCGGCGGCTGCCCCCGGGGTCGGACGTGCTGATCAGCCCGTATGTGCTGCACCGCGATCCGGTCCTCTTTCCCCGCCCGGAGACCTTCGACCCCGACCGCTGGCTCCCCGAGCGGGCCAAGGAGGTGACGCGCGGCTCGTATCTGCCGTTCGGCGGTGGCAGCCGCAAGTGCATCGGAGACGTCTTCGGCATGACGGAGGCGACGCTCGCCCTGGCCGCGATCGCGGGCCGCTGGCGGATGCGCCCGATTCCGGGGACGAAGATCCGGCCGAGGCCGCAGATGAGCCTCACGGCCGGTGCGCTGCGGATGATTCCGGAACCACGCTGAACGCCGTGCCCCGCAGACCCGGCGGACCGCGGCGGGTGGCCACCGCGGTCCGACGGGTGCTCCCGGCCGGGGGATCAGGCGTCCGGAGCCGGGGTGAAACGTACCGGCAGCCGCCGCAGCCCGCGCAGCATCAGGCTGGGCCGCCAGGCGAGCTCGGCCGGATCGGCGTCCAGGGCCAGATCGGGGCAGCGCTCCAGCAGGGCCCGGAAGGCGATGGCCGCTTCGAGCCGGGCCAGCGGGGCGCCCAGGCAGTGGTGGACACCATGTCCGAAGGCGAGATGGCCGCGCGGTGCGCGCCGGATGTCGAAGCGGTCCGGCTCGGCGAAGCGCCGGGGGTCGCGCGACCCGGCGGCCAGGACGACCCCCACCGGCTCCCCGGCCGGAATGGTCGTGCCCGCGATCTCCATCGGCTCCCTGGTGAAGCGGAACGCGGCGCTCTCCACCGGGCCGTCGTAGCGCAGCATCTCCTCGATCGCGCCGTCCAGCAGCGACCAGTCGGCGCGCAGCGCGGCCAGCTGCTCGGGGTGGCGGAGCAGGGCGAGGGTACCGCTGGAGATCAGGTTGGCGGAGGTCTCGTAGCCCGCGACCAGCAGCACGAACGTCATGCCGAGCATCTCCTCGTCGGAGAGCGCGTCGCCGTCGGAGAGCGCGTCGCCGTCCCCGTCCATGGTGCGGACCAGGGCGCTGAGCAGATCGTCGCCGGGGCCGCGGCGCTTGGCCTCGATGAGCTCCGCGAAGTAGCCCGTCAGGGCCTGGGCGGCGGCACCGGCGGCCTCCGGGCGGGTCAGGTCGGTGCTCTCGAGGTACCAGTCGTGGAACGCCTTGCGATCCGTCTCCGGCACCCCCAGCAGCTCGCAGATGACGGCCAGGGGCAGCGGCAGCGCGTAGTCCTCGACGAGGTCGGCCCGGCCCAGCGGGGCCATCGCGGCCAGCAGTTCGTCCGCGATCTGCCGGACGCGGGGACGCAGGGCCTCGATCCGGGCCGGGGTGAACGCGCGGGCCACCAGCCCCCGCAGCCGGGTGTGGTGCGGCGGGTCGGTCTGCACCATGTTCCGTCCGATGGCGTTGCCGCCGTCGTCCTGCCACGCTGCCGAGTGCCGGACGTCATTGCTCAGCCGGGGGTCGGTCAGCGCGGTGCGGGCCTCCTCATGGCCGACGACGAGCCAGAACTCACCGGAGGCGTCGGTACGCACCCGGTGGACCGGGCCCCGCTCCCGCAGCCGTGCGTAGACCGGATACGGGTTGACGACGAAATCCGCGCCGAGCGCGGACAGATCCTGGGGCATGTGATCCCCTCAGTCGGTTGGCGGCTTCCCCCGAAGCCAGAACCGGGGATCGTTCCCCGCCCTGGCGATGATCTTAACACCTAACCGGAGAGATTCCCCCGGTTAGTGTTAGGGTTGCGGGCCATGGGCAGCCGTGTGGAGAAAGAGACACCGTTGCGCCGAGACGCACGGCGCAACCGCGAGATGCTGATAGCTGCCGCCCGGGAGATCTACACGGATCAGGGTGTGGACGCCCCGCTCGACGACATCGCCCGTCGGGCCGGAGTCGGCAGCGCCACCCTCTACCGGCGGTTCGCCGGCCGGGCGGAACTCATCGAGGCGGTATTCGGCGATTCCCTTCGGGACATTCTGCGGGCCGCCGAGGAGGCCCGCTCCGCGACCGACGCCTGGGCCGGGCTCACAGCCTACCTGGAGCGCATCTTCGGACTGCTCGCCGCCGACCGGGGCACCAACGACCTGATGACCACCGGCATCCAGGGCGTCCCCTCGCTCGACGCGCTCCGTAAGGAGAACCACAAGACGCTCGACGACCTTCTGGGCCGTGCCCAGAAGCAGGGCAAGGTCCGGCCGGACGCCACCGCGGAGGACCTGCAGTTCATGCTGGCCGCGCTCGGCCGCGCGGTCCCCGGCTCGACCGTCGCCGCGCCGCTGGCCTGGCGCCGCTATCTGGCCCTGCTGCTCGACGGGCTGCGCCCCGAGGGATCCCATCCGCTCCCGGCCCCCTCGCTCACCCCGGAGCAGCTCAACGCCGCCATGCTCCAGCTCGGCAAGGTACGTCGGCCGCGCACGGGACGCGCCGACTAGGGGGCGTCCGGGGCGGGACGTCCAGGACGTCCCTGGGCGGGGCGTGTCACCACAGTGGCCGGGTGAAGTATGTCGCCCGCCTACATATCCGAGCCGAACTGCGCATTTCTACGGTGTGGCAACACGAAACCGTCCCCGCACCCCGCTCGGAAGTGGTGACCCATGCCCACCCCGGATTCTCCGGCCTCCGCTCCCCCGACCCCACCCGGCTCGCTGCGCCGTATCGTCGCCGCGAGCCTGATCGGCACCACCATCGAGTGGTACGACTTCTTCCTCTACGGCTCGGCCGCCGCGCTCGTCTTCAACAAGCTCTTCTTCCCGGACTCCGACCCGCTCGTCGGGACGCTGCTGTCGTTCCTGACCTACGCGGTCGGCTTCGCCGCCCGGCCGGTCGGTGCCCTGGTATTCGGCCACTACGGCGACCGGCTCGGCCGTAAGAAGCTGCTGATCCTGAGTCTGCTGATGATGGGCGGCGCGACCTGCGCCATCGGGCTGCTGCCCACCCACGCCACGGTCGGCTCGGCGGCGCCCGTACTGCTCACCGCGCTGCGTCTGCTGCAGGGGTTCGCGCTGGGCGGCGAATGGGGCGGGGCGGTGCTGCTGGTGTCGGAGCACGGGGACGCGCGGCGGCGCGGGTTCTGGGCGTCCTGGCCGCAGACCGGCGCCCCCGCGGGTCAGCTGCTGGCCACCGGGGTGCTCTCCGCGCTGACGGCCACGCTCTCCGACCACGCCTTCGAGTCATGGGGCTGGCGGGTGCCGTTCCTGCTCTCGGGGGTGCTGGTGCTGGTCGGCTTGTGGATTCGTCTCTCTGTCGATGAATCGCCGGTGTTCAAGGCCGCGCTGGCCCGGGCCGAGGCCCGTAAGGCGGCCGCGGGCGGGGACGAGGGCGCCGACGAGAAGATGCCGCTGGTGGCGGTCCTGCGCGACCACTGGCGGGATGTGCTGATCGCCATGGGCGCGCGCATGGCCGAGAACATCAGCTACTACGTCATCACCGCCTTCGTCCTCGTCTACGCGACCTCCGACCATGTGGACCTCGGCAAGCAGACCGCGCTCAACGCCGTACTGATCGCCTCGGCCGTGCACTTCGCGGTCATCCCGGCGTGGGGCGCGCTGTCGGACCGGGTCGGGCGCCGCCCGGTGTACCTCCTGGGCGCGGTCGGCGTGGGCGCGTGGGCCTTTCCGTTCTTCCTCCTCATCGACACCAAGGGCTTCCCGGCCCTGGTACTCGCCGTGACGGTCGGGCTGGTCTTCCACGGGGCGATGTACGCGCCGCAGGCGGCCTTCTTCTCCGAGATGTTCGCGACCCGGATGCGGTATTCGGGGGCGTCGATCGGCGCGCAGTTCTCGTCCGTCGCGGCCGGTGCGCCCGCCCCGCTCATCGCCACCGCGCTGCTGGCCGACTACGACAGCGCCACGCCGATCGCCCTCTACGTGATCGCGGCGGCCCTGCTCACCCTGGTGGCCGTGGGCGTCGCCAAGGAGACCCGGGACCGCGATCTGGCCGCCGTCGAACCGACCTCGGCCCCCTCCCCCGGGCCGACGACGGAGACGGAGACGGCGAAGCGCGCGGCCCGTTCGTCCTCGCCTCAGTAGCCCACGGCCGAGGCTCAGTAGCCCACGGCCGAGGTCAGGCGGTGCAGCCGCAGGGCGAGCTGGATCTCCAGGGAGCGGGCGGGCGACTGCCAGTCGGGACCGAGCAGCCGCCCGACCCGCTCCAGCCGCTGCGCCACCGTGTTGACGTGCACGTGGAGGGCGTCCTTCGTACGGGCCGGGCTCATCCCGCCGGCGAAGTACGCGTCGAGCGTGCGGATCAGTTCGGTGCCGCGCCGCTCGTCGTAGTCGATGACGGCGCCCACGGTGCGGTGCACGAAGTCCTGGACGCCGGTGCCGTCCGGGGCACCCTCGCGGGTCCCGGCCAGCAGCAGACCGAGGAAGCCGAAGTCCTCGGCGGCGGCGCCCTGCCCGGCCCGGCCCAGCACCCGCAGGGCGGCCAGACAGCGTCGCGCCTCGGCGTAGCCCGCGGCGACCTCCCCGGGCCGTGCGGCGGGCGCGGGAACGGACGCGGAGGCGCCCACGGTGACCGCGGCGTGCACGGCGGTGCCCAGTTGCCGGGCGGTGCGGCGGGCGAGGGCGTCGGCGGTGTCGCCGTCGGCGAGCGGCAGCAGCAGGACGGTGCCGCCGTCGCGGGCGGCGGCCAGACCGTGCCGAGTGGCCGCCAGATGGGACGCGGCGGACCACAGCCGCCGCCGGCCCGCGGCGTCCTCGGCGGGCGCGCCGCTGGACGTGCCGGACGTGCCGGACGTGCTTCCGGGCCCGCTTCCGTGTGCGGCGGCGTGCGGGGTGCCGTGGGCGTTGCCGGACCCGGTGCTGGGTGTGCCCATGCCCGGGGCCTCGATGCCCGCCGCGAGCACCACATGGGGCGTGTCCAGGTCCGCCTGGAGCCGCGCGGCGCGCTCGCGCAGCAGCCGGGGCTCGCGGTCGGGGGCGTCGAGTAGGTCGTCCAGGAGCTCGCCGCGCACCCGCTGTTCGGCCTCGCCCGCTGAGCGGCGGGCAAGCTGCAGCAGTGAGGTGACCATCGCCGCGCGTTCCAGGGTGCGCTGGTCCACGGGGTCGAGCCGGGGGTGGCCGCGCAGCACGAGCGCGCCGAGCAGTTCGCCGCCCGCCGAGACCGCGGCGACCCAGTCCTCCTCGCCGTCGCGCACCGCGTGGCCGTCGGCCCGGGACCGGTCGACGGCTGCCGCGGGCGCCTCGCCGGACTCGAGGAACTCCACCGAGCCGCTGAGCACCTCGGCCACGGCGTCGGCCACGTCGTGCACCCCGCCACCGCGCAGCACCAGCTCGGTGAGCCGGTCGTGGACGTCCGAGGCGCGCTCGATGACCCGGCTGCGGTCCCGGATGATCTCGTTGGCGGCCTCCAGCTCGGCGAGCGCCGTACGGGTCTCGGCGAGCAGATGGGCGGTGTCGATGGCCACGGCCGCGTGGGCGGCGAACGAGCCGACCAGCGCGATCTGCTCGCGTTCGAACACCCGGGCCCGGCGGTCGGCCGCGAACAGCACCCCGATGACACCGCTGCCGAGCAGCAGCGGCACCCCGAGGATGGCGACGAGCCCCTCGTCCCTGACGCCCGCGTCGATGGCGTGGGTGTGCTGGAACCGCGGATCGTGGAAGTAGCTCTCGGTCACGTATGGGCGGGCGGTCTGGGCCACCAGACCGCCGAGCCCCTCCCCCATGCCGAGCCGCAGCTGCTGGAAGCGGGCCGAGACCGAACCGTCGGTGACCCTCATATAGGTGTCACCGGCCGTCGGGTCGTTGAGCGTCAGATAGGCCACCTCGGTACCCAGCAGCGAGCGGGCGCGCTGCACGATGGCCTGGAGCACCGCGTCCAGGTCGCGCAGCCCCGCCAGGTCGTGGGCGGTCTCGAAGAGCGCGGAGAGCTCGGCCTCGCGGCGCCGCCGCCCCTCCAGCTCACCGCGCACCCGCAGAGCGAGCAGCTTGGCGGCCTCCAGGGCCGCCAGCCGGTCGGCCGGGGCTTTGTCGGCACGGGCACGCAGCACCGGACGCTCGTACGCCTCGGCGGGCGCGCCGCGTGCGAGCAGTTCCAGGTAGGGGTTCTCCGGCCGGTCGTCGGGCATGGGCACAGGCATACTCCCGCCGGGCGCGGCGGCGCCAGCTGTAAGGCGGCCCGGTGCCTTGTCGACGGGGCGGCCGGGCAGCAGGCGGTCCGGTGGCTGAGCCAATTGGCCATCGTCCGGAGGTGGCTCGGTCAATCGGCCACTGTCCGCCGGTGGCCCGGCCAATCCGCTTTCATGGTCCAGTGGCTGAGCCAATCGGCCATCGAGGGCCGGTGGCCGATCCGACGGGCCGCTCAGTGGGCGGTCCATCCGCCGTCCATGCTGAGCGAGGCCCCGGTGATGAAGGACGTGTGCGGACCGCAGAGGTACGCGACGGCCTCGGCGACCTCCTCGGGCTCGACCAACCGCTTGACCGCCGCGTCGGCCAGCATCACCTCGGAGACCACCCGCTCCGGCGAGATCCCGTGGGCCTCGGCCTGGTCGGCGATCTGCCGCTCGACGAGCGGGGTGCGCACATAGCCGGGGTTGACGCAGTTGGAGGTCACCCCGTGCTCCGCGCCCTCCAGGGCGGCGACCTTGGAGAGCCCTTCCAGACCGTGTTTGGCGGCCACATAGGCCGACTTGTAGGGGGAGGCGCGCAGCCCGTGCACCGATGAGATGTTCACGATCCGGCCCCAGCCCTGGGCGTACATATGCGGCAGCGCGCCGCGCACCAGCCGGAAGGGGGCCTCGAGCATCACGGTGAGCACCCGGGAGAAGACCTCGGGCGGAAAGTCCTCGATGGGCCGGACGAGTTGGAGCCCGGCGTTGTTGACCAGGATGTCGGTGCCCGCGGCGACCCGCTCGGCCGCGTCGAGGCCGGTGAGGTCCAAGGGGTGGGCCTCGACCGGGCCCGGCAGTCCGGTGGCCGCGGCGACGAGGTCGCTGAGGCCCTCGGCATCCAGGTCGACGGCCCGCACCCGCGCCCCGGCGGTGGCCAGCCGCAGCGCGCAGGCCCGGCCGATGCCCCCGGCGGCGCCCGTGACGAGTGCGGTACGGCCGGAGAGGTCGAGGCCGCCGGACGGCCGTGAGTCCGGGCCTGGTGTGGTGGACGCGCTCATGAGGGGCACATTAGGCAGCCGTCGGGCCCGGACCGATGTGGGGGCGGCACATACTTCACTCCTCGACGATGGGCTCGAACCATGTCGGGCCGTCCTCGATCGCCTGCTTGATCCGGGACCGGGAGAAGTCCTCCATCTCGGGCAGCGCGTCGAGCGGGAACCAGCCGACGTCCAGCGACTCGTCGTCGTTCACCCGCGCCTCGCCGCCGACGGCGCGGCAGCGGAAGCAGACGTCCACGAACTGGCACTTGTCGTCGTTGGGGTAGGTCACCGGCGCCAGGGTCCGTACGAGCACGATGCGTTCGGGGACGCAGCGCACCGCGGTCTCCTCCTCGACCTCGCGGACCACCGCCGTGGCCGGCTGCTCACCGGGTTCGGGGATGCCGCAGATGATGGTCCAGCGGCCGTTGTCGGCCCGGCGGCCCAGCAGCACCCGGTCCTGGTCGTCGAAGACCACGGCGCTCACGCCCGGCAGATAGAGCAGTTCGTGGCCGATGGAGGCCCTGAGGTCACGGATGAAGTCGGGGGTCGCCATGGGCCGAGGGTATCGGGCGGAAATGGGGGCGCGCGCGGCGGCCGTACGGCGCCCTCCACGGCGGGCGATTCACGACCGACTCATCGTTTCTGCGCACCATATACACATTCCTTACGACAAGCGCTACGGTTTCGGGTGTCATGGCTCGCGCGACGGCCGTAAGGGCGCCGGCGCGATGCCCGTCACGACGGGGGGTCGGCGGGATGACGTCATCAGTGGTGGAACCTGTCGTGCAGGACCACGGCAGACCGGCCACCGGCTGCGCCGGTGCGTCCGATGTCGCGGGGGTTCTGATCCTCGCCGGTTGCGCCGTATGGGCGCTGATCGCGGCCATGGGGCGCCCGGCCCGCCCCGAGGGGGTCCTGCTGGCGGTGTTGGCGGTGGCCGCCGGGTACGCCTGCGGCCGGATCGCCGGAGCACTGCTGCCGGTCGCCGGAGCGGCGGCCGCCGGGTTCGCCGGGTTCGGTCTGGCCTGCACCTCGCCGTACGGGCTCACCGGCCACGAGGGACCGGGCGCGGCCCAGCTCACCCTGGCCACGGGCGCCCTCTGCTGCGCGGCCTGGGCCGCCCCGCGGATCCTCCGCCCGGCGCTGTGGCTGCCGGCCGCGGCGATCACGCTCACGGCGGTGGCGGCCGGCTCGACGGTCGGCTGGGTGGCGAGCGGCGCCGTCCTGGTGTGCTCGCTCCTCGCCGCCCGGCCCCGGCGGCGGCTGCCGGCGCTCGCCGCCTGCGCGCTGATCGCGGCGGTCTCGGTCGGCGGCACCTGGGCGGTGGCCAAGGGCTCGTTCCCGGGTGGACTGCCGCCCGCCCTGCGCGCCCATCTCACCGAGCACCGGATCCGGCTGTGGCAGGACGCCGCCCGCATCGGGGAGACGGATCCGCTGCGCGGCGTGGGCCCGGACCGCTTCGGTGAGCTGAGCCCCGCGGCGGCCCAGCCGCTGGGCCCGGAGGCCAAGCCGCATTCGGCGCCGCTCCAGCAGGCGGCCGGTCAGGGGCTGCCGGGGGTGGCCCTGCTGGGCGCGGCCTTCGGCTGGCTGCTCCACGCCCTGTGGCGCTCCCCGCGCCCCACTCCCGTGGTCCTTACGGCGGCCGCGACCCTCACGGCCCTGGCCGTCGAGTCCTGTCTGGGCAACGCCCTCAGTTTCTCCCAGATCACCGCGGGGGCGGGCCTCCTCGCCGGACTGGCGACCGCCCGCCGCCTGGACGACGGCCCGGGAGCGGTGCCATGAGCGAGCCCCCGGAGGCCGCGAGGGGGAACGCGTCCCCCGAAAGAGGGGAACGGGGATCCGTCAGAAGACCCCTAGACCTGGGAGGTGCGGGCCGCGATCAGCCGCAGCCGGTCGCGGATGACCCGGACCGCCGCCTCCGCGTCGTCCACCGTGACCGTGAAGACGCGGCCGTCCCCGAGGCGGACCACCAGGCCCTCGCCCCGGCGCACGACCACCGCCGTGCCCTTCTCCGGGCGCCAGCGGTAGCCCCAGCCGCCCCACTGGCAGGGGGTGACCTTACGGGCCACATCGGCGTGGACCACGTCGCTGAGCCGGATGCGGCGGCGTGGGAGCCCCATATGGCCGCAGCGGATCTCCAGCACCTCGTCGTCGACCCGTACCGCCACATGGACGAAGGCGAGGGTGCCGAAGAGCATCAGCAGCCCGGCGGCGACACAGCCGATGACGGCCATCAGGAGCGGGGCGATGCCCGAGCCCCAGGGCGAGTCGACGGCGAGGTCGACACCGAGCGCCAGGCACGCGGCGCCCGCCACGGCCAGCAGCCACTGCACGCGATTGTGGGCGCGTCCGATCCAGACCGCGGGCGGCTGCCCGTGGGCGCTCGGCTCTCCGTGGTCGTGGTGCCTCATGGTTGGCAGCGTACCCACCTTCCGGCACCACGGCAGCGGGGCGGGTGAATCCGCTGGTGAGGAGCGTTTCGGTCAGCTCACCGCAGGAGGCGTCGCCGTCAGGCGCGCGTCGGGGCGACGGGTGCCAGCAGCACGCCTTCGGCGTAGGTCAGGGCGACCTCCGGCAGGACGGCCTCGCGTCCGCTGAGGATGACGGTCAGACCACCCGGGGTGACCGGGCCGTCCGGCGGGAAGGGGTCGGCGCCGATCCGGCGCAGGGCCTGGGCGGCGACGGCTCCGGCCGAGCCGTGGAGGACGATCGGCGGCGCGTCCGGCCGCTGTACGGCGGTCCGGATCCGGTCGGCGACGAGTTCGTAATGGGTGCAGCCCAGGACGACGGTCGTGACATCGCGCGGGGTGCGGGCCGCCGCGGCGGCCACCGCGGCGTCGATCCCCTCGTTGTCGGCGTGCTGCACCGCGTCCGCGAGCCCCGGGCACGGCACCTCGGTCACCTCGACGCCGTCCGCGAAGTCACGGATCAGTCCGCGCTGGTACGGGCTGCCGGTGGTGGCCGGGGTGGCCCAGATCGCGATCGGCCCTCCCCCTGCCGCCGCGGGCTTGATGGCGGGCACGGTGCCGATGATCGGCAACCCGGGCTCCAGTTCGGCGCGCAGTGCGGGCAGGGCGTGGACGGAGGCGGTGTTGCAGGCGACGATCAGCGCGTCGGGACGGTGCGCGGCGGCGGCCCGGGCGCAGCCCAGGGCCAGCCCGGTGACGTCCTCGGGGGTGCGCGGGCCCCACGGCATGGTGGCGGGGTCGGAGGAGACGACGAGATCGGCGTCCGGTCGCAGTCGGCGCATCGCGGCGGCGGTGGGCAACAGCCCGATTCCGGAGTCCATAAGCGCGATCTTCACCCGGTCACTTTAATGGATCGGTCCCGTGCGCCCGGCGGCCGGGCACACCTTCGGGCAGACTTCGGCGGGTGAGCGCGCTGATGTGGATCGCCGCCGGGTCGTTGGCCGCATGGCTGTGGCTGCTGCTGGGCCAGGGCTTCTTCTGGCGTACGGACGTACGGCTGCCCCGGAGCGGCCCGGGTGGCTCGGGGCCGCCGGAACCGGACGGGTCCGGGCCGCCGGAGCCCGCGTTGTGGCCCTCGGTGGCCGTCGTGGTGCCCGCCCGGGACGAGTCCGCGGTGCTTCCGGCCAGTCTGCCCTCGCTGCTCGCCCAGGACTATCCGGGCCCGGCGGAGATCTTCCTGATCGACGACGGCAGCTCGGACGGCACCGGAAAGCTGGCCCGTGAACTGGCCGACGAACACGGCGGGCTGCCGCTGACCGTCGACTCCCCCGGCGAACCCGGCCCCGGCTGGACCGGCAAGCTGTGGGCGGTGCGGCACGGCATGGCGCTCGCCACGACCCGCCTCGCCGCGGACCGTGGGAACGCGGACGGTGCGGACCGTAAGGACGCGGACGGCCGGGACGCGGACCGTAAGGGCGACGACGGCGGCGTGGACTACCTGCTGCTGACGGACGCGGACATCGCCCATGAGCCGGACTCCCTGCGGGAGTTGGTGCGCGCGGCCGAGGTGGACGGGCTGGATCTGGTCTCCCAGATGGCGCGGCTGCGGGTGGTGACCTACTGGGAGCGGCTGATCGTGCCCGCCTTTGTCTACTTCTTCGCGCAGCTGTACCCCTTTCGGTGGGTCAACCGGCCCCGGGGGCGCACCGCGGCGGCCGCGGGCGGCTGTGTGCTGCTGCGCCGGGAGGCGGCCGAGCGGGCCGGGGTCCCGGAGGCGATCCGGCAGGCGGTCATCGACGACGTGGCGCTGGCCCGCGCGGTGAAACGGTCCGGCGGTCGGATCTGGCTGGGGCTGGCCGACCGGGTCGACAGCGTGCGGCCGTATCCGCGGCTGGGCGAGCTGTGGCGGATGGTCTCGCGCAGCGCGTACACCCAGCTGCGGCACAATCCGCTGCTGTTGCTGGTGACGGTCGCGGGGCTGGCGGTGGTGTATCTCGTGCCGCCCGCGGCCGTGGTCGCCGGGGTGCTGACGGGGCGTTCCGTCCCGCTGGTGCTGGGCGCCGCCGCCTGGGCGCTGATGGCGGGCAGCTACATCCCGATGCTGCGCTACTACCGTCAGACGCTGTGGCTGGCGCCGCTGCTGCCCCTGACGGCGCTTCTCTATCTGCTGATGACGGTGGACTCGGCGGTGCGGCACCACCTGGGGCAGGGCGCGGCCTGGAAGGGGCGCACCTACGCCCGCCCCAGCGCCGCGCCCTGACGGCCGCGCCCCGTGCACCGGGGTTTCACTTGCGGCCGGGGGTCCAGTTCATGCCCCAGCCGTAGGCGTGGTCGAGGGTGCGCTGCGGGCTGGTGCCGCGCTGCGGCACCAGATAGCGGGCCTCGCGCTGGACGACGAGTTCGCCGCCGGTGTTGGTGATGAGTGCGAGCGCGCAGACCGGGGACGGCACGGTGCACTCGTCGAGCGAGAAGTCGATCGGGGCGCCGAACTGCGGCTGCAGGGTGACCGTGGCGTGGAGGTTGGCGAAGCTGCGGGCACCTTCGTAGATGGTCACGAAGATCAGGATCCGGCGGAACAGCTTCTGGTGGTCGAGGTTGATGGTGAGGTTCTCACCGGCCGCCCGGGCACCGGTGCGGTCGTCGGCGTCCAGGTGGATGAAGGGCGGCTGGTGCAGCGAGCCGAAGGAGTTGCCGAGTGCCTGGACCACGCCCTTGCTGCCGTCGGCGAGTTCGAACAGCGCCCCCAGGTCGAGATCGAGGTCGCTGTGCATGGCCATGGCCCGGCCGAGCTTGGAGGCCCATCCCGAGAACTGCTTGTGCACCTGCCAGTTGAGGTTGACCCGCATGGTGCCGGAGGTGCCGCCCTGTTTGGTCAGCGAGACCGAGGGCGCCTCCTTCGTCAGGGTGACCTTGCTGAGGCTCACCGGCGCCCCGGCGGGCGCGGGGGCCGGGGCGGTGGGCGGGGGCGGCGGCAGGGGCGTGGAGACGGCGGTGGGCGTCGGAGGCGGGTACGCCCCGGCGGGCGGGCCGGACGGCGGCGCGGGGGCGGCCGGCGGCGCCGGGGCGGCGTACGGGTTCTGGGTCGCGTACGGGTTCTGCCCGGCGTTCGGCGGGGCGGCGGGAGCCGGGACGGGGGCGGCGGGCCGAGCCGGTGCCTGCTGCGGCTCGTCGACCGAGATGCCGAAGTCCGTGGCGAGCCCCGCGAGACCGCTCTGGTACCCCTGGCCCACCGCGCGGAACTTCCAGGAGCCCTGCCTGCGGTACAGCTCGCCGAGGACGAAGGCGGTCTCGACGGTGGCGTCCTCGCTGTCGAAGCGGGCGATCTCCGCGCCGCCCGCCGCGTTCAGCACCCGGATGTTCAGACCGGGGACCTGGCCGAACGTTCCGCCATCGGCCGAGGCCGCGAGGATTACGGTGTCGACGGCGGGCTCGACCCGGGCGAGGTCCACCGAAAGGGTGTCGGTCACGGTGTCACCCGCGGTCCGCTTCCCCTCGTGGCGCACCGCGCCGGAGGAGTGCGCCGCCTGGTTGTAGAACACGAAGTCCCCGTCGGACCTGACCTTTCCGGACACCAGCAGCAGCGCCGAGGCGTCCACGTCCGGCGCCCCTGGTCCGGCGCGCCAGCCCAGCTCGATCCGCACCGCCTCAGCCGGTACTGGCGTGTTACCGCCCTTGCGCATCGCCATTTCCGTCCCCCTGCCTTTCTGTTCGCTCGGATCGGGCCGCTCGGCCGTCGCACAGCGCGGACGACGGGTGGCTACCCGCTGAAAACGCGCTCTTTACACGATCTCAACGTACCCTGACGACCGATTTTCCCGGGTTCGCTCGGATTGGGGATCCATGGCCACTCCGAACACTGAAAACAACCCTCCTACCGGACTCCCCAATCAGCACATGGTGGGCTTAACTTATGGTCTATGACCTCCCCCCGCAGCACTTACGGTGGCGGCTACTACTCCTCGCCGTCCTTCCCGGACACCCCCATCTACGACAGTCTTGTCGCCGAGCGGGGGACACCGCAGATCGCACCCATCAGGGTGCCGTCGGCCTATGACACCGGAAGTCATCTTCCGGCGCTGCCCTCGGCGCTCCCCGCGCTGCCGGCCGCCCCCTCCCCGCAGCCCAACCAGGGGTACCAGCAGCACGCGCCGCAGCCCACCGGCCTGCAGCAGGCGCACTCGCCCTACATCCCGCCGCAGCCGACGGGACCGCGGGGCTACCCGGGCGCCCAGCAGCCGCAGATGCAGCGCCCCGCGCCGGCCTCGCCGATGGGGTACGAGGCGATGCGCCCGGCCATGACGCGTCCGGTCGCGCCTCGCCCGGCGGCACCCGCGCCCTCTCCGTACGACGACCCTTACGGGCGTCAGCAGTACCCGGGCGGCCGAGGGCCGCAGCCGGGAGGCGGCTACTGACACACGTCGGGAGGTGATGCGACCGGGCAGTGCCCGGTCGCGGGAAGGTCCGGGCCGGATGGGGTATCCCCGTCCGGCCCCTGATTCGTTGTGAGGACCGTTCGCGCCCGATTTATGAGGGCCGTTCGGCCCCTACCCGGCGGCGGGGCGCACCGCGATGCTGGACCGAGCAGTTCCGCGAGCCAACTCCACCACCGGGGGCGGGCCGGGCTCTCACTCCACTGTGGTGATGAGCATGTCGACCGGTCCCGTCCCGTTCGGCGTGGGGCGCGGGGCCGGGAGGGGACCGGTCTCGCGCTCCGCGCGAAACGCACGTGTTCAGCGTGACGGCCACCGTACGAGACGCACGCGGTCACCGTGACGGCCACCGTAAGGGTGTCATCCGGACACCCTTACCGGGCATCGCCCACGGGCTCACTGACCCGCTTCGCGCTCCTTGATCCGCTCGGCGATCACCGCGGCCTGGATCCGCCGTCCCACGCCCAGCTTGGACAGGATCGAGGAGATGCGGTTCTTGACGGTCTTCTCGGCCAGGAACAGCCGCTCTGCGATCTGCCGGTTGGTCAGCCCGTCGCCGATGAGCTGGAGGATCTCCCGCTCCCGCGGGGACAGCTTCTCCAGCTCCACGGGCCCGCTCGGCGCGGGGCCGCGCAGCCGGGCCATCACCCGGGAGGTGGCGCCGGGGTCCAGCATGGAGCGGCCTTCGGCCACGGTGCGCACCGCGGACACCAGGTCGGACCCGTTGATCTGCTTGAGCACATAGCCCGCGGCCCCGGCCATGATGGCGTCGAACAGCGCCTCGTCGTCGTCGAAGGACGTCAGCATCAGACAGGCGAGGTCGGGGAGCCGGGCCCGCAACTCCCGGCAGACCTCGATCCCTTCGTGGTCCCCGCCCTCGCCCGAGGAGCCGAGCCGTACGTCGAGCACCGCGACGTGTGGCCGTACGGCGGGGGCGCGGGCGATGGCCTCGCGGGCGTTGGCCGCCTCGCCGACCACCTTCAGATCGGATTCGGCGTCGAGCAGATCACGCAGTCCGCGCCGCACCACCTCGTGGTCGTCGAGCAGGAAGACCCCGATGGGGCCGTCGGGGTCGGCTGTCTGGGGCACGGCCTCTCCTCCATGGCGCGCGGGTCGCCGGTCGCGATCCGGCTGCCCAGCTTTACGTTCTGGCGCAGGGCAGCGTAAGGGGCCATTCGGCCCCCGGGCCGCCCGCCGCGCCTTCCGGCCCGGTCATGGCGAGATCCCGCCCGCGTAGGGTCCGTACAGGTCCAGCAGCCGGGTGCGGGCGCTCTGCAGCCGCCGCCCGATCACCTGGGCGCAGGCCAGCGCGAGGGCGTAGCCGAGTTCCGGGTCCTCGTCGCACAGCCGGCGCACCGCCTCGGCGTTGAACTCGTGTGCGCGCACCGGGCTGAGCGCTTCCGCGCCCAGGTGCCAGGTGTCCGGCGGGAAGAGCCAGGACCAGCCGATGAGCTCTCCGGGGCCGAGGGTTTCGATCACCGCGGCCCGCCGCCCCGGGACATGCAGATCGAGGGTGACCGCGCCGGTCCGGATGATCCAGAAGCGGTCGGCCTTACGGCCTTCCTCGAAGATGCGGCCGCCCGAGGGGAAGGACACATCGTGGGCGAGCGCCATCAGCCGCTCACGGTGTTCGGTCTTCAGCGCGCTCAGCAGTCCCATCATGACCTCACTCTGCCGTCTCCTCTCCCCCCTCGCCCCTCGGCGTCTCTGAGCGAACGAGCTGTGGATACGAGAGGCAGCCGATCCAAAGCGATACACCGTCGATCGGGTATCGCTTCACCCTTACCCATTTTCAGTCACGTTTCCGATATGACACGTCATTCGTGGTCGTCGTGCCCAATGAGATGCCGCTCCCCGTACCCTCGGCTGCTTCACCGACCCTGTGTTGTCGCTCGTACTCGTCACCAAACGGGAGGCACTGGTGCTAGCCGACCCTCGTCGTCGGTCCGCCGATCGAGCCGGAGAACACCTGCTCCACCGTCATTTCACCGCCGATGAGCTGCCCCGGCTGCGGGTGCAGGTCGAGGAGTGCGCGGCCTGGGCCGGGCTCAGCGAGACCCGCCGCGGGGACTTCGTGCTGGCCGTGGACGAGATCGCCAACAACGCCATCGAGCACGCGGGCGGCACCGGATCCCTGCTGCTGCGGCGGATCGGCGACGAACTGGAGTGCCGGATCAGCGACTCCGGGCCCGGCTTCTCCGAGGACGTCATCCCGCGGATCCTGCCGGGGCTGGACGGCGCGACCAGCGGCCGCGGGCTGTGGCTGACCCAGCTGGTCACCGACCGGCTGGTGATCAGCGCGGGGGCGGTGGGCGCCGTGGTGACGCTGGCCATGCGGCTGCGCTGAGTGAGCCGCCGGGCTCCCTCGGCGACCGCTTCGGCGGGACAATCGGCGGGACAATGGGAAGGGACATTCCCAGGTGCCGGCAGGAGAGGCGGTGGGCACGGTGGAACTTCCCGTGGTCGTCGGGGTCGACGGTTCGGACGCCGCCTCGGACGCACTGGACTGGGCGGCCGAGATGGCCGGGCGCCGCGGGCTGCCGCTGCGCATCGTCCACGCCTCGCTGTGGGAGCGGTACGAGGGCTACATCCCCGGAACGGCCGCCGACCGCCCCGCCGAGCGGCTCCACAGCGAGGCGGTGCTGGCCACCGCGGCCGAGCGGGCCGGGCGGCGGGTACCGGCCCTGAAGGTGATGACCGACCTGGCGGCGGACGACGCGGTGACCGCGCTGCTGCGCGCCGGGAAGAGCGCCGAGGCGCTGGTGGTCGGCTCGCGCGGCCGCGGCGAGTTCGCCTCGCTGCTGCTCGGCTCGGTCGGACTGGGCATCGCGGCCCGCGCCCAGTGCCCGGTGGTCGTGGTGCGCGGCCGCGCGGAGAACGTGCGCGGCGGGATGAACCGGGTGGTGGTGGGGATCGCCGAGCGCGAGCGCCCGGGCGAGCAGGAGCCCGCGCCGCCCTCCGCCGCCGTCGCGTTCGCCCTCCGCGAGGCGCGGCTGCGCGGCGGCGAGCTGGAGGCGGTGCACGCCTGGCGCTGCGCGGGCCCGGAGGACCACGCGAGGCCCGGGAATCACGGCGGGCGCGGGGACCACGGCGCGCACGGGGAGCAGGGGGCGGGTGAGGCGCAAGGGGCACGTGCCACGCACGGGGCGCGTGAGGTGCGAGGGACACATGAGGCCCACGCGACACGTGAGACCCACGGGGCACGTGAGACGCAAAGCGCGCGTGAGGCGCACGAGCGGCGCGCCGCCGAGCTCCTGGACGAGACGCTGGGCGGCGCCACGGCGGCCGGGCTGCCGCCGGTGCCGGTGGCCCACCGCCCGGTCGAGGGCTCGGCGCGCAAGGCGCTGCTGGACGCCTCCGCGCACGCGGATCTGCTGGTGGTGGGGGCCCGGCGGCGGCAGGGGCACTTCGGCCTGCAACTGGGCCTTGTCAACCACGCCGTACTGCATCACGCCAAGTGCCCGGTCGCCGTGGTGCCGGTTTCCTAGGCGCCGGTCCCCCGGCGGCCCCCCGACCCTGGCCGAGTTCCTTCCATCCCCGCCACCACCGGCCCCCGCCCCGGCTACCCTGCTGGTGAGCGGGTCATGGGGGGATGGAGGCCAGGTGTCGGGCAGTGCGGACCAGGGGCGCCATCCGGCCCTCCCCCAACTCCGGCTCGACCAGCTCCTCGACGAGCTCCAGGCGCGGCTGGACGCGGCCCGGTCCACCCAGGACCGGATGCACAGCCTCCTGGAGGCCGTGCTCAGCGTGGGCCGCGAGCTGGACCTGGAGCAGGTGCTGCGCCGGATCGTGGAGTCCGCGGTGGTGCTGGCGGACGCCGAGTACGGCGCGCTGGGCGTGGTCGACCGGCACCGGCTCTCGCAGTTCCTGCCGGTGGGCATGTCCGAGGAACAGGCGCACCGCATCGGGCCGTTGCCCAGTGGCCACGGGCTGCTGGGCGAGCTGATCCGCCACCCCCAGCCGCTGCGGCTCACCGATCTGTCGGAGCATCCGGCCAGCTACGGCTTCCCCGAGCACCATCCGCCGATGCGCTCGTTCCTGGGCGTGCCGATCCGGGTCCGTGACGAGGTCTTCGGGAACCTCTACCTGACCGAGAAGCGCGGCGGCGTCCAGTTCGACGCCGATGACGAGGCGGTGCTGACCACCTTGTCGGTCGCCGCCGGGGTGGCCATCGACAACGCCCGGCTGTACCACGAGAGCCGGCGCCGCGAGCAGTGGCTGGAAGCGCTCGGCGTGATCACCCGTACGCTGCTGGCGGGCACCTCGGCGGGCGAGGTGCTGAGTCTGATCGCCCGGCTCGCCCTCCAGGTGGCCCTCGCCGACTCGGCGGCGATCCTGCTGCCGGCCACCGGTACGGACTCGCTGATGGTCGAGGTGGCGGAGGGGCATGACGCCGAGCTCATCGGCGGGCTCGTGGTGCCGTCCGACGGCTCGCTGGCCGGGCTCGCGGCCCGCACCGGGCGCCCCGCGGTCGCCTCGGACGTACGGGTGGACTCGCGGGCCCGGTCCTGGCCGCTGCCGGCTCCGGAGAGCGAGTTCGGCCCGGTGGTGGCCGTACCGCTGGTCGCGGGCGAGCGGGCCTCCGGTGCGCTGCGGCTGTGCCGGCTGGCCGGGCGGCAGCCGTTCGACGACCATGAGGTGGAGCTGCTCTCGGGGTTCGCGGCGCAGGCGGCCCTGGCCCTGGAACTGGCTCGGCACCGCGCCGAGTCCGAGCACATGGCGCTGCTCCAGGACCGGGACCGGATCGCCCGGGACCTTCACGATCTGGCCATTCAGCGGCTCTTCGCGACCGGGCTCACCCTGCAGAGCGCGGGTCGGCTGATCGAGCGCCCGGAGGCGGCCGAACGGGTGGGGCGGGCCGTCGACGACCTGGACGAGACCATCAAGATCATCCGCTCCACGATCTTCGCCCTGCGCACGGTCGGGGACGACGGCGGTGAACCCGCCACGCTGCGGCGCCGGCTGGTCAATGCCGTCCGCTCGGCCTCGGACACCCTGGGCTTCGCCCCGTCGCTGCTGATGGACGGCCCGGTGGACACCGATGTGCCGGACGAGACCGGCGACCATGTGCTGGCGGTGCTGGCCGAGGCGCTCAGCAACACCGTGCGGCACGCCCATGCCCAGCGGGTGGAGGTGCGGCTGACCGTCGGCGCCGACATCACCCTGGAGGTCACGGACAACGGGGTGGGCACCGGGGGCGCCGCCCCCAGCGGAGGGCTGATCAATATGCGGTCACGGGCCGAACTCCTGGGCGGCACTTTGGACATCGAGGCGCCCGAGGCGGGCGGCACCCGGCTGATCTGGTGCGTCCCCCTGTACCGCCGACGGCCCGCCGGAACGGCGAAAGGGCTGGCCCCGTGATATTGCTCTCTCTCCGCCGAATACGCGCATATCCGGCCCGCCATGCGGTACTCACGAATGGGGAAGGGGGTATGTGATCCATGCGAATGATCTGGGGGCTGTGGCGCTGGCGGCGCAACCCGCTGCGCCGTAAGACGGACGTGCTGGAGGCGTGCGCGGCGCTGGTCGCCGCGGTGCTCATCCTGCTCGTCGCCCCCGCCGTCGGCTGGACGTCGGGGTCCCTGGCACACGGGGCGCTGATGAAGGCCGCGCAGAAGCAGCGCGCCGAGCGCCATCCGCTCTCGGCCACCGTGGTGAAGGTGCTGCCGCATCCACCCATCGACTCCGATCCCGAGACCGCTTCCGCGAGGGACGCCCATCGCCGCGTCCTCGCCCGCTGGACGGGGCCGGACGGCAGCAGACACGAGGGCACGCTGGGTGCTCATCCCGGCGCGGATCCCGGTGAGCGGTTCCGGATCTGGACCGACGACCACGGCAGCCCGGTGGGCCGCCCGCTGGACACCGCGACGGCCGCCACCCACGCCGTGCTGGCCGGAATCGGCGCGGCCGGGGTGACGGTGGTCCTGGTGGACGGCGCCCGGCGGCTGGTCGTATGGCGGCTCATGCGCCGGCGCTACACACAGTGGGGCATCGCCTGGGAGCGGGCCGGTCAGGACTGGGGACGGGCGGACGCCGACAGCTGACCTGTGCGAGCGGGCACCGCCCGGCCGGGAGTTGTCATACGAACACACAACTCCCCCCGTGCTCCACAGCCACGTCAACTCATGGCGCCTCGCGCACGCTACGGTGGGGCATTCCATATGCGCAGCGGCAGTCAGCAGCGGCGGTCAGGCGCGCACACCGGCAACGCACGAGGTGGGGGCACAGCAGCACCATGGCACAGGGCTCGGTCGTCCAGGTGACGCACAGCGGAACGTCTCGGTGGCGGCGCCGCACCGGAGAGTACGCCTCCCTCACGGCGGCCCTGGAGGCCGCCGGGGACGGTGACGTGCTCTCCATCTCGCCCGGCACCTACCGCGAGAATCTGGTGGTGGGCCGGGCCGTCACCCTGCGCGGGCCCGAGGGCTCGGCACGCGGTTCGGTGCGGATCGCGCCGGTGGACGGAGTCGCGCTGACGATACGGGCCTCCGCCGTGGTCCAGGATCTGCATGTCGAGGGCCAGGACTCGGCCGCCCCCGCGCTGCTGATCGAGGACGCCACCCCGGAGCTGACGGACGTACGGGTGGCCACGCGCTCGGCGGTCGGCATCGAGGTGCGCGGCGGCGCCCGCCCGACCGTGCGGCGCTGCACCGTGGACAACCCCGCGGGCGTCGGGCTCAGCGTGCTGGACGGCGCGGGCGGGGTGTTCGAGGAGTGCGAGGTGGTGGCCGCCGGGCAGTCCGGGGTGGCGGTGCGCGGCGGCGCCCGCCCGCGCCTGGACCGCTGCCGGGTGCACCACGCGTCCGGCGCGGGGTTCTCGCTGACCGGCGAGGGCTCCTCGCTGGAGGCCGTCGGCTGTGAGGTGTATGAGATCCGGGGCGCCGGGGTGCAGGTCTCCGGGCGTGCGACGGGGAATCTGACCGACTGCCGGGTGCACCGTACGACGGGCGACGGGGTCAACCTGGACACGGACGCGGTGCTCACGCTCGCCGACTGCGAGATCCATGACGTCCCGGAGAACGCGATCGACCTGAGGTCGCGTTCGGTGCTGACGCTGACCCGCTCCACGGTGCGCCGGTTCGGGCGCAACGGGCTGTCGGTGTGGGATCCGGGCACCCGGGTGGACGCCAACCAGTGCGAGCTGCACGAGAGCACCGGCGACTATCCGGCGGTGTGGGTGAGCGACGGGGCCACCGCGGTGCTCGACTCGTGCCGGGTGCGCGAGGTGCCGGACGCGCTGTTCGTCCTGGACCGGGGGTCGCGGGTCGACGTGGTCGACAGCGATCTGTCCCAGGTGCGCTCCACCGCGGTCTCGGTCAGCGACGGGGCCATCGTCCAGCTCGACGACTGCCGCATCCGGGAGGCGGCCACCGGGGCGTGGTTCCGCGACCACGGCAGCGGCGGCACGCTCGCCAACTGCACCATAGACGGCGCGGCCACCGGAGTGATCGTCACCAAGGGCGCCGATCCGACGGTCGAGCGCACCACGGTCTCCGGGCCGACGGAGGCCGGGTTCTACGTCTCCGCCGAGGGCCGCGGCACCTTCACCGGCTGCCGGGTGACCGGCAGCGGGGGCTATGGCTTCCACATCATCGACGGCTGCCGCACCACGCTGACCCGGTGCCGTACGGAGCGCTGTGCGCGCGGGGGCTACGAGTTCTCCGAGGCGGGTCCGATCGTCGAGGACTGCACCAGCGACGAGAGCGCCACCACGGCGCTGGGCTCCCCGGGCGCGCCCGCCCAGCCCCAGATCACCGCGCCCGCCGTGGAGACCGTCTCGACGGGCGGGCTGCTGGGCGGCGTCCCGGCGCAGCGGGCCGCCCAGACCTCCGCGCCCGCCGCCGAGCCCCCGGTCGCCGTCCGCCCGTCCACGGCGGTGCTGGGCGAGCTGGACGCGCTGGTCGGGCTGGAGAGCGTCAAGCGCGAGGTGCGGGCCCTCACCGACATGATCGAGGTGGGCCGGCGGCGTCAGGAGGCCGGGCTCAAGGCCGCCTCCGTCCGCCGCCATCTGGTCTTCACCGGCTCCCCCGGCACCGGTAAGACGACGGTGGCCCGGCTCTACGGGGAGATCCTGGCCTCCCTCGGGGTGCTGGAGCGCGGCCATCTGGTGGAGGTCTCCCGGGTGGACCTGGTCGGTGAGCACATCGGCTCCACGGCCATCCGCACCCAGGAGGCGTTCGACCGGGCGCGCGGCGGGGTGCTGTTCATCGACGAGGCGTACGCCCTCTCCCCGGAGGACTCCGGCCGGGACTTCGGCCGGGAGGCCATAGACACGCTGGTCAAGCTGATGGAGGACCACCGGGACTCGGTCGTGGTCATCGTCGCGGGGTACACGGCGGAGATGGAGCGCTTCCTGTCCGTCAACCCCGGTGTGGCCTCCCGTTTCTCGCGCACCATCACCTTCGGCGACTACAGCCCGGAGGAGCTGCTGCGGATCGTGGAGCAGCAGGCCGAGGAGCATGAGTACCGGATCGGCGAGGGTGCGTCGGAGGGGCTGCTGAAGTACTTCACGGCGCTTCCGAAGGGCCCGGCGTTCGGTAACGGCCGCACCGCCCGGCAGACCTTCGAGGCGATGGTGGAGCGGCACGCGGGTCGGGTCGCCCAGCTGAGCGACCCGACCACGGACGACCTCACGCTGCTCTACCCCGAGGACCTGCCGGAGCTCATCTGACCGACGGCCTCCTCCTCCGCCGGTGGCGGCGTCTGCTCCGGGAGCCGGGCCAGCAGCCCGGCCCGCTCCCGGTCGAAGACGGGGTCGGCCTGGTAGTCGCCGTGTCCCAGGATCGGCGCGGGCAGCGGGTGTTCGGTCGTACGGCCGTAGGCCAGCGGGTCCTTGAGCGCGCCGCAGTCGACCTCGGGCCCGCTGCCGTCGGGCAGCTTGATGGGGCCGCCGATCGGGTCGGTGTAGCGCCACAGATTGCGCCAGCAGCGCACCTCGCCGTGGAGCGAGAGCAGCTGGGTGGGCCCGAAGTAGGCGGGGAACCAGCGTCCGTAGAGCCGCTCCAGCGGTGAGCCGTAGGTGAGCAGCGCGACCTGGCCGCGGGTGCGGTGGTCCACCTGCCAGACCGCGGCGGCGGCCAGCACACTGCCCTGGGAGTGGCCGGAGATGACCAGCCGGCCGCCGTGCCGGCGGGTCCAGGTCTCCATCCGCCAGGTGAGATCGGGTACCGCCCGCTCGGCGTAGCACGGCGGCGCGAAGGGGTGGGCGGCGCGCGGCCAGAAGGTGCCCACGTCCCACAGGATGCCGATGGTGCGGCGCGCGGAGGGGCTGCGGTAGGCGCGGCGGGCCCAGGTGACCAGCATCAGGAAGGCCAGCCCCATCAGCCAGGAGCCCAGCGCCTGCGCGGTCTGGGCGGCGGCGTCCACGGCTCCGGGCGCGCCGTCGGCGGCCCGCCCCGGCACCTCGTGGGTGACCCAGGCCGCGGTGACGGCCAGGGCGCCGAACAGCAGGGTGAGCAGCGCGACGGGGCCGACGATCCAGGGGGCGGAGTCGGTGAGTCCCGCGCGGGCGATCGTGCCCGCGATCCGCCGGGTCCGCACGGCGTCGGGCCGCTCCCCCGGGTAGCCGTCCATGATGGTCGGCAGCAGCCGGTTGCGCACCCGCCACACCCTTACGGTGAAGATCACCAGCAGGACGACCAGGACCAGCAGCAGCGCGGGGATGGCCGTGGCCAGCCAGGTCAGCAGCACCGGCGGCGCTGTCCCCGGCCCCTCACCCGGGGTGCCGCCGCCGTCCAGCCAGTCGGCGAAGCGCTGGCCGACACCGCCCGCCAGCACCGCGCCGAGCCCGCAGGCGAGCACGGCGACCGCGGGTCCGGCGAGCCCGTACAGCGGGGTGCGGCCGGGCGCGGCCCGGTGCAGGACCAGGGCGCACACCGCCATGGCCACGATCAGCGCGCCCTCCCCTATGGCGATGGCGCAGAACGCCTCGTTGCCCGGCAGCTGGCCGGTGGAGACCCAGCCCGGGCGGGACCAGCCGGCGTACAGGACGGAGAGGGCAAGCACCGCGAGGGCCGCACCGGGCAGCGCGGTGATGGTGAGGCGGTCAAGCTCGCCGTCGACCTTGGACTCGCTGCGGCCGCGGTAGCACACCACGGCCACCACCGTGACCGCGCACGCGCAGAGCAGCGTGAGCAGCGCCCAGCCCGCGGTGTCGTGCAGCCCGCTGCCGCCCGGTTCGCGGTCGTAGGTGGTGGTGGGCAGGGTCAGGCCCGCCGCGATGGTGAGGAAGCCCGCGGCGGTGTGCGCGGCGCGCAGCCGGGCGACGATCCTGCGGCCGTACCAGAAGCCGGGCAGGCACAGCGCGGGGCGGTTGCCCGCCTCGGGGGCGGACTCGTCGACGGGGCGCTCCAGCGGCGGGGAGGCCTCGTACGCGCTCCAGGTGCGGTTGGACAGGTACCACAGCAGTCCGGTGAGCGCGCCGGGCAGCACCGCGGCGAGGGCGAGCCTGCGGCCGGGCTGGCTCCACCAGCCGTGGTTCTCCGGGGACAGGAAGCCGAGCCAGGACTTGCCCCCGGCGCAGTCGGCCGAACCGGCGCACTGCCAGGCGACCAGGTCCAGGGCCACCTCGCAGGCCCCGGCGATCAGCAGCACGGTCAGGGTGAGCGCCACGAGCCGGACGAGCAGGCCGTAGGTGCGCACGGTCCGCTCGCGCCGGTCGGCCGGGGGCCGCATCCAGTGGGCGAGGTTGGCGACCATGAACGGCAGTAAAAGCAGCCACAGGGCGCGGGAGCTGTTGCCCGAGGTGAGGTTGCACCAGACGTACGCCTCGCGGATCGGGCCGTCGCGGTCCGGGCCCTCGCGGTCCTCCGGCGGGCGCTGCTCGGCGTCGATGTCGTCCGCCCTGCGGTAGACCGCCGCGGTCTCGTCGCCGGTGACCAGGCTGGTGCGCGGATCGCCCAGCATCTCCTCGGGGGTGGTGCCGCCCACCCCGTGGACGAGGAGTTCGAGATCGGGTGGTGGCGCCCCGCCCTTGCGGGCCGTCATGGCCTGTTCCGACGCGTCGGCCGGTGTGTCCGTACGCATGGTCGATGGCACCGTGTCCCCCGATCCGGTGTGGTGCGGTCGTGCCGGCTCCAGGATTGTGCCCATCGGCCACCTTCCCCGACCCTGACACGGCGGGCGTGGCGAAATCGTAACCCTGGGTGCACCGGCACTCGGCTGTCCTCGCCTCATGCGAAGATGAACGCGCGGGCGACGAGGGCCGGCCGGAGGGAGACGTGGCAGGGTGAGCGACAACCAGAACCTGCTCGCGGAGCAGCGGCGTGCCCTGATTCTCGATGAGGTCAGGCGGCGCGGCGGGGTGCGGGTCAACGAGCTGACGCGCAAGCTCAATGTCTCGGACATGACGGTTCGTCGCGATCTCGACGCGCTGGCCAGGCTGGGCGTGGTGGAGAAGGTGCACGGCGGGGCCGTGCCGGTGGCCGAGGCGAGCACGTACGAGCCCGGATTCGAGGCCAAGTCGGGGCTCGAGCTGAGCGCCAAGGAGGACATCGCCAAGGCGGCGGCCGCGATGGCCACGCCGGGCACCGCGATCGCCCTGGCCGGGGGCACGACGGCGTTCGCGCTGGCCCAGCAGCTGCTGGAGGTGCCCGATCTGACGGTGGTCACGAATTCGGTCCGGGTGGCCGACGTGTTCTACAACGCCCAGCGGTCGGCGGCGCTCGGCGGGGTGGGCCCGCGCCCCGGCGCGGCCACCGTCGTGCTCACCGGCGGGGTGCGGACGCCGTCGGACACGCTGGTGGGGCCGGTCGCGGACGCGGCGGTGCGCTCGCTCCACTTCGATGTGCTCTTCCTCGGGGTGCACGGGATATCGGTGGAGGCCGGTCTGTCCACGCCGAACCTCGCCGAGGCGGAGACCAACCGCCACTTCGTCCGGGCCGCGCGGCGGGTGGTGGTGGTCGCGGACCACACCAAGTGGGGCACGGTGGGGCTGAGTTCCTTCGCCTCGCTGGACCAGGTGGACGCGCTGGTCACGGACCCGGGGCTGCCGGAGGAGGCGCGGGCGGAGATCTCCGAGTATCTGCCGGAGCTGGTGGTGGCGGGCGAGCCGGTCCGCACCGCAGACATCTGACACCCCGGCAGTTATCGTGTGTCCATGACACACCGGTTGCGTTCCGTCGGGCTGGAGTACGCCGAGGCCGCCCCGGTGCGGCTCGTCTTCGTCGCCAAGATCTCGGCCGCTCCGGAGGCGGTGTTCGAAGCGTTCACCGACGTCGAGGGCTGGCCGCGGTGGTTCCGGCAGGTGAAGGACGCCCGCTCCACGGACGGCGGCAAGGGCAGGGAGATCCGCCTCATGGGCGGCACCCGCTTCCGCGAGACGGTCATGGCGGCGGATCCGCATGAGCGCTACGCCTACCGTGTCGACGAGACCAACGCACCGGGGCTGCGGGCGCTGCTGGAGGAGTGGACGCTGCGGCCCTCGGACGGCGGGACCGTGGTGCGCTATGTCTTCGCGGTGGACGGCACGGCGCTGCTGCGCGGTGCCGTACGGGCGATGCGGCCGGGTCTGCGGCGCGCGTTCCACCAGGCGGTGCGGAACCTGGACCGGATGGTGGCGGCGGCCTGACGAAGGCCGTACGGGCGGGGCGGCGACCGTAAGGACGTGGCGGCGGCCATACGCGCGTGACGGTGGCCGTAAGGGCGGAGGTCAGTCAGTCCAGTTGCCCGTGGTGAGGAAGATGTCGAGCGTCTTCACATACGGCTCGATGTCCAGCCCCTGCTCCTCGAGCCACGCGTCCGAGTAGTACTTGTCCAGATACCGCTCCCCCGGATCGCACAACAGCGTCACCACGCTCCCGGTCCGCCCCGCGGCGACCATCTCCGCGACGATCCGCAGCGCGCTCCACAGCCCGGTACCGGTGGAGCCGCCCGCCTTACGGCCGATGGCCCGCTCCAGGGCGCGCACGGCCGCGACGCTCGCCGCGTCCGGGACCTTCATCATCCGGTCGATCGCGCCCGGTACGAAGCTGGGCTCCATCCGGGGGCGGCCGATGCCCTCGATGCGTGAGCCGTGGTCGCTGGAGGCGTGGGTGTCGTGGTGGACCCAGCCGTCGAAGAAGCAGGAGTTCTCCGGGTCGGCGACGCACACCCGGGTGTCGTACTGCATGTAGTGGACATAGCGGGCGATGGTCGCCGAGGTGCCGCCGGTGCCCGCCGTGGCCACGACCCATGCCGGTTCGGGATAGCGCTCCAGACGCAGCTGCTGATAGATCGACTCGGCGATGTTGTTGTTGCCGCGCCAGTCCGTGGCCCGCTCGGCGTAGGTGAACTGGTCCATGTAGTGACCCCCGGATTCCGCCGCGAGGGCGGCGGACTCCTCGTACATCGTCCGCGGGTCGTCCACGAAATGGCACTGGCCGCCATGGAATTCGATCAGGCGGCATTTCTCCCGGCTGGTCGTGCGGGGCATCACCGCGATGAAGGGCACCCCGATCAGCTTGGCGAAGTACGCCTCGGATACGGCGGTCGAGCCGCTGGACGCCTCGATCACGGGCTTGCCCGGCCGGATCCAGCCGTTGCACAGCCCGTAGAGGAACAGCGAGCGTGCCAGGCGGTGCTTGAGACTTCCCGTGGGGTGGGTGGACTCGTCCTTGAGGTAGAGGTCGATCCCCCAGCGCTCGGGCAGCGGGAAGCCCAGCAGATGGGTGTCCGCGGACCGCTGGGCATCGGCCTGCACCTTACGGACGGCTTCCTTCAGCCACGCGCGGTAGCCGTGGTCGCTGCGATCCACGTCGATGGTCTCGATACTCCCGCGCGCCGTGCCGTCCAACGCCCACTCCTCCTGCTTGTGCCTCATGCCCAGCCCAGGTGGCATACTCATGCCGTTTCGATCCTCATTGTCCCCCAGTGCGCCCTGGTGTCCGGGGCCGGTCACGGGCACACTGCGCAACAGGGAAAATGAGAGGCGGCGGCACAGTGCCAGCCGGAGCCATCGGGGAGGCGGTTGTGATGGCCGATACGGAGTTCAACGCCAGAGGAGTGCGGATCGAGCGATTCCTGCGCTCGGTCACCCGCGCCGGACAGGTCATGATCAAGGACGGCAGGCTGCAGTTGCTGACCAGTTACGGCAGCGAGATCGACAGTGCGCCCGTGCAGTCGGTGCGTGCGAGCAAGCCCTGGTTCGTGGACGGGGACCAGGCCATGGCCACGGTGAACGGCACCCGTTACCGCCTCACTCTCGGCTCGCAGGACGCCAAGTCCACCTCGGCCAAGTCCGGCTCGGGCGCCGCCAGCCGCTTCCTCGACGCCGTCCGGTCCGCCCGGGGGCATGCCTCGAAGAGGTGACGCGGCCGAGTTGCGCGTGCGCGCGGTGGGACCGACCCTGGACGAGTATCAGTATCACTGAGGGTCAACAAGCGGTGACGCTGAGAACCGTCCCACCGGTCGCGCCCAGCAGCCACCACTGCTGAACGTGTTCGTCGCCCGCATCTGAATCAGGCTAGCCCCACGTCTTCAGGGAGTCGCAGCCGTGATCAGTCGTCCTAGCAGGCATTGCACGGTGGAGCTGCAGGCCCTGCCGTCGCGGATCGGACAGGTCCGCAGAATCGTGTCGGCGCAGTTGCGCTACTGGCATCTGGATCCGCTCATCGACCCGGCGGCGCTCGGCGTCACCGAACTGCTCACCAATGTCCATCGGCACGCCGAGCCGGACAAGCAGTGCACGGTGGAGATCGCTCTCATGCTGGACCGGCTGACCGTCTCGGTCCGCGACCAGGATCCGCGACTGCCTCGCGTCCAGGCGTGCGATCCCCTCGCCACGCATGGCAGGGGGCTCGCGCTGGTCGCGGCCGTCAGCCAGAGCTGGGGGATGCACGCACGGGACGATGGCGGCGGGAAGGTCGTCTGGTTCACGCTGGCCGTGCCGCGGCCCACCGCCACCGCCAAGCCGCCCTTCGCGTCGCATGGAACGGGCCGCGCCGGAACGGGCCGCGCCGCGCCGCCCCTTCGCACAGGTGCCTCCCGTCCGGCGCCGGCGCCCACCGTGCCCCTCACCGGCCCCGTGCCCGAGCCCGCCACCGCCCCGGCACCGGCGCCTGTCGCCCCGGCACCCGTCGCCCCGGCACCGACGCCCGCGCCCGTCACCCCCGAACCCGTCGCCGCGGCACCGGCCCCCGCTGTCGCCGCTCCGGCCCCGGCACCGGCCGCGCCCGCCGCCCCGGCGCCCGCGGTGCGCGAGCGGGCCCCCGCGGCCGCCCGGTCGGCAGCCGCCCGCTGAGCATGCGAGCGTCCCGCCTCCGGCGAGGCGGGACAGCCCGGATGCGCCCGGCGGTCCGTACCGCCCCGGCCTCCGCCGTCAGAGGGCCCCGCCCTTCGTCGCATGGCGGCCGAACTGCTCGTCCAGGACCGACAGTCGGCGCCAGTACTCGTCCTCGTCGATCTCACCGGCCGCGAAGCGACGGCCCAGCACCGCGATCGGCGATCGCTCGCCGAAGTCCACGGGGCCGGGGCCGTGCCGCCAGGGGGCGCGTCCGCGCCATCCGGCGCGCCGCAGCACGAAGACCGCGCCGCCGACGACCAGCGCCCACATCAGCGGGACGAGCAGAATCCACGGTCCGGGGCCGTCGCCGTCGGCGAAGCCGTGCGCCAGGGTGTTCATGGTGATCGCGCTCCTCGGGAGTGGGTTTCTCATGGCCCTCATCTCGTGGCCACTCCCGAGGATCACTCCCTTACGGTGCCCCGGTCGTCGTACGGCCGACGACAGTTCCGGTACCTCCCGGGGAGTACGCGCACCGGCTCGGCCGCATTCTGTACCTACTAGTGTGTACGATCAACGGAGCCGAGAACGAACACCCACGCGAACGCACGCCCCGCCGACAGGAGTTCACCGATGCTCGCCATGCAGTACCGGATCACCCTGCCCGCCGACTACGACATGAAGATCATCCGGCACCGGGTGGAGACGAAGGGGCCACTGCTCGACGACTTCTCAGGGCTGGGCCTCAAGGCGTACGGCATCCGGGAGCGCGGTGTGGACGGCTCGCCGGTCCATCAGTACGCCCCGTTCTATCTGTGGACCTCGCCCGAGGCCATGAACCGCTTCCTGTGGGGCCCTGGGTTCCAGGGCATCGTCCGGGACTTCGGCAGGCCCTCGGTCGAGCACTGGCAGGGGCTCGGCTTCGAGCGGGGCCCGGCCGCGGGCACCGTGCCGCGCGCCGCCACCCGCCACGCCGAGCCGGTCCCGGCCGCCGCCGATCCCGCCTCCGCCGTCGGGGGCGCGCTCGCGCGGCTGGCCGAGCGCGCCCGTGAGGACGGCGTCCACACCACGGCCCTCGGCGTCGACCCGCACGGCTGGGAGCTGATCCACTTCACCCTCTGGGAGGAGTCGGCACCGCCCTCGGAGCCCGGCGACCGCTACCAGGTGCTCCATCTGTCGACCCCGGACCTGGACGCGCTGCCCCGGGGCCGGCACTGGTGACCGCTGAGCGGGTCAGCCCACGCCCAGGGCCGCCAGCGGATCGTCCAGCACCGGCTGCCAGGCCAACTCCGCCGCTCCGACCAGGCTGTTGTGGTCCAGCGTGCACGGCAGGATCGGCACGCCCCCGCTCCGGCCCCACAGGCTGCGCTCAGCCACCACCGCGCGCAGCCGTTCCGGGTCGGCTTCCAGGAGCTCGCGGTGCAGCCCGCCGAGGATGATGCGGTCCGGGTTGAGGATGTTGACCAGACCGGCGAGTCCGAGGCCGAGGCGGTCGATGAGCTGCTCGGTGGCCGCCCTTACGGACGCCGCCGTGGCGTACTCCTCGCGCAGCAGATCGCGGGCCTGCTGCAGCAGGGACACCTCCGGGCCCGGTGCGCGCCCGGCCGCCGTGAGGAAGGCGAGCGGATCGGTCTCGATGTCCAGACAGCCACGGCTGCCGCAGTGGCAGGGCGGGCCCTCGGGGTTGACGGTCAGATGGCCCACCTCGAGGGCGAGCCCGGCGCTGCCCGTGTGCAGCCGTCCGTCGAGCACCAGCGCGCCGCCGACGCCCCGGTGCCCGGTGGCGACACAGAGCAGGTGCTGGGCGCCGCCGCCCGCGCCATGGCGGTGTTCGGCGAGCGCGGCCAGGTTGACGTCATTGCCCGCGAAGCCGGTGACCGGCTCACCGTCGTCGCCGCGGATCCCGGCCGCGGCCAGGCTGCGGCTGAACAGCTCGCGCACCGGAGTGCCCGCGGGCCAGGCGATGTGCAGCGGGTTCAGGGCGGTGCCCTCCGGTTCGGCGACCGCGGACGGGACGGCGAGCCCCGCGCCGACACAGCGGCGGCCGGTCTCCCGCAGCAGTCTGGCACCGGCCTCGACGACCGCGTCGAGGACATGCGCCGGGTCGGCGGGCACGGTCATGCAGCCGGGGGCGGTGGCCACGGTCTGCCCGCCGAGCCCGACCAGCGC
This sequence comes from Streptomyces rapamycinicus NRRL 5491, assembly GCF_024298965.1. Taxonomy (NCBI): domain Bacteria; kingdom Bacillati; phylum Actinomycetota; class Actinomycetes; order Kitasatosporales; family Streptomycetaceae; genus Streptomyces; species Streptomyces rapamycinicus. Next base: position 10,511,780 of record NZ_CP085193.1, on the reverse strand, counting down.
CGCGCGGAAGCCGTCGGCGTGCACCTGGGCGGCGAGCGCGACCGGCCCGTGAGGGGCGATCGACAGCCGGTGCGAGGGACGGCCCTGTGCCCCGGCGGCCCCGAGCGGCCGCGAGTCGACCTGGATCAGGCCGAGCGCCTCCAACTCGGCGGCGACGGCGCCCGCGGTCGCTCGGGTCACCCCGAGTTCGGCGGTGAGCACGGCGCGGGTGGGGGCGCGGCCGGTATGGACGAGTGCCAGTGCCGGGCCAAGAGCGCTTCGGCCGCGCTCGAGCCTTGTCCGTGTCTGGGTCACGCCTCTATTCTCACTTTGTGCCGACTCCAAACAAAACACGGACGGCCATTCCGGGCGCGCGCCGTTCCGTCTCCACGGATCGCGACCTCACCCGACTCCGCGCCGCCATCACCGCGTTCTTCTTCCTCGACGGATTCGTGTTCGCCGGATGGGTCGCCCGGATCCCCGCGATCAAGGACCGGACGAGCGCTTCGGAGGGCGCGCTGGGGCTGGCGCTGCTCGGTGTGTCGGCGGGCGGTACGGCCACGATGATGGCCACCGGACGCCTGTGCCGCCGCTTCGGCAACCATCCGACGACGGTGGCCGCCGGTGTGCTGCTCGCGGGCTCGGTCGCGCTGCCGCCGCTGGCCCACTCCGCGCTCGCCCTCGGGCTGGTGCTGCTGGTCTTCGGCACCGGGTTCGGCGCACTCAACGTGGCCATGAACAGCGCGGCCGTCGACCTCATCGCCGCCCTGCGCCGCCCGGTCATGCCCGGCTTCCACGCCGCGTTCAGCCTGGGCGGGATGGCCGGGGCCGGGCTGGGCGGGCTGATCGCCGGCCATCTCTCCCCCACTCGCCATCTGTCGCTGCTCGCGGTCTTCGGGCTGCTGCTCACGGCCGTCGCGGGCCGGGCGCTGATCTCACTGCCGGTGCCCACGCCGCGGGGCGGCACGGGGCCCGCGGCCGAGTCCGGTCAGGCCACCGACCTCGGATCGCCCCCCGGCGCACAGCGGCTGGGCCGCGCCCGGTGGCTCGTCGCCGTATTCGGCCTGATCGCGCTCTGCACGGCGTACGGCGAGGGTGCCATGGCCGACTGGGCCGCGCTCCATCTGCACCAGGACCTCGGCACGTCCGCCGGGCTCGCCGCGGCGGGCTACGCCGTCTTCGCCCTGATGATGGCCGTCGGGCGGCTGAGCGGCACCGCGCTGCTCGAACGGCTCGGCCAGACCAGGACGTTGATCGCGGGCGGCGCCACGGCCGCGGCCGGAATGCTGCTGGGCTCGCTCGCGCCCACGATCTGGCTCGCCCTTCTCGGCTTCGCGGTCACCGGGCTGGGGCTGGCCAACCTCTTCCCGGTCGCCATCGCGCGGGCGGGCGCGCTGACGGGGCCGGGCGGGGTCGCCGCGGCCTCCACGCTCGGCTACGGCGGCATGCTGCTGGGCCCGCCGACGATCGGCTTCCTCGCCGACTGGTACTCGCTGCCGGTCGCGCTCACCACGGTCGCGGCGCTGGCGGCCGTGGCGGCCGTCGTCGCGTACGGCACGCGGAATGCCGCGCGCACGACCGGAAGCTGACGTTCCGGCGGCCCGGCCGGGCGTTGTCGGAGGCGGCTGGCATGATTCCGCCATGGAGACTGCCGAGTTGATCGAAATCGTGGACCGCGAGGGCCGGTTGCTGGCCGACGCCGCGGCCGAGGCCGGGGTCGACGCCCCCGTGCCCACCTGCCCCGACTGGCGCGTCCGTGATCTGCTGTCCCACATCGGCCAGGTGCACGGCTGGGCCACCCGGATCGTCGCCGAGGGCCTGACCGAGCCGGTCCGGCCGACGGTCGAGGCGGCACCGGCCGACGCCGAGCTGGTGTCGTGGTACCGCGAGGTCCATGGCCGACTGGTCGACGCCCTCACCCATGCCGACCCCGAGGTGAAGTGCTTCACCTTCCTGCCCTCGGAGGCCCCGCTGGAGTTCTGGACCCGGCGCCAGGCCCATGAGACGGCCATCCACCGGATCGACGCGGAGTCGGCGCGCGGCGGGGACTTCTCCCCGTTCACCCCGGAGTTCGCGGCCGACGGGGTCGATGAGCTGCTGGCCGGTTTCCACAGCCTGGACCGGTCCCGGGTGCGCACGGACACCCCGCGCACGCTCCGGATGAGGACCACGGACCAGGGGGCAGTCTGGACGATGCGGCTGTCCCAGGATGCCCCGCGCACCGAGCGCCACGGCGAGGGGGCGGCCGACTGCGAGCTCAGCGGCCCGGCCCGCGACCTCTATCTCGCGCTCTGGAACCGGCTGCCGATCACGGCGCTGACCACCGAGGGGGACGAGAAGCTGGCCGAGCTGTGGCGGGAGCACTCGGGGATCTGACCTCCCGGCCGCTCGGGGCGCGACCACACCGCCCGGGTCGCGCCCACCGCCCGGGTACGCCCGCCGCTCGGGTACGCCCGCCGCTTGGTCGCGCCCACCGCCCGGGTGAGCCGACCACTTGGGTTACCGGTGGGTAATAACCCGTGTTAGCTTCCTGTCATGTCACGTCGATCGATGTCGCCGCGCGGACTGCGCCGCGCGATGAACTGGTGGCCGCCCTATCTCTTCGCCGGAGTGCGGGTGGTCCACCTCGCGGAGGACTGGAGCAGCGCCCGCGTCAGCCTGCGGCTGCGCCGCTTCAACTCCAACTACGTGGGGACCCATTTCGGCGGCTCGCTGTTCTCGATGAGCGACCCGTTCTGGATGCTGCTGGTGATGCGACGGCTCGGCCGGGACTACATCGTCTGGGACAAGGCGGGCGAGATCGACTTCGTCTCGCCCGGCCGCGGTGACGTGTTCGCCGACTTCAAGCTCACCGAGGAGCGGCTGGAGGAGATCCGCGAGGCCACGGCGGACGGCGGCAAGGCGCTGCCGTGGTTCGAGAACGAGGTGGTCACCGCGGACGGTACGGTCGTGGCACGCGTACGGAAGCAGCTGTATGTGCGCCGGAAGCACCATGACGGGCAGCGCGGGCCGGGGCCGGGGAGGACCGACCCGGCGGCGGCCACCGGACACCAGGCGAAGGGCTGAGACGAGATGACCGGACCCCGTACCCAGGACGAACGCGACGCGCTCACCATCGAGATAGTGTTCGCCCTGGTCACGGCCGGTCTGCTGGCGGCCGTGCTCTATGTGGCGGTCGCGAGCCCCGCCCTCTTCGGCGACCTGGAGCGGGCCCACGAGCGGGCCTGGCAGGGAGCCGCCTTCGCGGTGGCCACCGTCGGATTCGCCATCCGCCTGGTGCGGGCGCTGTGGCTCTTCTCCCGGCAGAGGCGCTGATGACCCAGGGCCAGGGCCGGCGCCACGGCCAGAGCCAGGACCCGCAGCCCGCACGGTGGCAGTGCGCCGGGGCGCGCTGGCGCCGCGACGGGCCCGCGCTGGTCTGGCGCCATCCGGCCCAGGGGGAACGGCTCTCCCCGCTGACGCCGGACCGCCCGCTCTCGTTCACCACCGGGCCCCGGCGCGCCTGCGTCGGCGTCCGAAGGGGCGCCCGGCACACCCCGTGCCCGGCCGGGGCCGAGGTCCCGGCCGCCGCCGTATCGGCGCAGTGCCCGGACTGCGCCCGGCTGGACCGCTCGTACTCCGTGGCCGCCGACACCCGTACGGACGATCCGCGCCCTTACGACGTCTATCTCGCCTGGTTCGGACCGGAGTTGGTCAAGGTCGGGATCACCGCGGCCGAGCGGGAGGGGGCACGGCTGCTGGAGCAGGCCGCGCTCTCGTACTGTCTGCTGGGCCGCGGCCCGCTGATGGCCGCGCGCCGCGCCGAGGCCGTGCTGGGCGCCGCGCTCGGCGTCCCGGACCGCTTCCCGTACGCCGCCAAGCGCACCGCCCGCGAGGCCCCGCCGCCCCCGGAGCGACGGGCCGCCGACCTCGCCGCGCTCCACCAGCGGGCGCGCGGCCTGGGCGGTCTGCCGGAGTCGCTGGCCCTGGCACCGTTCGAGCCGGTACACCATGACTCGGTGTTCCACCTGGACCGGGTGCGCCCCGCGCCGGGGCTGATCCAGCTCGCCCCCGAGACCACCGTGGCCGGTCGTATCGACGCCGTGGCGGGCCCTGACATCCATCTGACCTCGACGGACGGCCGGGCCCTGCTGCTGGACACCCGGCAGCTGGCGGGCTGGCCACTGGCGGCGGCCGCGGCGGACGCCCCGACGACCGCGCCGGTGGCGCGGCGGGAGCGGGAGGCGGAGGCCCCGGAGGGGCTGTTCTGAGCGGAGGGGCTGTTCCGAGGGGAGGGGCTGTTCCGAGGGGAAGGGCTGTTCCGAGGGGAAGGGCTGTTCCGAGGGGGCTGTTCCGAGGGGAGGGTTACGCCCCCGGACCACTGAGCCCGGACCACCGAGCCTCGCTCAGCCGAGCCAGCCCGGCCGGACCAGGCCCGACTCATAGGCGAGCACGACGAGTTGGGCGCGGTCCCGGGCGTCCAGTTTGACCATCGTGCGGCTCACATGGGTCTTGGCGGTGAGCGGGCTGACCACGAGCCGCCTGGCGATCTCCTGGTTCGACAGCCCCATGCCGACCAGGGCCATCACCTCCCGCTCCCGCTCGGTCAGCTCCGCCAGCGCAGCCGCGGGCGCGGGTTCCCTGGACCGGGCCGCGAACTCGGCGATGAGACGGCGGGTCACCCCGGGCGACAGCAGCGCGTCGCCGCCGACGACCGCGCGCACGGCCCGCAGCAGCTCTTCCGGTTCGGTGTCCTTGACCAGGAAGCCGGAGGCGCCGGAGCGGATCGCCTCGAAGACGTACTCATCGAGTTCGAAGGTGGTCAGCATGACCACCTTCACCCCGCCGAGGGCCGGGTCCCCGGTGATCCCCCGGGTGGCGGCGAGGCCGTCGAGCACCGGCATGCGGATGTCCATGAGGACGACGTCGGGACGCCGCTCCCGTACCAGCGCCAGCGCCTGCTCCCCGTCCGCCGCCTCGCCGACCACCTCGATATCCGGCTGCGCGGCCAGCAGCGCGCGGAATCCGGCGCGGACGAGGAGCTGGTCGTCGGCGAGCGCGACACGGATCACGGTCCCGGGCCCGTCCTCATCCCTCATGGGGTCACCCTCCCGTCCTCATCCCTCATGGGGTCACCCTCCCGTCCTCATCCCTCATGGGGTCACCCTCCCACCCTTGTCCCTCACGGGTTCTCCCTCCCACCCTTGAACGGGATCCTGGCCCGGACGCGGAAGCCGCCGTCCGGGCGCGGGCCCGCCTCCGCTGTGCCGCCGAGCGCGGCGGCCCGCTCGCGCATGCCGACCAGGCCGTTGCCGCCGCCCGTCGCCCCGTCCCCGGTCGCGGGGCCATCGTCGTCCACCCGTAGCTCCAACTCACCGGGGGCATAGCGCAGCAGCACACGGGCGTTCCGGGAGCCGGAGTGGCGGACGATGTTGGTCAGGGCCTCCTGCACGATACGGAACGCCGCGAGATCGGCGCCCGGCGGCAGAGCCGTCCGTACGCCCTCCACCTCCACCCGCACCGCGAGCCCCGCGTCCGCCGCCTGACCGGTCAGCTCCGCCAGCCGGTCCAGGCCGGGCGCGGGTGAGCGCGGCGCGGCGCCGGGCGCGCCGGAGCCGGAGGCCCGCAGGGTGTCGAGGACCTGTCGGACCTCGCCCAGCGCCTCCTTGCTGGCCGCCTTGATGGTGGTCAGCGCGGTGCGGGCCTGCTCGGGGTCCTGGTCGAGGAGGGCCAGCCCGACGCCCGCCTGGACGTTGATGACCGAGATGCTGTGGGCGAGGACGTCATGCAGTTCGCGGGCGATCCGCAGCCGCTCCTCGTCGGCCCGGCGGCGCGCCGCCGCCTCCCGTTCGGCCCGTTCCCGGGCCCACTGCTCACGCCGTACGCGGACGAGTTCGGAGGCGGCCACGATCGCCGCCGCCCAGGCGGTGACCACCAGCTCCTGCCCCCATCCGACGGGCCCGTCGTCGCCCGGCGGCAGCCAGCGGTAGAGCCAGTGGCCGATGAGCAGATGGCTCCCCCACAACAGCCCGAGCGCGCTCCACGCGGCGATCCGCCGCCCGGCCGCGATGGCCGTCACACAGGCGACGACGACGCTGAGGAAGACGGGCCCGTACGGATAACCGGCGGCGAGGTAGACGGCGGTCACCACCGCCGTGCCGACCACGACCGTCCCGGGGCGGCGATGGCGCATGAGCAGCAGCGCGGGCCCGGCGAGCAGCAGCGCGGCGCTCCCGGGCCCGAGGCCCGCCCGGGCGGGCTGATCATGTGCGGCGAACCCGGTGCCCACCATCTGGATGACGGCGATGGCGACCGAGGAGCGCCAGGGCACGGCCGAACGCGCTGGGTCGAAGGGCGCCCCGCGCCGCCATCCGCCCGGCCGCTGCCCCGGGCCGTGCTCCCCCGTGAATCCGTGCATACGGGCAACGCTAAACCGGCGGCGCGGCCCAGGCGTCCCCCCTGCGCGGTGCCCGCGCCTACTCCCGGCGGAGTAGACGCCCGTGCCCTGCCGAGCAGATCGCGGGACAGGGCCGACCCGAACCCGGCGCCCCGCCGCGCCGGACGTGGGGCAAGCCCAAACCGAACACCTGCGGCGCCCGGCGACGACCCGTGCGAGCCCGCACGCGGCGGAGCCGCATATCGTTCAGAGCAGCCCGCCGCAGGCGTCAAGGTCCGTCGGACACTCCCTAGCCCCGGTCCATCGCCCCCAGGGCGCGGCGGGCGGCCGGGTGGGTGCGGACGAGGTCGCCCAGCGTGGTCGTGCCACGGGTGATCTTCGTGAAGGCGCGCCACGCCGGGCGGAAGCCGGTGATCGCCGCGTGGAACATCCCGGGGCGGCGGGCGAAGACCGTGTGCAGACGGCGGCCGACACCCATCTCCACACCCAGCCCCGCCTTGATCGCGAAGGCGTAGTTCAGGGCCTGGCGGCGGGCGTCCACCGCGTCGTGGGCCTCGGCGACGCGCACCGCCCACTCCCCCGCCAGCCGGCCCGAGCGCAGCGCGTAGGAGATGCCCTCGCGGGTCCACGGTTCCAGCAGCCCGGCCGCGTCGCCGCACACCAGGACCCGGCCGCGCGACAGCGGCGAGTCGTCGGCGCGGCAGCGGGTCAGATGGCCGGAGGAGATGCTCGGCTCGAATCCGGCGAGGCCGAGCCGGGCGATGAAGTCCTCCAGGTAGCGCTTGGTCCCGGCGCCCTCGCCGCGCGCCGAGATGACGCCGACGGTAAGGGTGTCGCCCTTGGGGAAGACCCAGCCGTAACTCCCCGGCATCGGGCCCCAGTCGATGAGCACGCGGCCCGCCCAGTCCTCCGCGACGGTCTCCGGAACGGGGATCTCCGCTTCCAGGCCGAGGTCCACCTGGTCCAGCTTCACGCCGACGTGCGCGCCTATGCGGCTCGCGCTGCCATCCGCGCCGACCACGGCCCGCGCCAGCACGGTCTCACCGTCGGAGAGCACCACGGCGACCGTCCGCCGGTCGGGCACGGCCGGGCCGTGCTGCTCGACGCGGGTGACCGCGACGCCCGTACGGACCTCGGCGCCCGCGTCCTTGGCGGCGTCGACCAGGGCCGCGTCGAACTCCGGCCGGTTGATCAGCCCGAAGAGCGCGTGCTTGGAGCGCCGGGTGCGGGACAGCTTGCCGTTCAGCGAGAACGTCACCGCGTGCACCCGCTCCCGCAGGGGCAGTTCGAAACCGGGCGGAAGGGCGTCGCGCGAGGGGCCGATGATGCCACCGCCGCAGGTCTTGTAGCGCGGCAACTCGGCCTTCTCCAACAACAGCACCCGGCGCCCGGCGCAGGCGGCGGCATGGGCCGCGGAGGCACCCGCCGGACCCGCGCCCACTACGACGACGTCCCATACCGTCTCATTGTCCGGGGCTGCGTTGTCGCTGCTCACGTGTGGATCCGCTCCCAATCGACCGACCTGATGCGCCTACCCGGCATCCTACGGCTCCCCGGCGGATGACCCCGCTGTGGGATGATCGGCCACGCGGCATCAAGCCGTACATACGTGCCCATCGCCGCGCATCCCGCCGCCGGCCCGTCGCACCCCAGGAGGGTCCCCCATGGAGAAGGCGCCTCTCGCCGCCACCGTCGCCGCCCTGCAGCCGCGCGCCAGGGCCGAGCTGGCCGAGCTGGTGGCCTTCAAGTCGGTGGCGGACCCGGCGCAGTTCCCGCCCGGCGAATGCGAGGCGGCCGCCCGCTGGGTCGCCGACGCGCTGCGCGCCGAGGGGTTCGAGGACGTGGCGCTGCTGGACACGCCCGACGGCACCCAGTCCGTCTACGGCTTCCTGCCCGGTCCGGCCGGTGCCCCGACCGTGCTGCTCTACGCGCACTACGACGTGCAGCCCCCGCTGGACGAGGACGCCTGGCACACCCCGCCCTTCGAGCTGACCGAGCGTGACGGCCGCTGGTACGGGCGGGGCGCCGCGGACTGCAAGGGCGGCGTGATCATGCATCTCACCGCGCTGCGCGCGCTCAGGGCCAACGGCGGGGTCCCGGTCAACGTCAAGGTGATCGTGGAGGGTTCGGAGGAGCAGGGCACGGGCGGTCTGGAGCGCTACGCCGAGGCCCGTCCGGAGCTGCTGACCGCCGACACCATCGTGATCGGAGACGCGGGCAACTTCCGGGTCGGGCTGCCGACTGTCACCGCCACGCTGCGCGGGATGACGCTGCTGCGGGTCTCGGTGGAGACCCTGGAGGGCAATCTGCACTCCGGCCAGTTCGGCGGGGCGGCCCCGGACGCGCTCGCCGCGCTGATCCGCGTCCTGGACTCGCTGCGCGCCGAGGACGGCTCGACCACCGTCAAGGGCCTCGACGCGGACGCGGCGTGGGACGGGCTGCAGTACCCGGACGAGGAGTTCCGCAAGGACGCCAAGGTGCTCGACGGGGTCGGGCTGATCGGCTCCGGTACGGTCGCCGACCGGGTCTGGGCGCGCCCGGCGGTCACCGTGCTCGGCATCGACTGCCCGCCGGTGGTCGGCGCCACCCCGTCCGTCCAGGCGGGCGCGCGGGCGCTGATCAGCCTGCGGGTGCCGCCGGGCGTGGACGCGGCCGAGGCCAACCGGCTGCTCGCCGAGCACCTGCGGTCCTCGGTGCCGTGGGGCGCGCGGCTTTCGGTCGAGCAGCTCGGCCAGGGCCAGCCGTTCCGCGCGGACACCACGAGCCCGGCGTACGCGGCGATGCGGGAGGCGATGCGCCTGGCGTACGACGGCCAGGAGATGGCGGTCGCCGGGCAGGGCGGCTCGATCCCGCTGTGCAACACGCTGGCCTCGCTCTACCCGGAGGCGGAGATCCTGCTGATCGGGCTGAGCGAGCCGGAGGCACAGATCCACGCGGTCAACGAGAGCGTCTCGCCCGAGGAGTTGGAGAAGCTCTCGCTCACCGAGGCACTGTTCCTGGGGATGTACGCGGCGGGCAACGGCTGATCCCCCTTCACCTCGCAGCGGGTCGGCGGGCGGCCCACGGGCTGGGCCGGCCCGGTCAGCCCGTGGGGACGCCCGCTTCGAGGTACAGCGGACGGCCCTGCTCACGGGCGCGCAGCGCCCAACGCAGCCGGCTCAGCCGCACCGGTGGCAGCAGCTCGGCGGCCTCGCTCTCGGTGACGAAGCGCCAGCCGCGCAGTTCGGAGCCGGGCAGCAGCACCTCCTGGGCGGCCGCGCTGGAGAGCTTGCCGCCGTCGAAGAGCAGCCGCAGGCCCCCGTAGCCGGGCGGCTGGGGGCGTTCCCAGTCGGCCACCAGCAGCCGCAGCGGTTCGTCCAGCCGTACCCCCAGTTCCTCGGTGACCTCGCGCACCCCGGCGCACATCGGGGGTTCGCCCGGTTCGACGACGCCACCGGGGAACTCCCAGCCGGGCTTGTAGGTGGGGTCGACGAGCAGCACCCGGTCCTCCTCGTCGAAGAGCAGGACCCCGGCGGCCAGCGTCTCCGCCCTCGGCTCGGGGGTCTGCACGATGTCGCAGATCCCGGCGCCCTCGCGGACCGCGTCGGCGATGTGCTGGGCGGTCTGGCGCGGGCTGAGCCCGGTGGTGTCCACGACATGGGCATCGGTGGTCAGCCAGGTCAGGGCGGCCCGGTAGGGCGCGAGATGGGCCAGGCACCACTGGCGTACGGACTCGCTCGCGTCCGCGTCCCCGGGTATCTCCTCGCGTTCGGCTATGCGCTCGCGAAGGATCGTTTCATCGGTGTGCAGCAGAAGATGCCGTACGGGGATGCGGCGGGCCGCGAAACCGCCGAAGATCTCATCCCGGTACTCCTGTCTGAGGACCGTCATCGGGACCACGAGCGGGCCGCCGACCTCCGCGATCAGCGCCGCTCCGGTGTCCACCACCAGCCGGCGCCAGGAGGGCAGATCCTGGTAGTCGGAAACCTGCTCAAGACGTTTCCGCGGGAGCATCATCCGCAGACCGTTACCGACCAGCTCCGGGTCGTAGAACGTACTGCCGGGCATGAAGTCCACCAATTCGCGGGCCGCGGAGGTCTTACCCGCACCGAACGCACCGTTCAGCCAGACGATCACATTTCCCCCTATTCCATCGCCTCCTGACAGTTGCCCGCATCACCCTGTCACGGAAACGCGCGAAGACGACCGAGTGACGGATCGCGTCGCTCCGGACGGGTTGGGCGGGGGACGCGGGACGGGGCGGCGGAGCGTGGTCGGGGATCTTGTGGCGCTTGTGCCACAGGGGTCACCGTGGCCACATGAGCCACGGTGACCCCTGCCGTATCAGCCCTTGCTGGCGCCGAGGGTGAGTCCCGCGATGAAGTGGCGCTGCAACAGCAGGAAGACCAGCACCGTGGGAAGCGCCACGATCACCGAGCCCGCCGCGAGCAGGTTGTAGTCGGTGAAGAACTGGCCGCGCAGATTGTTGAGCGCGGAGGTGATGGGCAGCTTGTCGCCGTCGGAGATGAAGACCAGCGCCCACAGGAAGTCGTTGTACATCCAGGTGAATTGCAGGGTGGCGAGCGCGGCCAGCGCGGGCCGGCACAGCGGAAGCGTGATGTTCCAGTACTGCGTCCAGACCCCCGCCCCGTCCACCCGCGCCGCCTCCACGATCTCATCGGGAATGGTGCGCATGAAGTTGGCCAGGACGAAGACGCAGAATCCCACCTGGAAGGCGACCTGAACGGCGAGCACGGCCCAGTAGGAGTCGTACATCGTCATCGAGTCCGACATCCAATAGGGCAGATTGATCTTGGTGAAGAGCACATAGAGCGGGGTGACGATGACCTGCTGGGGCAGCAGATTTCCCGCCGTGAACACCATCAGCAGCACCAGCCCGCCGCGTATTCTCAGCCGGGTCACGCAGAAGGCGACGAACGAGGCGAGAAACAGCGTCAGCAGGACCCCGGGCACCGCGATGATGAGCGAGTTGACGAAGTACTTGCCCATCCCGGAGTCATTGAACGCCTTGGCGTAGTAGTCGAACGACAGATGGCGCGGCAGCGAGAAATAGCCGTATTTCGCGGTCTCCTCGTACGGCCGCAGCGAGGCGTAGACGGCGAGCAGCAGCGGGGCGAGGAAGGCGAGCGACACGACCATCAGAAAGGCGTGCAGCCCCAGCCGGCCACGGGTCACCCGGCGCTTACCGGTGCCGGTCACCGGGGTCGCGGTCCGTACGGGGGCGGGCGGAGTGGTGACGGTCATCCCTTCTTCCCCCCTCGCAACTCCTGGACCAGATAGGTCACGATGAATCCCAGGGACACGGTCAGCAGGACGACGGCGATCGCGGAGCCGAATCCGATCCGGCTGGCCTCGCCGATGATGTTGTCGGTGACCAGCACCGAGAGCAGTTCGAGCCCGTTACGGCCATGGTTGATGGCATAGACGATGTCGAAGGCGCGCAATGCCTCGATCACGGTGATGACGCCGACGATGATATTGACCGGCCGCAGGGTGGGCAGCACCACCCGGAAGAAGGTCTGGGTCTCGCTGGCGCCGTCGATCGCGGCCGCTTCCTTGAGCGAGGGATCGACGGATTTCAGCCCGGCCAGATAGAGGATCATCACATACCCGGTGTGCCGCCAGGCGGCCGCCAGCAGCACCATCCAGATATTGAGGTCCGGGTCTCCGAGCCAGTCCACCGGGTCGTTCTTGTTGGCGAGGATCGCGTTCAGCGCACCCTGGTCACGGGAGAAGACCAGCTGCGCGATGAAGCCGACGATGGCGAGGGAGAGCACCACCGGCATATAGAGGGTGGACTGGTAGAAGCGGCTGAACCGGACACCCTTGTCCAGCAGTACGGCCAGCAGCAGCCCGAAGGGCGTCGCGACCAAGCCGAGAAAGGCCACCCAGAGCAGATTGTTGCGGACCGCGGGCCAGAACGGCGGATAGTCGGTGAAGAGCGTCTTGTAGTTGTCGATGCCCACCCAGTGGATATCGCCGATGCCGTCCCAGTTGGTGAAGGACAGGCCGATGGAGGCGAGGGTCGGGCCCCAGATCAGGGCCAGTTCGAGCAGGATGGGTATGCCCAGCAGCACGCCGATGACGGCGAGGTCGCGGGAGGTGAATCTCCGCGGACCCCGCCGTTTGGCACGCCGCGCGGTCGGGAGCGGCACGGCGCGAATCTCCTAGTCGCTGGCGAAGATGGTCTTCTTCTGGGACTCGATGTCCTTGGTGAGGGAGTCGATGTCGTTCGGCTTGTTGATGAACTGCTGAATGGCCCGGATCATCACCTGGGACGCGAAGTCCGGCCGGGTGTCGCGGTCCATGAACTGCGATATCTGCTTGGCGTTCGAGACGAGGTCGACGGCCTTCTTCTGGAGCGCGTTGTACGAGGAGGTGGACGCCTTGTCGTTGACGGCGATGTTGTTCGGGTCCCGCTTCAGGTAGATCTCCTCGGCGGCGGGGGTGGCGAGGTACTTCATCAGCTCCTTGCCCTCCTTCTGCCGCTTGGACTTCTTCGCCAGCAGGAAGCCGTCGATCGGCGCCTCCACCGCGTCCTGTCCATAGGCGGAGTCGATCTCGGGGAAGGGGAAGAAGTCCAGATCATCGCGGTCGGCGGCGGAGAACTGCTGCCCGGGGTGGGGCAGCCCGAAGACCGCCATACCGGACTTCTTCTGCGCCAGGCTCTGGGCGGCCTCCTGCCAGGTCCGCCCGTTGGCGCCCTTCTGGTGATACGGCATCAGCCCGCGCCACAGGTCGAAGACGTTTCGGACCTTGGGATCGGTCCAGGACTCCTTGCCGCCCATGAGCGAGATATGGAAGTCGTAGCCGTTGGCCCGCATATTGAGATAGTCGAAGGTCCCCATGGCGGGCCAGCCGTCCTTGTCGCCGAAGGCGATGGCGTCGAGGCCGTCCTTGTCCATCCGCTTGGCGAGCGCCCGGAACTCGTCGAAGGTCTTCGGAACCTCGTAGCCGCGCTGGGCGAAGACGCTCTTCCGGTAGAAGACGGCCCAGGGGTAGTAGTAGTACGGCACGAGGTACTGCTTGCCGTCCTTGCCGGTGGACTGCGCCTTGAGCGCGTCCGAGAACCCGTCGAAGCCCTTCCAGAGGTCGCTGATCTCGGCGAGCTGCCCCTGTTCCGCGAAGAACTGCATGCGGTACCCGGCGAACCACATGAAGACGTCGTCGGGGGTGCCCTTCAGATAGCGGTTGATGCCCTCCTGGAAGGCCTCGTGGTTGACGGTATTGACCTTGACCTTCTTGTCCGACTTCTTCTCGTACGCGTCGAACACCTCGGCGAACGCCTTGCGGGGGACGGCGTCGGAGGCGTTGGAGCCGATCTTCACTTCGTTGCCCGGACCACCGCAGGCGGTCAGCAGCGTCGGAAGGGCTACCGCGCCGGCTCCGGCCGCGGTGCCTCGTAGTAGCGCACGGCGGGAGATCCGATGTCCTGACGATGACGGTGCCATGTGCCCCTCCACAGAGGTTCAATCAAACACAACCGAACGCGAGTGATCGGATCTCACCCGGCAGCCGGGCAAATCGTCAAGGGTTTTGACGAGATATCGAACAACTGTTATCGCATCTCTTCCAACAGACTCGAACAGGGTCTACCGTAAACGCTCGCATGTGACGCAGCCATGACACTGCGTTACCCCCGTTGAGAACGGAGGACCCGCATCGTGCGCCACCGCTGTTTTCGACCCGCGAGACGAAGAGTCATCGGAGCATTGAGCGCCGGTCTGCTGGCCACGGTCGGCCTGGCCCTCCCCGCCGCCGCCCAGCCCGCGCGGCCCGCCGAGGTCACCACACCGGCCTCCGACCCGGGCGCCGCGCCCGGTGACGGGCTCGCCCTCACCCCTCCGATGGGCTTCAACAACTGGAACTCCACCCACTGCCGGGCGGAGTTCAACGAGGCGATGGTCAAGGGCATCGCCGACATCTTCGTGGCCAAGGGACTGAAGGACGCCGGATACCAGTACGTCAACCTCGACGACTGCTGGGCGCTGCCGCAGCGCGATGCCAACGGCAAGCTGGTGCCCGACCCGGTCCGCTTCCCGAACGGCATCAAGGCCGTCGCCGACTATGTCCACTCCAAGGGACTGAAGATCGGCATCTACACCAGCGCGGGCACCAAGACCTGCAACAGCGCCGGCTTCCCCGGGGGGCTCGGCCATGAGAAGTCCGACGCCCAGCAGTTCGCCGACTGGGGCATCGACTACCTCAAGTACGACAACTGCAATAACCAGGGTGTCGACGCCAAGCAGCGCTACCGCACCATGCGCGACGCACTGAAGGCCGCGACCGAGACCACCGGCCGCCCCATCGTCTACAGCATCTGCGAATGGGGCGAGAACAAGCCCTGGGAATGGGCCGGGGAAGTCGGCCAGCTGTGGCGGACCACGGGCGACATCAGCGACAGCTGGGGCAGCATGCTGTCGATCGCCAAGCAGAACCTGCCGCTCGCGAAGTACGCCGGGCCCGGCCACTGGAACGACCCCGACATGCTGGAGGTCGGCAACGGCGGGATGACGGCCACCGAGTACCGCAGCCACTTCTCGCTGTGGTCGGTCATGGCCGCACCGCTGCTGATCGGTACCGATCTGCGCAAGGCCAACGCCGAGACGTACGAGATCCTCGGCAATCACGAAGTGATCGCCGTCGATCAGGACCCGCTGGGCAAGCAGGGCACCGTGGTCTCCTCCGAGGGCGGACGCTGGGTCATCGCCAAGGAGATGGCGGACGGCAGCCGCGCCGTCGCGCTGTTCAACGAGACCGACCGGCCGCAGCACATCGCCACCACGGCGACCGGGGTCGGGCTGCCCCGGGCGACCGCCTACGGGCTGCGCGACCTGTGGGCGCACAAGGACTACAACACCGCCGGAGCCATCTCGGCCACCGTCCCGGCCCATGGCACCGTGCTCTACCGGGCCTCGGCCGACACCCGCTGGGCCTCCTACCCGCCCGCCGCCGAACTCGGCCTCGACGGCACGGCGCTGACCGAGGCCGGGGCCACGGCCCAGGTCGGCACCACGCTCACCGACCTCGGCCGCACCCCGGCCCAGCAGGTCTCGGTCCGGCTCACCGGCCCCGACGGCTGGCGGATCAGGGCCACCTCCCCGACCCGGGCCGCCTCGCTGCCCACCGGCTCGAAGCTGGCCACCCGCTGGCAGGTGACCGCGCCCGCCGGGGCCGCGCCCGGTGCGTACGACCTGACGGTCAGCGCCGACTACCGCTCACCCGGAGGCGACAAGGCCGCCGCCCGGCTGGTATCGGCGGTCCATGTGGTGGTCGCACCGCCCTCCGGCAACTCGTACGCGAGCGATCTGCCCTGGCTGAGCGCGCTCAACGGCTGGGGCCCGGTGGAGAAGAACACCAGCGTCGGCGAGAACGAGGCGGGTGACGGCCATCCGCTCACCCTCGGCGGCACCAGGTACGACAAGGGCCTGGGCGTGCACGCGCCGAGTGAGGTCACGTACTACACCGGCGGCCGGTGCTCGCGCTTCACCGCGCAGGTCGGCGTGGACGACGAGGAGGGCACCGCCGGGACGGTCGGCTTCGAGGTCTGGGCGGACGACGCCAAGGTGGCATCGTCGAAGACGCTGACCAACGCCGATCCGGCCACCGCCCTCGACGCCGCCATCGGCGGGGCGAAGACGGTCCGGCTCGTCGTCACCGACGGCGGGGACGGGGTGACCAGCGACCACGGGGACTGGGCCGACGCGGCCTTCACCTGCTGAGACCCCGCTGAGACCACCACGTGGAGACGTCTGGCCGGGACCACCGCGCTGAGACGTCTGCGCCCCGCCGGGATCCACCGATGAGATCCGCCCCTTCCCGCCGCCGTCCCGGGCTCAGCACTCGGGCAGCCCGGGAAGGGGCGCGTCATTGTCGCCGCCCTTGACGTAGACGACGCTCACATAGACGTCCCGATGGCCGTTGTCGTCGTCGGTCCTGGCCCACCACACGTTCGTCCACTTGCCATAGGTCTCCCGGCGGCCCAGGTTCTCCTGGCAGTAGAAGTAGTTCACGCCGTGCTCGAGGGTGCCGACCGGCTCACCGGCGTGGGTGTACGAGGTGGCGTCGCGCCACACCTCGCAGTCGTACCGCCCGCCGTCGCCGCCATGGCAGACGGGCGCGGCGCCCGAGGGCGGGGCCGAGGAGGCCGCCGGGCCGCCCTGATCGCCGTTGCCGCCGCCCGGAGTGGGTGAGGCCGTGTCATCCGGCCGCGCGCTGCCCTGCCCGGCCGTGGCGCTCGCCTTTCCGCCGCCCGGTGCGGCGCTCTTCCCCGGGCCCGCCGATTCGCTCGGCTGATCCTTCGTGCGCCCCGGCCCCGTAGTGTGGTCATCGCCTCCGACCAGGGCGTACGTCAGCCCGCCGCCGATGAGCACGACGGTGGCGGCCGCGGCCGCGATGAGCGCTCCGCGGCGTCTGCGCCCCGCGCTTCGCGCCCCGGCCCCGTCCCCGGCCCCGTCTCCGTCCCCCGCGCCCGGCTCCCCGCTCACCAGCGGTTCCACCACGGGCGGCGGGCCGAAGCCCGGAGGCGGGGCGGAGGGGACCGGCTCGCCCGGTGGAACGGACGGCGGCCCGGCCGCGCCGCGCGGCGTCTCCCGCGCCGCGACCTCCGCCAGCATCCGGCGCGCCTCGGCGGCGGACGGCCGCCCTCGCGGATCCTTGTCCATCAGCGCGCGCAGCACGGGCGCCAGCGGCCCGGCCAGCCGGGGCTCGGGCAGCGGCTCATTGACGATCGCGGTGAGCGTGGACCATACGGAGGTACGGCGGAACGGCGACGAACCCTCCACCGCCGCGTACAGCGTCATCCCCAGCGCCCAGATGTCCGAGGCCGGGCTCGGGTCCTGGCCCTGGGCGCGCTCCGGCGCGAGATAGTCCAGGGAGCCGATCAGCTCGCCGCTGCGGGTCAGCTTGGTGGTCGCACCGTCCTCGGGCGCCTCCAGGCTCGCGATGCCGAAGTCCGTGAGGGCGACACGGCCCTCGCGGTCCAGCAGCACGTTGCCGGGCTTCACATCCCGGTGCAGCACCCCGGCGCCATGGGCCGCGCCGAGCGCGTCCGCGACCTCGGCGCCGATCCCCGCGGCCTCCCGGGGGTCGAGGGTGCCCCGCTCGTCGAGCACATCGTCGAGCGAGGGCCCGTCGATCAGCTCCATGACGATGAGCGGCAGCCCGCCCTCCTCGGCCACGTCGTGGACCGTGATCACACCGGAGTGCCGGATCCGGGCCGCCGCCCGCGCCTCCCGCTGCATCCGGGTGCGCAGATCGGCCAGTTCGGCGCTGGAGGCGTCGGTGTGGGTGCGCAGCACCTTGACCGCGACCTCCCGGCCGAGCACCGCGTCCACGGCCCTGCAGACCACGCCCATGCCGCCCCGGCCGAGACGGCCCGTCACCCGGTACCGCCCGCCCAGCAGCCGCCCGGACAGATCGCCGCCCATGTCCGCCGGTGCCACCGCCCGCCTCCCCTAGGGTCTGTCGTCAAAGGGAGCGCCCTGCTCCCGACGCCTGGCACGGCCGCTCGCCGCGTTGTCGCATCACCCGAGTACGCCCAGTACGAGGGCGATGCTCCGCCTTGCGATCGACCGCACCAGACGCCGCTCGCGGCGGGCGCCCCCTTTGACGACAGACCCTAGCGCGCTCCTCGGTCCCGCCCGGCCACTGCCGGGCTCAGGGCGAACAGCTTAGGGGCAGACGGTGACAGCGGGTCATGGTCAAACGGTGAAGGACCGGGGCTCAGTCCCCGGTGGGCGGTGTGCCCGCCGCCGGGCCGAACCCCTCAAGACGCGCCTCCTGCGCCGCCGCGGCGGCCGCGCCCACCAGCCCGGCGTCGGTGCCCATCTGCGCCGGGACGACCTCCAGCCCCTGGACGAACGACAGGGTCGCGTAGTCGCGCAGGGCGCGCCGCAGGGGCGCGAAGAGCACGTCCCCGGCGCCCGCCACGCCGCCTCCGACGACCGCCACCTCGATCTCGACGAGCGCGGCGGTCGCGGCGATCCCGGCGGCCAGGGCCTGGGCGGCCCGTTCGAAGGAGGCCCGCGCGACGGGGTCTCCGGCCCGCGCCGAGGCGGCGACGGCCTCGGCGCTGGTGTCGCCGTCCGGCCCCGGGCGCCAGCCGACGTCCAGGGCGCGGCGGGCGATGTTGGGGCCGCTGGCGATCCGCTCCACACAGCCGCGTCCGCCACAGGGGCACAGGTCGCCGTTCAGCTCCACGCTGATGTGGCCGATGTGCCCGGCGTTCCCGGTGGGGCCCGGGTGCAGTCGGCCGCCCAGGACCAGCCCGCCGCCCACGCCGGTGGAGACCACCATGCACAGCGCGCTCTTACGGCCGCGTGCCGCGCCCTGCCAGTGTTCGGCGGCCGTCATCGCCGGTCCGTCGCCGACCAGCGACAGCGGCAGCGCGCCGGTGGTCTCCCGGACCCCGGCGACCAGCGGGAAGTCACGCCAGCCGGGGATGTTGACGGGGCTGACGGTGCCCACGGAGGCGTCCACCGGGCCCGCGCTGCCGATGCCGACGGCGGCGACCCGCGACCAGTGCGCGGTGGCCGCGAGCTCCTCGAGCACGGCGGTGACCTGGCCCATCACCGTGGCGCCGTCCTCCTGGGCGCGGGTGGCGCGGCGGGTCCGCACGGCCAGCTTTCCGCTCCCGTCCACCAGAGCGCCCGCGATCTTGGTCCCGCCGATGTCCAGTGCGGCGATGAGGTCACGTGGCATAGGTGTCGACTCTCCTGGTGGGGCATGCTGATGGGCATGGACGCGTTCAGTGTGCGGCAATAGTCTTCCCGGCGCTGACAACGTTGTCCAGGGGCTATGCTCGTCACTCCTTCCCCCACGACGACCAGCGACGGGACGAGCGCACTGTGACCGACACCGCCCCGGGCACCGCCAGCCGCACCCCCACACGCCGTTACGGCACCCGCCCCACCATGAAGGACGTAGCCGCACGGGCCGGGGTCGGCCTCAAGACCGTCTCCAGGGTGGTCAACGGCGAGCCGGGCGTCACCCCCGACACCGAGCGCCGCGTCCAGGAGGCCATCACCGCGCTCGGCTTCCGCCGCAACGACAGCGCCCGCATTCTGCGCAAGGGCCGTACGGCCAGCATCGGACTGGTCCTGGAAGATCTGGCCGACCCCTTCTACGGTCCCCTGAGCCGCGCCGTCGAGGAGGTCGCCCGGGCCCATGGCGCGCTGCTGATCAACGGGTCCAGCGCGGAGGACCCCGAGCGGGAGCAGGAGCTGGTGCTCGCGCTGTGCGCACGCCGGGTCGACGGCCTCGTCATCATCCCGGCCGGCCATGACCACCGCTATCTGGCGCCCGAGATGGCGGCCGGAGTCGCCACCGTCTTCGTCGACCGGCCGGCGGGGCGTATCGACGCCGACGCCGTGCTCGCCGACAGCTTCGGCGGTTCCCACGACGCCGTCGCCCATCTGATCGCCCACGGCCACCGCCGGATCGGCTTCCTCGGCGACCTGCCGGGCATCCACACCGCCGCCGAGCGGCTGCGCGGCTACCACGCGGCGATGAGCGAGGCCGGGTTGCCGGTCCATGACGCCTGGGTCTCGCTCGGCCCCACCGATCCGGAGCGGGTCCGGGCGGCGGCCACCGCGATGCTGGACGCCGCCGAGCCGGTCACCGCGATCTTCGCGGGCAACAACCGGGTCACCGTCACGGTCGTACGGGTCCTGGCCGAGCGCCCCGCGCCCCCCACGCCGGTGGCCCTCGTCGGCTTCGACGACTTCGAGCTCGCCGATCTGCTCTCCCCCGGGATCACCGTCATAGCCCAGGACTCGGCCCAGCTCGGCCGCACCGCCGCCGATCTGCTCTTCCGCCGCCTCGACGGCGCGGGCGGGGACCCCCGGCGGCTCGTCCTGCCGACCCGGCTGATCCCGCGCGGCTCGGGCGAACTGCCCCCGCCCGCGACATCCTGAGCGCCCCTCTCCCCTCCAGCGGCACGCCTCCCCCGAATGCCCGATCGGCCTTTCCCCGAACGGCCCGCTTTCTCCGAACGCCTGGACGGCCCCGCTCCGGTTGCCTCGGTCTCCCACTCCCCCGAGGGTGGAGGCGGAGGGCCCGGGGCCCGTCCGACGGAACGAGGGAGACGCGATGAGCGGGCGCCGAACGCGGACGATCTGCGCGGTGAGCCTCATGGCCGTGCTGGCGCCGGCCGCCGTCGGCTGTTCGGACGACGGGGGCACCCCGTCGTCCGAAGTGTCCCGGGCCTCCGCCGCCATCGCGTCCGCGAGGGCGTCGGCCCAGGCCGAGCTGGACAAGATCAAGGGCGGCTCCCAGGCCAAGCGCGAGGTGAAGGTCGGCCGGGTGAGCCGCGACGGCGCGGGACGTGCCGTGGCCCCGCTGACCGTGACCAACGGCAGCAAGCACCCGGCCGGCTACGCCATCGAGGTCAACTTCCGCAACACGAGCGGGGACTTGGTGGACGCCGTCGTCCTGCGGCTGACCAAGGTGCCCCCGAACCAGCCCACTCCGGCCACCGCCCGCAGCCACCGCAAGCTCACCGGCCGCATCACGGCGAACGTGGGCACGGCGGTGCGGTACTGACCGTACCGACCGGCACTGACCGTACCGACCGGCACTGACCGTACCGACCGGCACTGACCACCAGGACCCGAGGACCCGAGGGCGCAAGGCCCCGGGGGACCAGGAACCAGGCTCGAAAGGCGCAGAAGCCATGCCACAGGTGCACCACCGGTTCGCGGACATCCAAGGCCGACGGCTGTTCTACCGCGAGGCCGGTCCCGCGGACGCCCCCGCGCTCGTCCTCCTGCACGGCTTCCCCACCAGCTCGTTCATGTTCCGCGACCTCATGCCGCGCCTGGCGGACGGCTACCGTCTGATCGCCCCCGACCACCTCGGCTTCGGCTTCTCCGACGCCCCCGGCGTCGACGACTTCGACTACACCTTCGACGCCCTCACCGACCTCACCGCCGGTCTCCTCGACCACCTCGGCCTCGACCGATACGCCCTCTACGTCCAGGACTACGGCGCGCCCATCGGCTGGCGCCTGGCCCTGCGCACCCCTGAAGCGGTCACCGCCATCGTGACGCAGAACGGCAACGCCTACGACGAGGGCTTCGTCGAGGACTTCTGGCGACCGGTCTGGGCCTATCAGGAGGATCGGAGCCCGAAGAACGAGGAGGCCATCCGCCAGGCCCTCTCCCTGGACCTGATCAAATGGCAGTACGTCACCGGAGCTCCCGACGAGAGCCTGGTCAGCCCCGACACCTGGCACCACGACTTCCAGCAGGTGTCCCGCCCCGGCAACGACCTGGTCCAGCTCCAGCTCTTCCGGGACTACGCCACCAACAGCCCCCTGTACCCCCGGGTGCACGAGTACTTCCGCGCCCACCAGCCGCCCCTGCTCGCCGTATGGGGCCGTGACGACCCCATCTTCGGCCCCGACGGCGCCCGCGCCTTCGCCCGCGACAACCCGAAGGCCGAGGTCCACCTCCAGGACGGCGGTCACTTCCTCCTCGAAACGGGCCTGGACGAGGTGGTCCCCCTGATGCGGAAGTTCCTCGGCGCCCACGTGGGCGCGCGCTGAACCCGCACACACCCCGGCACCCCGCCCGTGCCGGTCGGTTCCACGGCAGCTCAGGCGGCGAGCACCTTGGCCTTGGCGCGCTCGTACTCCTCGGGCGTGAGGTCGCCGTGGTTCTTGAGCTCCACGAGGTGCTCGAGCTCCGCCGCGCGGCCCGTGGTGGCGGTCGTCCGCATGAACTCCCGGAAGTCCGCCTCCGCCTTCTCGGCCCGCTTCGTCTCGCGCATGCCCATCCCCCGGCCACGCGCCACCAGATATACGAAGACGCCGAGGAAGGGCAGCACCAGGACGAAGACGGTCCAGCCCGCCTTGGCCCATCCGTTCAGCGAGTCGTCGCGGAAGAGATCGGCGAGCACGCGGAACAGCAGAAACAGCCACAGGATCCACAGAAAGACCCACATCGTGGTCAGAAATATATTCAGCAGTGGGTAGCCCATCGTCTGCCTCCCGTCGGACACGCCCGGCGGGGCCGCCAGGGCCCCACCAGGGCCCACATCCTCAGCTTACGACGGCCCCCGGTCGGCGTAGCAGCGGATGCCACGGGGGCGAGCGGTGCGTACCAATGGGAAGGCGGGGCGTCACCGCGCGGCGGAGGCCGGAAGGGCGGGTGGGCCATGGAGCTCCAGGTTCTCCCCCTGGCCGTCACGATGATGGCGGGGCCGCAGATCGTGGCCGCCGTCGTCCTCGTGACCACGGCGCGGCCGGTGCGGGTGTGTCTGGCGTTTCTGCTGGGGGTGGCGATCGCCACGGCGGTGGGAGTCGCCCTGGCCCGGGGGATCTTCGCGCTGCTGGGGCAGGCGATCGCACCGGGCGACCCGTCCGATCGGGGGGTGGCTGCGGTCGTCGTCCAGCTGGTACTGGTGGGACTGCTGGCGCTGGTGGCCGTGAAGAACGTGGTGAAGCGGCGGACGGCCGAGCCGCCGAAGTGGCTGGGCTCGCTGATGGAAGTCGGTCCCCGTAAGGCGCTCACGACCGGCATTCTGATCATCCTGCTCATGCCGTCCGACATCGCGGTCATGCTGACGGTGGGGGCGAATCTGGAGCAGCACGACGCGCAATGGACGGCGGCGCTGCCGTTCGTCGCCGCCACCGTGTTCATCGCGGCACTGCCACTGCTGGTCTACCTCCTTCTCGGCGACCGGGCGCGGCATGCGATGCCCCGGCTCCGGGAATGGCTCACCACCCATAGCTGGGTGGTCAATGTCGCCGCGTGCCTGATCTTCATCGTGCTCATCCTGGCCCCCTGACGGTCTGTGCGCGGGCCCCGGCTGACGGGGTGTGGGCGGGCCCCGGCTGACGGGGTGTGGGCGGGCCCCGGCTGACGTCGTGTGGGCGGACCCCCGGCCCGGCTTCAACCGCCCCGGCCGGGTGCGCCCGTGCGGCCCGTGGCGGCCAGCAGGGCGATCACCCCGAGGGCCGCCAGCAGGATCAGCACCAGGAAGACCACCGTCAGCACGGTGGGGTGGTTCCACAGGGCGAACACCGCGACCGGCACCAGCAGGGCCGTCGTCGTCAGTCCCCGCCGGTGGTCGGCGGTCCAGGTGCCGGCCCGGCCGGTACGCATCCCATGGGCCGCGCCCCAGCGGGCCGCGCCGTCGGCGAGGACCTCGGCCCGGCCGCGCACGGTGCTCGGCAGCCGCCCCGGCCCTGCCAGATAGGCGCCGAGCGCGACCACGAGACCGAGCACCAGCACGGTGAGCACGGTGACCCGCAGGAAGCGCACCACCGTGTCGAAGAGGACCGAGGCGGCCTCCCTGGACAGCACGCTCGTCGGCACATGGTCGAGGTAGTAGCGGCGGCCGACCACCAGGACCAGGGCCAGGGCGAGGGAGGCGAGCGCGGTGCCCAGGGCCGCGCGGGCGAGCGCCCGGCGGCGCCGGCGGGCGAGCAGCACTCCCGTACCGCCGAGGGTCACCGTCAGCGCGGGCAGCCAGTTCCCGGCCAGGTCGAGCAGGCGCGCCGACCGTCGAATGGTGTCGAGCCGGTCGGAGTGGAAGAGGACGAGCCGCTGGTGGATGTCCGGGACGCCGGTCACCGCGGGGAGCCCGGCGTCCACCAGCTGCTGTCTGACCCGCTCCACGGCGGCGCCGACGTTGAGGGTGACGGTGTGGCCCTGGACGCCGACCGGCCCGCCGCCCTTGCCGGTGAGGGCGCTCACGACGGCGGTGTGGGCGGCCCGGTTGGCGCCGGTCCACACGGCGGGGAACTGCTCGCTGCGCACGATGTGGGCGGCCACCTTCCGCACCGCCTGGTCCAGGGCCGAGTCCAGTTGCGGTGCCAGCCCCTCGATGGTGTCGGCGGCCCGCTCCGGGAGGCCGTGGGCACGCAGCCAGGAGGCGATGTCCGCGGTGATCTCTTGGCTGTTGTGGCGGATGTCGACGGCCTGGCTGACCTGTTCCACGGCGGTGTCCTGGATCGCCGGGTCCTTCGCGAGCGGGGCGACGGTCGCCACATAGCGGTCGGTGTCCAGGACGATGTCGTGGACCCAGACCGTCAGCACGGACACCGGTACGAGGAGGCAACCGAGCAGGATCAGCAGGGCCGACACGGCGCTTCTGGCCATGACACCCATCTCCCGCCTTCACCGGCGGGGCCGCATCCCGGGTGACACGTGCGGGTGAGCGGATGTGGCCAAGCGGATCAGCGGGCCCGGCGGGACGGGCCGATCCGTGGGCTCGCCCGGGTCCGGTGTTCCGGGTCGGTCAGGAGGCGGCCGGGGCGGCGCGGCCCGCCAGCGCGTCGAGTTCGGCGCGGCCGAGCCCGGTCAGCCGCTCGACCTCGGCGCCGTCGAGCGCCCCGCAGTCCAGCCCGCGCACCAGATGGCCGCTGAGCGCCTTCGCGGTGGCCGGTTCGTCGGCGATGCCGGTGCCTCCGGCCGTACGGGCCACATATGCGGCGAGCCGTTCCGCGGCCGCCTCCAGGCCCTCGCGGTAGAACGCGTAGACGGCGGCGTAGCGGGTCGGGAGGTGGCCGGGATGCATGTCCCAGCCCTGGTAGTAGGCGCGCGCCAACGACCGCCGGACCAGGCGGTGGTGGAGCCGCCAGGCGTCGTGGACCCGCTCGGTGGGGCCGACCGGCAGCACGTTGGTGGAGCCGTCGGAGAGCCGTACGCCGGTTCCGGCGGCGGCGACCTGCATGACGGCCTTGGCGTGGTCGGCCACGGGGTGGTCCATGGACTGATGGGCGGCGCCGACGCCACAGGAGGCGCTGTAGTCGAAGGTGCCGTAGTGCAGTCCGGTGGCCCGCCCCTCGGCGGCGTCGATCATCCGGGCGACGGTGGCGCGGCCGTCGGGGCCGAGGATGGCCTGGGTGGTCTCGATCTGGATCTCGAAGCCGATACGGCCCGGGGCGAGTCCGTGCGCCTTCTCGAACTCCCCGCACAGCCGGGCCATCGCGGTGACCTGCTCGGCGTACGTCACCTTGGGGAGGGTGAGCACCAGACCGGCCGGCAGCCCCCCGGCCGCCATCAGCCCGGTGAGGAAGATGTCGAGGGTGCGGATCCCGCGGTCGCGTACGGCGGCCTCCAGGCACTTCATGCGGATGCCGGTGTAGGGCGGCGCGGTGCCCCCGGCGCAGGCGGCCGCGACGAGCGAGGCGGCGCGGGCGGCCGCGGCGTCCTCCTCGGCGTCGGGGCGGAGGCCGTAACCGTCCTCGAAGTCGATCCGCAGATCCTCCACGGGCTCGCGCTCCAGCTTGGCCCGCACCCGGGCGTGGACGGGCTCGGCGAGTTCGCCGGGGAGGCCGAGGACGGCGGCGAAGGAGGCGGCGTCGGGGGCGTGCCGGTCGAGGGCAGCCAGCGCCTGGTCGCCCCAGTCGCGCACCGTACCGGCGGTGAAGAGGTCGGCGGGGACGTAAACGGTGTGGACGGGCTGACGGGTGCCCGGGTCACCGGGGTAGCGGCGGGCGAGGTCGGCGTCGACGGCGGCGAGGGAGTCGGCGATTGACGCCCGTACGGCACCGGGCAGGCTGGTCCGCACCGTCTCCTGAGGCTCCATGTCCGTTCGCCACCCTTCCCGCCGTTTCCGCTGTACGGAAACGATGATCCGTACGGTGAAGTTAGCCAGCCGTGGAACGGCGGGTCAACACCCTCCCGGCAGCCGCGAGGCCCCGCACGCGCATCGCGTACGGGGCCTCGCGGAGGTCCGGCGGGTGTCAGCCCTTGCGTGCCTTGACCTCCTCGGTCAGCTGCGGGACGACCTCGAAGAGGTCGCCGACCACGCCGTAGTCGACCAGATCGAAGATCGGCGCCTCGGCATCCTTGTTCACAGCCACAATGGTCTTCGAAGTCTGCATACCCGCCCGGTGCTGAATCGCGCCCGAGATACCCGCCGCGACATACAACTGCGGCGAGACGGTCTTACCCGTCTGCCCCACCTGATTGGTATGCGGATACCAGCCCGCGTCCACCGCCGCACGCGAAGCACCAACAGCCGCGCCGAGGGAGTCGGCCAGGGCCTCGACGACGGGGAAGTTCTCCGCACCGCCCACACCACGGCCACCGGAGACCACAATCGCGGCCTCGGTCAGGTCGGGGCGCCCGGTCGACTCACGCGGCGTGCGCGAGACGACCTTCGTGCCGGTGGCGCGCTCAGAGAAGGACACCTGAAGCACCTCGACCGCGCCCGCGGCCGGGGCGGCCTCCACGGCGGCCGAGTTCGGCTTCACGGTGATCACCGGAGTGCCCCTGCTGACCCGGGACCTGGTCGTGAAGGCGGCGGCGAACACCGACTGCGTCGCCACCGGACCCTCCTCACCGGCCTCCAGGTCCACCGCGTCGGTGATGATCCCCGAGCCGATACGGACCGCCAGCCGGGCCGCGATCTCCTTGCCCTCCGCGGAAGACGGGAACAGCACCGCGGACGGCGACACGGCCTCGTACGCGGCCTGGACCGCGTCCACCTTCGGAACGACGAGGTAGTCGGCGAACTCGGGCGCGTCAGCGGTCAGCACCCGCACCGCACCGTGCTCGGCGAGAGCGGACGCGGTGTTCTCGGCACCGGCGCCGAGGGAGACCGCGACCGGCTCACCGATGCGGCGGGCCAGGGTCAGCAGCTCCAGGGTGGGCTTGCGGACGGCACCGTCCACGTGGTCGACAAAGACAAGGACTTCAGCCATGGGAATCGCTCTCCTGCGAAATGCGAAAGATCTGGGCGGTAGGGGCAGCGCGGCTCAGATGAACTTCTGACCCGCCAGGAACTCGGCGAGCTGCTTGCCGCCCTCGCCCTCGTCCTTGACGATCGTGCCCGCCGTACGGGCCGGACGCTCGGTGGCACCCTCGACCGCCGTCCAGGCACCCTCCAGCCCCACGTCCTCGGCCTCGATGTCGAGGTCGGACAGGTCCCAGGAGGTCACCGGCTTCTTCTTCGCCGCCATGATGCCCTTGAACGACGGGTAACGCGCCTCACCCGACTGATCGGTCACCGACACCACCGCCGGAAGCTGCGCCTCCAACTGCTCGGTCGCGGTGTCCCCGTCACGGCGCCCCTTCACGATGCCGTCCCCGACCGACACCTCCGACAACAGCGACACCTGCGGCACACCCAGGCGCTCCGCCAGCATCGCCGGGAGCACACCCATCGTGCCGTCGGTGGAAGCCATCCCGCAGACGACCAGGTCGTAACCCGTCTTCTCCACCGCCCTGGCCAGCACCAGCGAGGTCCCCAGCGCGTCCGTGCCGTGCAGATCCTCGTCCTCGACGTGCACGGCCTTGTCCGCACCCATCGACAGCGCCTTGCGCAGCGCGTCCTTGGCGTCCTCCGGACCGACGGTCAGAACGGTGATCTCGGCCTCATCGGCCTCGTCGGCGATCTGCAGCGCCTGCTCGACCGCGTACTCATCCAGCTCCGAGAGCAGACCGTCCACGTCATCGCGATCAACGGTCAGGTCCTCGGCGAAGTGCCGGTCGCCGGTGGCGTCGGGCACGTACTTCACACAGACAACGATCCTCAAGCTCACGCCGGCTCTCCTACTGCATCGTCTCTACCGAGCTGCCTTGTTGCTGGCAGCATAGGCGCCTTCGGGGGCGGGACCCGGGCGGTACCGCGGGCGGTTTCCTGCCGGGCGGCCCATGCACCGCAGCAAAATATTACTCGTCAGTACACCCAGCTCCTTCCCCATACGCAACCCGCTTGAACTGTGACCTTGCCAACGGCGGTGATCAACGCGAGGCGTACATGCCAATCGGAGGGGCGCGGGTCGGCCGAGGAGCGCGTGACAGGTCAGTCGCGGAGCGCGTGGAAGCGCCCCTGGTGGTACAGCAGCGGACGGCCGGTCCCGGCCGCCGTACCCGTGGTGACCTCGCCGATCAGCACTCGGTGGTCCCCGGCGGGTATCCGGGCCACCACCCGGCACACCAGCCACGCCAGCACCCCGTCGAGCACCGGCACACCCTCCGGTCCCGAGCGCCAGCCGGTGGCCGGTCCGAAGCGGTCGGCACCGCTGCGCGCGAAGGTCGCGGCCAGCTCCCGCTGGTGCTCGCCCAGAATGTGGACACCGACGTACTCGGCCTCGGAGAGCACCGGCCAGCTCGAGGAGCCGGTGCCCACGCCGAAGGAGAGCAGCGGCGGCTCGGCGGCCACGGAGGCGAGGGAGGTGGCGGTGAAGCCGACCGGGCGGGTGCCCTGGGCGGTGATCACGGCGACGCCGGAGGCGTGCCTGCGGAAGACGGAGCGGAAGAGGTCGGACGTCGCCGGCGCGGACGTGCCGAGGTCGTGCGTTGCCGTCATGGAGTTGTCCTTCTGCCGGAGGTACGGGCGGGGGCTGCGCTTGTCCTTGGTTCGCTCACCCGCCCGGACACCGTGCGCCGGCGGTCCGCATCAGGTCCACGTGCACACGTCCGTAAAGAAGGGGTCCAGGCCGCATGCCGTTCACCCTGACCACGCCGGGTGCGGACCGTCAAGTGGGGCCGGGGCGCGGTGGCTCACACGGCATCACCCAGAGCGGCGATGACATCGGCCCGGCGCGGCAGCCCGGAGGCCCGCCGTACGACCCGCCCGGCCGCGTCGAGCACCAGCACGGTGGGGGTACGGGCGATGTCCAGCGCCCGGACGAGCTCCAGCCGCGACTCGGCGTCGATCTCGATATGCGCCACGCCGTCCACCATGGCGGCCACCTCGGACAGCGTCCGCCGGGTGGCCCGGCAGGGCTGGCAGAAGGCGCTGGAGAACTGGACCAGCGTCGCCCGCTCCCCCAGCTCCGCGCCGAGCTCGGCGGCGCCCAGCCGCCGGCTTCCGTCGCCGTCTCGCACCTGTCTCCTCCCGGTCGGGCCTCCCTGGTGCAGCGTCCTGGGCGGCCCGGGGATTCCCAGGTGGCTCCCCGACGTGATGAGGATCTCTCGGCCGGGCCGCGCCGCGCGGTAGCACAAAGAGACGACATCGGGCACCATCTGCCAGAAGCCGGATACCTACGGCCGCGTAACTTCCGCCGGGAGAACCCTCCCCAGGCATACGACGAAGGGTCCTCGATGGCAGAGCTCGTCTACCCGCCGGTGATCGGCATCGCCCGCACCATGTTCAAGGCGCTCGATCTGCGCTTCGACATCAAGGGCACCGAGAATGTCCCGCAGACGGGTGGCGCGGTTCTGGTGAGCAACCACATCGGCTATCTCGACTTCGTCTTCTGCGGGCTGACCGCCCGTCCGGCCAAGCGGCTGGTGCGGTTCATGGCCAAGGAGTCGGTCTTCCGGCACAAGGTCTCCGGGCCGCTGATGCGCGCGATGAAGCACATTCCGGTGGACCGCGCGGCGGGTATGGACGCGTACAAGCACGCCCTGCGGGCGCTGCGCTCCGGCGAGATCATCGGCGTCTTCCCGGAGGCGACGATCTCGCGGTCCTTCACCCTCAAGAACTTCAAGTCGGGCGCGGCCCGGCTGGCGCAGGAGGCGGGCGTCCCGCTGTTGCCCATGGCGCTGTGGGGCACCCAGCGGCTGTGGACCAAGGGCCAGAAGCGGGCGCTGGGCCGCCATCACTTCCCGATCACGATGCGGATCGGCGAGCCGATGGAGGCCGACCCGACCGAGCCCTCGGACACCCTGACCGAGCGGCTGCGCGGCCGGGTGCAGGATCTGCTGGAGGCGGCGCAGCGGGCGTATCCGGTGCGGCCCAAGGGCCCGGAGGACACCTGGTGGGTCCCGGCCCACCTGGGCGGCACCGCTCCCACCCCGGCCGAGGCGCTGGCCCTGGACCGGGGCCGCTGAGCGCTCCGCGGGAAGTGGCGCGAGGTGCCGTCGTTCATCCGCGGCTGCGTCGTGGCTGGTCGCGCCCGCGCGGCGGAGCCGCACCTCGACACAGGCCCGCGCCCCTTCGGGGCGCCACCGAACCGCAAGCCGACTTCCGCCGATCCGCTTAGGGGACGGAAGGCCGCAGGGCGGGCCGTGCGGCCCGCCCCGTGCGCTCGTTCCCGGAAACGGCCTACCGGCCCATCTCCTCCTTGAGGGCCGTGAGGAAGCCGTCCACGTCCTCCTCCGTGGTGTCGAAGGAGCACATCCAGCGCACATCGCCCGCGGTCTCGTCCCAGAAGTAGAAGCGGTAGCGCTTCTGGAGGCGTTCGCTCACCTCGTGCGGGAGCCGGGCGAAGACCGCGTTGGCCTGGACCGGGTGGAGGATCTCCACCCCGTCCACCGCGCGCACGCCGTCCGCCAGCCGCTGGGCCATGGTGTTGGCGTGGCGGGCGTTGCGCAGCCACAGGTCGCGGGCGAGCAGGGCCTCCAGCTGGACGGAGATGAACCGCATCTTGGACGCCAGCTGCATGGACAGCTTGCGCAGATGCTTCATGGCGCCCACCGCGTCCGGGTCGAGGACGACGACGGCCTCGCCGAAGAGCATTCCGTTCTTGGTGCCGCCGAACGACAGGATGTCGACGCCCGCCGCGTTGGTGAACGCGCGCATCGGCACGTCCAGGGACGCGGCCGCGTTGGCTATCCGGGCGCCGTCGAGGTGGACCTTCATCCCGCGCTCGTGCGCGTGGTCGCAGATGGCGCGGATCTCGTCCACCGTATAGACGGTGCCGAGCTCGGTGTTCTGGGCGATCGAGACCACCTGTGGCATCGCCCGGTGCTCATCGTCCCAGCCCCATGCCTGGCGGTCGATGAGCTCGGGGCTGAGCTTGCCGTCCTCGGTGGGGACGGTGAGCAGCTTCAGCCCGCCGACGCGCTCGGGCGCCCCGCACTCGTCCACGTTGATATGGGCGGACTCGGCGCAGATGACCGCGCCCCAGCGGTCGGTGAGGGCCTGGAGGGCGACGACGTTGGAGCCGGTGCCGTTGAAGACCGGGAACGCCTGGGCGTGCGGGCCGAAGTGGCTGCGCATGACGAACTGCAGATGCGCGGTGTAGTCATCCTCGCCGTAGGAGACCTGATGGCCTCCGTCGGCCAGGGCGAGCGCGGCGAGGATCTCCGGGTGGGTGCCGGCGTAATTGTCGCTGGCGAAGCCGCGCACCTCGGGGTCGTGGTGGCGGCGGGCGTCGGTCCTCACTGCTCGGGGGTCAGCCACAGGCGGGTTCCGTTCACTTCCTGGGCGGGCCGGTCCCAGAGTCCGGTGATGGCCTCGGCCAGCTCCTTGACGTCCGTGAAGCCCGCGAACTTCGCGTTGGGGCGCTCCGCCCGCATGGCGTCGTGCACCAGCGCCTTGACCACCAGGATGGCAGCGGCCGCCGGCGGACCGCTCTCGCCCCCCAGTTTGCGGAAGGAGTCGGCGAGCGCGAGCGTCCAGGCCTCGGCGGCGGCCTTGGCGGCGGCGTACGCGGCGTTGCCCGCGGTGGGCTTGGACGCGCCCGCCGCGCTGATCAGCACATAGCGGCCCTTGCCGCTGCGCAGCAGGGCGTCGTGGAAGGCGAGGGAGGTGTGCTGGGCGGTGCGGATCAGCAGATTGTGCAGGGTGTCCCAGTCGGCGAGCGGGGCGTCGGCGAAGGTCTTGCCGCCGCGCCAGCCGCCGACCAGGTGGATCAGCCCGTCGACCCGGCCGAACTCCTTCTCGGTGCGGTCGGCCCAGGCGCGGGCGGCGCCGAGGTCGAGCAGGTCGACCGTCTCGCCGGTGACGCTGGCGCCGCCGTGGGCGTAGCGCGCCGTGTCCACCGCCTCGGCCAGCCGCGCCGGGTCGGCGTCGGAGGCGACGACGGTGGCGCCCGCCTCGGCGAGGCGGAGCAGCGTGGCCCGGCCCGCGGGGCCGGCCGCGCCGGCCACCGCCACCACCGCACCGTCCAGCGGCCTCTCGCCCGGCTCGTTCGGGCTGGGGCTCGATGTCGGTGTGGTCATGCTCGCCGCCTCCTCGTCCTGCCCCGCCTGGGGGCTGTGCGCCGGCGCGGTGCTCATGCCGCCGCCGGCAGATCGCTGTCGGCCGTGATGCCCTTGGTGGAGGCGACCACGTCTCGCAGCTTCTTCCCAAGCGCCTCGTAGAACATGCTCAGCGGAAACTCGTCGGGGAGCACGTCGTCGACGAGTTTGCGCGGCGGCTGGCTCAGGTCGAGGGCTTCGGGGCCCTTGGCCCAGACCGAGCCGGGGTGCGGGGCGAGATAGGTCGACACCAGCTCGTACGCCTTGAACCAGTGGACGAGCTTGGGGCGGTCGATGCCGTCACGGTAGAGCTTCTCGATCTCGCCGCACAGCTGGTTGGTGACCTGCGAGGCGCGGGACCAGTCGATGTGCAGGGTGTTGTCCGTCCAGCGTACGACGTCGTGCTGGTGGAGGTAGGCGAAGAGCAACTGGCCGCCGAGCCCGTCGTAGTTGCGGACCCGCGCGCCGGTGACCGGGAACCGGAACATCCGGTCGAAGATCACGGCGTACTGGACGTCACGGCCCTGGGCGACGCCCTCGGCGTCCAGCTTCACGGCCTCCTTGAAGGCGGTGAGGTCGCAGCGCAGCTCCTCCAGTCCGTACATCCAGAACGGCTGCCGCTGCTTGATCATGAAGGGGTCGAACGGCAGGTCGCCATGGCTGTGGGTGCGGTCGTGGACCATGTCCCACAGGGCGAACGCCTCCTGGCAGCGGCGCTGGTCGGCGAGCATGTCCCGGATGTCGTCGGGGAGTTCGATGCCAAGGGCCCGGACGGCCGCCTCGCTGACCCGGCGGAACCGGGCCGCCTCGCGGTCGCAGAAGATGCCGCCCCAGCTGAACCGCTCGGGGGCCTCGCGGACGGCGATGGTCTCGGGGAAGAGCACCGCGGAGTTGGTGTCGTAGCCGGAGGTGAAGTCCTCGAAGGCCAGTCCGCAGTAGAGCGCGTTGTCATAGCGGGTGCGCTCCAGCTCGGCCAGCCACTCCGGCCAGACCATGCGCAGCACCACGGCTTCCAGGTTGCGGTCCGGATTGCCGTTCTGCGTGTACATGGGGAAGACCACGAGGTGCTGGAGGCCGTCGGCGCGCGTGCGGGCGGGCTGGAAGGCGAGCAGCGAGTCGAGGAAGTCGGGGACGCCGAATCCCTCCTCGGTCCAGCGGCGCAGATCCGCGACGACCGCCCGGTGGTAGTCGGCGTCGTGCGGAAGCAGCGGGGCGAGCTCCTCGATGGCCCCGATCACCCGGTCGACGGTCGCCGCGGCCGCCTCCCGAGTGGGCGCGCCCTCGGCGTCGAAGTCGATGGAACCGTCCTTGGACTGCCACGGGCGAAACGTTTCGACAGCGGTCTTGAGGGTTGCCCAGGCCGAATGATCGACCACACGCTCTGCAGGCAGAACGACACCTTCAGCTATCGCAGACGAAAGGATTTTCGCCATGACCACTCCTTCACCGGAGAAACTCGCGTATGACCACCGTATCTATGGACGCTCCCTCGCTCAAGCGACGGTACGGGAAATCCTCCTGCGCCACACCCGCACCACCGCAGTTTTTCCTGCCCCCATCGGCTCGGCTCATGCCACGGCCCCGCTTGAACGGTCCTGTCATGAGCGGCCGGTATGGTGTGCGCCGGTCCGGGCGGCCCGTCCGCCGCGTGCCGATGAATCAGCCACCCCACTGCCTCCCCCGACCCGACGCAGACGACCCGACGAAGACGACCCGACGAAGGGCGTCGAGGGCCGTCAGAAGAGCGAGACAGCGTTGACTTTTCTCACCATCGGACACCGCGGAGTGATGGGTGTCGAGCCGGAGAACACCCTTCGGTCCTTCGTCCGCGCCGAGCACGAGGGCATGGACGTCATCGAACTGGACCTGCACCTCAGCAAGGACGGCGCGCTCGTGGTGATGCACGACGCGGACGTCGGCCGCACCACCGACGGCAAGGGCCCGATCAGCGACTTCACCCTCGCGGAGCTGCGTGGGCTGGACGCCGGGGAGGGCGAGCGGATCCCGGTCTTCGAGGAGGTCGTGGACGCCGTGGAGGCGCCGCTCCAGGCCGAGATCAAGGACACGGCGGCCGCCCGGGCGCTGGCCCAGGTGCTGACCCGCCGCGATCTGCTGGACCGGGTGGACATCCTGTCCTTCCACGACGAGGCGCTCGCCGAGATCCGCACCCTGCTCCCGACCGCCCGCACCGCCCTCGTGGCCAGCCGCTACGGCCTCGACGTGATCGACCGGGCGCATGCCGTCGGCGCCGGAATGCT
Organism: Streptomyces rapamycinicus NRRL 5491; assembly: GCF_024298965.1. NCBI lineage: Bacteria > Bacillati > Actinomycetota > Actinomycetes > Kitasatosporales > Streptomycetaceae > Streptomyces > Streptomyces rapamycinicus. The sequence goes on along the minus strand of NZ_CP085193.1, from coordinate 10,477,356 downwards.
GGTGCTCAACATCCGCAGGCTGACGCTGGAGCTGGTGGAGAAGGCACACGCCGACGACCTCAAGGTCATCGGCTGGACCGTGAACACCCCCGACCATCTGAAGCTGGCGCGCGGCCTCCGGCTGGACGGCGCCACGACCGACTTCCCGGAGATCCGGCGGGCGGCGCGCTTCACGGCGTGACGCGCTCGCGGGCCGCATTCACCCGTACGGCGTAGGCGGCGCAAGCCCCTCGGGGCCCTCAGCGGGGCTCAGCCGAGGGGCTTGATCAGCAGCTCGAACTCGAGGTCGGCGCGGCGCGGCACGCCGAAGCGCTCGTCGCCGTACGGAAACGGGGTCATCCGGCCGGTACGGACGTAGCCGCGCCGCTCGTACCAGGCGATCAGCTCCTCGCGGGCGGAGATCACGGTCATATGCATCTCCTTGGCGCCCCACTCCGCCCGCGTGAACCGCTCGGCCTCGGCGATGATCAACTTGCCCAGGCCCCCGCCCTGGAGCGCGGGCCGGACCGCGAACATGCCGAAGTAGGCGTGGTCACCGCGGTGCTCGAGCTGGCAGCAGGCGATCAGCTCACCGTTCCGCTCGACGATCATCATCCGGCCGTTCTCGGCCCCCACCACGTCCGCGACGTCCTCCCGGTCGGTGCGCTGCCCGTCGAGGATGTCCGCTTCCGTGGTCCATCCGGCGCGGCTGGCGTCCCCGCGGTAGGCCGACTCGATCAGGGCAACCAGCCCCTCCACATCGGCCTCGGTGGCGGTGCGGAAGGTGAGCGGGTCGGTGGCTCGTACGGTGGCGTCCGCGGTGTCCATGGCGTCGACGGGGTTCCCTTCGGTGACGGCCGGGCGGCCGGTGTGGCAACCGGTGGCCGGTGTGGCGGCCGATGGCCAGTGTGACGGCCGGTGGCGGCAAATAGACCTTAACCTGCCCCGAAGGGGTCGGGTTGCGTAGGGTCGCGGGCATGGTTCACGTACTGAGCAGCCGCGTCCTGCTGCGGCCGACGGACCCCGAGCGCTCCCGGGCGTTCTACGGCGAGGCCCTGGGTCTGGCGGTCTACCGGGAGTTCGGGACGGGCCCCGAGCGCGGCACGGTCTACTTCCTCGGCGGGGGCTTCCTGGAGGTATCCGGCCGCTCGGACACCCCGCCCGCCCCGGGCCTCCAGCTGTGGCTCCAGGTGCCGGACGTGGCGGCGGCGCACAAGGAGCTCACCGCGCAGGGGGTCGAGGTGCTGCGGCCGCCGAAGAAGGAGCCGTGGGGGCTGGTGGAGATGTGGATCGCGGATCCGGACGGGGTGCGGATCGCGGTCGTGGAGGTCCCCGAGGAGCATCCGATCCGTTACCGTCCAGGGATCTGACCGCAGCCAGCAAGCATGAAAAAGTCCCGCCCGGCGGTGCTGGCAGTGAGCCGCGACCGGGATAGAGGTGTCTCCCGGGGCGAGCCACAGCGCGTCGTCCACGATGTGCCCAGGGGCGACGACGGTCTGTGGCTCGGTGGCGTCGCGCCTGCGCCGCTTCGATGGGGCCTTGGACGCGGGTCCGCGGCCGACCATCTGCTTGCCTCCTTGCGGGTTGAGTGCTGCCGGCCGCCATGATCGTGGCGTTCATCGGCGCCCTCGCTCGGGTTCTCGTAGCGGCGCTGAGGAAGATTCCGGCAGTCTGCAAAGAAGCCACCCAAGCGGTGCGCGCCATCCGCGCGTTGCGCGACGAGGTCCGCAGTCCTAGGCGGTCGGAGACCAACGGGTCACGGTCAGTCGACGAATGACGTCGGAAGCATCCGCCAGAAACGGGGACGGGCCAGACCTCCCGGGATCGCCGGACGGTGCGGGGGTCGCCGGACGCCGTCCGCCCGCCATGGCTCCCGGTGGCCGGAGGTGGCGGGACGGACGGCGAGCGGTGCCGGAGGGGAGATCAGCCGGGCTGGGTGTTCTCCTTGTGCTCGCCCCAGCCGTGCCAGCGGTCGATCTCGATCCAGGCGCTGATCCGGCCGCGGTCCCGCCGCGGGTAGTCCTTGCCCAGGTACTGCTGGGCCAGCCGGTCGATTCCGGCCAGGTCCTCGTCGTCCTGGAACTCGACGACCCGGCCGATGAGGGTGATGTGGTTGTACCAGTTCGCCTCGTCGATCACGGTGAGGGAGACCCTGGGGTCGTTGCGGATGTGGTCGAGCCGCTTGCGGCCCTCGTCCATGTTGACCAGGATCCGGCCGTCGTCCCAGAGGTACCAGGTGGCCGTGGACACCGGCTGACCGTCGGACCGGATCGTCGCGATCACGGCCGGATTGGGCTTCTCGAGCATGGCGACCGCGGCCTCGGGAAGCGGTGGATTCGACACGGGCTCTCCTCCTCTTTGGACAGCTGTTCACGTCCCGTGGTGCGGCTGGGGCCTGCGTGATCCACGGGCCGTTCCCCTCACCGTGCCATACCGCTCCTCGCGCTCCCCACTACTCCGCACGCCTCGCGCTCCCCCACTGCGCCCGTGCGCTCCCGTGGGTGGTGCCGCGGAAGGGGATGTCTCCTGGTATTACGTCCCCGTTCGGGAGGTGTGGCCGTGCACGGACCTCCGCTCATCGGCTGGCTGCTGGTCGCGCTGTGCGCGGCCACGGGTGGCTACTGTCTGCTGCAGATGCGCGGTGAGCCGCCCGGGCCGGGGCGGCGGATCGCGGGCGCCGAGGCGCTGATGGGGTGGGGGATGGCCGTGATGGCGGTGCCGTCCGCCGTGCTGGACCCCCGGCCCTGGGGTCCGCCCGCCTTCGCGGCGGTCTTCGCCGTGGCCGCCGTAAGGGCGCTGCTGCCGGTCCCGCGCGGTGTGGGGCTCCCGGGGCACCGTCTGCATCACACCGTCGGGGCGCTGGCGATGGTCTATATGGCGCTCGCGATGATGGTGGGCACCACGGGCGGCCACCATCACACCGGCGGGACGACCACGGACCGGATGGCGGGCGGGGTGCCGCTGCTGACCGGGGTGCTCCTCGTGTACTTCGCGGTCTACGTCGTACGGTCCGGGCTGCGGCTCGTACCGATGACGGACGGGGCCGTGGACGGGGCGGTGGGCGGCGCGGGGGCGGGGCCGCCCGGCGTCCGCTGGTCGCGGCGGCCCGAGCTGAGGCATGCCTGCCGGCTGTCGATGGGGATAGGGATGTTCGCGATGCTGCTGGCCCTGTGAACGGGCGGCGGGCCGGGCCATGGTCCGATCCATGGCCGCGTATCCCTGTCCGCACCGTGGTATGCGTCACTTCCCCGCCATGACCGTACCCGGCCCGAGCGTCGCGATCATAGGCTGACGGCCATGATGGTCCCGCTCGCGCTGATGGGCCTCGGCGCACTGGCGGCGGCAATGGCGCCGCGCCTGTTGTCCCGCTCCGACTGGATCGACCGCGAACCCGTGCTCGCCCTCTGGGTGTGGCAGTGCGTGGTCGTCGGGGTGCTGTTGTGCTGCGCGCTGACCATGGCGCTCACCGGGGCGGCCGCCTGGGATGCCGTGCGCGGCAATGTCTTCGCCCCCGCGCCCAAGGGCGTGGTGGAGGCGTACGCGCTGTCCGGCTACGGACCGTTGGCCGCGCCCGTCGCCCTCGTGCTCGCCTTCGGGGCCGTCTGGAGCGCGGTGATGCTCACCCGCGAGATCGGCCGCGCCCGCGCCTGGCGCAGGCAACACCGCGCCGAACTCCTCGTCCGCTCCCCCGCCTTGCCCGGTGAGGAGCCCGGCGAGGATCGCCTGGTGGTCCTGGAGAGCGACAAGCCGGACGCGTGGTGGCTGCCGGGCACCACACCCCGGCTCGTCATCACCACGGCGGCGCTGCGCCGCCTCAAGGGCCGTCGACTGGACGCCGTCATCGCCCATGAGCAGGGCCACGCCCGCGCCCGCCACCATTGGCTGCTGCACTGCTCGGGCGCGCTGGCCAGCGGCTTTCCGCAGGTGACCATGTTCGCGGCGTTCCGCGACGAGGTGCACCGGCTGGTCGAACTGGCGGCCGACGACTCCGCGTCACGGCGCTTCGGGCGGACGACCACCGCGCTCGCCCTGGTCGAACTCAACGAGGACCGCGGCGTGTTCGGCCCCTGCCCCAGCGCGCTCGCCCAGGTGCCGCAGCGGGTGGACCGGCTGCTGGCCCCGGCCTCCCGCCTCCCCGTGGCGCGCCGCTGGCGCCTTACGGCCACCGCGGCGCTCGTCCCGGCCGTCCCGCTGCTGGTCACGCTCGTCCCGGCGCTGCGGGTGCTGGGGTAGGCGTTCTCGACGGTCTCGGCGGTCTCGGCGGTCTCGGTACAACGGCGGCTTCCGGCCCCGGGGAGATCGAAGGGCCTCGGCTTCCGGCCCCGGGGAGATCGATGGCCTCCTGGCTCCGAAGCCCGCCCGTCGGCGATCATCGACCCATGCAGCCGGCAAACCCCCACCGCCGAGCCGCCAGCGCCGCGGCCGTGTTCACCGCGCTCTTCCTGGTGCTGCTCGCCCTGGTGGCCGCCCATTGGGGGCCGCTGGAGACCGTCGACCGGGACATCGTCGTCACCCTGCACCACTCCGCCGTCCGGCACCACGGCCTCACCCGGGCCAACAGGGTGCTGACGGACTGGTTCTGGGACCCCTGGACGATGCGTGCGCTGCTGGCCGTGGCCGTGGGGTGGCTGCTGTGGCGCCGGGAGTGGCGGCTCGCGCTCTGGGTGGCCGTCACGGCGGCGCTGGGCACGGCGCTGCAACAAGGGGTGAAGGCCGCGCTCGACCGGGAGCGTCCCCGGTGGTCGAACCCCGTGGACTCGGCGCACTACGCGGCCTTCCCCTCCGGCCACGCCCTGACCGCGACCGTCGCCTTCGGGCTGCTGCTGTGGCTGCTGACGCTGCACGGGGCACCGGCGAAGTGGCCGCGGCTCATGGCCGTCGTAGGGGCCGTATCCGTGCTGGGCGTCGGCTTCACCCGTCTCTATCTGGGCGTCCACTGGCCCAGCGACGTCGTGGCCGGCTGGCTGCTGGGCGCGGCGCTGGTGTACGGGGCGATCGCCTCGTACGGATACGTCCAGAGCCGTACGAGCCAGCGCGAGGCGTCCCCCGATGGGAGAGTACGGCCATGAGCAATCTCGATCTGAGGCCCGCGCCGACCGTGTGCGGCGGCCGCCAGGACGTCACCGCCCAGCCGGTCCGTGAGCTGCTGGCCGCCAAACAGGTCCCGCTGGGCGAGTCCACCATGGTGCGCCGGCTCCTGCCGAACCTCGGGCGGCGCATGGTCGGCGCCTGGTGCTTCATCGACCACTACGGCCCGGACGACATCGCCCAGGAACCGGGCATGCAGGTCCCGCCCCATCCGCATATGGGGCTGCAGACGGTCAGCTGGCTGCACGACGGCGAGGTGCTGCACCGCGACAGCGTCGGCAGTCTGCAGACGGTGCGCCCCGGCGAGCTGGGGCTGATGACCTCGGGCCGGGCGATCTCGCACTCCGAGGAGTCGCCGCGTGAGCACGCCCGGCTGCTGCACGGCGCACAGCTGTGGGTCGCGCTGCCCGACGGTGACCGCCATATCGCGCCCATGTGGGAGCACCACGCCGGGCTGCCCCGGGTGACCGGCGGCGGAGGGCTGCGGGCGACGGTCGTCCTCGGCGAACTGGACGGCGCGGCCTCGCCCGGCACCACGTTCACCCCGCTGATGGGCGCGGACGTCGCCCTCGCGGCCGGCACCGACGCCCGGCTGCCGGTGCGGCCCGACTTCGAGTACGCGGCCCTCACCATGTCCGGCGAGTCCGAGGTCGACGGGGTGCGCCTGGCCCCCGGCTCCCTCCTCTACCTCGGCTGCGGACGCACCGAACTGCCGCTGCGGGCGGATGTGGACAGCGCGCTCATGCTGCTGGGCGGGGAGCCCTTCGAGGAGAAGATCGTGATGTGGTGGAACTTCATCGGGCGCTCCCATGACGAGATCTCCCGGGCCCGCGAGGACTGGACATCGGACTCCCGGTTCGGCGAGGTCCACGGCTACGACGGCGCCTCCTTGCCCGCCCCGGAACTCCCGCCCGTACCCCTGAAGCCACGCGGCCGGGCGCGCTGACCCGTTGAATCAGAGGGCTGCGGACACCTCGGCCGCGCCCGCCGGGGCACGGCCGTCGGGTCCCCCTCTGGACGTAGGCGGTGAGCCCGGTGCCCGGCAGGCGGTGGGGGGTCCAGGTGCGGGCGTAGTGGGGAGGGCCGGAGCGGGTCCTGGCGAGGGCGGCGGCGGGTTCGCGGGCGGCGCGGCGCAGCAGGGTGTGCGCGGTGGTGTCGCGGTTGTTGCCGCCGACGTTGGCCGAGGCGCAGCCGGTGTCGTAGCCGATGGGCGGGGCGTGTTTGCCGCTGACCAGGCAGGGCGGGGTGAGTCCGAGGCGGCGCAGGTCGTGGGCGGCGGCGCGGTAGCGGGCGGCGGTGGCGCGGGCGGCGGCCGTGTCGCGGTCGAGGACCTCGTGCTGCGCGGACAGGTGCAGGGCGAGCAGCGCGGCTGCCAGTCCGGCGGCCAGGGCGCGGGCGCGGGGCGGGCGGATGGCCTGCGCGGAGTGTGCTGCCAGGGCGGCGAGTGGGAGGGAGAGCAGGGCGTAGACGGGCAGCAGGAAGCGCGGCGCGGAGTAGTCGATGAGCAGCAGGTAGGGGATGCTCAGCGTGGTGGCGCAGGCGGTGGGGAGCAGGATGACCGCGTCGCGCCGGGTGTGCCAGGCCAGGGCGCAGGTGATGAGGGCGAGGGCGGGCAGGGCCAGCCACCACAGGGTGAGCTCGGGGTGGGTGAGCGGGACGTGGCAGGGGCGACAGAGCAGGGGGCCGTTGAGGCTGCGCCATGCCATGCCGCCTGCCCAGTGCGTGCCCATGCCGCCCTCGGTGGTGCTGGAGAGGTGCAGCCGGGCGCCGACCCCGCCCCAGCGCGCGTACGCCTCCGCGATCCACTCGGCGCCGCCCACGGCGAATCCGCCGACCACGGCGAGCGCGGGCGCCGGGCGCCGCCGGGCCGGGACGATCGCGCACGCCGCGAGCAGGGGCAGGGCGAGCCAGCCGCCGTCGGAGAAGCGGAAGCAGGTGGCGGCCGCGACCATGGCGCCCAGGCCGAGCAGGGCCCGCCGCCCCGCACGGGGGTGTGCGGTACGCAGGAACCAGCCGACGGCCGCCACCGCGGACAGGGCCACCCACAGGTTCGGCATGGCCTGCGGTCCGTAGAGCATGGTGGTCCACAGGCCGGCGAACAGCAGCGCGGCCAGGGCGGTCCGCCTCGGGCCGAGCAGCGGCCGCCAGACGCGGTAGGCCGCGTACAGGGCGGCGGCGGACAGCAGCGCCAGGACGGCCCGGAGCACGGTGATGGAGTCGGTGACGGCGAGGACGGGGGCGGCCAGAAGGCTGATGCCGCGCGAGCGCGGGGCGCTGAAGTACGCCGCCGGGCGGTGCGGGTCGACCTGGGAGAGGTACACCGTTTCGTCCCAGCCCAGCCCAAGGTGTGGGACCACGAGGGCGAGTTGGGCCACGGCATAGGCGAGGGCGACCAGCACCAGCCACGGGATCCGGCGCGGTGGGCGGATGACCGTACGCGAAGCGATCATGCCGTGAGCGCTCCGGTGCCCAGCAGGCCGAGGAGCAGCAGGCCGATGGCGACGCGGTAGATGACGAACGCGTTGAAGGAGTGCTTGGCGACGAACTTCAGCAGCCAGGCGATCGAGGCGTAGGCGACCACGAACGAGACGGCGGTGCCGACCACGAGGGGGGCGGTGCCGACCCCGGCGCCGACGGCGTCCTTCAGCTCGTACAGGCCCGCGCCGGTCAGCGCCGGGATGCCGAGGAAGAAGGACAGACGGGTGGCGGCCACCCGGTCCAGGTCGAGGATGAGCGCGGTGGACATGGTGGCGCCGGAGCGCGAGAAGCCGGGGAAGAGCAGCGCGAGGATCTGCGAGCAGCCGACCAGCATGGCGTCCTTGAAGCCCGTGTCGTCCTCGCCGCGCTTGTGGCGGCCCATCTGGTCGGCGACCCACATCGCACCGGACCCGGCGACAAGGGACGCGGCGACCACCCACAGGGATGCGAGCGGGCCCTCGATGAGGGGTTTCGCGGCCAGGCCCACGAGCACGATCGGGATGGTGGCGTAGACGACCCACCAGGCGAACTTGTAGTCGTGGTGGTAGCGCTGTTCGCGGTGGGCGAGTCCGCGGCCCCAGGCGGAGACGATCCGCACGATGTCCTTGAAGAAGTACACCAGCACCGCGGCGATCGCGCCGACCTGGATGACGGCGGTGAAGCCGACCACGGAGGTGTCGTCGACCGGGATGCCCAGCAGCCCTTCGGTGATCTTCAGATGGCCGGTGGAGGAGACGGGGAGGAACTCCGTGACGCCTTCGACGATGCCGAGGATGGCCGCCTGGCCGATGCTGATGGCACTCATCTGGATCCGTTTCTGTGATGGCTGGAGCGGGCCGTGTGCGCAGGGGGAAACGGCGCGGTGCGGCCGCGGTCAGTGGGGTGGGGTCAGCGGCGCGGGCTGCGCAGGCGGCGCAGGGCCCGGCCCGCGCGGTTGCGCCAGCGGGCCTTGCGGCGCTGCCAGGCGCGGGCGGAACGCGTGGCGGCGAGGTCGCCGAACAGTTCCTCGTAGGCGTGCGCGACATGGGCCGGGTCGAAGCGGCGGGCCGCGGCGCGGGCGGCCTCGCCCATGCCGCGGCGGCCGGGCTCGTCGGCGACCAGGTCGCTCAGCGCGGCGGCCAGCGCCCGCCGGTCGCCCATGGGGACCAGGCGGCCGTCGACGCCGTCGTTGATGATCTCGGCGGGGCCGAGCGGGCAGTCGGTGGCGACCACCGGTATGCCACAGCGCATCGCCTCGGCCAGTGTCATGCCGAAGGACTCCGCGTCGGAGGCGGAGGCGACGATCGACGCCTTCGCGAACTCGGCCTCGATCGGGGACACCGCGCCCATCAGCGCCGCCCGGCCGCCCAGGCCCCGCTCCTCGATCAGCCGCTGGAGCCGCTCCTTGTCGGTGCCCGCTCCATAGATGCGCAGCGACCAGTCGGGGTGCTTGGCGGCGACATCGGTGAATGCCTCGATGAGCAGGTCGAAGCGCTTGGCGCGCACCAGGCGCCCGGCCGCGGCGATGACGGGGGCGCTGCCGTCGGTGGGCGGCAGGCCGGGGTCGGGCACACCGTTGGGGACGGCCAGGATCCGCACGCCCGGCAGCCGCATCTTCGCCCGGTAGACGGCCGCGTCGGCGTCGGTCGTGGTGACCACGGCATCCAGGTCACGGTAGTCCCGGGCGAGCTGGGCGCGCAGCTTCTTGGTGTGCATGTCGTGGGTGAGGTGTTCCTGGGCGATGCGCAGCGCCCGGGGCGGGGCGAAGCGGGCCAGGTACACGTTGACGCCCGGCCGGGTGCCGATGATCACGTCCGCGTCGCAGCTCCGCAGGTACTCCCGCGCCCGGTGGTCGGTGAGGCGGCTGTACTGCCCGTACCGCTTCTCGGCGGTGGGGAAGACCTCGGCCGGCCGGTACAGCAGCGGATCGCCGCCGTCCGCACTGTTCTCCCGGATGTCGACCAGGGGCACCACCGTCACCCGTGGATCGATGACGAACCGCGGGCGGGTGCGGTGGCGGAGCATCGACACGATCGTCACCTCGTGCCGGTCGGCGAGGGCCGCGGCGAGATTGAGCGTGGTGCGGATCGTGCCGCCGATCGCGTACACGTTGTGGATCAGGAAGGTGATCTTCACTTGGCGCTCCCCACGGTCGGCTCCGCGGCGGTACGGGTACGGGCGCGGCGGCCGACCAGTGGTTGGGCGGCATCCAGCGGATCGAGAGCCAGCGGCACCGCAGGTTCCTTTCCGGCCGTGCGCCGCCCGGGGCAGGGTTCGGCCCGGGTACGAGCGCATGGCACACTTGGGAGACAGTGACTTTTACACCGGTGTAGGAGTTCTACACGACTGTAGAAGATGAGGGAAGGGACGCCAAATCCATGGGCACCCGCACACCAGGACAGGGCCCCAAGCGGCCCAACGGTGCACGCGAGGCCGAGATCCTCGAACTGCTGCAGCGGGCCGACGGCGCGCTGACCCCCCGCGAGGTCACCGAACGCCTCGGCAGCCAGCTGACCTACAACAGCGTGGTGACGATCCTCACCCGCATGCACACCAAGCAGCTGCTCACCCGCACCCCGCGCGGCCGGGCCTACGCCTACGCCCCCGTGACCGACGACCCCGGCTTCGCCGCCCGCCGCATGCGCTCGGTCCTGGAAGAGCGGTCCGACCGCCAGGACGTCCTCGCCCGCTTCGCCGACGGCCTGTCCACCACCGACGCGGACCTGCTGCGCCAACTGCTCGACCCCGACCAGTAGGAAGAGGCCGCCCAGATGCGCATCGCCGTCTACATCCCCCTGCTGCTCTCCCTGCTCGCTCCCCTCGGAGCACGCCCCCTGGCGGAGCGATGCGAACCCCGCCTGGCGACCTGGCTGCTCACCGCCTCCGCCCTCCTGCTGGGCACGGCGACCACCATCTCGCTGGGGCTGCTGACCATCACCGGACTGATCCGCTTCCCCCAGCTGGCCGGCCTCGGCCACTGGTCGGCCCACACCGCGCAGCGCGACGACCCCGCCGAACTGTCCGTCGCCCTGATCGCCGGGCTACTGCTCGGCGCCGCCGTGCTCATGGCCGCCCGCATGCTCTGGCGGCGCGCCCGCACCCTGGCCACCGCCGCCCTGGAAGCGGCCTGCATGCCCGCCGAAGACGGCCTGGTCGTGATCGAGGACGAGGCCCCCAACGCCTTCGCGATCCCCGGCCTGCCCGGCCGCGTCGTCGTCTCCACCGGCATGCTGCACACTCTGGACGAGACCGAGCGCCACATCCTCCTCGCCCACGAACGCGCCCACCTGACGAGCCGCCATTACGCCTTCGTCGCCCTGGCCCAGCTCGGCGCCGCCGCCAACCCCCTGCTGCGCCCCCTCGCCACGGCCGTGACCTACACCATCGAACGGTGGGCCGACGAGAGCGCGGCCGCCGCCACCGGAGACCGCGAGGGGGTCGCCCGCACCGTCGGCAAGGCCGCCCTCGCCGCCCACCACGCCTCCGGCCGCACCCCGGGCGCCGCCCTGGCCATCCTCGGCCGCCGCACCCCACTCGCCGCCGCCGGGCCCGTGCCCCGCCGCGTCGCCGCCCTCCTCGCTCCCCCGTTCGGCCGCCACCCCGTCCTCGCCGCCGTGACAGCCACGGTCCTCGCCGTCACTGTCCTGTCCACCGCCGAGGCCGCACACGACCTCCATCTCCTGCTGGAAGCCGTCGGCGCCTGATGGAACGCGGCGGTCAGTAGACGTCGCGCAGGTAGCGCTTGTCGGTGGCGAGTTGCTTGACGTACGCCGCCGCCTCGGCCTCGTTCAGGCCGCCGTGGACGGTGACGATGTCCCGCAAGGCCTGGTCGACGTCCTTGGCCATGCGGGAAGCGTCGCCGCAGACGTAGAAGTGGGCACCGTCCTGGAGCCAGGACCACAGCAGGGGGCCGTGCTCGCGCATGCGGTCCTGAACGTATTTCTTCGCGCGCTCGTCGCGGGAGAACGCGGTGTCCAGGCGGGTGAGGACGCCCGCGGCGAGGAACCCGGTCAGCTCCTCCTCGTAGTAGAAGTCGGTCGCGCGGTGCTGTTCCCCGAAGAACAGCCAGTTCGGGGCGTGGTGGCCGCGGGCCCGGCGTTCCTCCAGGAAGGCGATGAAGGGCGCGATACCGGTGCCGGGGCCGACCATCACCGCCGGCGTGGCGGGGTCGGCGGGCGGGCGGAAGTGCGGTGCGCGCTGGACCCGGACCGGTACCGGGGTGCCCGGCTCCGCGTCGGCGAGGAAGGGGGAGCAGACGCCCTGGCGCGGACGGCCGGCCAGGTTCTCGTAACGGACGACGGAGACCGTCAGCGACACCAGGTGGGGGTCGGTCAGCGGGCTGGACGATATGGAGTACAGGCGGTGCCGCAGGCGGCCCAGCAGGCCGGTCCACTCCTGCGCCCCGGCCCGGATGCCGAACTCGGCCAGCACGTCCACGGCCTGCCGTCCCCAGGACCACTTCGCCAGCTCTCCCTTGTTGTCCGGGCGCAGGAGCTTCCGCAGATCGCGGGGGTCGCGGGTCCGATCGGCGACGAAGCGCAGCAGGCCGGGAGTGATGCGGGTGATGTCGAGATGGCGCGACAGGGCCTCGGCGAAGGGCACCTCTCCCACGTGTCCGACCTGAACGGTCGCGTTCGCGTCGAGGCCGGTGGCGGCCAGCCACTCGGTCACGAGCTCGGGCCGGTTGAGCGGTTGCACCGCCAGGGCGTCACCGGCCTCGTAGCCCAGTGGGGTCTCGCTGTCGCGGGTGTCGAAGGTGAAGCGGCGGACCTCCTTGCCCGCGCCCGGCAGGCTCAAGCGGCGGTTGCCGGTCAGGCGGGCGGTGGCAGGGGCGGGACGGCTCGGGCGCGGAGCCGTCCCGGCCGCGGGGGCGGCTGCGAGGGTGGGGGCCGGGGCGGGAGCGGGGACCGGGGCCGGGGCGGGGGCCGGGGCCGGGGCGGGGGCCGGTCGCTCCGCGCTCTTCAGCGCGATGAGTACCTGGTCGAGCCATGCCCCGGCCTCGGTCTCGTAGTCCGGTTCGCAGTCGGTGCGCGGGGCCAGCCGCACGGCGCCCAGCTCTTCCATACGCCGGTCGAGGCGGCGGCCATGGCCGCAGAAGTCGCCGTAGGAGGAGTCGCCGAAGGCCAGGACGGAGTAGCGCCGGTCCGGCAGGCGCGGGGTGTCGGGCCCGGCGAGGGCCGCCCAGAAGCGGGCGCCGTTGTCCGGTGCGTCCCCGTCGCCGAAGGTGCTCGTGATCAGCAGCAGGTCGGCGTCGGACGGCAGCGCGGCAGGGTCGGCCTCGTCCATGGACGCGCGGGAGGCGGCGTGGCCGTGCGCGGTGAGCCGCTCCACCGTGGCGGCCGCGAACTCCTCCGCGTTCCCGGTCTGGGACGCCCAGAGGATCACGACCTGGCGGCGCGGCGCGTCCGCGGGCGGGGAGGACGACCGCGGGGAGTCGCCGACGTCGTGCGCGGTGGGACGCGTCGCCTCGGCTCTGGAGTACATTCCGGCCAGTACGCCGTTCACCCACAGGGCGTGCGAGGGGCTGAACGGGGCGTCCGCGGGCAGCACCGGCACTCCGGGGGTGCCGGACGGGATACCGGCGAGGAAGCCGGTCAGGTAACGGCGTTCGTGTTCGGTGAGGGCCGGCGGCGGGGCGGGGTCCAGCCCGAACGGGGCGGGAGCGGAGGTTGCGGGAAGGACGGCGGGCGGTGGGGCGACCGCCGTGCCCGCGGTGGACGACAGGGCCGTGGTGGACGCCGTGCCCGCGGTGGACGCCGTAGTCGCAGGGGAAACCGTGGCCGTGGATTGCGCGTCCGCCGCCGCCGGAGTCCGCACCGTCACCGGGGTGGCCACCTTGGTCAGCGAAACCGCGCACACCTTGAACTCGGGCTGGAACGACAGCGGATCGACGGCGTCGCTGGTCACCGCGTTCACACTGAGGTACTCCCCGAACAGGTCGTTCCAGTGGAACGGCGCGAAACAACAGCCCGGCCGCACCCGGTCGGTGACGACCGCGGGCAGCACGGCCCGGCCGCGCCGCGAGGCGACTTCCACCGAATCCCCCTCGGCGAGGCCCAGCTCGGCCGCGTCCCGCGGGTGCACCTCCACGAAGGGACCGGGGTTGAGCCTGTTCAGCCTGGGCACCTTGGCCGTCTTCGTCAGGGTGTGCCACTGATGCTGCAGACGGCCGGTGTTGAGCAGGTACGGGCAGTCGTCGTCGGGCAGTTCCGCGGCCGGTATGTGCGGGCGGGGATAGAAGGCCGCACGGCCACTCGCGGTCGGGAAGCTCGGTGAGCCGTCCGCACCGACGTACCGGATCGGATTGCGGTCGGGTCCCTCGGCGCTCGCGGCCGGCCACTGAACCGGGGTGGAGCGCAGCCGCTCGTAGCTCACTCCGCGCAGGTCCCAGCCGGTCGACGGGTTGAAGGCGCGCTTGATCTCCTCGAAGATCTCCTCCGCGCTGTCGTACGCGAAGCCCCTGTCGAAGCCCATGGCCCGGGCCACGGCCGCGATGACGCGCCAGTCCGCCATCGCCTCGCCGGGCGGATCGGCGGCCGGCTGAGCCAGGGTGAGATTGCGCTCGCTGTTGATCAGGACGCTCTCTGCCTCGGTCCACAGCGCACCGGGCAGCACGACATCGGCGTACGCGTTTGTCTCCGTCTCGGCGAACACGTCCTGCGTGACGACGAATTCGGCGGCCTCCAGGCCCTCGATGACCGTCTTGCGGTTCGCGACGGAGGCGACCGGGTTGGTGCAGATGATCCAGCACGCCTTGATGTCCCCGTCGGCCATCTTCTGGAACATCTCGACGGTGCCCTTGCCGACGCCGTCCGCGCGGATCGTGTCCGGCGGCAGCTCCCACAGCTTCTCGACGAAGGCCCGGTCGGCGTCGGCGAGCACCGACCGCTGACCGGGGAGTCCCGGCCCCAGGTAGCCCATCTCCCGGCCGCCCATGGCGTTGGGCTGTCCGGTCAGGGAGAAGGGTCCGCTGCCCGGGCGGCAGATCGCGCCCGTGGCGAGATGGAGGTTGACGAGCGCGTTGGTGTTCCAGGTGCCGTGCGTGGACTGGTTGAGGCCCATCGTCCAGCAGCTCATCCACTCGCCCGCCCCGCCGATCAGCCGGGCGGCGTCGCGGATGTCGTCTTCCGGGATGCCGGTGATCTCGGCGACGGTGGCGGGCGGGTAGTCGGCGAGGAACTCCGGGATCGCCTCCCAGCCCTCGGTGTGCGCGGCGATGAACCCGGCGTCGGTGTGGCCGTTCGCATGCAGCAGGTGCAGCAGCCCGTTGAGCAGCGCCAGGTCCGTACCCGGTTTGATCTGCAGGAACAGATCGGCCTTGGCCGCGGTGGCGGTGCGGCGCGGATCGACGACGATCAGCTTGGCACCGGCCGACTTCACCCGGTCCATCATCCGCAGGAAGAGGATGGGATGGCAGTCGGCCATGTTGGAGCCGATGACGAAGAAGACATCGGCCTGGTCGAAGTCCTGATAGGAGCCCGGTGGCCCGTCCGCGCCCAGCGAGAGCTTGTAGCCGGTACCGGCACTGGCCATGCACAGCCGGGAGTTCGACTCGATCTGGTTGGTGCGGAGGAACCCCTTGGCCAGCTTGTTCGCGAGGTACTGCGCCTCCAGGCTCATCTGCCCGGACACATAGAGGGCGACCGCGTCCGGCCCGTGCTCGTCGACGATCGCCCGCAGCCGGCGCGCCGTCTCGGCGATCGCCGCGTCCCGGGACGTCGGCACCGGCTCTTCCGCACGGTGCGGACGCCGGAGCGCCGTGGTCAGACGCCCGGGGGCGGCGAGCATATCGGCCGTGGTGGCACCCTTGGCGCACAGTCGGCCGAAGTTCGCGGGGTGCTCCTTGTCCCCGGAGGCCTTCAGGACCGTACGGCGCCCGTCCGGCCCCCTGCCGACATCGAGGACCAAGCCGCATCCGACACCGCAGTACGAGCAGACCGTCCGCACCGCCTTCGTCGTCTTCGTCGTGTCCTCGCTCCGGGAGCCCGACGCGACCACGGGCGCCTCCTTGTCCTGTGCTCGGTCCAGTCCAGCCTTTCGTGACGGTACGAACCGCTCATTGCGCAGGTCTCTCAGGCCGGTCACCAGGGGTTAACTCCACCGCACAGGGCCTGGAGGGCGCCTGTGAGCAGGGATCATACGACCGTAATGTTGTCGTCGCGTGTCGATTTGTGCGCGGATGAGCATGTCGATTCGCCGCCGTGCCGGGGACACGGCGGCGATCCGGGCGGTGCGCGTTCCGGCTGACCCGTGAGGCCCGCGTTTCCGTGATGGCCTCACACGGGAGGCTCTTGGGTCGGTGCCGCGGCGTCGGCGACGATCGCTCGCAGTGCCTCGATGTGGCCGTTGAAGGCATCCCGGCCGGCGCTGGTGAGCCGGGCGCGCACCTTCCGGCGGCTGCCGCTGAGCCGGCGCTCCGTGGCGACGTACCCGGCCTCTTCGAGTGTCGTGAGCTGCTTGGAAAGCGCCGAGTCGGACAGTTGGAGCCGGTCCTTGAGGAAGGCGAACTCCGCCCAGTCGGCGGCTGCCAGGGTCGCCACCAGCGACAGCCGGGTGCTGGGATGGATCAGCTCATCGAATCGCGCCTTCGTCATGCCCGCGCCCACCGACGCAGCACGCGCAGCATCTCCGGCCCGCCGAACCCGACGACGGCCGCGGTCAGCGCCGCCGCCCAGATGCCGGCATGGCCTGCGCCGTCGGCGTCGAGCGCGAGGGCCACCAGGACGGTGACCCCGATGAGCCCGAGCAGCATGCCGACCACGACCAGGGGGATGCGGCGGCCGGCGACCGCCGCGCTCACCTGGAGCCGCCCCGTGCGCCGGCGTCCGTCGAGCAGGCGCGACGCGAGCACTCCGTGCCCCACGCCGAAGCCCACGGTCGCGACCCCGGCCGGCCAGGGCGGCAGCACATTGCCGAGCACGCCCAGCAGGAGCCAGCCGACCGCCATGGCCCACCAGTAGCCACGGGGCAGGCCGACCTCCTCGGCCACCTGGCGCCGGGCCCGGTCGGCCGCGTCGAGGGCGGTGCGGGCCTGCTCGGGAGCGATGTCGTCCATGCCGAGACCTCACTTTCCTATCGGGAAAGTAAGCGTCCTGCTTTCCCGATAGGAAAGTCAAGAGCCGGAGGACCCAAGGAGCGCGGGGCGGGTGGTTCCGGCGCCGGATGGGGCCTCAACGCCGCGCGTGGCGGATCTTCAAGCGCCCGAACCCCACGGCCCCGGAGATCCGGATCTTCGGGCCGCCCGCGCCGCCCGGGCCACCGAGGCCGCCGGGGCCACCCGGGCCGCCGGGGAGGGAGCGCCGCGGCCGGGGCTTGTAGCGCAGGTCCTTCCATCCGGTCTGCAGGCCCTCGACGTCCACGATCGCGTCGCGCGGCACCGTGATCCTGGCCCTGCCGGTGCCGAGCCCCAGCTCGATGTCGATGACCGGATGCTCGATGATCGCCCGGGACAGGTCCAGATGCACCCTGCCGAACGCCGACTCGACCCTGAGGGTTCGCGGTACCCGCCATGGGCCGCGCCGCCGGATCCGTCCGCTGTGGGCGGCGATCGTGGACGTGGTGCCCGGGGGCTCCGCCGGGAGCGAGGCCAGGGCCGACACGAGCTCGTCGTGGGTCGTGGCGGTGAGCACCGTGTGGAGGCGCTGGTCCATCTCCTCGTGCGAGATGTGCCCTTCGGCGTACGCGTCCTGTAGGCGCCGCACGGCAGTGTCGCGGTCGTCTTCGCTGACGAGTGACGGCGGGTTTTCCGGCGGAGAGGTCACCGTCGCACTCTACTGCCGTGGCGGAGCCGCGGTGATGGCCCGATCCGGCGGACCCGTCCGGTCACGGCACTAGCCGTGGGCGGGCGGGGTGTCCTGCGGTTCGGAGGGGGCGAGGAGGTAGGAGTGGAGCTGGCCGAGCAGTTCGGCGATGCCCTCCCTGTCGGCGCGGTAGCGGACCAGTTTGCCGCTGCGCGTCGACTGGAGCAGGCCGCCGCGCCGGAGGACCGCGAGGTGCTCGGAGGTGGTCGACGGGCCGAGTCCGGCACGCTCGGCGGCCTCGCCGACGGTCAGCTCCTCCCCGTCGGCGAAGTGCGCGAAGAGCTTCTGGCGGGTTCCGCTGGTCAGCGCCTTGAGGAAGACCTGGAGGTCGTCGCCGGGTACGGCGGCCCCGGGGCGTATCGCCCGCCCCGTACCGGAGCCCGCACGCCCCGACACCCGCTCGCCGGCCGCCTGCGGGAGCTCGTCCGGGGCCCGGTACGGGCGGGGGACGCGGAGGGGGCGGTGGAGGTCGAACTCGGTCGGGGGGATGTCCAGGGCCGAGCACGCCTCGCGGACGACGTCCCGTTCGCTCTCGTCGAAGTAGCCGTCGGCGCAGCCGATGACAATGCCGATCTGGATGACGGCACGGGCCTCCGCCGGCCTCCGCTTCGCCTTGCCGATCTCCCGTATGGCGCTCGCCATGCCGAGGGCGAAGTCCGTGGTGAGCTCGTCGAGGTGGTCCTCGAAGCGGCGGTGCAGATCGTCCGGGGGGAAGCTCTGAAGCACGTCGTTGGTGGCGATGAGCTGGGCGACGCGCCGCCGCTCGGACGGGTCGATCGTGCCGTCCGCCGCCGCCACCAGGGCGCACATGGCCATGCTCGCGTCCCGGAACGCCCCGCTCTGCAACTCGTGCTTCTTCGCCGTGAGCTGAGCCTGCATCGTCTGGACCGAGTCCCTGAGGCGGTCCCACAGCGTCATCTGCATCTCCTTCTCAGTAATACCTCCATTGTGGGGAGAAAACAGAATCTACAGGTTTGTAGAGTTTCCTCGCGCGCGGGGGCCATGACCTCGTCGGCTGCATCCGGCGCGGCGCACGGCCCGTGGCTCCCCTGGCCCCGGCCGCGACCGCCCCGCCGTTCATCAGCCACGACCTGCCCGCGGTCCGTGCGCTGACCGAGGAGCCCGCGCCGTTCGACGGCGGCCGCCGCGTGCGGCGCGGGCCCGTCGACGAGGTTCTGCCCGCCGCGTGGTCCGGCGCGCCCGGCTCGAGCGCGCCCGGCTCCAGCACACCCACCGGCTGAGGAGCGCCCGGCTCCAGGAGGCCGGGTCGCCGTGCCGCACATCGTCCAGGGCGAGCAGCAGTGGCGTGTGCTCCGCATGAACGATCAGCGAGGTGCACGGCCGATGGCACAGCCGGGCGGCCTCGGCCTCGGCCGCCGGATCGCCGCTCCCGTGGAGGATGGCCGACGGCCCCGGCGTGTGCCCCTGGGGCGAACGGGCCGACTACCGCGGCGTATCGCGATTCCGGCGCGCTGGGCGCATCATCCCTCCGGCTCGTGCCACATCACCGTTCCGCCTCGCGGGGCATCTCCGCGAGGGTGGCGCTGACCGTCTCCTCGGGGATCCCGCGCACCAGTCCGGGCCCCTCGGGGCCGTCCAGGACGAACGTCAGCCCATCGGTGGCCTTCTTGTCCAGCCGCATCAGCTGCACCAGCTCGGAGACGGCGACATGCGGGGGCAGCCCGGCCGGCAGGCCGTAGCGGGCGACCACGTCACGGTGCTCGGCGACCCGCTCCGGGCCGATGCGCCCCAGCGCGCCGGCCAGCCGCCCGGCGAACACCGTGCCGATGGCCACGCCCTCCCCGTGCCGCAGTGCGAATCCGGTGGCACGCTCCAGCGCATGCCCCAGGGTGTGGCCGTAGTTGAGGAGGTGGCGCAGGCCCGTGTCGCGTTCGTCCGCGGCGACGACGCCCGCCTTGAGCGTCACACTGGCCGCGATCTGGTCGAGCAGCGGCAGCCGGTCGAGATCGGGCGCGCCGATGAAGTGGCAGCGGGCGATCTCGCCGAGGCCGTTGCGCCACTCCCGTTCGGGCAGGGTGTCCAGGTGGTCGAGGTCGCAGAGCACGGCCGCGGGCTGCCAGTAGGCGCCGACCAGGTTCTTCCCCTCGGGCAGATTGACCGCGGTCTTCCCGCCGACGCTCGCGTCCACCTGGGCCAGCAGCGAGGTCGGCACATGGACGACCGGTGTGCCCCGGTGGTAGAGGGCGGCGGCCAAGCCCACCGTGTCGGTCGTGGTGCCGCCGCCGCAGGACACCACCACGTCCGAGCGGGTCAGCCCGAATCCGACGAACCGGCGGCACAGGTCCGTCACGGCGGCCAGGTCCTTGGCCTCCTCCCCGTCGCGCGCCTGTACGACGAGCGAGGGCACACCCGGGTCGGGGGTCCGCTCGGGGGGCCGCGCGGTGACCACCACCGCCTTGCGCGCGCCCAGGGCGGCCACCACCCGCGGGAGCAGCCGCTGCACACCGTGTCCGATGTGGACGGTGTACGAGCGTTCGGCCAGCCCGACGGTGACCTGCCGGGAAGCAGACGCGGAACCGGCGGCCGGACTGGAAGTCGACATGCTCAAGACTGCCTTCCCCTCGCTTGCGCCGCGTGCGACGCGCTGGGAGGCAGGACCCGCAAGGACTTCCAGAGGCGTCCCACCAGGGCGAACCCCACCGGTTCGGGCGATCCCCCCGTGTCGCCCGAACCGGCGGAGACATGCGGCGGCCCTCAGAGGAACGGCGGACAACCCCATGTCCCCTGAGTATATTGGCTGACAGCCAGCCAACGCAGGAGTTATAGCATGGTCCCCCGAAGCCCGTCGGTCAATGAGGAGTTGCGGCGCCGATCCCAGGCCCGTCTGCTGGAGGCGACGGTCGAGCTGATCGGCGAGCACGGTTACGAGGCGACCACCCTCGCCGACATCGCCGACCGGGCCGGGGCGGCCCGCGGTCTGGTCTCGTACTACTTCCCGGGCAAGCGGCAGCTGCTGCAGACGGCCGTGCACCGGCTGATGCACATGGAGCTGGCGCGGGGGCTCGAGCGGGAGCCGCGGCCGGAGGGCGAGGAGGCCGGGCGGGAGCTGCTGGCCCGGGCGATCGACGCGATCCTGGGCCTGGCCCGGGACCGGCCGCGGCTGATGCGGACGCATATGGCGGGGATCCTCACGGCCGAGGGTTTCATCCAGTGCCCCGAGCAGCAGCGGCTGGCCGCCCTGCTGCGGGACACCGTCACGCGCTACGGCTCCGAGGACCCCGAGACCGACTACCGGCTGCTGCGCGCCCTGCTGATGGGCGCCGTGGTCGCGGTGCTGCTGCCGGGCGCGCCGATGGCGCCCGAGCGGCTGCGGGCGGAGCTGTTCCACCGCTACGAACTGGACTGGGAGCTGGGGCTCCCGCCGGGCGATGAGCCGCCCGGCGGGAGCCGGATGAGCGCTCTGGACTAGGGAGCGGCGCTCAGCGGTAGTCGGGCTGCGTCTGCGTGTTGAGCTCGCGCAGCCGGACCGAATCGGCGCTGTCGGTGCGCCGGTCGTGGATCTTCAGGACATCGAAGCCCTTCTGGATGTCGTTGGAGTAGATGTAGCCGTTGTAGTAGTACGCGGACCAGGAGCCGCCGGTGACGAGCGTGTCGCTGGAGAGCGGCCCGCGCTCGAAGTAGCCGATCTCCTTAGGCCGGTCGGAGTCGGTGAAGTCCCAGATGGACACGCCGCCCTGGTACCACGCCTGGACCATGATGTCGCGGCCCTTTGCCGGGATCAGCGAGCCGTTGTGGGCGACGCAGTTCTCGGTGTCGGCCTGGTGGCGTGGGATCTTGAAGTAGCTCCGGAAGACCAGCTTGCGCTTGTCGCCCTTGCCGACGATGTCGTAGATGCCGTCGGCACCGCGGTCCTGGCCCACTTCGGTGTTGCAGGTGGCGGCCCCACCACCGCCCAGCTCATCGGTGAACACGACCTTGGTGCCGCGCTCGTTGAAGGTGGCCGAGTGCCAGAAGGCGAAGTTCACGTTGTCCTCGACCCGGTCGATGACCCGCGGCTTCGCGGGGTCGGCGATGTCGAGCAGGATGCCGTCGCCCATGCACGCGCCCGCCGCCAGCTTCAGCTCGGGGAACGTGGTGAGGTCATGGCAGCCGGTGGTCTGGGAGGCGCCGGGGTTGGTGGGCGCGCCGGGGTTTCCGCCGTCCGGGAAGAGCACGGGGAAGTCGATGACCGCGGCCTTCCCGGGCGCCTTGCGGGGCACCTTGATGACGGAGATCCCGTCGTGCGGAGGCTGGCAGTCCGGGAAGGTGTCGCTGGGCGAGTACGAGGAGACGTAGATGTACACGTCCTTGCGCTCGGGCACCAGGGTGTGGGTGTGCGAACCGCAGGAGGTCTCGACGGCGGCGACGTACTCCGGGTTCCGCTTGTCGCTGATGTCGAAGACCTTCATGCCCTCCCACGAGGACTTCTCGGTCGCGGGCTGGGTGGTGCTGTTGCAGGAGTTGTCGCTGCGCGAGGAGTCGGTGGAGAGGAAGAGCAGATCTCCTGAGACCGACACGTCGTTCTGCGAGCCCGGGCAGAGCACCTGGCTCACGATCTCCGGGCTCTTCGGCCGGCTGATGTCGTAGATGACAAAGCCGTCGTAGTTGCCCGCGAAGGCGTACTTGCCCTGGAAGGCCAGGTCGGAGTTGACGCCCTTGAGGTCCTGCTTGGGGATGTTGGTGAGGTGGCTGACATTGTCGCTGTGGACGATCTGGTCCACGCCGGGGATGTCGCCGTTCTCGATGGCGGCCTTGGCTTCCGACTGCTGACTCTTCGTCACCCGCTCCTTGTGGGGAGCGTCACCGGGGTCGGGCGTCGCGGCCGCCGGGCCCGCGGCCAGCAAGGTGGCCACCAGTCCGAAGGCGGCCGCGGCCGCGCCGAGGTATCTGCGCCGCTGCGGAGGTCTTTCCCACGGCTTCACTGCGTCCTCCCTTTGTCGCCGTCTCCGCTCGGAGTTGAACGGTTGACGGACCGGGGGAAGTATCGCTCTATCCATGTACACCACAACAGGTGGCAACATGTTCGTAAAGAGAATTTCCCAACGCGCCCGGATCGGGAGCCCCGCTGACGTGCTAAGACGGTCTGCGGATCCCAAGCGCCCCAGGAGGCCACGGTGTTGAACCGCCGTACGACGCTCCACTCCGCATCCCTCGCGGCAGCCGCTGCGGCGGCCGCCCTGGCACTCGTCCTGACCGGCTGTGACGCGGAGAGCGGCGGTGCGGCCGACGCGGGGAAGGGCAAGGACGGAAAGCCCGCGGTGATCGCGCCGGGCAAGCCGGGCGAGGCGGCGAAGAAGCTGTCCGCCGAGGAGGCGGCGAAGGCCGGCGACGACGACTCCCCCAACACGGCCGACCGCTCCTACGTCCGCATGATGATCGAGCACCACCGGCAGGCCCTGGTGATGACCGGCCTCGCCCCCGACCGGGCCGAGTCGGGAGAGGTCAAGCGGCTCGCGGAGCGCATCGCGGCCGGGCAGAAGCCGGAGATCGAGGCGATGCGCGCCTGGCAGAAGACAACTGGCGGCGAGCCTAAGGGCGGCGACGGGGACGGCCACGAGGGCCATGACGCCAAGATGCCGGGGATGGCCACCGGGGCCCAGCTCGCGCGGCTGCGCGCCGCCAGGGGCGCCGACTTCGACGCGCTCTTCCTCAAGCTGATGATCACCCATCACCGGGGCGCGGTCTCCATGGCGACGGATGTGCTGGCCCAGGGCAACAACGTCCGGGTGGAGGAGATGGCGAACGACGTGATCGCGCAGCAGAGCAGCGAGATCCGGCGGATGCGGCAGATGTCGTAGCGGACGGCCCGGGGGCCCTGGCGGACCGTCTGACCGGTTCGGGCCGGGCTCGCGGCACGGTCGCGGGCCCGTGGACCGGCGGCCGGGCGGTGTCACCCGCGCCGGTCATTCGGCGCGTAGTGCCGGACAGGCCGCCCCGCCGGGTGGGATGCTGGAGACATCCTGCGGAAGGAGCTCCTCGTGCTTCGTGTCGCGGTCATCGGTTCCGGGCCGAGCGGGGTGTACGCCGCCCAAGCGCTCGTCCAGCAGCAGGCCGTCCCCGAGGTGTCGGTGCATGTGCTGGACCGGCTGCCCTGTCCGTACGGGCTGGTGCGCTACGGTGTCGCACCCGACCACGAGAAGATCAAGTCGCTGCAGAACACGCTGCGCGCGGTCCTGGAGCATCCCCGGGTCAGCTTCCTCGGCAATGTGCAGGTGGGCCCGCCCCCACTGGTGCCCGAGCGGCTGCTGGGGCTCTACCACGCGGTGGTCTACTGCGTGGGCGCGGCCACCGACCGGCGGCTCGGCGTTCCGGGCGAGGAGCTGCCGGGCAGCTTCTCCGCGACCGAGTTCGTCTCCTGGTACAGCGCCCATCCGGACGCGACCGTCGACTCCTTCGCGCTCGGGGCGGGCTCCGCCGTCGTCATCGGGGTGGGGAATGTGGCGGTGGACGTGGCGCGCGTTCTGGCCCGCGGGGCGGAGGAGCTGAGGCCCACCGATGTGCCGCACGCGGCCCTCGGGGCGCTGTCCGAGAGCCAGGTCTCGGACATCCATATGGTCGGCAGGCGCGGGCCGTCGCAGGCGAAGTTCACCACCAAGGAGCTGCGCGAGCTGGGGGCGCTGACCGGCGCCGATGTGCTGGTGCGCCCGGAGGAGCTGGCGCTGGACCCGGCGTACGCGGACCCGTCGGGGCTGCCGGGGATCAACCGGCGCAATGTCGAGGTGCTGCGCGACTGGGCGCGGCGCGAGCCCACGGGCCGCCCGCGCCGGATCCATCTGCGGTTCTTCCTCAAGCCGGTGGCGCTGCTGGGCGAGGGCGCGGTGCGCGCGGTGCGCTTCGAGCGGACCGCGCCGGACGGGCTCGGCGGGGTGGCGGGCACCGGGGTGTTCGAGGACATCGAGGCGCCGCTGGTGCTGCGGTCGGTGGGGTACCGGGGCGTGCCGCTGCCGGGGATGCCGTTCGACGAGGACCGCGGCACGGTCCCCAACGCGGCGGGGCGGGTGCTGCGCGGCGGCGTGCCCTCGCCCGGGGAGTACGTGGCGGGCTGGATCAAGCGCGGGCCGACCGGGGTGATCGGCACCAACCGGCCGTGCGCCAAGGAGACCGTGGCCTCGCTGCTGGCCGACGCGGACGCGCTCGCCGCCCGCCCGGTGGTGGCGGATCCGCTGCGGGCGCTGCGCGAGGCCGGGGTGGAGCCGGTGGAGTGGACCGGCTGGCTGCGGATCGAGGCGGCCGAGTCGGCGCTCGGCGAGGCGCTGGGGCGTACGAAGGTGAAGATCCCGGACTGGACGGGGCTGCTGGGCGCGGCGCGCGGGCAGGAGTGAACCGGGCCGGGCGCCGGGCGTTTTCCACGGGGGCGTTCCGCGGGTCCGCGCCGTCCGTGAGGTTGGCACGGGGCATCGGGCCCTCGCCGCGCACCACGACCGTGTCCCCAAGTCCGCGTGGTCCAAAGGGTTGACACAGGGCGGCAACACCCCTGAAATCAACAGATTGTTTAAGCCTTCTACGGTCGCCTCACCCTGATCCGCCGCCCAACCCCGCGCCGCGCGAGGAGCCGCCATGACGTCCGTACGCCATCCCGTGGACGAGGTGCCGCCGCCCGGCCGGCTCGCCGCCTTCGGACTCCAGCATGTGCTGGCCATGTACGCGGGCGCGGTGGCCGTGCCGCTGATCGTCGGCGGGGCGATGAAGCTGTCGCCCGCCGACCTGGCGTATCTCATCAACGCCGATCTGCTGCTGTGCGGTATCGCCACGGTCCTGCAGTGCGTGGGGCTGTGGCGGTTCGGCGTCCGGCTGCCGATCATGCAGGGCTGCACCTTCGCGGCGGTCACCCCCATGGTGCTGATCGGCACACAGGGCGGCGGGCTGCGCGCGATCTACGGCTCGGTGATCGTGGCCGGGGTGGCGATGATCGTGCTGGCGCCGGTTTTCGGGCGGTTGCTGCGGTTCTTCCCGCCGCTGGTGACCGGCACGGTGATACTGGTCATCGGCCTTTCGCTGCTGCCGGTCGCGGGCAACTGGGCGGCGGGCGGCCAGGGCGCGCCGGACTTCGGGGCGCCGAAGAACCTGGGCCTGGCCGCCGGGGTGCTGGTCCTCGTCCTGGCCGTGCAGCGCTTCGCGCCGGGATTCCTCGGCCGGGTGGCGGTGCTGGTGGGGATCGTGGCCGGGACGGCGGCCGCGATACCCCTGGGCTTCACCGACTTCTCCGGGGTGGGCGACGCCGACTGGGTCGGCGTGTCCACCCCGTTCCACTTCGGCACTCCGACGTTCGAGACCCCGGCCGTGGTGTCCATGCTGGTGGTCGCGCTGGTCACGATGACCGAGACCACGGGTGACTTCATCGCGGTGGGCGAGCTGACCGAGCGCCCGGTCGACGGGCGGCGGCTGGCGGACGGACTGCGCGCGGACGGCGCCGCGACCGTGCTCGGCGGGGTCTTCAACACCTTCCCGTACACCGCCTTCGCGCAGAACGTCGGCCTGGTGGGGATGACCCGGGTGCGCAGCCGCTGGGTGGTCGCGGCCGCGGGCGGACTGCTGGTGCTGCTCGGTCTTGGCCCGAAGCTGGGCGCGGTGGTGGCGGCGATCCCGGCGCCGGTGCTGGGCGGGGCGGGCCTGGTGATGTTCGGTACGGTCGCGGCGAGCGGGCTGCGCACCCTGGCCGGGGTGGACTTCCGGGACAACCACAACCTGACGGTGGTGGCGGTGTCGGTCGCCGTGGGACTGCTGCCGGTCGGCGTGCCGGGGATCTACAAGGAGTTCCCGGACTGGTTCCAGACGGTGATGGACAGCGGGATCAGCGCCGGGTGCGTCACCGCGATCGCGCTCAATCTGCTCTTCAACCACCTGCCGGGCGGGCGGACTTCAGCCCCGGTCGCCGCCGAGGCGCCCCTCCTGGAGGGCGGCGGCGGCGAGGACGCTGTCGAGCAGTCCGGGGAACAGCGCGTCTAGGTCAGTGCGGCGCAGCGCGCTCATCTTGGCGGTGCCCCGGTAGATCTGGTGGATCACACCGCATTCGCGCAGCACCCGGAAGTGGTGGGTGGTGGTGGACTTGCTGACCGGCAGGTCGAAGACCGAACAGGACAGCTCGCAGCTCTCCTCGGCGAGCGTCCGCACCACCCGCATCCGCATGGGGTCGGAGAGCGCGTGCAGCACATCCTCGAGGCGGATCGCCTCGCGCCGCGGATGCTCCAGCGAGCGCCCCGGCGCCTGGGCCTGCGACGGCGCCTGGGGCTGGGGCGCGGTCGGCGTGGTCTGCGTCTGCACGGCTGCTCCTATCGCCTCGTTCCGAGACCTCCAGTGTAGTTTGACGATCGCCGTACTACTTCGGCTCCGGACTACTCGAGGTCCCGGACGGGACGACGGTGACGTCCGCGACCTACCGGACCGCGCGGTGGTACTGGTCCGGGTTGTGCACCTGACCGCCCAGTTCGGCCGCCGCATGGCGGGCGAAGTAGGGGTCACGGAGCAGTTCGCGGCCCAGCAGGACGGCGTCCGCCTCGCCATTGGTGACGATCTTCTCGGCCTGCTCCGCCTCGGTGATCAGCCCGACCGCGGCCACCGGCAGCCCGGTCTCCCGGCGCACCCGCGCGGCGAACGGCACCTGGTAGCCCGGCTCCACCGGAATGCGCACACCGGCGGCGTTGCCACCGCTGGAGACGTCGAGGAGGTCCACGCCGTGGTCCTTCAGCAGGGCGGCGAGCCGGACGGTGTCCTCCGGGGTCCAGCCGTTCTCCTCCAGCCAGTCGGTGGCCGAGACGCGGAAGAACAGCGGCAGTTCCTCGGGCCAGACCGCGCGGACCGCGTCGACGACCTCCAGGGCGAAGCGGGCGCGGTTCTCGAAGGAGCCGCCGTAGCCGTCGGTGCGGTGGTTGCTGTGCGGGGAGAGGAACTCATGGATGAGGTACCCGTGGGCGCCGTGGATCTCGGCCACCTCGAAACCGGCCGCGAGCACGCGCCGTGCGGCGTCCGCGAACTGGCGGGTGATCTCGCCGATCCGCTCCTCGGACAGTTCGTCCGGCACCGGATGGCCCTCGTCGAACGGGACCGGGCTGGGCGCCAGCGGCTGCCAGCCCCGCTGGTCGGCGCCGAGCGGCGCGCCACCCCTCCAGGGAGCGTCGGTGGACGCCTTACGGCCGGCATGGGCGAGCTGGATGCCCGGGACGGTGCCCTGCCCCTTGAGGAAACCGACGATCTTACGGAACGCCTCGACCTGGGTGTCGTTCCAGATGCCGAGGTCTCCGGGGCTGATGCGGCCCTCTGAGGACACGGCCGTCGCCTCGACCAGGATCAGTCCCGTGCCGCCGGTGGCGCGGGCACCGTAGTGGACGAAGTGCCAGTCGTGCGGGACCCCGGCGCCCTTGTCCGGGTCCGCGCTGTACTGGCACATGGGCGACATCCAGAGGCGGTTGGGGATGGTCAGCGACCGCAGGGTGAAGGGGTCGAAGAGGGCGCTCATGAACGTCTCCGTTTCTCCTCGTGGGGTCCGGCCGGACCGCCGCTTAGTACGGCAACCACCGTAGTACGACGATCGTCAAATTACGAAGCCTCTCGTATGACGAGGCCGCTTCCGGGCCGTTGTCAGTGGGTGGGTGCAGACTCTGTGATGACGGACACATCCATCCGTTCCGCCGTCCCGTCCCGCACTCCAAGGAGTGAGCCGTCATGAACGATGTCCTGCTCGCCGTCGGCACCCGCAAGGGTCTCTTCCTCGGCCGCCCCGGCGGCAGCGGGGGCTGGGACCTCAGCGGCCCCCACTTCCCCATGCAGGCGGTGTACTCCGTCGGCATCGACACCCGGGGCGACCGCCCCCGGCTGCTGGCCGGTGCGGACAGCTCGCACTGGGGCCCCTCGGTCTTCCGCTCCGACGACCTGGGGGCGAGCTGGCACGAGCCCGCCAGACCCGCGGTGAAGTTCCCCGAGGGTACCGACACCTCGCTGGAGCGGGTGTGGCAGCTGGAGCCGGGCGGGCCCGACGAGCCGGAGGTGGTCTACGCGGGCACCCAGCCGGGCGCGCTGTTCCGCTCCGAGGACGGCGGGGAGACCTTCGCGTTCGTCCGCAGCCTGTGGGACCACCCGCAGCGGCCGGAGTGGGGCGAGGGATTCGGCGGGCAGGCCGTGCACACGGTCATCACCGATCCGAGGGACCCGCGGGCGCTCATGGTCGCCGTGTCCTCCGGCGGGGTGTACCGCTCGGCGGACGGCGGGGAGAGCTGGGCACCGTCCAACAGCGGACTCAAGGCGGAATTCCTGCCGGATCAGTATCCCGAGTTCGGGCAGTGCGTCCACAAGATCGCCCGGGATCCGGTCGACCCCGACCGGCTCTATCTGCAGAACCACGGCGGGGTGTACCGCAGCGACGACGGCGGGGCGCACTGGGCCGAGATCAGCGAGGGCCTCCCGGCGGACTTCGGCTTCGCGGTCGCCGTCCATCCGCGCCGGAGCGGCGTCGCGTACGTCTTCCCGGCCGCCGACGGCTCGGACCGCTACCCCCCGGGCTACCGCTGCCGGGTGTTCCGCACCGAGGACGCGGGCGCCAGCTGGGAGGAGCGGTGCGCCGGGCTGCCGGGCGAGCCGCACTACGGGGTGGTGCTGAGAGACGCCCTGCGCACCGATGACGCCGATCCGGCCGGGGTCTACTTCGGCAATCGCAACGGCGAGGTGTACGCGAGTGCCGACGAGGGCGAGAGCTGGCGGCAGATCGCCCACCACCTCCCCGATGTGCTGTGCGTCCGGGCCGCGGTGGTCGGCTGAGGGCGATCGCCGTGACCGGCCGAGAGTGATCGTGAGGTGGCACGCGGCCACCCGCTGAGCCACTAGAGTGACGCGGTGTGGCAGCACGACCGTTGAATGAAATTGTGGAAGCGGGCTGGGCCAAGGCACTTGAGCCCGTCGGGGAACGCATCGCGGCGATGGGCGACTTCCTGCGGTCCGAGATCGCGGCAGGCCGCACCTATCTGCCCGCCGGGCCGAATGTGCTGCGCGCCTTCCAGCAGCCCTTCGACGAGGTGAAGGTGCTGATCGTGGGTCAGGACCCGTATCCCACGCCCGGACACGCGGTGGGGCTCAGCTTCTCGGTGGCGCCCGAGGTGCGGCCGCTGCCCGGCAGCCTGGAGAACATCTACCGCGAGCTGCACACCGACCTCGCGCTGCCGCGCCCGTCCAACGGCGATCTGACGCCCTGGACCCAGCAGGGTGTGCTGCTGCTCAACAAGGCGCTCACCACGGCCCCGCGCCGCCCCGCCGCCCACCGGGGCAAGGGCTGGGAGGAGGTCACCGAGCAGGCCATCCGGGCGCTGGCCGGGCGCGGCCGCCCCCTGGTGTCCATCCTGTGGGGCCGCGACGCCCGTAACGTACGGCCGCTGCTGGGCAGCCTTCCGGCGGTCGAGTCCGCGCACCCCTCCCCCATGTCCGCCGACCGCGGGTTCTTCGGCTCCCGTCCCTTCAGCCGCGCCAATGAGCTGCTGGCGCAGCAGGGGGCGCAGCCCGTGGACTGGCGCCTTCCCTGACCCCATCGTTCCAGGTGGGCGAGGGGTAGTCTGCCCGCCATGACATCACCTACGAACACCCCTCCGGGCTGGTACGCCGACCCCCAGGGCACGCCGAACCAGCTGCGCTGGTGGGACGGTGCCCAGTGGACCGCCCATACGCACGCGGGCCAGCCCGGACAGCCCCCGCCGCAGCAAGCCGCCCCGCCCAACCACAACCCCGGCAAGGTCCAGCACCAGGTGCAGCAGCAGGCGCATGTGGGGCCCTCGGCGGGCGGCGGCGGCACCCTGTTCACGGAACCGATTCTGGTGGTGAACCAGAAGGCCAAGCTGATCGAGCTCACCAATGAGTACAGCGTCTTCGACCAGCACGGGCGCACCATCGGTTCGGTGGTCCAGGTCGGCCAGAGCACGCTGAAGAAGGTCGCGCGGTTCGTCTCCAGCCTCGACCAGTTCATGACGCACCGGCTGGAGATCCGCGACGCCAACGGGCAGCCGCATCTGGTGCTCACCCGGCCCGCGAAGTTCGTGAAGTCCAAGGTGCTGGTGACCCGTCCGGACGGACAGCCGGTCGGTGAGATCGTCCAGCAGAACGTCTTCGGCAAGATCAACTTCGGTATTCACGTCAACGGCCAGCAGGTCGGCGCCATCAAGGCGGAGAACTGGCGGGCCTGGAACTTCGCCATCGTCGACCACACGGACAGCGAGGTCGCCCGGATCACCAAGACCTGGGAGGGCCTGGCGAAGACGATGTTCACGACGGCGGACAACTACGTCCTCCAGATCCACCGCCAGCTGCCCGATCCGCTGCTGAGCCTCGTGATCGCCACGGCCCTCACCGTGGACACGGCGCTCAAGCAGGACTCGCGCGGATTCGGCTGAGCCGGTGGCCGACACGGTGCCCGACGCCGCGGCGACGCATGTGCTCGGGATCGATTCGGGTGGCTCGGGCGTACGGGTGGGAGTGGCCCGCGCGGATGCCTGCGGCGGCTCCGCCGCCGGGAACCCACCGACCGGGTGCCCGCCGCTGACGTGGTCCTCGTCCGCGCCCGTCGTCGTCGGCGACCGGGGCATCGACGCGGCGGATCTGCTGGCGCGGGTCCTGCCCGCCGCCCGGGAGTTGCTGCGCGAAGCCGGGGCCCCGCGCCTCGGTGCGGTCTGCGTCGGCGCGGCGGGCATGGCCACACTCGGGGACGACCTCCGCGACAGGCTTCCGGACGCCCTCGCCGACGCCCTGGGCGTACGGCGACTCGCCCTGGCGGCCGACGCGGTGACCGCGTACGCCGGGGCGTTGGGCCAGCGCCCCGGCGCGGTGGTCGCGGCGGGGACGGGGCTGATCGCGCTGGGGGCGGTGCCGGAGGGGGTCGCGGGGGGCTTGGGCGGCGTGCCCGACGCGGATGACGCATCCCGTACGGGCGGCGTGCCCGACGCGGGCGGCGCGTCCAGCACGGGCGGCGTGCCCGGCACGGACGCCGCGTCCAGCACGGACACCATCGCGCCGGGCGGGGACACCCGCTGGGCCGCCACCGGCTGGCGGCGGGCCGACGGATGGGGCCATCTGCTGGGCGACTGTGGCGGCGGTGCGTGGATCGGCCGGGCGGGCCTGGAGGCGGCGATGCGCGCGTACGACGGGCGCGCCGGCGGTTCCAAGCCGCTGCTGGCCCGTCTGGAAGCCGTGTTCGGCCCCGCGACCGGGCTGCCGGGGAAGCTGTATCCGCGCCCCGACCGCCCCGCCGTCCTGGCCTCCTTCGCCCCCGAGGTGGGCCGGTGCGCCGCCGAGGACCCGATCGCGGAGGCGATCCTGCGGACCGCCGCCCGCCATGTCGCCGAGGCCGCCGAGGCGGTCTGCCCCCGGCTGGAGTCGAGCGAGGTGGCGCTCACCGGCGGGCTGTTCCGCATGGGCGCGCCGCTGCTGACGCCCGTGCGCGCGGAGCTGGCGGCGCGGCTGCCCGGGGTCCGGGTCGCCGAGGCGGCCGGGGATCCGCTGGACGGGGCGCTGTGCGTCGCGGCGGCGCTGGCGGCGGACGAACTGCGGCTGCCACGGGATCCGGCGCTGCTCAGCGTCGTCTGAGCCCACGCCCGGTACGGAACGCGACGCGGGCACGAAGCACGGCACCCGGCACGGGACGTCCGGCACGTAACGCCCGGCACAGGCGTGCCATACGGGCGTCCATTACCCGACGCCCCATATCGAACACCATGACCGGCCATTCCGGACACATGGCCGATTCTTCGACCAAGTGTGGCCGCTGAGCGCACATCAACACACAACACCGGTCGACAGAGTGGGACATATGACCCCAGTCACCCCCTCCCGAACAGCCGAGCCCATTGAGCGACTAACATGCGGCGCCATGAGCTCCCCCACAGGGCCCGCGTCCGGCCTGCCTGTACGAATGCCGCGTCCCCGCCAGCCCGGACGGCACCGCCGACCGGAGCCCGCCGCCGTACCTCTCGGCGCGCCTCCGCTGGTGCTGGCCGTCCCCGGTGCGCCGAATGACGGTGCCCGGCGCCTGGCCGAGGAGCTCCTGAGCATCGCCCGCTCCGAGATGCCGGGGCTCGACGCCCAGATCGGTTTCCTGGACGGCGACGGCGAGGAGTTCCCGCAGCTCGAGACCGTGCTCACGCGCGCCGCCCAGGAGAACCCCGAGCGTCTGCGGCAGGCGGCCGAGGCCGCCAAGGCCCTCGCCGACGAGGCGGCGGAGGCGATCGCCGCGGCCGAGGCCGCGGGCGAGGTCGTCGACGAGGTCCCGCCCGTCCCGTCGGTCCCCACGGACGGCCCGGCGGCCGTCGTGGTCCCGCTGCTCGCGGGCCCGGACAACGGCCAGCTGCGCCGGATACGCCAGGCCGTCATGAGCAGCGGCTCGGCGGCCGAACTCACCGACGTCCTCGGCCCGCATCCGCTGCTCGCCGAGGCCCTGCACGTACGCCTGTCGGAGGCCGGCCTGGCCCGCGCCGACCGCGCCCGGCTCTTCACGGTCGCGACCGCCGCGGACGGCATCATCCTCGCCACGGTGGGCGGCGGGGAGGCGGCCCAGGCCGGTGGCATCACCGGCATGCTGCTCTCCGCGCGCCTCGCGGTGCCGGTGATGGCCGCGGCGCTGGACGAGGACGGGGCCGTGCTCCGCGTCGCCGAGCAGCTGCGCTCGGCGGGCTCCGCACGGCTCGCCCTCGCGCCGTACCTCATCGGCCCTGAGGTCTCCACCGAGCTGATCTCGGCGGCGGCCGAGGAGGCGGGCTGCTCGGCGGCCGAGGCGCTGGGCGACTACCCGGCCGTGGGCAAGCTGGCGCTGGCGAAGTACGCGGCGGCGCTGGGCATCACACTGCAGCAGGCGTCCCCGGCGATGCGCTGACGCGGCGGGCGACGGGAACGACGGACGACGAGGTGGGGGCGGCGACCACCGAGGTCACCGCCCCCACTCGCATGAACCCGGCGAACGTCATCCGAAGACCACACAGGACGCCGCCGGGGCCTCAATCGAGCCCCCGTGACGCGGCACCCCGCTCGAGGGGTCGATGTCGAACCAGGTGACATCGCCCGAGCGCTCGTTGGACACGTAGAGCCGCCGTCCCGACGGGCCGAGCGTCAGATCGCGCGGCCAGTGGCCGCCGCAGGGCGTGGTGGTGACCAGCTCCATGCGGTCGCCCGACGCGTCGAGGGCGAGCGTCGCGATGCTGTCGTGTCCGCGGTTCGCGGCCCATACGAAACGGCCGTCGCCGGAGACCACGACCTCGGCGGGGTAGGTCTCGACGTCCGTGCCCTCGGGCACCAGACGGGTCTCACCGAGCGGTTCCAGATCGCCGGACGCCGCGTCCCAGCGGCAGGCCGTGATCGTCGGATCGAGCTCGTTGACGACATACACGCGGTCGCCACGCGGATGGAACGCCAGATGGCGCGGACCACTGCCCGGGCGCAGCCGGACCTCGCGATGCGGACGCGGCCCGGGCAGCGCGTACACCCGCACCGCGTCGGTCCCCAGGTCCACGGCGAGCAGCCAGCCGCCCGACGGATCGGCCGCCACGGCATGAGCATGCGGCCCCCGCTGCCGCTCCGGATGCGGCCCACTGCCCTCGTGCCGCAGCACCGCCACCGGCTCCCCGAGCCGGCCGTCCTCCAGTACCGGCAGCGCGGTGACACTGCCGGACCCGTAGTTGGCCGTCAGCAGCTGCCCACCGGCGAGCGCCAGATGAGTGGGCGCCGCACCGAGCACCGGCACAGCCTCCCCGGCCAACGAGGGCGGATCCTGCCCGACGTCCAGCGCGGCGGCCGCCCCGTCATCGGTCTCGCTCACGGCGTACAGCACCCGCCCACCGGGCGCGACCGCCAGATAGGACGGGTTGACGACCACATCCGTAGAGTTCCGGATCCGCAACGCCCCCGTCTCGTCATCGACATCAGCGACGGTGACCCCGGCGCCACCCGCCGAGGTGAACGACCCGATGTACGCCCGCCACCCACTCCCTGTCACACCCACCGCACTCCCCTTCCGCCGACTCCGGTTCGGTATCCGATCAGGGCCGACGCTAACAGAGCGGTCTAGACCAACACGCCGTCACACGAACCCTCGCCGAGCCCGGCGCACACACGGGGTTCCGGCGATGGCACGAGCGAACTCTTGGCATGCTGTCCCCATGAGCACCATGCCCGCCGTGATCTTCGACCTGGACGGCACGCTAGTGGACAGCGAGCCCCTCTACTACGAGGCGGGGAGGCGGACCCTTGAGCGGTACGGGGTCACCGGCTTCAGTTGGGAGGAGCACACGCAGTTCATCGGGATCGGGACCCGCGAGACGCTGGAGACGCTGCGCGAGCGATATGGCATCGAGGCGCCCGTGGCGGAGCTGCTCGCCGTCAAGAACCGGCACTATCTGGAGCTGGCGGCCACGACCGAGATCTTTCCCGAGATGCGGGCCTTCGTGGAGCGGCTGAGGGCCGCCGGGCATCCGCTGGTCGTGGCCTCCGGCTCGTCCCGTTCCGCGATCGAGACCGCGCTCAAGGCCACCGGGCTGGACGCGCTGCTGCCCGTCTACGTGTCCGCGGAGGACGTGGGCCGTGGCAAGCCGGAGCCGGATGTGTTCCTGGCCGCGGCGCGGCTGCTGGCCGTCGGTCCGGGGCAGTGTGTGGTGATCGAGGACGCCGGTCCCGGGGTGGAGGCGGCGCGGCGGGCCGGGATGCGGTGTATCGCGGTTCCGTACGCGGGCGGGCCGTCCCCGGACGGGGAGCTGTTCGCCTCGGCGGGGCTGCTCTTCCGGGGCGGGCAGCCGGAGTTCGACGCCCGGCGGGCCTATGAGTGGGTCACCAGCGGTAGTTGACGCCCTCGCGGCTGATCGTGGCCGGCACCCCGGCCCGCGGTCTCCATCCCTCCAGTGAGACGATGCGCGCATGCCCGGACATTCACCGGCATGTCATAGGAGAAACGGAGGGCGTATGGAGAGACGTGGGGGTAAGGCGATCCGCCGCTGGGGGACGGCGGTCATCGCCTCGGCGGCGGCCTTGACGGTCGTCGTGCCGGCGAGCGCCGCTCAGGCCACCGGGGCCGCGCGCGGCCCGTCGGGGGTCAGCGCCAAGGGCGCGTATCTGCTGGACAACGGCACCAACAAGCAGCTGTGGGCCAAGGCGGCGGACACCAAGCGGCCGATGGCGAGCACCACGAAGCTCATGACGGCGATGGTGGTGCTCGACAGCCGGGGGCTGAATCTCGACAAGAAGGTCTCCGTCAAGCAGTCGTACATCGACTACACCGCACGCGTCGGTGGCAGCAAGGCGGACCTGCAGAAGGGGGACAAGCTCACCGTCAGGCAGCTGGTGTACGGCCTGCTGCTGCCGTCCGGCTGCGACGCGGCCATGGCGCTCGCCGACACGTTCGGCACGGGTGACACCACCGCCAAGCGCACCAAGTCCTTCATCGCGCAGATGAACAAGAAGGCGTCCGCGCTGGGGATGACCCGGACCCACTACGACACCTTCGACGGCATCTCGGAGGGCGGACAGAACTACACCACGCCGCGCGACATGGCCAAGCTGGCCAGGCACGCGCTGCGCAACGCCACCCTCGGCACGGTCGTCAAGTCCGTCGACACCGTCCAGAAGGCCCCGGCCGCCAACGGCAGGACCAGGACCTACTACTGGAACAACACCAACCGGCTGCTGGGCTCGTACAGCGGCACGATCGGCATCAAGACGGGCACCGGCACCGCGCCCGGCAGGTGCCTGGTGTTCGCCGCGAAGCGTGACGGACGCACCGTGGTGGGCGTGATCCTCAACGCGCCCAAGCGCTACCCGGACGCGAAGAAGATGCTCGACTGGGCCTTCCGGGCCAACACCAAGGTGACGTGGCGGCAGCTGCCCAAGGGCACGCCCCAGGACTGAACCGGCTGAACCACACATGGGCGGTGCCCCGGCCGGATCTGAAGTCCGGCCGGGGCACCGGGCCTTGCGGGCAGCGGCCGTCAGCCGCACTTACGCCCGGTGTTGATGCACTTCACGGCCTTCTTCATCAGCGAGCCGGACATCACGTTGATGAAGTCGCCGTGGTCGGTCACCGGCTTGTGCAGCTGCTCGGGGAAGCTGTCGACCGCGAAGAGCGAGCCGGGTGCGACCTTGTAGGTGATCCGCTGGATCAGCTGCGGAATGGCCTTGAACCCCTTGCCGCACGCGCCCTTGGCGTCCGCGAACGCCACATGGGTGCGGTGGTTGGCGCTGTCGGCGTTCTTGCCGTCCCAGCAGCTCTGGAACTTGAACGTACGGACCACCTTGCTGCCCTTCGGGCAGAGCGGGTACTTGTCCTTCAGCTGCCGGTTCTCGAAGCCGGTGCAGCTCCAGGAGGCGTTGGCGTTGGCCGTGCCGTTGGTGAACGCCTTGGCGTCGCCGGTGATGATGCGCAGGAACTTGGGCATCGCCACGACCTTGGACACCGCGCTGCCACGGAAGGTGATCGACGCGGTGGTCGGCCGCAGGATCCGCCCGATGTTGCCCTCGGTGCCGCCGCCGGGTGCGTCGGCGTCGACCTCCTTCGTTCCGTCCTGGAGCCGCAGGACCGGCCAGTAGTGGGTGGAGCGGTCGCCGTTGGTGCAGGTGGTCCCGGCGGCGGCGAGGCTGTCGTTGGTGGAGAAGGCGTCGGTGTCGCGGTTGCCGACGTAGTCGTGCATGTGGTGGGCGCCGTTGGACACACCGGGGGCGACGATCACGTTGTCCGAGTTGAAGTGCTTGTTCTCATTGCGTCCGCAGCGCGATGAGAAGGTGCCGCGGGAGGCGTTGCCCCGGTTGCGGGGGTTCTTGACGTTCGGCTTCACCTTGCGGATGTCCACGAAGTCCGCCCGCACCGGGCCGGACTGCGCCTGGCCGCCCGCGGCCGGAGCGGCGGGGGCGGCCGTTCCCGCGGCGGGGGTTGCGCCCGCCGAAGCGGCGGCGGGTGCGGCGGCGGAGCCGGGCGCTTCCTGCACGGTGCAGGACGCCATCGTGTCCAGGCCGGACGGGCGGCTCGCCACCCGGCCGATCTCGTTCCCGATGCGGTTCAGCGCGCCACGCCGCTGGGCGGTCAGCGGCTCCAGCACCCGGGTGCGCACCCAGTCCCGGTCGGCGCCGGGGCCGCGCGCGGCCAACTGCTTGTAGGCGTCGGCCACCTGGCTGTCCATCGTGGCCAGTTCCTTGTCCACAGTGGGCCGCGCCTGCTGTGGCACACTCGCCAGCCGGGTCGCGGCGTCCGGACACTTGACGGTCATCGCCGCCCGCGCCGGCGCCTGCCGCCCGGTCGGCTGACGGGCGGCGGAAGCATCGTTGTCGGTCATCAGGAGAGCCCCGCCACCCACGGCCAGTGCGGTCACTCCGACCACGGTCAGCCCGATGACCCTGGATCGCTTGTGTCTCTTCTTGTTCCTCATCCTTCGCCCCTCATCGGCAGTCTTCGTACGCCGGGGACGCCCTGCCCTCGGCCACGTCGGAGCGCGCTCCCCCACCCGTCCCGGAGTGGAGGGCACAGCCCGACGCCGATGGATACGGACGGCGAGGCGATCGTTCTCAACGGTGGTCGCAACATCTCGTAAATAGCCGGAGGAGTCGGTGCAGTGACGTATCTGCGCATCGGCTTCACCACATATCCACGGACCGACGGGACGAAGGTGATCAGCTGCGGTTAAAGTGAGTGCTTCGTTTCACCCCCCATGTCCCTCTACGCGCCCCGGAGCCCCCCATGTCCAGCGCGACCTCGTCCACCGGGCGTCATCGCAAAGCCAAGCCCATGAGCCTCGCCGTGCGCCGCGCGTTCATCATCGCGGCCGTCCCGGTCACGGGCGCGCTGCTGTCCGCTCCGTCCGCACTCGCCGCCGACAAGAGCACCAAGACCACCACGACGGCCCAGTCGGTGGCCGCCGACGGGCTGGACCCCGCCGAGCAGCGGATCGCGGAGAACCTCAACACCCGTGCGCAGAACCCGAATCTCGGCGACACCTTCAGCGGCATCGTGCTGGACTCCGCGTCCGACAAGGTCATCTGGGGGCATGACGCCGACACCGCGCTGATGCCCGCGTCCAACGCCAAGCTGGCCACCGCCACGGCGGCGCTGACCGTGCTCGGCCCCGAGCACCGCTTCACCACCAAGGTGGTCTACGGCGACGGCACGCTCACCCTCATCGGCGGCGGCGACCGCATGCTGACCACCGCCGATCTCACCGAACTCGCCAAGACGGCCGCCGCCGGGGTGAAGCTCGGGGGCCTGGACTCGGTGAAGGTCCGCATCGACGACAGCCTCTTCCCCGAGCCGACCCTCGCCACCGGCTGGAACGACTCCTACTACGACGACCAGGTGTCGCCGGTGCGCTCCCTGGTGGTGGACGGCAAGCTGTCCGCGGACACCTCCATCGACGCGGGCAAGGTCTTCGCCCAGCAACTCGCCGACCAGGGCGTCACGGTCGACGGCGAGGTCACCCGCGGCACGGCCTCGGCGACGGACGTCCCGGTGGGGCAGCACCTGTCCCCCACGCTGTCCGAGACGATCAAGAAGATGCTCAAGAAGAGCGACAACGACATCGCCGAGACGGTGCTGCGCATGACCGCGCTCGGCGCCGGCAGGCCCGCCACCTACGAGGACGGCACTGCCGTGGTGCGGGACGTCCTCAGCCGCCACTACGGGGTCTCGATGGACAACTTCGAGATCCACGACGGCAGCGGACTCTCCCGCGCGGACCGCGTCCCGGCGCGGACCGTGGCGGACATCCTCGACCTGCTCACCGACCCGCGCTACAGCGGGCTGCTGCGCTCCATCGACGAGGGCCTGCCGGTGGCGGGCGAGGCGGGCAGCACCCTGGGCCCCGAGTGGGGCCGCTTCGACACCCCGGACTCCCAGTGCGCCGTCGGCCAGGTCAAGGCCAAGACGGGCACGCTGACCGGCGCCATCGCGCTCAGCGGCCTGACGAAGGCGGAGGACGGCCGGTGGAAGGTGTTCTCCTTCATCGAGAACCAGTCCTCCGCCGACCCGGCCGCCACCAAGGACACCCTCGACGGCCTGGCCGCCACGGTCAACGGCTGCTGGGCGTAGCCGCGGAGGCCGAGTCCCCCGCGGGTCACCCGGCGGTGGTTCGCGGGGCCGGGGGCTCCGGGTGGAACTGCTCGACGCGGTCGCGCTTGGCGTACATGTCCCAGTAGTGCTCGGCGAGGTCGTCCGGGTCGGCGACCGGGAAGTCCGCGAACAATTCGGAGTCGGCCCCGGCCACGGTGGCCGACTCGGCCATATCGCTGCGCTCGATCATGGCCCCGATGGTGAGGGTGCCCGCGTAGACGCCGGTGCCGGCGAGCTCACCATGGAGTGAGTACAGGTAGTTGCGGGCGCGGCCATCACCGGGCCCACGCCGCTGAGGTGGGGTATCGGCTGCGCCGCCGAGTAGCCCTGGGTCAGCAGGAAGGCGCCGTCGCCGCGCTCCGCGTTTCGTTGCGCGTCGGCCCGCATCCGGACCGCTGAAGGAGATCGCCCGGCGGGCCGGGGTGAGCCACGGAACGCTCTACAACCTCTTCGGCACCCGCGAGGCGCTCATCGACGAGGTGGTGACCGACTTGGCGGCGGAGCGCCTCGAGGAGATCGCCGAAGGGGCTCTGTCGTGCGAGGACGCCTGGGAGGGGTTCGCGTACTACATCGAGCAGCTCTGCCGGATGCAGGCCGTCGATCCGGCGCTGGCCCGGGCCACCCCCCGCACGGCCCCTGCCGCCTGGCGCCGCAATATCGCCTTCCTCCTCGACGGGCTGCGCACCGAGGCCGTCCGCCGGCCACTCCCCGTCGGCCCGCTCACCCCGGATGAGGTCCACGAGGTGATGGAGAACCTCACGGGCAAGCGATAGCCGGGCCGGTCCTCCCGGTCGTCCTCCGCGTCACGCCCGCAAGCAGCCGAGGACCGCCAGCACCCTGCGATGTGCCTCCTCCGCCGGAGGAAGGTCCAGCTTGGTGAGGATGCTGCCGATGTGCTTTCCCACGGCCGCCTCGGCCCCTGGACGGCCATCGGCGCGGCCGTGGCCGCGTGCGCGGCACTCGCCGTGGTGTCGTCGCTCCCGCCGCGTTCGCCCTGCGCCACCGGGCGGCGGCACTGGCGGGCCTGCGGGACTGACCACGTCAGCCCGTGTCACCCCCCACGTCAGCCCAGAAAGCTCAGCCGCACCTGGCGGTCGGGGTTGTCCTGGTTGGTGTCGACCAGGCACACCGACTGCCAGGTGCCCAGCGCCAGCCTGCCGCCGATGACCGGGATGGTGGCGTGCGGGGGTACGAAGGCGGGGAGTACGTGGTCGCGGCCGTGGCCGGGGCTGCCGTGGCGGTG
This sequence comes from Streptomyces rapamycinicus NRRL 5491, assembly GCF_024298965.1. Taxonomy (NCBI): domain Bacteria; kingdom Bacillati; phylum Actinomycetota; class Actinomycetes; order Kitasatosporales; family Streptomycetaceae; genus Streptomyces; species Streptomyces rapamycinicus. The sequence continues at coordinate 10,436,753 of NZ_CP085193.1, read as the reverse complement.
GCGCCAGCGGTCGTCGGCGGGGAGGAGGTCGCGTAGGGCGGAGAGCAGATCGGTGTCGCTGCCGGCGCCCGTCTCCAGGATGGCGATCCCGGCCGTGGCATGCGGGACGAAGACGTTGAGCAGGCCGTCGCCGCCGTCCGCCACCTCGCGCAGGTACGACTCGCAGTCGGCGGTGAGGTCGGCGACGGTCTCGGTGGATCCGGTGGTGACGCTGATGGTGTGGGTACGGAATGTGCTCATGGAACCATCCTGATACGCCGACGCGTAAAACTCCCGCAACAAAGGTCCGAGGGGCAAGACACCGTTGACCGGTTCTGGACGTCCTCGCTAGCTTCGAGGTCATGTCTACGTCAGCCCTGCTCACCACGCGCGGTCATATCGACCTGCTGCGGGTGGCGTCCGCCGCGTGTCCCGGCCTCCGCTGACCTTTCTCCCCCCTCCCTCGCCTCTCCTCCCCCTCGCCTCGGTCCCGTTCCGCCGTACCGTGCTGATCGTCGTGTCGTACGGCGGGTACGGCCCTGTACCGGCATCGAGGCGTACCCCCTTGTGGAGCCCCCATGTCCCCGGTTCTCGAACCGGTCGTGCCGCTCTCCGCGCGCCGCCGCACCGTGCCGCGATGGCTGCGCCGTACGACCGGACCCCTTCTGCTGCTGGTGCTCTGGCAGGTGTCCAGCGCCACCGGTGTGCTGCCCTCCGACACCCTGGCCTCCCCCGGCACCATCGCCGACACCGCCTCCGGCCTGCTCGAGGACGGCACCCTCCCGCACGCCATGCTGGTGTCCGTACAGCGGGTGCTGATCGGGCTGGCGCTCGGCGGTGTCATCGGTGTCTCGCTCGCGCTGGTCTCCGGGCTGTCCCGGCTCGGTGAGGATCTCGTCGACGCGAGCTGAACGTCTACGCGAGCATCCGCGGTGTGGACGCCCAGCTCATCGAGGCCGGGAACTCGCTCGGGCTCGGCCGCTGGGGGCTGATCCGCCATGTGGTGCTGCCCGGGGCGCTCCCCGGCGCGATGACCGGGCTGCGCTACTCCCTCGCCACCGCCTGGCTGGCGCTCGTCTTCGGCGAGACCATCAACGCCGATGACGGGATCGGCTTTCTGCTCAATCGCGCGCGGGAGTTCTTCCAGACCGATGTGATCGTGGTCTGCCTGATCGTCTACGCCGCCCTCGGCCTGCTCGCCGATTTCATCGTCCGCACTCTGGAGGAGAGGCTGCTGCTGCAGTGACTCCACCCACGCGTAACCGCGCGGGCTTCCTGGACCGCCGGCTAAGCAGCGTCGCAGAGGGCCAGCCCGGCCCTGTCGAGGACGTTCGTCGCTCCGACGTGGTCCGCGTGCGCGGTGAAGCCGCACGCCGTGCATGCGAACTTCGCTTGGGTGACGCGGTTCTCCTTCGCGACATGCCCGCAGCCTCCGAGGCCGGGCGGGCACGTACGGGAGGTGTTGCGCGCGTCCACCGCGACCACGAGGCGACCGGCACTCTCAGCCTTGTTCGCCAGGATCGTCAGGAACTGCGCCCAACCCGCGTCGAGGATGCTGCGGTTCAAGCCCGCCTTGGCCGCGGCCCCATTCGGCAGGAAGGTGCCGGGCGCGTCGGGGTCGGGCTTGGGTTGGGGGGCGCGGGTCATACCCGCCGTGTTCAGCTTCTCGTGGGCGATCACGTCGTGGTCCCGCACGAGGGTGAGCGCGGTCTTGTGCGCGTGGTCCAGGCGCTGGCGCCGGATCCTCGCGTACAGCTTCGCCACGCGGCGGACGGCGGCCCTGTGCGCCTTGGTGCGCCGCCGGGTGCGCTTGGGGAACGTCGCCAGGTGCCGCTGCGCTTCGGCGAGTTCGTCGGCGGCCTGGTCGAGGAAGCGGGGGCGTGCGATGTGTGCGCCGTCGGAGGTGGTCAAAAAGTGCGTGGTACCCATGTCGATCCCGACGACTGCGCCCGTGGCGGGTAGGGGTTCGGCTGGTACGTCGTCGCAGGAGAGGACGGCGTACCAGCGGTTCCCCTCCCGTTTCACCGAGATGGTCTTGACCCGGCCGCGTACGGGCCGGTGTTGGTGGACGCGGACGTGACCGATGCCCTGGAAGCGTATGCGAGTCTGTGGGTCGTGGGGGGTGGAGTCCCAGCGGCACCCGTCCCCGTCCTTGGGGAAGGTCACCGTGTCGAAGTGGCCGACGCCCTTGAACCTGGGGTATCCCGGCTTCTGACCGGCCTTGACGCGGCGGAAGAACGCTTGGAACGCCTTGTCCAGGCGGCGCAGGGTGGCCTGCTGGGAGGAGAACGACCAGCGGCCTTGACGCTCGGGGTCGAACGCCCGGATCTCCTTGAGCTGGGCCGACTGATCGCCGTACTTGATACTCGTCCTGGAGGCGTGCCGGTAGGCATCGCGGCGTTCCTGCAGGGCTCCGTTGTACAGCGAGCAGTGATCCCGCAGCATCTCGCCCAGCGCGACCGTCTGACGGGCCGTAGGGCGCAGCAGGAACTTGTACGCACGCAACAAAGCGCAGCCCGCCCCCCTCACCCGTTTCCCCAGGTCAACGCAGATATGGTCACTCTACCGGCCATCACCGACAACGCAGTGGACTCCGCCGCTTCGCGGCTCCAGCCCGCCGATGCCCTGGCCTCCTTCAGCCGCGGCAAGGTGGACGCCTGGGCCGTCTGGGACCCGTACACCTCCCAGGCGCTGCGCCAGTCGGACGCGCGGGTCCTCACCACCGGCCAGGGAGTGGTCAACGGCCTCAACTTCCAGGTGGCCAACCCCTCCTCCCTCGAGGACGAGAAGAAGGTCAAGGTCATCAAGGACTATCTCGGGCGGCTGCGCCGGGCCCAGGACTGGGTCTACAAGCACCCCGAGGAGTGGGCCGAGGTGTGGGGCAAGGAGACCGGGCTGCCGTACCAGGTGGCGCTGGACTCGGTGAAGCGGACCAACGGCACCCGGGTGTACGTCGCCGTCGACAAGCCCGCCGTCGCCTCGGAGCAGGAGATCGCGGACACCTTCGCGAAGCTGAAGCTCACCCCGCGCCGCTATCAGTTCGCCGACTATGTCGACACCCGTTTCAACGGCGGTCTGCCGCCCTCGACCTCGGCACCGCGCACCTACGGAAAGGGATCCTGAGGACGCCCCTTTTCGGGAGCGCCGCATCGGGTAAGCGCGTGGAAACCGCCAACCACGCGATACACATCCGATGAAACGAGGTGAGCGTCATGCACACCGCCACGGCCCAGCGGACGGCTGCCACGCCGTCCGCGGTGCGGGAGACCCTGGAATGCCGCCCCGAAGCCGCCGCGCACGCACGACATCTCACCAGCACCTTTCTGGAAGGCCTGCGTCCGGCGCCCGATCAGGGCGCCGCCGACGCGGTGATGCTGGTCGTCTCGGAGCTGGTCACCAATGCCGTACGGCACTCGGGCGGCCGGTTCTGCTCGCTGCGCGTGTCGGCCGACGCTGACGCCGTCACCATCGCCGTCGGCGATGCCAGCCGGGTACCGCCGCGCCGGCGCACTCCGGATGTGCGCGGCGAGAGTGGCGGGTTCGGCTGGCCGATGATCAGCGGCCTGGCCACGGCCACGACCGTCCGCGAGGAGCCGGGGGGCAAGACCGTGACCGCGGTCATCGCCCGAAGAGGACGGGTGTCGGGGCGTGTCACCGCCGCCCCGGCACCGAGTTGACCCTCTCCGTGGCCTCGCGTGACGTCATCGCCCCCTGCCCCGTCCCGTTCTAGCCCGTCCCCGTGCCCGTCCGCGCGCGGTCGACGGCCACGGCGATCCCGTCGAGGACGCGTTCGAGGCCGAAGACGAAGTCATGGTCGGTCGCCGGATCGTCGTACGCCCCGTCGGGCGCCGCCTCGAACAGGCCCGACGAGAACAACAGCGCCACCTGCGGAAAGCGGTCCGGGGTGATGAGCCGCGCCAGGGTCCTGCCGTAGGCCCGCTCGGTCTCCTCCTGGCTCAGTCCTGTTTCGCTCCTGCCCTGCGCGTGTTCCTGGGACAGCAGGGAGGCGTGCCGCACATAGCCGCTGAGCAGGGTCAGACTGCCGACCTTCGCGGCCCAGTCCAGCTCCGTGCCGCTCAGCGCGCTCAGGCCCGCCTCCATCCAGGCGATCTCATGAGGCCCCGTCGGCGGCCCCGCGACGGGGAGGCGGGGGAGCCAGGGGCGGTCGTGGTGGACCAGCCGCTGGGCGACGGTCCACTGCCGTAGCCCCTCGCGCCACCGGTCCGGCGCGGTCTCGACCTCGGGCGGAGAGCCGAGCGCCAGGTCCCGCATGAGGACGAGGAGCTCGTCCTTGGATCCCACATGGCGGTAGAGGGACATCGGGGAGACGCCCAGCTCTTTCGCGATCTTCGGCAGCGTCGCGCCCGCCAGCCCGTCGTGGTCCGCCAGTTCCACCCCCGTCCGCACCACGCGCTCGGTGTCGAGCGCGGCGGGCCGGCCGAGGCCCGAGGCCGGGACCGGGAGCCTCCACAGCCGGGCCAGCTCGGCGGGCGCCTCCTCCTGCTCGGCCGACATGGCGCTTCTCCTTCTCGTACCTCGGTTGCTCACCAGGTACATCATGGCCTACCGCTACTTAGTATCTGCCATATAGATTATGACTTATACTAAGCCCGGATGCCGAGGGCCCGCCCATGCCCCTTGCCCGCTGGGCCCTCATGTCAGGACGGAGAGAGATCCAGGTGACAGCCATAACGCAGTCCCATGCCCCGGGCCCCGCACGGGGCCCCGTCCGCCGGAGCGAACGGGCCCTGGCCCCCGATCTGGCGCGGGGCACCATGCTGCTGTTCATCGCGCTCGCGAACGCCGCGGTGGCCACCTTCGGCAACCAGCCGGGCGCCGAGGCGTCGCCACACGGCTGGGAACGCCCGTTCAACCTCGCCATGTTCGTCTTCGTGCACGCCCGCGCCTATCCGATGTTCGCCGTGATGTTCGGCTACGGGCTGGTGCAGCTCACCCGCAGACAGGACGCGGAGGGCTCCGGGCCCGGCGCGGCCCGCTCGGTGCTGCTGAAGCGCAACGCATGGCTCATCGCCTTCGGCCTCGTCCATGCCGCACTGCTCAACTTCGGTGATTTCCTGGGGGCTTACGGCATCGTCGGCATCGCCTTCACCCTGCTGCTCCTGCGCCGGGGCGAACGTGTGCACCGCGTCGTGCTGTGGCTGTGGGGGTGCACGGTGGTGTACGCCGCCGCCCTGGCGGCCGTGGCCGGGTACCGCGCCACGCACGGCGGCCCGGGGTCCGCCGCCGTGCCGACGGACGATGTCGACTCACTCACGGCCCCCGACTACCTCACCTCCGTGGCCGACCGGCTCGGCGAGTGGCCGATCCACACACTGACCGCGCTGGGGATCGTCGTGATCGTCTGGCTGGGTGCGTGGGCCGCGCGGCGCGGCATCCTGGAGGACCCGGCCCGCCACCGGCGGCTGCTGGTCCGCACCGCTGTGGTCGGGCTCGGCACGGCCTTCGCGGGCGGGGTGCCGATCGGCCTGGTCAGCGGCGGATTCGTGCACGTCGACGACGCCACCGCGGACGCGTTCCTGAGCCTGTACGAAGTGAGCGGCCAGTTCGGCGGCCCGGGATATGTGGCGCTCTTCGGGCTCCTCGCCCTGCGCCTGTCGAAGGCCCGCTCCACCTCGCGGCGGAGGCTCCCCGCGGAGGCGCTGGCGGCGCTCGGCCAGCGGTCGCTGAGCGGCTATCTGTTCCAGTCCCTCGCGTGGGTGGTACTGCTCTCCCCCTTCGCGCTCGCGCTCGGAGAGCGGACCGGCAGCCCGACGCTCACCGCCTGCCTGAGCGCCGTCCTGGTCTGGCTCGCCACGGTGACCGGGGCCCATCTCCTGCAGCGCCGTTCGCTTCCGGGGCCCGCCGAAAAGCTGCTGCGCAGACTTACCTACGGCCCCCGGTAGCCGAGCGCCACGCGCATCGCGCACACGGCGACGCCGAAGGCCGGCCGCCCCAGAGGCGACCGGCCTTCGGTGTTCAACCGCGGATGTTCGAACCGTCCGCGTTCACCCGCCCGCGTTCAGCCGCCGATGTTCACATCGATGCAGGCGTAGAAGGCGTTGGCGGTGTCCGCGATGTTCCAGACCGCGAGAACCTTCTGCTTGCCCTTCAGGCCGCCGAAGTCCACCTGATGGGTGACGGTCTCGCCCGGCTGCGCCCCGCCGTCGTTGACCTCCGCGACCTTCTGGCCACCCACGAAGTACTGCCAGGTGTTGGTCGCGTGCCGCGCGGTCAGTTTCCAGGTGAAGTCGGCCTTGGACGGGATGGGCGTGACCGCCCAGCCCTTGTTGTCGTCGTCGAGTTCGCCGAACTTCGCATTGCCGCCGCTGCAGCTCGTCAGCCCCTTGGGGCCTTCGACGCTCTGCGGTTCGTACTTGATGTCGCCGCAGGCCACGGTCCCGGCCGCGCACTGGGCCTGGCGGCTCGGCGGGGTGGAGATGTAGCCGTGCGCGCTGGCCTCGCTCGCGGGGAGACTCAGAGCGATCATGGGGGCTATCCCCGCGCCGACGACAACCGCCAACTTTCGTTTCATGTTCATGCCAACTCCTTCACGGCGAGGCCCCACGCCAGACGGGAAGTCCTTGCCGAAGGTGGGGATGTGGGGGGATGTGGGGGGTGGCTGCACGGAACGCTTCATGGGCCGCAAGGGGCGGCCGTGACTCAGCGCCGCACTAGGTCTAGACCATACCGTCTGTCCGTTCACGGTCAAGACATGTGACGGAAGTGGTCTGGTCCACTGTCGTCCCCGCACATGTCACCGCCCCGGCCCGGAAATCCGGGCCGGGGCGCGCGACAGTCGGTACGGCGGGCGGTCAGACCGAGAGGGCCGTCAGCCGCCGCCGGTCGTGGGGAGAGGAACGGCGGTCCAGCCGCTCCTCCAGGCGGTCCCGGGCCGCCTCGCACCGGCCCGCGGACACCAGCGCGTACAGCAGTGCCTCCTCCACGACCTCGCGCTGTGCGGCACTGCCGCCCACGCCGGGGAGCCGTGGCAGCAGGCGCTCCAATCCGCGTGCCGCGTCGGCCCAGCGCTCTTCCAGGATGTCCTCGAACGCCGCGCACAGCGGAGCGATGACACGTCGCTGCACCTCGTCGGCGCGCAGGGCGTGGACCCGCAGCCGCCGCAGTCCCGGCAGGTCGTCCGCGGCGGTGAGGGCGATGGCGGAGTGCAGGGCGACGAACGCGGTGGCCGGACGCTCCAGGACGTCGGCGGGCGCCGTGTCCAGCACATCGCCGATCGGGAACGGGCCCTGCCACGCGCCCGCCAGCCGGGCGCGCCACAGCAGGGAGCCGGAGTCGACCAGGGCGCGTACCCCGTACACCTTCCCCGGCGACAACTGCTCGGCCCACCGGCGGCGGACCGCCGCGGTGTCCTCGAGGGCGAGTTCGTGCAGGGCGGCGTGCCAGGAGAAGTGGGCGCGGTGTGTTCCGCCGCGGCCCCGGTGGGCCAGCCATCGCTGAAGTCGCTCACGGCCCGCCCGGTGGTCGCCGGACTCGTAGTGCACATGGGCGAGGGCGTGCATGGCGTGGCCGGAGGCGGGTTCGTCGGCCAGGGCCCGCTCGGCCAGGACTCCGGCCTCGTCGTAACGCCCCTGCTCCTGGCGCACGAAGGCGAGCAGGGAGGTGTGGAACCAGCCTTCCCCGTGCGCCGGGGCGGTGTGCTCGACCACGCGGAGCGCGGTGCTGCCGTCGAGGTCGCGCAGACCGGAGAAGGCGATGGTGGGCACGGCGACGGCGAGCGCCAGCGCGTCACCCGGGTACTCCTCCAGGTGGCGCAGCAGGGCGGCGTCACCGTCCGCGGGCGGGTGCAGGACGCGCCGGGAGACGACGTCCACGAGGGAGCGTTCGTGGTCGTCGGCGCGCTCGCGCACCGCGCGCCGGGCGTCGGCCAGGGCACGGGAGACATCCACATCGGCCCCGCACTCATGGCCGATGAGCGCGAGCGCGGCGTGGCCGAGGGCGAATCCGGGGTCGAGCGCCACGGAGCGGCGGAGCGCCTGCGCGGCCCCGGTCCGGACCTTCAGCAGCCGGTCCACGCCGAGGCGGTAGGCGGTGGCGGCGGCCGCGTGGGTGCTGAGGGGGAAGCCCGAGGTGTCCGTGGGCCGACGCGTCCGGCGCCGGGCGGGGCCGCCGGTGGCGGGGGCCGCGGGGGCCGTCCACGGGTCGAGGACGGCCGCGGCGACGGTGGCGGCCTGTGCCCGGATCTCCGGGATGGCGGTGGTCTCCCACAACTCGCCACGGCGGGGCGCGCCGAGGGTCCACAGGGGGCGTGCGGTGCCGCCGTCCGCGCCACACAGCCGTCCGTGGTCGGTGGCGACGCCCATGCTCAGCGGGCCGGGCAGCGCGGCGCCCTGGTCGAGCAGGCTCCGCCACAGCGGGTCGGCCGTACCGGAGAGCCGCAGACCCGGCCCCGTACAGTCCACCACCCAGCCGACGGGCAGCGTGCGCGGGCCGTCGGCGGTGGTGAGGGACACGGTCAGGGAGCCGTCCGGCCGGGCCGTGGCGGAGCCGAGCCGCCCCTGGTAGGTCCGCATCCGCCGGGTGCGGCGCATGCGCCCGACCGCCTCGGCGGTGGCCGGGGGCATGCGGTGGCGGTGGGTGTTCCACAACGAGCCGTCCCGCGCCACGAACTCGGCCCGTTCCGCGGTGGACATCGACGCCCAGATCTCGGCCGTGACCGGGCGCAGCCCGTCCACCGCGGGCCGCCAGTCGCCGTGGTCGCGGATGACGCGGCCGATGTGCCGACGCACCGCGGCCCGCAGCGCGGCCAGGGAAAGGCCGTGCAGTGGGGTCGCGCACGTGGCGGCGGGCAGCGGGTCCACCGCGTGCGCCTGCGGCAGCCTTCCGCCACGGGACACGCTGTGCACCGTGCGGCCGGGGCGGTCGAGCGTCATGGCGATGTCCACCGAGGTCAGCCCGGTGCCGACGAGGAGTACATCCTCCTTCCGCCCGTCCTGGAGGGCGGCGTCCAGGGCGCCCGGCGCCCAGGGGTCGGCGATGAAGCGGTCATTGCCCCGCAGGTCCTCGGGGGCCCACGCGGAGGTGGCGCGGGACGGACCGGTGGCCAGCACCACGCGGTGCGCCTCGACGGTACGGCCGTCGGCGAGTTCCAGCCGGGCCCGCGGTTCCCCGCCGCCGGGGAGGGTGGTCCAGTGGCAGCCGGTGGCCCGGGTGCGCAGCCGGCGGACGGTGACGACGCCCTGGGCGGCCATGATGGCCCGGCCGAGGGTGTCGGCGAGGTAGGCGCCGTAGCGGTAGCGCTCCGCGAAGTCGCCGCTCCGCACGCCCGGTTCACCGTGGTGGCACAGCCATCGTACGAAGTGTCCGGGGTCGTCGGGGTAGCAGCTCATCCTGCCCGCCGGGACATTGAGGCGGTGGCGCGGGTCGAGGGTGGAGTAGGCGATGCCGCGACCGGCCTCCGGGGCGGGGTCGATCAGCAGGAGTTGGAACGGGACACGGCGGCGTGCCGCCGTCTCGCAGAGCTGGATCGCCACCAGCGCGCCGGCGGCCCCCGCCCCCACGACGGCGACGGTCCTCGTACCCGGCCCTGACGTGCTACACGGCTCTGGCGATGACATGTGATACCTCCTGCTTCCCCGGAACCGGTGGCGGAGCGGAACCGATGCCCCGCTCACGCAACCGGTACCGTAGCCATCAAAGTTCACCGATTCAATGAACTTGGTGAACTCATGGCGGAACAACGCGCCGACCTTGACCGCCACCAGGGCGGATGCCCAAGCCGGTGGTATGGGGCCCGGCCCCATGAAACGGACGTGCGTGATAACTTGCGCTGGTGCGGATCACAGCCAAGTCGGACTATGCCGTCCGGGCGATGGCCGAACTGGCGGCCGCGGAGGGCTCGCCCCTGACCGCCGAGCAGGTGGCGACCCGGCAGGACATTCCCCTGCGTTTCCTCTTCGGCATCCTGCGCGAGCTGCGCCTGGCCCATCTGGTGCGCAGTGTGCGGGGACCGGAAGGCGGATATCTGCTGGCGCGCCCGGCGGAGGAGATCACCCTCGCCGACGCGATCCGCGCCATCGACGGCCCGCTGGCCAACGTACGGGACGTGGGCCTCAGCGGTCTGGAGTACCCCGGAGCGGCGGCCGTGCTGCCCGATGTGTGGCGCGCGGTGCGGGCGAGTCTGCGGCAGGTGCTGGAGAAGACCACCTTCGCGGACCTGGCAGCCGGTGAACTGCCCCCGCTGGTCCAGGAGCGGGCGCGCGAATACCTCGACGACGTCCGCCACTACGACACATGACGGGCCGGGGCCGACGACATCGGCTCCCACCAATCCCCCACTCCCGGGTTCGGGTTGGGCGTTCGCCGGGGGTGGTGGAAGAAATCGGTCGCCCGGCGGGCCGCGCGCTGCTAGCTTGCGGCCGTGGATCTCTTCTCACGCTCGTGGACGGCATTGCGCACGGCGGTCGCCGAGCTCCCGGACGAGGACTTCGCACGGCCTTCCGGCTGTGCCGGCTGGCTCGTCCGGGACCTGGTGTGCCACCTGGTCATCGACGCCCAGGACGTCCTGATCACCCTGGTGACCCCCAGCGACGCGGAGCCGACGCGCGACGCGGTGACCTACTGGGAAGTGGCCGACACGCCGCCGACCGGCGACGACCCGCTCGACGCGCTGATCGTCCGGCTGGCCGCCGCGTACGAGGACCCGGGGCTGCTGAAGTTCCACCTCGACGACGTGGGCTCCGCCGCCGGGCGCGCGGCCGGGCTCGCCGACCCGGCCCTCCGGGTCGGCACCCGCGATGTGGTGCTCACCGCGGCCGACTACCTCTCCGCGTACGTCATGGAGTGGACCCTGCACCATCTCGACCTGATCGCCCACGTCCCGGGCGCGGCGGACCCTCCCGCCGAGAGCCTCGCCGGGGCGCGCGAGATGCTGGAGAGGATCGCCGGGGCGGCGTTCCCCGCGTCGTGGTCCGACAGGGACACGCTGCTGGTCGGCACCGGGCGACGGGCCCCGACCGCCGAGGAGCGGGCCGACCTGGGCGACCTGGCCGCGAAGCTCCCGCTCGTCCTCGGATAGCCCTGCGCCCTCCGGCCGGAGGGCTCGGGCCGGGATCAGCGTGTGTCCCGGGCCGCCGGGTTGCCCTGGTGGGTGAAGGCGGCCCAGAAGTGGATGTGGTCGAGGTCGGTGCGGGTGGCCTCGCCGCGGAGTTCGCCGCGGAGGGTGGGCGGGGGCTCGCGGCGCGGGTTGAGCATCCAGAGCTGGGCGGCGCGCAGGGCGTCCACCGGGGCGAGGCCGTGTGCGGTGACGAAGTCGTGGAAGACGGCCATCATCAGGGCCGTCGGCGCGTCGTTCACGGCCCAGCGCGAGCCGATGACATCGGCGGCGCCACGCGCGACCAGGGCGGTGGACAGGGTCAGGGCCTCGTCGTGGTCGCGGGTGCTCAGATCCGTCTCACAGGCGCTGAGCACCACCAACGGGCCCGCCCCGCCCGGCTGTTCGGTAGCGGCGGCGTCCAGGATGCGGGCCACGGTCAGCCGTCCTGCCTCCTCGGGACCGGTCGGCGGGGCGGCGAGCCAGAGTGCCGAGCGCGTGGGGTCCGGACCGGCCAGGGCGTGGCAGCAGATGTGCACAACGGCCGCCGGTGAGCCGCCACCGGGCAGCGCGTCGAGGACGTCCTCGGGTGTCCCCGGCGCGTCGCTGACGTCGGCCGTGGGGAACTCGCCGTAGCGGAGGCCGTCCGGGTAGCAGGCCGTGTGCAGCGCCTCCGCCTCGATCTCGGCCCATACGAGGCTGAGTTCGGGGTCGGCGACCAGGACCTGCCCGGCGGTGGTGGGCAGCCGGTCCCGGGGCGCGGCCCGCAGGAACTCGGCGCCGGAAGGGGCGTAGCTGAGCACCGCTTCCTCGCACGCGTACCGGTGCTCGCGCCCGTTGGTCCCGTACGGGGTGCGGGCCGCGTGCCAGGCGACCGCGCCGAGTGGCCCGCACGGCACCAGCACGATCCTGGGCGGCTGGTGGAGCGGGCCCACGGCGGCCAGGACGGGGCCCATCGCGGCGGGCCAGGCCCAGTCGCACAGCTCGCGCAACGCCGCTTCCCACTGCCCGTCCCACTCCGTCTGACGGCCCGGTTCGGCCGTGGCGCCGGCTGCCCCGGTACGCCGGGCGGTGACGTCGAGGTAGCGCTCCAGTGGCGGGCTGCCGGGGGTCAGCAGCGGCAGCTTCAGGACGGCGGGCTGGGCGCCATCGGCGTCGGTGGCGGTGTCGGGGCGGACGACCAGGGCGAAGCCGGGCATGCCGGGGCGCTGCCCGGGGACGAGGTAGACGAGCGCGTCGGTGCCGGAGGCGGTGAGACCGGCCCTCAGCGCCGGCAGGTCCGGGGGGCCGAGCAGCCGCCAGGCGTCCGCGCCGCTGCCCGCGCCCAGCGCTTCGAGCGCCCTGCGTCGCAGGGTGCCCGGGATCCGCTGCCCGGCGGCCCCGCCCGGCGGCGCGGCCGTGGTGTCGGACTGGGTCATGTCCGTGGCGACCTCGGCGCGCCACTGCCGGGCCAGCTCCGGGTGTCCCCGGGCTTCGAGGAGTTCGGGAATGCCACGGGACGCGGCGGCGGCCCGCAGCACCAGGGCCCGGCCCAGTTCCAGCGCGTTCACCGCGTCGCCCGGGCGGCCGCACACGGTGGTCCAGTAGGCCAGCCAGAGCGCCTGTGCCGATCCGAAGCGGGCCACGGACAGGCCGTCCTCGGAGCCGAGTTGGAGCAGGACGTCGGCGGACACCCTGACCAGCGCCTCGCCCCGGGCGGCCAGGGCGGCCTCGCGGTCCGCGGTGGCGCGCGGACCGCCGCGGTCGCGGCGCAGCCAGTGGGCCTCGGACAGCTGTGTCAGGGCGTCGGCGGTGTGCGGCAGGCCATCGCCCGCGGCGATCAGCTGACGGACCCGGGACAGCTCGCTGATGCACAGGTCGAGCAGATCCGGGTCGTCGAGGTGGCGGGCCGTGTGCAGCAGGGCCCGGCCGAGCTGGTACCGCGCCCGGAGTTCCTGGCGGGGGGAGGGCTGCGGTCCCTCGACGATCCGGTGGACCTCCGCCACGGCCTCGTCGGCGGCGGCCCGGCTGGGCTCGATCATGATCAGCTGGATCAGCGCGGTGGCGCGTACGGCCGGGAAGTACGGTGCGAGCATGGGGGCGAGCCCCCGCGGGTCGGTCTCCACCACCTCCCTCAGATACCGGGCCGCGGCGCGGAGTTGCTCCGGATCCTGGGTACGGGCGGCCTGTTCCTGATGGACCTCGGCGAGAACGCCGGCGAGGGCGAAGCGGTTCTCCTGGTCGGGCGGCAGGATCGCGTACAGACCGGTCAACTCCTCGACCAGGCGCGGCAGCACGGTGGAGTCCCCGCTGCGGCGGGCCAGAGCCAGCTCGTGCTGCGCGGCGAACACCACCGAGGTCAGCGTGTTCAGGGACGGCAGCGCGCCCTCGTCCTCGTATACGGCGCGCAGCTCCCTGGCCATGGTCAGCGCGGCGTCGGCGGCCTGGAGGCTGCCCCCGAGCACCGCCACCTCATGGAGCCGCCCGGCCAGCCCGGCGGCCAGGGAACGGCGGACGGTCGCGGCCCTCTCGCCGTCCCCGGACAATGTGTCGATCATCTCCCGGAGCCGGGCGGCGCTGGTCTCCAGATGTGCCAGATCGCCGGTCTGGGACACCCGTACGGCATCGACCAGAGTGGCCAGCCGCTCCTCCAGGCCGACATACCCCGGGCCGCTGGGACGGTCGTCGGGATCCGCCCCCGGCTCCGCCATGGCCTCGTCGAGTTCGCCGAAATCCATCGTGCCGGGCACCAGGAGGTTAGCCCACACCAGCAGGGCGGCGTGCAGCCTGGCGATGCGGGGCCGTTCGGGCCTGTGCGCCGGCAGCTCCCGCAGGGCCCGCCGGGCCACGTCCGCGCCGCGATGGACGTCCTGGGCCAGCGCCCGGGGGTCGCCCTCGCCCGAGCCGAGCCCGGTCAGCAGCTCGCGCAGCGGGGCGAGGCCCGGCCGGTCCAGGCCCAGGGCCGCCACTTCCGCGTCGGCCTCCCCGGGGGAGTTCGTGGGGTGGTCCACGGCCCGGTAGAGCCATACCAGGAGCTCCGTGAACCGCGGTACGTCGTCCGTGGCCCAGCGCAGCACGCCCTGGACGGCGGCGGTGAGCGCGTCGCCGACGTGGCCACCGCCACCGTCATTGCCACCGCCACCGTCATCGCCACCGCCACCGTCATCGCCATTTCCATCGCCGTGGCATCGTTCCTCGTACACCCCGCGCTCCTCCCCCGTGTCCGTCCCCCGCGCCCGAACCGCGCCCTCACGCGTCCGGCAGCACCCCCGGCCGGAACTTCTCCACGCCGACCACGCGGTGGACATGGTGCGGCTCGATGTAGACCGCCACCCGCACCTCGCCGGGGGCCAGCCAGGGGAACGTCTCCGTGCCCAGGTACTTCCGCGCGAGACGGTCCATCACCCGTACGGCCGGATCGCCCTCGACGAAGCGCACGGCGCTGCCCCGGATCTCCACCCGGTGATACGGGTCCTCGGTGTCCATACAGCACAGCGACACGCGCGGATCACGCCGCAGGTTCTCCTCCTTGATCCGGCCCGCCGAGGTGTTGATCACCACCAGGCCGTCCTCCAGATCGGCCCACATCGGCGTCAACTGCGGCGAACCGTCCGGGTTCAACGTGGCCACCTGCCAGAACCGGGGTTCCCGGAGCCAAGTGCGGGTGATGTCGTCCAGCGTGGCAGCCATGCGGTCTCGCTCCTCTTTCGTAGGCCAAACCGTCAACGAATACCCTGACCACCGGGGTTCCGAACGCCCGGGGTCAGGGAACCGCCGCCGCACACCACCGGCACTCCGTATGCTCACAGCATGATCGATGTGCCGCTCTCCGCGCTGGAAGTCGCCATGGTCCAAGCTGGTACGCGAGCCGTGGACACACTGCGTGACACCACCGCCTTCGCCCAGCGTCTCGACGCCCTCGGCTACCGCCGACTCTGGTACGCCGAGCACCACCACTCCCCCGCCATCGGCGCGTTCCCGCCCGTGGTCCTGACCGCCCACGCGGCCGCGTCGACCTCGGCCATCCGCCTGGGCTCCGGAGGTGTACTGGCCCCCAACCACGCCCCCATCATGCTGGCGGAGCAGTTCGGCACCCTCGCCGCACTGCACCCCGACCGGATCGACCTGGGCATCGGCCGCGGTCCCGGCACCTTCGACGAGGCCACGGCCCGGGCGCTGCGGCGTGGCGCCGGTCCGACGACGGACGACGAGTACCTGGACGATGTGGCGGCGACGCTACGGTTCCTGGTCGAGGAGGTCGCGCTCGGCACACTCCCGGAGCCGTGGCTGCTGGCCTCCAGCGACGCCGGTGCGGCGCTCGCCGCGCGGCTGGGCCTGCCCATGGCGTTCGCCCATCACATCCGCCCCGACAACACCCTCGCCGCGCTCGACCACTACCGTGCGCACTTCTCCCCCTCCCCGTGGTGCGAGAGCCCCCGTGTGCTGGTGTGCGTGGAAACCATCTGCGCCGAGACCGAGGACGAGGCCAGGTGGCTGGCGGGCCCGATGAACGTCGTCAAGGCCGGGCTCCTCAAGGGCCACAGCGAGTTCCCGTTCCCCTCGCCCGAAGAGGCGGCGGCGCATCCGTTCACCGCGGAGGAGCGGGCGGGGGTCGAGGCGTTCGGGGCCCATCAGGCGTACGGCACGCCCGAGACCGTCCTGCGCCGGCTGGCGGAGGTGGCGAAGGCGACCGGCGCGGAGGAGCTGATGCTGGTCACACCGGTCTACGCGCCGGCCGCGCGGCTGCGCAGTTACGAACTCGTCAAACAGCACGCCGCCACGCCGTAGGCGACTCACAAGAATCACACAAAGCCGCCTCCTACGGTTCGCGGCGACGTAGACGCACAACTCGTAGGAGGTTGCGCCATGTTCGGCAGTCGCCGTCCACGTGTCCTCGCCGCCCTGTGTGCGGCCCTGGCCATCTCGATGTTGGCCTCGTGTGACAGAGGGGTGAACACGGCCGAAGGTGCCACCTCTGACACCGACGCCTCGGCTTCCGGCAAGAAGCCCAACATCGTGTACGTCCTCACCGACGACCTGTCATGGAATCTTGTGAAGTACATGCCGCATGTACAGGAGATGCAGAAGAAGGGGATGACCTTCGGTAACTTCTTCGCCACCGACTCGCTGTGCTGCCCGTCGCGCACATCCATTCTCACCGGTCAATTCCCGCACAACACCGGTGTCTTCACCAACAACGGCGACGACGGCGGCTACCGCGCCTTTCTGAAGAACGACAACGAAAAGAAGACCTTCGGGCCCGCGATGCAACGCGCCGGCTATCGCACCGGATTCATGGGCAAGTACCTCAACGGATACCAGCCGGGCGACAAGAACGGCACCGACAAGCCCTATGTGCCCGCCGGCTGGGACGAGTGGGACGTCGCCGGGGAGGGCTACCATGAGTACAACTACGAGCTGAACGAGAACGGCAAGGTCGTGCCCTATGGAAAGGCTCCCCAGGACTATCTGACGGACGTCCTGTCGAAGAAGGCCACCTCGTTCGTCGGCTCCTCGGCGGAAGAGAAGAAGCCGTTCATGCTGGAGGTGGCCACGTTCGCACCGCACGGCCCCTACACGCCCGCGCCGCGCCACAAGGGCAAGTTCCCGGGGCTCAAGGCTCCGCAGACCGATGCCTATGACAAGGCGACCGTTAACGCGCCGGAATGGCAGCGCTCATTGTCACCGCTGACGTCGAAGGAAAAGCAGGGGATCGACCGGAATTTCGCCAAGCGAGCGCGCTCGGTCCAGGCGGTCGACGAAATGATCGGTCAGCTGGAGAAGACGCTCGAGGACAAGGGCCTGGCGGACAACACCTATATCGTGTTCGGGTCGGACAACGGCTTCCACATGGGCGAACACCGGCTCCGCACCGGAAAGCAGACCGCGTACGACACCGATATCAACGTGCCGCTGATGGTCACCGGACCCGATGTTCCGGCGGGCAAGAAGGTGTCCCAGCTCGCCGAGAACGTCGACCTCAACCCGACCTTCCAGGACCTCGCGGGCGTGGATTCGCCGTCGGGCGTGGACGGGCGCAGCCTCAACGACCTGATGCACGGCCGGACCAAGGACGAGTGGCGCGATGCCGTCCTGGTCGAGCACCATAAGGCGGCGTCCAAGAAGGGCGATCCCGACGCGGCGCCCAAGAACGCGGGCGATCCACCGACCTACGCGGCGATGCGGACCGATGACTCCCTCTATGTCGAATACATCGATGGAGAGCGGGAGTTCTACGATCTGGACTCCGACCCCGAGCAGCTGACCAACCGGGAGGCGTCCCTCTCGGCCGAACAACGGGCCGCCCTGCACCGCACCCTCACCGCGCTCCAGAAGTGCAAGGGCGCGGAAAGCTGCCAGGACGCGTCCCGGACCGAGAGCAACAGCGACAGCGGCAGCTAGTGGCATGGCTCGGATCCTTGGTCGGGTAATTGATCTTCCGTTCGTTGCGCGGCAGGCTGCTTCCACGTTGTGATGGTGGAGGTGGTCGTGGGACGTCGTCCGGGGGTGTTCGTCCGGCCGGTAAGCATGGAGGAAGGGCGTCGGCTGCAGCGGATCAGCCGGACCGCGAAGGATGCGGTGCGGCTGCGGCGGGCGATCGTGGTGATGATGTCCGCGCAGGGGCAGTCGGTTCCGGACATCACCTCGTTGATGCAGGTCAGCGCCGACTATGTGCGAGACGTCATCCACGCCTTCAACGAGCGGGGGTTCGAGGCGCTGGACCCAAAATGGAGCGGGGGTCGCCCCAGGATGATCAGCGGCCAGGTGCGTGAGCACATCTGCCTGATCGCCCGGACGTCCCCCGCCGACTGGAAGATCTCCGCGTTCTCCACCTGGAGCCTGACCAAGCTCGCCGATCCTGGCGCTCTACGACTCCCCGCCGACCGACGGCCGGGTGGTCTGTGTGGACGAGTTCGGGCCGCTCAACCTCATGCCCCGCAAAGGCAAGGCATGGCGCCCGCACCGCTCACCACGTCGTCTGCGGGCCACCTACAACCGCTACGACGGCGTGATGCACATGCTTGCCGTCCTCGACCTGGCCACCGGCAAGATGTACTACCGCATCCGGCCCCGCAAACGGTGGTGCGAGTTCCTGTCCCTACTCAAGTCCCTGCGCATCCGCTGGCCCGGCGAGAAGCTCTACGTCGTCCTGGACAACTTCTCCCCTCACAAGCACCCGAACGTCCGCGCGTGGGCCGCGGCGAACGACATCGAGCTGGTCTTCCTGCCGACCTACGGATCGTGGCTGAACTGGATCGAGTCCGAGTTCGCCGCCCTGCGCTACTTCGCCCTCAACGGCACCGACCACCGCAGCCATGGCGAACAGAACGCCGCCATCGGCGCCTACGTGCGCTGGCGAAATGCCCGCGCCGAACCGAAGACCAGCTTCGCCCCCGACTCACCCATCCGCACCTGGACCGAGTACCCGGCCAAGGCTGCCTGACGGTCCGCTACCCTTCCGTCGGCTGTTGCCGGGGCGGTCCGGCGGGTAACCCGGGCGCTGCGGCCCGTCGGGCGCCGGCGCGGTCTCCGGCTCGCCCATCCCGTCCGGGCTGACCCCCACCACCCCGTCCCTCGGTTCCCTGACAGGCAGCTCACCAGGGAACCGGGCCGTGCTCGTCGAAGAAGCCGCCGGTCGGCCCGTCATCGGGCAGCGTGGCGAGCCGGACGACCACGGCCGCGCCGTCGGCCGCGGTGCGGGTGAGGCCGGGGAACGCGGTGGTGAAGTCGGTCGCACACGGCCCCGGATCGGCGGCGTTGACCAGGATGTTGCGGCTGCGCAGTTCCTTGGCGTACTGCACGGTCAGCGAGTTGAGTGCGGTCTTGGACGGGACGTACGCGGCCAACGGGGGCCGGGTTGTGAAGTAGTCCTCGGGATCGGTCATCCGGGCGATGGAGCCCAGTCCACTGCTGACATTGACGATCCGGGCGGCGGGGGAGCGGGCGAGCAGCGGCAGCATCGTGGTGGTCACGCTGATCACGCCGAACACGTTGGTCTCGAACACCTCGCGTACAGCGGGCAGTTCGACACTGCCAGGGCTCTGGGCGGCGAGGTCGCCAGAGATGCCGGCGTTGTTGACCAGGATGTCCAGCCGGCCAACGCGCTCCTCGATCCAGCGGGCGGCGGAAAGGACGCTGGCGCGGTCGGTGACGTCCAGGGTGACCGGGTACACCCGCGGGCCCAGGTCGGCTGCGGCTGCCGCACCGCGGTCCGGGTCGCGCGAGGCCAGCAGGACGTTCGTGCCGAGCGAGGCGAGCCGGGCTACGACCTCGCGCCCGATGCCCTTGTTGGCACCGGTGACCAGGGAAGTTGTGGTTTCTGTCATGCGTTCAGCCCACCACGGGGGCGGCCGGGAGTTCCAACACCGATCAGGTACGCAGCGATACCGTGTGGGTATGGAAAGACTGGAGGTCCGCGAGCTCGTCTACTTCACCGCTGTCGCCGAGGAACTGCACTTCGGTCGGGCGGCCGCCCGGCTAGGGATGACCCAACCGCCGCTCTCCCGCGCCATTCAGCAGCTCGAACGACGGCTGGGCGTGGCCCTGTTGGAACGTGGCAGTCGCCGGGTCGCACTGACCGAGGCGGGGGCCGTCCTGCTCCGCGAGAGCCGTACGGTGCTCGACGCCGCGTCGGCCGCGGCGCGCCGCACCCGGCGGGCCGGCCGCGCCGACCCGCGTCTGGTCCTGGTCATCAAGCCGGGCGGCGACGGTGGCCTGCTGCCCGCGATCCTCGACGCCTATCAGGCTGAGCCGGGTGCGCTGCCGGTCGAGCTGGTGTGCAGCTTCGGCGAGCGTGAGATCCTCCTGCGGGAGGGTCGTGCCGACGCCGCCCTGCTTCACCGCCCCCACCACGACCTCACCGGCCTGGACACCCAGGACCTCCTGACCGAGACTCAACTTCTCGTGATGCCGCGTTCGCATCGCCTCGCGGGCCGTACCCGGGTCTGCCTGAACGACCTCGCCGGGGAGCCCCTGCCGCGCTGGCCGGGCGCATCTGAGGGTGGCTCACACGGACCCGAGGTCCACGACCTTGGGCAGCTTCTCCACCTCATCGCCTTGCGCCGCATGGTCGCCGTCCTCCCCTCCTCCATCCGCGACCAGCTCCGCGACGACCTGGTCGCTGTCCCAGTCGATGATGCCGAGCCCACCACGCTCGTCCTCGCCTGGCCCGAGCACGCCACCTCCCCAGCCCTGGCCGCCTTCGTCCGCGCGGCCGCCGCCGTGGCGGGCAAGGCGACGGGCCACGGCGGGTAGAGCGGGGAGACACGCGGGGTGGGAGGCGCCCTCGCCCATGCTCGCAGGCGTGCGAACACTCCAGGACGCCCTCACGGCCACCGTCGAGATCACGCCTGGAGGCAGAATGACGGGCACCGGACGGCGAACCAATTACGCGGTCGACAATCCGAGCCAAGCCACTAGCGCCACCCCCGGCGTGGCGGACCCTCAACGGCCCGCCACGCCGGGGCATATGAACTCCACCCGGACCTCGTCGGCCAGCTTCAGCGCGCCCAGGAACGCGGTGTACGGCTTGATTCCCCAGGTGGACTGCGTGAGGGACGCCGAGCCGCGCAGCGTTCCGTCCGGCTCGGCGCTCCCGTGCACCGTCACCGGGTGGGACCGGCCCTTGATGGTGAGGTCGCCCATGACCTCGAACGACTGCGGCGTACCGGTGACGCGGGTGGAGCGGAAGGTGATCGTGGGGTGCTCCGCGGTGTGCAGTTGCCCCTTGCCCTCCAGCGTCCGTTTGATGTCTGCCCGGTCGCCCTCGGTGAGTGGCTTCAGCCCGCCGGTCCCCTCCCGTACGTCCAACGAGTCCGTCTCGACCGTCACGCTCACCGACGACCGCTCAGGGGCGTCGGTGACAACCGCCACCTCCCCGGACCAGCGGGTGGCCTCGAGCGTCAGATCGTGCCCCGCCCTCCGGCCGAGCCCGGTACGGCTGGTCCTGATCAGCAGCCGGGCCTCCGGCGGGCCTATCCGATACGTTCCGTCGCTCAGCGTCATAGCACTCACCTCAGGGTGCGAGAGCCGGGATGATACCGCCCGCGAGCACGGCCTCCCGCTGCCGGGGCGAGAGGCGGTGGCGGACGGTGTACTCCTCGTCCCGGGTCGCGTTGCGGACCCGGAGGGCCGGTTCGCCGCCCGGGGCGAGGGCCTCGCGCAGACCGGACATGTGCAGCCGGTCGTCGGGGCCGATGCGGTCGTAGTCCGCGGGATCCTCGAATTCGAGTGGCAGCACACCGAAGTTGACCAGGTTCTGCCAGTGGATGCGGGCGTAGGACTTGGCGATGACGGCTCGCAGGCCGAGGTAGCGCGGGGCGATGGCGGCGTGTTCGCGGGACGAGCCCTGTCCGTAGTTCGCACCGGCCACGATGAGGTGCCCGGTGTCCTCCCGGACCGCCTCGGCGCGCCGCGGGTAGTCGGGGTCCAGCCGGATGAGGGTGAATCCCGCCAGCTTGGGGATGTTGGAGCGGTAGGGCAGGGCGTTCGCCCCGGCCGGGGAGATCTCGTCGGTCGAGACGTCGTCACCGGCCTTGAGGAGTACGGGGCCGTGAATGCTGTCCGGCAGGGGATCCAGCTCCGGCAGCGCGGAGATGTTGGGGCCGCGTACCAGCCGGACGCGTGCGGCCTCGTCCGGTGGCAGCGGTGGTTCCAGCATGGCGTCGTTGTTCGACGGCGGGTCGGGCGCCTCCGGCGTGGGAGGGGCCGCCGCCGAGACGCGCTCGGCCCAGTCGCGCGGATCCGCGATGGCACCGGTCAGCGCGGAGGCCGTGGCGGTCTCCGGTGAGCACAGCCACACCGCGTCGTCCGCGGTGCCGGAGCGACCGGGGAAGTTGCGCGGGAAGGTGCGCAGGGAGTTGCTTCCGGTGGCCGGGGCCTGTCCCATGCCGATGCAGCCCAGACAGCCCGACTGGTGGATGCGGGCACCGGCGGCGATCAGGTCGAACGTCGCACCGCGGCGCGTCAGGTCCTGGAGGATCTCGCGGGATGTCGGGTTGATGTCGAAGCTCACCCCGGCCGGGACCTGCCGTCCCGCCACCATGGCGGCCGGGACGGCGAAGTCGCGGAATCCGGGGTTCGCGGAGGAGCCGATGACGGCCTGGGCGATGGGCTCCCCGGCGGCCTCCCTGACCGGCACGACGTTTCCCGGTGAGGTGGGCCGTGCGATGAGCGGCTCCAGTGACGACAGGTCGATCTCCTCGTCGAGGTCGTAGGACGCGTCCTCGTCCGCGGTGATCTCGACGAAGTCAGCGCCGCGCCCCACCCCGTCGAGGAAGCCGCGCACCGCCCCGTCCGAGGGGAAGACGGTGGTGGTGGCGCCGAGTTCCGCTCCCATGTTCGCGATGACATGGCGGTCCATCGCGGTGAGGGAGGCCAGACCGGGGCCGTGGTACTCCAGGACACGGTGGACGCCTCCCTGCACTCCGTGACGGCGCAGCAGCTCCAGGATCACGTCCTTGGCGCTGACCCACGGAGGCAGTTCCCCGGTCAGCCGGATGCCCCAGACCTTCGGCATGGTGAGGTGGAGCGGCCGTCCGGCCATGGCGAGCGCCACTTCCAGGCCGCCGGTGCCGATCGCCAGCATGCCCAGGGAACCGGCCGCGCAGGTGTGTGAGTCGGAACCGGCCAGGGTTTTGCCGGGGGCGCCGAAGTGGTGCATATGGGTCGGGTGGGAGACGCCGTTGCCGGGTTTGGAGAACCACAGGCCGAAGCGGCGGGCGGCCGAGCGCAGGAAGAGGTGGTCCTCGGCGTTGCGCTCGTCGGCCTGGAGGATGTTGTGGTCGACGTACTGGACGCTGGCCTCGGTACGGACCCGGTCCAGGGCCAGCGCTTCCAGCTCCTGCATCACCAGCGTGCCGGTGGCGTCCTGCGTCAGCGTCTGGTCCACCCGCAGCGCGATCTCCTCCCCCGGCTCCATCCGGCCGGACAACAGATGATCATCGATGAGCCGCTGGGTCACGGTGCCGTGCGCACGGGCACGGGGCAGATCCATGTGCCACCGCCTTTCCGGGCCGGAGCGTCCGGAACCTCCGGGCGCCCCACGCCGGGTACCCGGTCCACGCCGCGTCATCTTTTTTTCCTGGCTCTTGACGAAAATCGGAGGGCGTCCGCATGCTGTGCCCATGCCAACCAGCTCCGAGAACAGGTTGCCCATCCACAGACGCACATTGCTGGCCGGAGTCGCGGGTTCCCTGGGCGTGGCGGCGGGACTGCCCGCGGCCGCCGCCCAGGCATCGCCCCCGGAGGCCGCCGCGCCGCGGCGCTACCCGTCGAACTGGCCCGAACCCAACCCCTACGGCCTCGCGGACACCCGCCCGGACCTGTGGCCGCGCAAGGACAACTCCTTCATCCTCCCGCTCGAGCCGCGCCCCCGCGACCGGGCGCGCGGCGTGGTCTGGATGCGGGACACCTACGTCAACTGTTTCGTCGTGGACGGCCGTCCGGTCTACGTGGCCACGGGCACCACCCGCGTGCCCGGGCTCACCGCCGCCGGCCCCTGGAACGACGGCATCTTCGTATGGGTGGCCCCCTCCCTGCGGGGCCCCTGGAAGCTGGTCGACACGACCGGCATCCGGCCCGGCGCCGAGCGGGGCAAGGTGTGGTCGCCCGAATTCGCCGGTGAGAACCGGCCCGGACGCACCGTCGTCGCCCCGTGGCAGGAGTTCTGGTACGACGAGCGGTTCGGCAAGCGTGGCAATGTCTGGGCCCCCGAGCTGCACTACTTCCGCGGCACCTGGTACATCGTCGCGTGCATGGGCGACCACTCCCGGAAGGTCGGGTCGTTCCTGCTGGTGAGCGAGGGCGGGATCGAGGGCCCGTACCGGCTCATCGAGGGCAATCACGACAAGCCCTTCGGCGAACCGCTCATCGGGGGGCCGGATTTCATCGAGCCCGGCGCGTACCACCACATCGACGGCAGCCTCTTCTCCGAGGGCGACGACGCGTGGCTCGTGCTGCACAACAACCTGTACGCGAGGTTCCGGGACGACATGGAGGACATCGTCCCGACGAGTAACCTCCCGGCGTTCCGGCAGCGGCCCTACTCCCCCGAGCCGTACCTCGAAGGTGCGTACGTGTTCAAGTACGAGGGCGCGTACTACCTCCTCCAGGCCGCGTGGAACCGGACGTCGGCCAATCCCGACGGCAGCACCCGCTACGCCTACGACCCGCCCGGTCCGGGCCGTGTCCAGTACCACTACGACGCCGTCATCGCCGTCTCGGACCGCTTCGAGGGGCCGTACTCCAAGCGATGGACCGCGGGGGTCGGCGCCGGCCACAACAACGTCTTCGAGGACCACGGCGGCGGCCTGTGGGCCACGTTCTTCCGCAATCCGAACTTCGGCTACTGGTCCGACCCGTCGCGCATCGCCGACGCCGCCGTGCCCGGTGTCGTCCGGCTGGAGTGGACCGGCCCGGAGGGCCGCCGGCTGTACGTCCGGCGCCGCCGGTGGTGAACGGCGGGCCCGTCGCCGGGGTGGAGGGGCCCCGGCGACGGGCGCCGGGCGGTCAGGGAGCGGCGGCGGGCCGTCGAGTTCGACGATGATCCGGACGCCGCCCGGGCGGGACCAGCACGGTCAGCTCCCGTTCCCGCGCCACGCGCGCCAGCAGCCGCATGACCTGGGCCGAGGACTCGGGGTCGAGGGAGGCCACCGGTCCCGCACCGCCCGGGGGTAGCTGAGCAGCCCCGGCCGGGGCCCGCGCAGCGACCCGAGGGCGCCGGTGCACGCGTTCTCCAGGACGCTGAGCCTGCCGACCAGGTGGAACTGCTGGAAGACGAAGCCGATCCGGCGGCGCAGCGCGGACCGGTCGGCCCGGGCCGGCGCGGTGCCGAGGACAGTGCCGTCGCCGGAGGTCGGTGCCTGGAGCCCGTCGAGCAGGGAGAGCAGCGTCGACTTGCCGGAGACGGACAGTCCCAGCAGGGCCACGACCTCGCCGGGCCGCACCTCGAACGACACCTCGTCCAGGGCGAGCAGGGAGTCGGCGCCGCTGCCGAACCGCTTCGTCAGACCGTCCAGCCGGATCACCGGTTCGCCGGGGCAGGCCGGGGGCCGGTGGCGGCGGCGTTGACGGCGGTCGGGGCCGGGGCCGGGGCCGTCACGAGCCGTCCTTGCACTGCGCGTCCCTGGTGGCGTCGCAGACCGCGCGGACGCTGTCGTAGTCGGAGTGCTTCACCGCGACGAAGCCCCAGTTGTCGTCGATCTCGCAGCCGTCGCCGGAGCAGTAGCCCTTGCTTGCCGGTCGCGGCCTCCAGCAGCTTGACGATCGGGGCGTACTGCTGGGCGAGCGAGGTGGAGTTCTCCGACGGGATCGCCGCGACCACCAGAGCGGCAGCAGCGCGGCAGCGACAACCCGGGGGCGGCCCTGGCATCCGGGTTCGGTGTGCTCGTCAGCGCCCGTCGCCGTCGCCGGATTCGCCCGTGGTGTCGCCGGCGGCGTCGTTCGTGTCGTCCTCGCCCTCCTCCAGCAGGCCCGCCGCCGCGCCCACCACGCGCGGGTCGGGGGTGCCGACGATCTCCTCGTCCTTGTCGGAGTAGTCGAAACGGGCGAGCACACTGCGCATGGCCTCCACGCGCGCCCGCTTCTTGTCGTTGCTCTTGACCACCGTCCAGGGGGCGTACTCCGTGTCCGTCTCGCGGAACATCGCGACCTTCGCGGCGGTGTAGTCGTCCCAGCGGGCCAGCGAGGCGAGGTCCATCGGGCTGAGCTTCCACTGCCGTACGGGGTCCACCTGGCGGATCGTGAAGCGGGTGCGCTGCTCGCTCTGGGACACCGAGAACCAGAACTTCACCAGGTCCACGCCGTCGTCCACGAGCATCCGCTCGAAGAGCGGCGCCTGGCGCGTGAAGCGCCGGTACTCGTCCTTCGAGCAGAAGCCCATGACCCGCTCGACGCCGGCCCGGTTGTACCAGCTGCGGTCGAAGAGCACGATCTCTCCCGCGGCCGGGAACTGCTCGACATAGCGCTGGAAGTACCACTGGCCACGTTCGCGCTCGGTCGGCTTCTCCAGCGCCACGACCCGCGCGCCACGCGGGTTGAGGTGTTCGGTGAAGCGCTTGATGGTGCCGCCCTTCCCGGCCGCGTCCCGGCCCTCGAAGACGATGACGAGCCGGCGTCCGGTCTCCTTGATCCAGCGCTGCAGCTTCAGCAGTTCTATCTGCTGGAGCCGCTTGTGCCACTCGTACTCCTTGCGCTCCATGCGGTGCGCGTAGGGATAGTTCTCCCGCCAGGTGTCGACCGGGCTTCCGTCCGGCCGGATGAGCACGGGGTCGTCGTGGTCGCTGTAGTCGACAGTCAGGTCGGCCAGCTCGGACAGCAAGGGCGGCGTTGTCATGCGGTCCTGCCTTTCCGTTCTCAGTGGAACTGCGGCACGATCAGATAGATCCCGTAGGCCACCACCGCCGCGCACGCCACGAAGCACAGTCCGGCCTGGGTGAGGCCCAGGGGCGAGCCGGTGCCGTTCTCCTCACGGGCCGCCTCCACGCGGGCGACGCCCAGGACGCCGAGGGCGAAGACGGTGACCACGGCGACGGTGACGCCGATGCTCACCGCGGTGACCTGGCCGAGTGCGGTCCAGTCGAGATGCATCGTTTTGACTCTCCGGAAATCGAGGACTTATGCGGCCGTGCCGACCTCGGCCGGCGGCTCGTTGCGGATGGTGACCTCGTGTGCGTCGTTGACGTTCTTCGCGTCCACGGGGTTACGGCGGGAGAGGAGCACGATGCCCCCGGCGAGGGCCGCGCCGATCAGCGCGACGACCGCCGCGCCGATGTTTCCGCCGTTCGTGACCACGCTCGCGGAGACGCCGCCGACCAGCGCGGCGGCGGGCAGGGTGACCATCCAGGCGATCACCATGCGGCCCGCGACGCCCCAGCGCACCTCCGCCAGCCGTCGGCCGAGGCCCGCGCCGAGGATGCTGCCGGAGGCCACCTGGGTGGTGGACAGGGCGAAGCCGAGGTGGGCGGAGGTGAGGATGACGGTCGTGGAGGCGGTCTCGGCGGCGAAGCCCTGCGGGGACTGGATCTCGGTCAGGCCCTTGCCCATGGTGCGGATGATCCGCCAGCCGCCCAGGTAGGTGCCGAGGCCGATGGCGAGACCCGCGGAGGCGATCACCCACAGCGGCGGACCGGCGTCGTGGCCGAGGGCGCCCGTCGAGATCAGGGTCAGCGTGATGACGCCCATGGTCTTCTGCGCGTCGTTGGTGCCGTGGGCGAGCGAGACGAGCGAGGCCGATCCGATCTGACCGGCCCGGAAGCCCTTGGTCACGGACTTCTCACGGGCCCGGTCGGTGAACCGGTACGCGAGGTAGGTGGCCAGCAGCGCGGCGATACCGGCCACGACCGGCGAGGCCACCGCCGGTATCAGCACCTTCTCGACAACCTTGTCGAAGTGCACACCGTGCGAGCCCGCACCGACCCACACTGCCCCGATCAACCCGCCGAACAGGGCGTGCGACGAGCTCGACGGCAGCCCGACCAGCCAGGTCAGCAGATTCCAGAGGATCGCCCCGACCAGCCCCGCGAAGATCATGCCTGGGGTGACCAGGGAGTCGTCCACGATGCCACCGGAGATGGTCTTGGCGACCTCGGTGGACAGGAAGGCACCGACGATATTGAGGATCCCGCTCACCAGAACCGCGGTTCTGGGGGTGAGCGCGCCGGTGGCGATGGAGGTCGCCATCGCGTTGGCCGTGTCATGGAATCCGTTGGTGAAGTCGAAGGCGAGCGCCGTGACGATGACGACCGCCACCAGGAAGGTGATGTGGTCCATTCCTGCATGCAAACAAGCCCAGGCCAATGCCCGGCGAACTCGAGGCAAAGGCAGTACAAGGACGACGCGGGCAGGTCGTGGGAATCGTTGTCAGCGCGGCACAACCCTGGTGGATCACCTGCTTCACCCGGTCGGACCCTGCCGCGCGGCCGCGCGCCACGGGTCCGGCGAACGTTGAGGGGCCACAGCCCTCAAGGGAAGCGAGGACACCATGGCGGCGTCTCCGGCTCTCGGCTCCGGACGCGGACGCCTCCGGGCACACGGACGTCTCCGGGCACGCGCCGTGGCGGCCGGGTGTGCCCTTGTGGTGTGCGGGGCGGTGGCGGCCCCGGCCGCGGCGGAGGACGATGCGGCGGGCCGTAAGCCCACGGTGGTCCTGATCCACGGCGCGTTCGCGGACGGCTCCAGCTGGAACGGTGTCATCGAACGGCTGGAGCGCCGCGGCTACCCCGTCTTCGCCCCCGCCAACCCGCTGCGCGGCCTCGCCACCGACTCCGCCTACATCGCCTCCGTCCTGGACAGCGTCAAGGGCCCGATCGTGCTGGTGGGCCACTCCTACGGCGGCGCGGTCATCAGCACGGCCGCGGCGGGGAACTCCCGGGTGAGGTCGCTGGTGTACGTGTCCGCCCTGATGCCCGACAAGGGGGAGAGCGGGCAGTCGCTGGCCGCCCGGTTCCCCAGCGAACTCGCCACCGCCACCAAGGCGGTGCCCTACCGGGCCGGTGGCGGTGTGCGGGGCACGGACCTCTACCTCAAGCGGGACAAGCTCCACCGGGTCTTCGCCGCCGACCTGCCGGCCAGTACGGCGAAGCTGCTGGCGGTGACCCAACGGCCCGCCGCGACGGCCACGTTCTCGGAGAAGGCCAAGGTGGCGGCGTGGCGGCAGATCCCGTCATGGTTCCTCGTCGCCCGGCAGGACAAGACCATCAACCCCCGGCAGGAGCGCTTCGAGGCCAAGCGCGCCCACTCGCACACCGTGGAGATCAACTCCTCCCACGTGGCCATGATCGCCCACCCCCAGGCGGTCACCGACCTCATCATCAAGGCCGCCACCGCGACCGGTTCGGCCCGGCCGTCGCCCGCGGCCAACCCCTCCGGCTCCCGCGCCCGGGCGGAGTCCCGGCCCGCCGACGCGGCCGCCGCATGGGTGACCGCGGGTGCGGCGGCGCTGCTCCTGGGCGGTGGCGCCCTCCTCGTCGGCCGCCGTCGACGCCGGCGCCCGCGCTGACCGACCGCCGACCGACCGCCGACCGATTGCCGACCGCTGTCCGGCGAGGGGGCGCGAATCCTCTACAGCCATCCCCGTTCGCGGGCGATCCGCGCCGCCACATGGCGGTTCTCCGCGCCGAGTTTGGCCGCGGCGGCGGACAGATAGTTGCGCACCGTCCCGGGCGACAGCGCCGCGCGGGACGCGATCTCCGCCACCGGTGCCCCGTCCTCGGCCAGCGACAGCATTTCCGCCTCGCGGGGAGTGAGGGGCGACTCTCCCGCGGCGATCGCGTCCGCCGCCAGTTCGTGGTCCACGTAGCGGCCGTCCGTGTGCACCGTACGGATGATCTCGGCCAGTCGCCGTGCGGACACCGTCTTCGGCACGAAGCCGCGCACACCCGCCGCCAGCGCCTGCTTCAGCGCCCCGGCCCCGGCGTGGCTGGTGACGATCATCGAGGCGCACTCCGGCACCTCGTCGCGCAGCCGCGCCGCCACCGACACCCCGTCCCGTCCGGGCATCCGCATGTCCAGCACGGCCACGTCGGGGCGGTGTGCCCGGGCCATGGCCAGCGCCTCGTCGCCCGTTCCGGCCTCCGCCACCACGGTGATGTCGTCCTCCAGCGCCAGGAGGGAGGCGAGCGCACCCCGGATGAGGTGTTCGTCGTCCGCCAGCAGAACCCTGATCATGCGCCCGCCTCCCACGGAATCCTCGCGGTCAGGCGGAAGATCCCGTCCGGGCGCCGTTCGGTGGCCAGGGTGCCGTCCACCTCGGCCAGGCGCTCGCGCAGCCCCGGCAGGCCGCTGCCGGTGTCCGGTCGGGGGTCCGTGTCCGCCCCGTCGTTCTCCATCAGCACTGCCACCGAGCCCGCGGCCGTGGCGCGCACCGACACCTCGCAGCGGGACGCGCCCTGTGCGTGGCGGAGCACGTTCGTCGTCCCCTCGCGGACCACCCAGCCGAGCGCCGTCTGCGTCCGCGCGGGCAGCCGCGCCGCCGGGCCGTTCTCGATCCGGCAGTCGATCCCGGCCGCTTCGAGCACGGACCGGGCCCCGGCGAGTTCGGCGTGCAGATCGGCGGTGCGGTAGCCGCGTACCACCGCGCGGATCTCCCGCTGTGACTCCTGCGCGATCCGCTGCACCTCCTCCATCTGGGCCACCGCCTCCTCCCGGCCCCGCCGGGCCAGCTCCACCGCGAGCTCGCTCTTCAGCGCCACCACGGCGAGGTTGCGGCCCAGCACATCGTGCAGATCGCGGCCGAAGCGCAGCCGCTCCTCCGCCACGGCGAGGCGGGCCTGCGTCGCCCGCGCCCTGGCCAGCTCCTCGATCAGCCGCACGCTCCACCCCGAGACCCGTAGCGCGGTGGCCATGAACGGAACCATGAGCAAGGTGGCGCCGATCACGAGGGCCAGCGGCTCGCCCGACAGCCCGCTGGCCGCCGCCGCGCCGAGCGCCGCCACCGGCACCGCTGCCACCAGCGCCGCCCCGGCGCGGCGCGGCAGCGCCAGCATCGGCGGGCCGGCGTAGTACATCAGCAGCCAGACCAGGTACGCGGCCAGGTTCCCGTCATGGATGCGTCCGGCGGCCAGCAGCGCACACCCCAGGGCGGCCATGACCACGGTGACGGCGGCGTACAGCGCGACCAGCAGGACCGGGCGCGGTCCGGCGCCGAGGTAGTGGAGGAGGGCGGCGCGGGAGAGCAGCCCCTGGACGGCGACGTGCACCGCGCCCACGCCCGCCACCAGGGCCAGCCCGAGCGTGCCGGCCTCCGTCGTCGCGATCCAGAACACCCACAGCGCCGCCTCGGTGGCGGCGAGGAAGACGACGGTGGCGACGGTGTAGCGGCGGTAGCGCTCGGGGCCGTCCGGGCTCCCGAGCCGCTCCACCCAGTCGTCCACGCTCATGCTCATCGTCTCCATCACCTTCGGCTCCGCCGTCCTCAACCTCGCGGTCCCCAGCGGAACCACCGGCGTACACCGAACACTGCCAGGCCCGTCCAGGCCAGCGCGAGGAGCGCCGCCCGGAGCTGGTCCACCCCGTCCAGGCCGCCCGTCCAGCCGCCCCTCAGCAGGTCCATCACCGGCGAGAACGGCAGCCAGGCGGCGATGTCGGCCATCATGTCCGGCATCACCTCACGCGGCGCGTAGACCCCGGAGGCGGCCATGGTCAGCAGCAGGAAGGGCAGGAACGTCAGCTGTGCGCTCTCCGCGGTCCGGGTGAACGCCGCCGTCAGCGCTCCCGCGGCCACCAGCATCGCCACGCCGACGAGCAGGCCGAACACCGCCAGATGTGGAGCGGCCGGCGCGTCCGCGTCCAGGAACACGGTCATCCCGATCGCCAGCAGCACGGACTGCACGAGCGCCAGCAGGAACGCCGGGAGGGCGTTGCCGACGAGGATCTCCCAGTCGCGCACCTCACCGGTGCGCAGCCGCTTCAGTACGAGGGTCTCGCGGCGCAGCACATACACGCCGACCAGGTTCGTGTAGACGGAGAAGAACAGCGCCATCGCCAGCGCGGCGGGCAGCATGACGGTGGCCACCGAAAGGCCGGTGCCACCGAGGTCCAGCCCCTTGACCACGCCGCGCATCGCGAAGGCCATGATGCTCGGCAGGATCACGGCGGTGACCAGGGACGCCTTGCTGCGTACCAGCAGCGTCAGCTCGGCGCGGCCGAGGGCGGCGAGGCGGTCCATGGCGGTGACCCGGGTGGGCGTGGCCGCGTGTGTGCGTCCCGTACGGGCTGCTGACGTCGTCATCGTGTGCCCTCGCTCTCCAGGCCCTTCGCGATCTCCATGAACGCCTCCTCCAGCGTGGCCGACCGGGCGTCGAACCCGCTCAGCGCCACGTCCTTGTCCCGGGCCCACAGCAGCAGCGCCGTCGCCGTGCGCTGGAGATCGGCGGTCTCCAGCTTGACCGTCCGCCCGGCGTTCTCCTGCCTGGTCACCCCCAGCGGTGCCAGCGGTGGCAGATCGCCGAGGAAGTAGTCCAGGGGCAGCTCGAAGCTCATCCGCGAGGGCCGCTCGGCGACCACGTCCGCGACCCGCCCCGAGGTGGCGATCCGCCCGGCGTGCATGATCGCCAGCCGGTCGGCCAGCTGCTCCGCCTCCTCCAGGTAGTGGGTGGTGAGCAGCACGGTCGTGCCCTGCTCCTTGAGCTCCCGGATCAGCTCCCAGGTCTCGTGGCGGGACTGCGCGTCCAGGCCGGTCGTCGGCTCGTCCAGGAACAGCACCTCGGGCCGCCCCAGCAGGGCCAGGGCGAGATCGAGGCGGCGGCGCTCGCCACCGGAGAGCTGCTTGACCCGCACCGCCCGCCGCTGGGTCAGCCGGGTCAGCTCCAGGGCCTCGGGCACGGGGCGGGCGCCGCTGGTGCACCCCGCCCACATGCGCGCGGTCTCGGTGACCGTGAGTTCGGTCGGGAAGCCGCCCTCCTGGAGCATCACCCCGATCCGGGGACGGACGGCGGCGCGGTCGCGGTACGGGTCGCCGCCCAGCACCCGAACGGTCCCGGAGGTGGGGGTGGCCTGCCCCTCCAGGACCTCGAGAGTGGAGGTCTTACCGGCCCCGTTGGTCCCCAGGAGCGCGAAGAGCTCGCCACGGGCGACCGTGAGATCGATGCCGCGCACGGCCTCGAATCCCTTGTAGTGCCGCCGCAAGTCGGCGGTTTCGATGACGGTGTCCATGCCTTCCAGGTTTCCGGCACGGCGGGGCCGTGAGGAGTGCGGCATGTCATGAGTCCGCATGACAGATGTCATGCGGACTCACGAGATGACGTCAGGCGGACTCATGACATGGCGTCAGAGGCCGCGGACGGCGTCGGTGAGCGCCTGGTCGAGGATGGCGACGCCGCGGGCGATCTCGTCGTCGCTCGCGGTCAGCGGGGGCGCGATCCGGAAGGTGCCGCCCATGCCGGGCAACTGGACGATGTTCATGTGCAGCCCGAGCTCGAAGCAGCGCCGGGTGACGGCCGCGCCCAGCCGGTCGGCGCCGCCGGCGCCCAGCACCTGGTCGCCGACCAGCTCCATCCCCAGCAGCAGCCCGCGGCCGCGGACGTCCCCGACGACGTCGTGGCGGGTGGCGAGCTCATGGAGCTGACCGCGCAGGGCCGTGCCCAGTTCGCGCGCACGCTTGTCGAGGTGGTCGCGGACCAGGACGTCGAGGACGGTGTTGCCGACGGCGGCCGGCAGCGGGTCGCTCGCATGGGTGGTGAAGAACAGGAACCCCCGGTCGTACGCCTGCTGCTCGATCTCCGGGCTGGTCAGCACGGCGGCCAGCGGCAGCCCGGCGCCGAGCGTCTTGGACAGCGTGAGGATGTCCGGCACGACGCCCTCGTGCTCGAAGGCGTACCAGTCGCCGGTGCGGCACAGCCCGGTCTGCGCCTCGTCGAGGATCAGCAGCATGTCCCGCTCCCGGCACTTCCGGGCCAGGGCGGCGAGATAGCCCGGCGGGAGTTCGATGACGCCGCCGGAGCTGAGGATCGGCTCGACCAGGCAGGCGGCGAGGCTGCCGACCGACTGGGCGTCGATGAGGTCGAAGCCCAGGTCGAGCTGGCGGCGCCAGTCGAGTACGCCCTCGGCGTCGACGATGTCGGGGTGGAAGCGGTCCGGTACCGGCAGCGCGAAGTTGCCCGGCGCGGCGGGTCCGTAGCCCTTGCGCCCGGCGCTGTAGGTGGCGTTCGCGGCGGCCTGGGTCATGCCGTGCCAGGACCGGGCGAACGAGACGATCTCGTGGCGGCCGGTGACGAGTTTCGCCATCCGCACCGCGGCCTCGTTCGCCTCCGCCCCGGTCGTGAGGAGCAACGCCTTCTCGAGGGGGTCGGGCAGCGTCTCGGCGAGCCGCCGGGTGAGGTCGATGACCGGGCGGCTGAGCATGCCGCTGTGCAGATGATCGAGGTGGGCGACCTGTTCGCGCACCGTGGCGACGATCTCCGGATGTGAGTGGCCGAGGATCGCGCTCATCTGGCCGGAGGTGAAGTCGAGCAGCTCGCGGCCGCTCTCGGTGAATACCGAGGTGCCCGCGGCGCGGGCGATGACCTCGGGGGTGAACGCGGCTCGGCCGGAATAGCGGATGAGGTGGCGCTCCATGGCGCCACCGGCTGTCTCGGGATCCATACGAACGACGTTAGGGATGCGCCACTGCGCGCGTCCATCGCACAGATCCGACCGTTCTGTTCGCCAGAACCGGACAATGGGCCCGTAGAATCGCCCCCATGCTCAACTCGGGTCGGCTACGGCTGCTCAGCCTGCTGGAAACCCTGGGCACCGTCCGCGCGGTCGCGGAGACGCTGCACCTGAGCGCGTCGACGGTGTCCCAGCAACTTGCGGTCCTGGAGACCGAGACCCGGTGCCGGCTGATCGAGCGGACCGGGCGGCGGGTGCGGCTGACCCCGGCCGGACTGCTGCTGGCCCGCCGGGGCCGGGAGATCCTGGACCAGATGGCGGAGGCCGAGGCCGAGCTGCACGCCCTGAACGACGAGCCCATCGGCACCGTACGGCTCGGGGCGTTCCAGAGCGCGATCTACACCTTCGCGGTCCCGGCGGCGACCCGCCTGGCCACCACCCACCCGCGGCTGCACCTCGAACTGATCGAGCTGGAGCCGCACGAGGGCGGACCGGCCCTCCGCTCGGGCGAGGCGGACGTCATCGTCACCACCACCGACTACGTCGGCCTCTCCTGGGGCGCGGACCTCGAGGTCATCCCGCTGGGAACCGACCCGATCGTGCTGGTGCTGCCGCGCGACCACCCGCTCACCAGCCGTACGACGGTGAACCTCGCGGCGTGCGCGGAGGAGACCTGGGCGTGTGACCGACCGCAGTCGTACATGGCTGACCTGACCGTACGGCTGTGCCGGGAGTCGGGGTTCGAACCCCGGGTGGCCTGCCGGTTCAGCAACTATCTGATGCTGCTGCGACACGTCGAGTCGGGCCGGTCGATCACCCTGCTGCCCGCGCTCGCCATCACCCCGGACCACGCGGTCGCCACCCGCGAGCTCAGCACACCGGTGCACCGCAACATCACCATCGCGGTGCGGCGCGGCACGACGCAGCGCGCCGCGGTGAACGCGGTCGTGGCGGCCCTGCGCGACCACCCCGAGATCCCGGCCCTGTCCGCCCCGGACCGCCTGTCCGCCCCGAACCAGCGGAACCAGCCCCCTGTCCGGGACCGCTGACAGCCGGGCGCGAGGCGCCGTTGCGCTCTCGCCTTCGTGGTATTTTCAGGGCCGCCGTGCGCTGCCGCGAACCGAGGAGGTGGGACCGATCAACACTGTGACAGGTCGGGCCTCCTTCTCCCGCATGGCCTAGGGAGTGCCCGTATCAGGCATCCCGAAAGGCTTGCGACGCAATGCGCTTCATCTCTGAAACGTCGTCCGACGGTGTCCGCGAACAGCTCTTCACCCTCGGTGAGATACCCGGCGTGCTGTGGACGCCGGAAGGCGCCACCGGTGCCCGTCCCCTGATCCTGCTGGGGCACGGCGGCGGTCAGCACAAGAAGGCCCCGGACATCCTCGCCCTTGCACACCGCTTCGTGGCCGAGTGCGGTTTCACGGCGGTGGCGGTCGACGTGCCCGGACACGGTGACCGGCCACCGCATGAGGAGTACAGCCGGATCGCCGCCGAGAACCAGGCGCGTGTGGAGGCCGGAGCGGAACTGGCCCCGCTCATCGCCGAGTTCCAGGCGCTCGTGGCCCGCCGGACCGTTCCGGAATGGCAGGCGGTCCTGGACGCGGTGCGGCGACTCGATCACGTCGGCACCGGTCCGGTGGGCTACTGGGGGATCTCGCTGGGCTGCGGCCTCGGCGTTCCGTTCGTCGCCGCCGAACCCCGGGTCCGCGCCGCGGTGCTGGGCCTGGGCGGGGCGGCGGCCTCGGCCGAGGCCGCCGCCCGGATCACCGTCCCGGTGGAGTTCCTGGTGCAGTGGGACGATGAGCGGGTGCCGCGTGACCAGAGCCTGGCGCTCTTCGACGCCCTGGCCTCGGCCGAGAAGACACTGCACGCCAACCCCGGCGCACACGCGGAGAGCCCGGCCTTCGAGCTGGACAGCACGCTGAGGTTCTTCGCCCGGCATCTCGCCTGAGACCTCCGGCGCCTTGGGGCGGACCCGCCTCAGACGAGCCGCGCGTACTCGCGGAACTCCCAGTCGGTGACGTACCGCTGGAACCTGGCCAGTTCGTCCCGTTTGAAGGTGAGGAAGGCGTCGACGAAGGGTTTGCCGAGCGCATCGGTGAGCTGGTCGTCGCCTTCCAGGGCGTCGAGTGCCCGGCCGAGGTCGGTCGGCAGCGGGGTGGCGGTGCCCCTGTCGCGGCCCTCGCCGGTCATCGGTGCCGGGGGCTCCTCGGCGGCGGCGATGCCCAGATGGGCGGCGGCGAGCAGACCGGCGATGGCGAGGTAGGGGTTGGCGGTGGCGTCGCCGAGACGGGCCTCCAGGCGGGCGGCGCCACCGCGCTCGGGCGGGACGCGCACCAGGGCGTTGCGGTTGTCCAGGCCCCAGTTGACCAGCCAGGGGGCCGTGGTGTCCGGGCCGAAGCGCTTGTACGAGTTGACGGTGGGGTTGAGCAGCGCGGAGAGCGCGGGGGCGTGGGCGAGCACTCCCGCCAGGGCGTGGCGCGCCGGGGCGGACAGCCCGTACGGCTCCCGGGGCGCGTCGAAGACGTTGCGCCCCTCCGCGTCCACGAGGGACAGATGGACATGGCACCCCGAGCCGCCTCCGTCGTTGAACGGCTTGGCCATGAACGTGGCCAACCTGCCCTCCGCATGGGCGAGTTCCTTGATCGCCGCCTTGAAGCGAAAGGCCCGGTCGGCGGCGTCCAGCGCCTCCGAGTGGCTGAGGTTGATCTCGAACTGACCGCTGTCGAACTCCCGGTTGCCGCCGCTGACGTCGAGCCCGAGCGCGTGCAGCGCCCGGAGGGTGCGCAGGAGGTGCCCGTCGGGATCGCTCTTGCGGCCGGTCGTGTAGACATGGCCGGGGGCGGGGGCGTAGCGCCGCCAGCCGACGGGCGAGTCCGGGTCCGGGTCGAGCAGGACGTACTCCAGTTCCGGCCCCACGACCGCGGTCAGATCCGCGTCGAGCAGCCGGCCGATGACCTGACGCAGCAGGTCCCGCGGCGATTCGGGCACGGGCAGCCCGGTGGCCGGGTCCCGGACGTCGCCGATGCACCAGGCCACGCCCGGCTCCCACGGCAGGGCGACGAGCGTGGTCAGGTCGGGGCGGACCAGGAAGTCCGGCATACCGGCTTCGAGGCCGCCGGGGATGTACGAGTGATCGCCGAGCGCCGCGGTGTGGTAGACGGCCCGGCTGAAGGCGAGGCCGTGGCCGACCGCGTGCGGCAGATGGTGCAGCAGGATGTCCCGGCCGCGGTCGGAGCCCATCATGTCGGGATAGGCGACGCGTACGACGTCGATGCCCTCGGCCGCGAGCGCCTCGGTCCTCCGGTGGACCCGGTCGGCTGTCTCGGCGCTCAATGGTCGCTCCCTGGAAGTGGGCCGGACGGTGTGCTCCGTTCTGGCCCCGTGCCCTGTCCCGGCCCACGGGGGTGCCGGAATTATTTGATGCCAAACGAGAGGGCCACACGATACGAGGCGGCCGGGCCGTCCACAAGGTCTGTCGCGATACGGCCCGGACGCGGCCACCCGCGGACCGGAACACGGCCGCCACCCGGCCCCGGGTGACGGCTCCCACCCGGCCCCGGGCGGGGGCCGTCGCCCGGCCCCGGCACCGCCGTCGCCCGGCACCCGGCGCGCCCGGGGCTACATTTGAGCGCGAACGAATCACCCCGGCGGCCCAGGCCGCCCGAAGCCGAGGAGGATCCACCGTGCCCGGGCGCCGCCGATCCATCGCCGAGACCGAACAGGCCGTCCAGGAACGACTGGGCGGCTTCGAGTTGCAGCGCGAACAGATGGCCGCCGTCGCCAATATCCACCGCGCCGCCGCGGCCGTCCGCCAGCACCTGGAGAACTCCGCGCTCCGCCCGCACGATCTGACCTGGACCGGCTTCGTGGTGCTGTGGGTGCTGTGGATCTGGGGCGAGGCCGAGACCTGGTCGGTCGCGGAGGAGGCGGGCATCTCCAAGGGGACGCTGACGGGAATCGCGCGCACCCTGGAGTCGCGTCACCTCGTGGCCCGCGCGTCCCACCCGGAGGACGGGCGGCGCGTACTGCTCTCGCTCACCCCCGAGGGCGAGGAGCTCATGGAGCGCCTCTTCCCCGCGTTCAACGCCGAAGAGGCGTTCGTCGCCACGCCGCTGAGCGCCGAGGAGTGCCTGCGGCTCGCCAACGGGCTGCGCGCGATCGTGGCCCAGTTGGAGGAGCACGGCGAGGAGCGCCGACGGCAACTGCTCGACGGAAGGGATCTCGCGCCACGACGTTCGGGCCGCCGCTCCCGCCAGTGACCGCGCCCCGGACACCCCCCGGAGCAGCTCCCCCAGGGCCCCGGCCACCGGGGTGACCTTGACCCCGCCCCGCAGCACCCCTAGCTTGTTTGGGGTCAAACAAAATGGAGGACCGGGACATGCCCCAACGGCCGGACACAGCTGTGAGCGAGGCACGGATCGCCGGTGTCGCCGTCGACACCCGGCACTGGATCGGCGGCCGGCGCGTGGCGTCCACCGCCACCTTCCTCGATGTCTCGCCGATCGACGGCTCCACCCTCGCCCGGATCGCCCGCGGCGGCGCCGACGAGGCCGAGGCCGCCGTGGCCGCCGCCAAGGCCGCCTTCCCCGGCTGGGCCGCCACTCCCCCGGCCGGGCGCGCCCGCGTCCTCCACGCCATCGCCGACGGCATTGAGGAGCGCATCGAAGAGCTGGCGATCGTCGAGACCACCGACAACGGCGCGCTTCTGCGCTCGCACCGCCGGGGTGTCATACCGCGCGCCGCCCGCAACTTCCGCTTCTTCGCGGACTGGCTGCTGTCGCTGGGCCACGAGGACTTCAGCACGCACACCGGCGGCCCCACCGACCCCGGCCACACCAATCACATCAGCTGGGACCCCGCGGGCCCCTGTGTGCTGATCACGCCGTGGAACGCCCCACTGATGCTGGCCACCTGGAAGGTCGCCCCGGCCCTGGCCGCCGGGAACACGGTGATCCTCAAGCCCGCGGAGTGGTCTCCGCTGACCGCCTCGCTGCTGGCGGACATCGCCGCCGAGGCGGGGCTGCCGCCCGGTGTCCTCAATGTCGTCCAGGGCTATGGCTCCGAGATCGGCGACGACCTCACCTCCCACCCGGACGTCCGCCGGATCAGTTTCACCGGCTCGGTGCCGACCGCCCGGCGCATCGCCGCCTCGGCCGCCCGGAACCTGACCCCGCTCAGCCTCGAACTCGGCGGCAAGTCCCCGCTGCTGGTCTTCGCGGACGCGGATCCGGAGCTGGCAGTCGAGCTGGCCGTTGAGCAGTTCGACAACGCCGGGCAGGTGTGTCTGGCCGCCACCCGCCTCCTCGTCGAGGAGTCCATCGCGGACGAGTTCACCGACCGCTTCATGCGGAAGGCCGCCCGGCTGACACAGGGCGATCCGCGTGCGGACGCCACCGACATCGGGCCGACCATCCACCCCCGCCAGGTCGAGAGGGTCGACGGTTTCGTACGGCGGGCGATCGCGGCCGGTGCCCGCGTGGTCTTCGGCGGCGGCTCCCACACCCGGCTCGGCGGTCTGTACTACCGGCCCACCCTCCTCACCGACGTCGCCCAGGACTCGGAGATCGTGCAGGAGGAGGTCTTCGGCCCGGTACTGACGCTGCAGACCTTCGCGGACGAGGCGGAGGCGATCCACCTCGCCAACGACACCCGCTACGGGCTGGCCGCCACCGTGGCCACCGGCGACCACCGGCGTGCCGAACGCGTCACCGCCCAGCTGGTGGCGGGCACGGTCTGGGTCAACTGCTTCTTCGTACGCGATCTGCGGGCGCCCTTCGGCGGCTCCCGGCTCTCCGGCGTCGGCCGCGAGGGCGGCACCTGGAGCTTCGACTTCTACTGCGATCTGAAGAACCGCGTGACCGCCCCGAAGGGATTCAGCGACCATGGGTGAGATCGTCGGGGCGGGTCTGCTCGCCCATGTCCCCACCATCGTGCTCCCCGAGGAGACCCGGCGCGAGCTCAACGAGGGCAAGGAGATCACCCTGGTCACCGGCCTCCGGCAGCTCCGCGAGGACGTCTTCGGGCGCGACGGCTACGACACCGTCGTCGTCCTGGACTCCCACTGGGCCACCACGGTCGAGTTCGTCGTGACGGCCCACTCGCGGCGCGCGGGGCTGTTCACCTCCGACGAGCTGCCACGGGGCATGTGCCGGATGCCGTACGACTTCCCCGGTGACCCCGAACTCGCCCACTCGGTAGTCCAGTTCGCCGAGGCACACGGCACCTTCATCACCCCGGTCGACGACCCCTTCCTGCCGATCCACTACGCCACCGTCAACCTCTGGAAGTTCCTGGGCGAGGGGCTGCCCGGCAAGCGGTGGATGACGATCGGGGTGTGCCAGACCGGCGACATGGAGGACCACTTCCGGCTGGGCCGGGCGCTCGCCGACGGCATCGCCGCCACGCCCGGCCGCCGTGTGCTCCTGATCGCCTCCGGCGCCCTCTCGCACACCTTCTGGCCGCTGCGCGAGATCCGGGACCACGAGGCCAGCGACCCGCGCCATGTCTTCACCCCCCGGGCGAGGGCGGCCGACGAGGAGCGCATCGCCTGGTTCAAGGAGGGCCGCCACGACAAGGTCCTCGACACCATGGACGAGTTCTGGACCCACCAGCCCGAGGCGAAGTTCTCCCACTATCTGATGATGGCCGGCGCCCTCGGCGAGCGGGGGTGCGTGGCCCCGGCCCGCCAGTACGGCGCGTACGAGAACTCCGTCGGCACCGGCCAGGCCCACCTCTGGTTCGACCGCCCGGCCGACGGCTGGACCGGCACCGGCTCGGCCGCGCCCGCCACCGCACCGCACCGCCCCGTCTGAGGAGAGCCGACATGCCCGAGTACCGCCGCGTCCTCCTCGACGGGGCCGTCGTGGAGACCGTCCGCGAGGGCGACGAACTCGTCACCGGCGACGGCCGCCGCGTCGCGATCCACGAGGCACACCATCTGCCTCCCGTGGTCCCCTCCAAGGTGATCGCAGTCCACCTCAACCACCGCAGCCGCGTAGCCGAGTTCCAGGTCCGGCTCCCCGCCGCCCCCACCTACTTCCACAAGCCGACCTCGGCCCTCAACTCCCACCGGGGCGCCGTCGTCCGCCCCGAGGGCTGCAAGTGGCTCAACTACGAGGGCGAGGTGGCCATCGTCATCGGGAAGACGGCGCGGAACATCGCGCCCGGCCAGGCGGCGGAGCACATCGCCGGTTACACGGTCGCCAACGACTACGGGCTGCATGACTTCCGGGACACCGACGCCGGTTCGATGCTCCGTGTGAAGGGGTCCGACACCCTGTGCCCGCTGGGGCCGGGGCTGGTCACCGACTGGGACTTCCGCGGCAAATACCTGCGCACCTACGTCAACGGCCGGCCGGCGCAGGACGGGTCCACCGACGAGATGGAGTGGGACATGCACTATCTCGTCGCCGACATCGCCCGCACCATCACCCTCCGCCCCGGTGATGTGCTGCTCTCCGGGACGCCCGCCAACTCCCGCCCCGTACAGCCGGGTGATGTCGTGGAGGTGGAGGTGGAGGGCCTGGGGCGGCTCAGCAACCACATCGTCACGGGTCCGACCCCGATCCGCGGCGATGTCGGAGCACAGCCCACCGAGTCGGAGGAAGTCCTGTCCACCGCCCTCGGCGGAGACTGGGAGTTCCGCGGCATCCGCCCGCCCAAGCGGCCCTGACCTCACCAGCGGCCCTGACCCCACAGCGGCCCCTGACCGCACAGCGCCCCCTGACCGCACCGCCAGCCCCGACCGCCCCAGCAGCCCTGGACAAACCTCCGGCCCGACCAAGGAGTGGACCACATGGATCTGAAAGCCTGGCTCGCCACGGCCGTGGCGTCGAACGCCGACTGGGTGAAGAGCTTCGGCCCCTACCAGGCCCATCCGGCGCTGGCGGTCGACGACGCCCGGTTCGCCGCCGCGTTCGAGGTCTTCACCGAGCGGCTCAAGGACAACTACCCCTTCTTCCACCCCCGTTACGCGGGCCAGATGCTCAAGCCACCGCATCCGGCGGCCGTCGTGGGCTACCTCACGGCGATGCTGATCAATCCCAACAACCACGCTCTGGACGGCGGCCCGGCCACCGCCGAGATGGAGCGGGAGGCCGTCCAGCAGCTCGCCACGATGTTCGGCTACGACACCCACCTCGGCCATCTGACCACCAGCGGCACCATCGCCAACCTCGAGGCGCTCTTCGTGGCCCGCGAACTGCACCCCGGCAAGGGCGTGGCCTACAGCACCGAGGCCCATTACACCCATGGCCGGATGTGCCGTGTGCTGGGGGTGGAGGGCCATCCGGTCCCGGTGGACGACCTGGGGCGGATGGATCTCGACGCGCTGGAGCGGGTCCTGCGGACCGGCCGCGTCGGCACCGTCGTGCTCACCGCGGGCACCACCGGGCTCGGAGCCGTCGAACCGATCCACGAGGCGCTTGCGCTGCGCGAACGCTACGGCGTGCGCATCCACGTCGACGCCGCCTACGGTGGCTTCTTCACCCTGCTGGCCGGGGCACCGGGACCGGAGGGCCTGCCCGAGGAGCCGTGGCGGGCCATCGCCGAGGCGGATTCCATCGTCGTGGACCCGCACAAGCACGGCCTCCAGCCGTACGGCTGCGGCGCCGTCCTGTTCCGCGATCCCTCGGTGGGCCGGTTCTATCTGCACGACTCGCCGTACACGTACTTCACCTCCGAGGAGCTGCACCTCGGGGAGATCAGCCTGGAGTGTTCCCGCGCGGGCGCGGCGGCCGCCGCGCTGTGGCTCACCTTCCAGCTGATACCGCCCACGCGGGAGGGGCTGGGGCAGTCGCTCGCGGCGGGCCGGCGGGCGGCGCTGCGCTGGGCCGAACTGATCGAGGGCTCGGCCCACCTGGAGCTGTACCAGGCCCCGGAGCTGGACATCGTCAGCTACTTCCCGGTGACCGAGGCCGCCACGCTGTCGCAGATCGACGCGGCCAGCAACCGCATCCTCCAGGAGGGGATGACGGACAGCGACCCCGTCTTCGTGAGCACGCTCCGCGTCGGCGCCGATCGCCTCACGGCCCTCCATCCGAAGCTCGTCCGGGACGCCGACGGGGCCCGCGTCCTGCGGAGCGTGCTGATGAAGCCGGAGTCCGAGGGCTATGTCGACCATCTCCACGAGCGTCTGGAGCGGCTCGCGCGTGCGTGACGCCCCAGACCCCTCAGCCCATCCGCGGCCAGCCGTGTCAGGAGCGTGACGGCATGACCAGCGTCCGAGGCTATTTCCCGCCCAAGACCGCCACCGGCGCCGCGTCCCTCATCCCCGCCCCGCCGTGGCACTACTCCGGCGATCTGCTCACCGTCGAGTACCGCACCGACCCCGCGCGGGTGCGCGAACTCCTGCCGGAGCCGCTGGAGCCCGCCGAGGAGGATCCGGGGGCGGTCGCGCTGATCTGGGCCGACTGGCAGTCCTGCGCGGCCGGTGGGCGGGAGCTGCTGGATCCGGTGCTCTCCCAGTACAAGGAGGCATTCGCGGTCGTCCGCTGCGCGTACCGGGGCCGGACGTACTCCCGCTGTGTCTACATCTGGGTCGACAAGGACTTCGCGATCGCCCGCGGGGTGCAGCAGGGCTATCCGAAGAAGCTCGGCTCCATCCACCAGACCCGCCCCCATCCGTACGGGCCCGCCCCGCGCGTCGAGCCCGGGGCCCGGTTCGGCGCGACGCTCGCCGCGGCCGACCGGCGCCTGGCCCAGGCCGTGGTGACCCTGCGCGGGCCCTCCGGGACCGGTGGCTTCGTCAACGGC
Source organism: Streptomyces rapamycinicus NRRL 5491 (assembly GCF_024298965.1). Classification (NCBI taxonomy): domain Bacteria; kingdom Bacillati; phylum Actinomycetota; class Actinomycetes; order Kitasatosporales; family Streptomycetaceae; genus Streptomyces; species Streptomyces rapamycinicus. The sequence continues at coordinate 10,392,898 of NZ_CP085193.1, read as the reverse complement.
CATCCGATGGCCCACCACCGCTGGCTGCCGTCGATCGAGAACGGCGGGGGCCTCGCCCTCGACGAGCTGATCGAGTCCGGCGCCGCCTCCTTCGAGGGCGGTCAGCCGTGGGTCGGCGACGCCGAGCTGGAGCTGTTCGACTCCCCCACCGAGGAACTGGCCCGGCTGGAGGTCCGCGAGCCGATCGCCGCGTACTACCGCCAGGTCGGTGTGGTCTGGGACGGCGGCCGGCTGCTGGAGTCGGGCACCCCGGGGGCGCGGTAGCGGCACCGGGTGGAACGGGGCCGACGGCGGCCACCGCCCGGGCCCGCGCCCCCGTCTGCGACGATCTCCGCGTGGACTACCCGAACGACCAGGCCCCCGGCGCCCCCGTCCGCTCCGGCATCCCGGAACACGGCCGGGTGCCCAAGTACTACGCCGTCAAGGCGCATATCGCCCTGCTCGTCGACGAGTTGGGCGAGGGCGCGCCCATCCCCACCGAGCGCGACCTCTCCGAGCGGTTCGACGTCGCGCGGGAGACGGTCCGGCAGGCGCTGCGCGAGCTGGTGCTGGAGGGGAGGCTGCGGCGGCAGGGCCGTGGGACGGTGGTGGCGGGGCCCAAGCTGGAGCAGCCGCTGTCGCTGGCCAGCTATACGGAGGGCGTACGGCGCCAGGGGCGCGCCCCCGGCCGTTCGCTCGTCACCCTGGACCGCTTCCCCTGCCCCGACGCGCTCGCCGCCGAGACCGGTCTGACGCGGGGCGAGCCCGTCTGGCACCTGGAGCGGGTGCTGCTCGCGGACGACGAGCGGGTCGGGCTGGAGAGCACGTACGTGGCCGAGGCGCGGGTGCCCGATCTGGACACCGCCTTCGATCCGGACTCGTCCTTCTACGCCCATCTCGCCGAGCGGGGCATCGCCTTCGGCGACGCCGACGAGCGGATCGAGACCGTGCTCGCCACGCCGCGCGAGGCCCTGCTCATCGGCACCCCGCCGGCTCTTCCGATGCTGCTCATCCACCGTGTCTCGCGCGACACCGGGGGCCGTCCGCTGGAGCGGGTGCGGGCGCTGTACCGGGGTGACCGGTTCTCGTTCACGACCCATCTGCGCGGCTGAAAAATCCCCTTTTACCCCTCTTGTGCTATCACAAAAAGATAACGGGTCTAGCCCAAACGCGATGCTCGGTTCACGCTTTGGGGGTCAGCCGGATGCCTCCGGTCCCCCAGTGAGATGGAGCCTGACGGACGTGAGAGTGATAGTCGTCGGAGCCGGTGTGGTGGGCACCATGCACGCCTGGCACGCGGTGGAACGCGGCCATGAGGTCGTACAGATCGAGCGCGAGGCGGAGGCTCGCGGCGCCTCGCTCCGCAATTTCGGCCAGATCTGGGTGAGCGGCCGGGCGGGCGGCGAGGAGCTGGCCACCGCGCTGCGGGCCCGGGAGCTGTGGGAGGACATCGGCGGCCGGATTCCGGCGCTGGGCTTCCGCCCGAACGGTTCCCTGACCCCGGTCCGCGGCGCGCTGGAGCTGGCGGTGGCCGAGGCCGCCGTGGCCCGCGCGGACGCCGCCGTGCGTGGCCACAAGCTGCTGACCCCGGACGAGGCCCGGGCCCTCAACCCCGCCCTGCGCGGGGAGTTCGACGCCGCCCTGTACTGCGAGCGGGACGCGGCCGTAGAGCCGCGCACCGCCCAGGTCGCCCTGCGCGCCGAGCTGCGGAAGTCCCCCCGGTACACCTTCCTGCCCGGCCGCGAGGTCCGGGAGGTGACCGGCGAGCGGGCCGTCCGCGACGACCACGGCGAGGTGCACACCGGTGACGCCGTCGTGCTGTGCACCGGCGCCTGGCTGGGCGGTCTGGTGCGCGAGCTGGCCGGTCCTGACCTGCCCGTACGGTGCGTCCGGCTGCAGATGATGCAGACCGACCCGCTCGGCGAGCCGCTGCCCACCTCGGTCGCCGACTCCGACAGCTTCCGCTACTACCCGGCGTACGCCTCCCCCGCCCTGGACGAGCTGAACGGGCGGCGGCCGCAGGCCGGTACGGCCGCCGAGCACCGCATGCAGCTGCTGATGGTGCAGCGCGCCGACGGCGGACTGACCATCGGCGACACCCACGAGTACGAGCACCCCTTCGCCTTCGACACCCTCGAGGACCCCTACGACCACCTCACCGGGGTCGTGGAGTCCCTCCTCGGCCGTCCGCTGCCGAAGGTCCGGCGCCGCTGGGCCGGGGTGTACGCGCAGTGCACCGACAGCGGCCGGGTCGTGCACCGCCAGCGGGTGCGCGACGCCGTCTGGCTGGTCACCGGGCCCGGCGGGCGCGGTATGACCTGCTCGCCCGCGATAGCCGAAACCACCGCGAACGAATTGGGCTGGTGACACCCATGACCATCCCCGCCCCCATCCCCGAGATCCGCCTGGTGGCCCTCGACATGGCCGGTACCACCGTCGCCGACGGCGGCCTGGTCGAGCGCGCCTTCGACGCCGCCGCCGGTGAGCTGGGCGTCGAGCCCGGCACCCCCGACCACGCCGAGAAGCTGGCCTATGTGCGCGCCACCATGGGCGAGTCCAAGATCTCCGTCTTCCGCCGTCTGTTCGGCGCCGAGGATCTGGCCCAGCGCGCCAACGCCGCCTTCGAGCGGGCGTACGGCGAACTCGTCGACGGCGGTCTGATCGCCCCCGTCCCCGGCGCCCGCGAGGCCGTCGAGGAACTCGCCGCCGACGGCCGCACCGCCGTGCTCACCACCGGCTTCGCCCGTGTCACCCAGGACGCCATCCTGGACGCGCTCGGCTGGCGCGGCCTGGTGCCGCTCACCCTGTGCCCCGCCGACGCGGGCGGGCGCGGGCGGCCGTACCCGGACATGGTGCTGGAGGCGTTCCTGCGGACCAGGGCCGCCGAGCATGTGGGCCAGGTGGCCGTCGTCGGCGACACCTCCTACGACATGCTCAGCGGCGTAAGGGCCGGGGCGGGGCTGGTCGCCGGGGTGCGCACCGGAGCCCACGGTGACGAGGCGTTCCGTGCGGCCGGGGCTACCCATGTACTGGACTCGGTGGCCGGCCTTCCCGCCCTGCTGCGCGGAGCCGGCTGATGGGCATCCGCTCCGACGCGGCCACCGGCGGCCGAGCCCACGCTCAGGCGGGACGGATCACATATGTGGCGCCCGCGTTCGCGGTGAAGGCCGTGACCTCCGGCTCCGGCCGGGTGGTGGCGACGGGCACGTCCCCGGAGGTCACCCGCACGGCCTTCGCCGTACGCAGCCGTGTCGGCCCTCCGGCCCGTGCCCTCAGCCGCGCCTCGCTCAGCGCACCGCCGCGCCAGCCGACGTCCACCTCGAAACCGCCCCGCGCCAGCAGGCCCCGAACGCTGCCGTCCGGCAGGTTCGGCGGGAGGGCGGGCAGCAGGTGCAGTTCGTCGTGCTGGCTCTGGAGCAGCCATTCGGTCACTCCGGCGCAGGCGCCGAAGTTGCCGTCGATCTGGAACGGCGGATGCAGGTCGAAGAGGTTGGGGGCGGTGCGCTCGGGGGTCAGCAGATCGGTGAGCAGCTTGTAGGAGCGGTCCCCCTCCTGGAGCCGCGCCCAGAAGTTGATCTTCCAGGCGAGCGACCAGCCGGTCCCCGCGTCACCGCGCTGGACGAGGGTGGTGCGCGCGGCGGCGAAGAGGTCCGGGGTGCGCGTCCGGCTGATCTGGTTGCTCGGATGCAGCCCGTACAGATGGGAGACATGGCGGTGCTGCTGCTCGGGGGCGCCCGCGTCCCAGTCCTGCTGCCACTCCTGGAGCTGGCCGCGCGCGCCGACCTTCATGGGGGCGAGCCGTCCGCGCGCGGTGAGCACCTGGTCCCGGAAGGCGGCGTCGGTGCCGAGGAGGTCGGCGGCCGAGGCCACCGCGCCGAACAGGTCGCGCAGCAGTTGCGTGTCCATCGTCGGCCCGGCGCACAGCGAGCCGCCGCCCCCGCCGTGGTGGGCGTTCTCCGGGGAGACGGAGGGGCAGGTGACCAGCGCGCCCGTGGTCGGATCGGTGACCAGCGCGTCGAGGAAGAACTGGGCGGCGCCCTTGAGGACGGGGTAGCGCGTCCGCAGTTTCGCCGTGTCGCGGGTGTAGCGGTAGTGCTCCCAGATGGCCATGGACAGCCAGGCGCCGCCCATCGGCCACATGCCCCAGAAGGCGCCGTCCACGGGGGCGGTGCCGCGCCAGGCGTCGGTGTTGTGGTGGGTGACCCAGCCGTCCGCGCCGTACTGGGTGCGCGCCGTCGACCGCCCGGCCACGGCCAGCTCGTCGAGCAGCGCGAAGACCGGATCCCAGCACTCCAGGAGGTTGGCGGGGGCGGCCGGCCAGTAGTTCATCTCCGTATTGATGTTGATGGTGTACTTCGAGCCCCAGGGCGGGCTCGTCAGGTCGTTCCAGATGCCCTGGAGATTGGCCGGCTGGGTGCCGGGGCGGGACGCGGCGATGAGCAGATAGCGGCCGTACTGGAAGTGCAGCTCGACCAGTTGCGGATCGCCGCCGGAGGCGAAGCGGGCGACCCGCTCGTCGGTGGGCAGGGCCGCCGCGTCGCTGGTGCCCACGTCCAGCGCGGTACGGCGGAACAGCGCGCGGTGGTCCTCGACATGGCGGCCGCGCAGTTGTCCGTACGGGCGGTTCGCCGCCGGGTTGAGGTCCCCCGCCGCCCGGCCCGCCGCGTCGCCTTGGGCGTTCTCCCAGTTCACATAGGTGGTGCCGATGGCCACCAGGACGGTGGCCGCGTCGGCGCCCCGGACGGTGACGGTTCCGCCCGCGCTGGTGGTGGTGCCGCCCTCGGCGAGTACCCGCACCAGCGCGCGGAATCCCACCGCGCCGTCCACGCCGCCCGTGGCGTCGCCGGTCCCGTCGAGCGCGGCGGTGAGCGGGTCTGGCGAGGACAGGGAGGTGTGCAGCGGGCTGTCGAACGTGGCGCCGAAGGACAGGGCACCCTTCTTCGAGGCGGACAGCCGGACGACGACGACACGGTCGGGAGCGCTGGCGAACGCCTCGCGGGTGTACGTCACACCGTCGCGGGTGTAGGTGGTGGTGGCGACCGCCGAGTCCAGGTCCAGCTCCCGCCGGTAGCCGGACACCGTGCCGCCCGTCGGCAGCTTCAGGAGCAGGTTGCCGACGGTCTGGTACTGGGCCTGGCCACCGGGCACACCGAGGAAGTCGGAGTTGATCAGCGTCTCGGCCTCCGGCCACTCGCCGTCGAAGACGAGCTGCCGGATCCGGGGCAGGGCGGCGAGACCCTTGTGGTTGTCGTATTCGTGCGGCCCGCCCGCCCAGACGGTGTCCGCGTTGAGCTGCAGCCGCTCGGTCTCGGTGCCCCCGAACACCATCGCGCCGAGCCGCCCGTTGCCCAGCGGCAGGGCGCTCAGCCAGTCGGCGGCGGGCGCGCGGTACCACAGCGCCAGCGGCCGGTCCGCCGCCCGGTGGCCGCCGTGCCGCGCGGCGTGGGCGGACCCGGCGGGCAGGCCGGTGGCGGCGAGGCCCGTGGTGGTCGTGGCGGCGAGGGCCATGAACTGGCGGCGCGGGACGTCGGGGGTCACTTGGCCACGCCCATGGCGTAGGTGATGCCGCCGAGGAGGTGCTGCCGGAAGGCGGGCTCGGCGTAGGACTCCTTGGTGTGGCCGAGGCCGGTGTAGAAGGCCCGGCCGCCCTTGTACGCCTGGTACCAGCTGATGGGGTGATCGCCGTTCATGGTGCCGCCGCTGTACGAGGACTCGTCCAGCGCGGCGAGCACGCGCACGGTGGCCGTACCGCGGGGGTTGGTGCGGTAGTTGTACCACTCGTCGGTGCGCACCCAGGTGTTTCCGAGGTGGGCCGTCGCCGGGTGGGCGTGGTCCTCGACCTTCACCGTGGCCCGCTGGATCGCCGGGTGGGACTGGAACCACGCCCCGCACAGGCCGCCGTAGAACGGCCAGTCGTACTCGGTGTCGGCGGCGGCGTGCACCCCCGCGTAGCCGCCGCCCGCCGCGATATAGCCCTCGAAGGCCGTCTGCCGGCCGCCGTCGAGGACGTCGCCGGTCGTGGACAGGAAGACCACGGCGGCGTAGCGGGCGAGGTTGCCGGGGGTGAAGGCGGCGGCGTCCTCGGTGGCGTCGACGGCGAACCCGGCCTGGGTGCCCAGTTGCCGGATGGCGGCGATGCCGTCGGGGATGGAGTCGTGACGGAAGCCCGCCGTCTTGGAGAACACCAGTACCCGGCCCGCCTTCGGCCGCCTGCGGACGGGCGCGGCCCACGCGGGCGCGTTCGCCGCGGTGATCAGGACGGCGCCGGCCACGGCCTTCATCACGGAGCGGCGCGGGGCGGGGCCGGGGACGGGCAGGTCGGGACGTTTCCTGTGCACGGGGAACCTCCGGGGAGAAGTGTGATTCTCAATGGGGGTTGGGCACAGCGCGCGCCGTCGCGCCTGGGGCGCCGCACGGATGCGAGCCTCGGGTGAGGCCGCGTCCGTTGGGCGTAAGGGGACCGTACCGAGTCGGCC